>NZ_JBICBL010000017.1:0-109359 GCF_043089925.1 Streptomyces sp. NPDC013457
ACCTGCGACAGGTCGAGTTCACGGCCGACGGCCATGACGGCTTCGAGCAGCCCGTGGAGTCGGTCCCTGGTGCCCCGCACCTCGTCGATGCGCACTTGGAGCTCGACGAGCAGCTCGTCGAGTCTCAGCCGCGGAATCCTGCCGTCCGCGGGCTCGGGACCCTCACTAGCCATCAACACCTCCGGGCGCATGAAGCACCCCGGCGGCACCCAGCGCGCGCAGTTTCACCGTAGTCCGGATGAGGCACCGGTTCCTGTCGGGTCCGCTGGGTGGAAGGCGGTCCGTAGGACGCGGCCCGCCACGAATGCGGCGGGTGCGCACGCGAGAGCGATCCCGGCGCCTGCCCAGCCGAGCGGCTCGGTCTCCAGGACCGAGCCCAGGAAGGGCGCGTACAGGGCTGCCGCTGCGAGAAGGGCAGAGGCGAGGACGGACAGCGGGAGGAAGGGGTTCTCCTTGGTCAGAAGTCGGGTGCGCAGTCCCAGGACGACGCCGAGCTGCGCGGCGAGCAGGGCGAGGAAGAGGACGCTCTGCCAGGCGAGATCCAGCGCCTGGGCGGTGAGTCCCACGCCGTGGGAGGCCACCGTGACGACAACCGCGAGGAGGAGCAGCCTCTGCGAGGCACCGCCGCCGAGAATGTGCTGGTCAGGTGGGCGCGGTGGGCGGTGCATCGCTCCCGGGGACGCGGGCTCGGCACCCATTGCGACGCCCGTGAGACCGTGTGTCAGGAGGTTGATCCACAGGATCTGGCCCGCGCGGAGAGGCAGCGGAAGTCCCAGGAGCGGGCCGATGAGCGTCACGAGGATCTCTGCCGCGCCGCCGGCCATCCCGTACACGAGGAAGCGGCGGATGTTGTCGTAGACACGTCTGCCCTCCTCGACGGCCGCCACTACGGTCGAGAGCTCGTCGTCGGTGAGGACGAGGTCCGCCGCCTGCCGCGCCACCTCTGTTCCGCGCCCCCATGGCGACACCGATGTCGGCCCTGTGCAGGGCAGGGCCGTCGTTGACCCCGTCGCCGGTCATCGCGGTCACCGCTCCTCCGGCGCGCCACGCCTCTACGATGTCCAGCTTCTGCTGGGGGTTCGTACGGGCGAAGACCCGCACCGAGGTGAGGTCGGCGACTCGGCCCGCGGCCACGTCCGCCCCCGTGACGACGCGGCCTTCCGGCTCGCCGTCGCCCAGGAGAGCAACGTGCGAAGCCATCGCCCGAGCCGTCGCTGGATGGTCCCCGGTGATGAGGACGGGAGTGATGCCGGCCGCACGGCAGGAGGCCAGGGTCGCGGCGGCATGCAGCTTGGGCGGGTCGTCGAGCGCGACGAGGCCGAGGAGCGCGAGCCCGGACTCCGCTACGGTGACCTGGCTCGGGATGTCGTTCCGCACGCCCGATGCCACGGCGAGCACGCGGTATCCCAGGGCGGCCAGGCGCGCGGCCTCCTGGCGGGCCGCCGCGAGCGCGTCCGGCGACTCGAGCAGCTGGGCCAGGACCCGCTTGTGGAACCGTACGGGCTTCCTCGCTGCCACCTCGTTGGGGCCGTATCGGCGAGCCTCCGGGTGGCCTCCGACTCGATGAGTCCCGTCGTCTCCCGCACCGAGGCGAGTGTCCGGTCCACCGACGCCGTCATGGCTCGCTCACCCGGCAGGGACGGTGATCACCGGGCAATGAGCACGGTGCAGCAGCCCGTGGACGACGGAGCCGACGCGCATCCCGGTGTATCCGCCGCGACCCCGACGACCGACGACGACCGCAAGGGCGTGCTCGGCTGTGTCAGCGAGCATCTCGACAGGGGACCCGATGGGCACTTCGTGGGTGAGCCGGACGTCGGGATACTTCTCCGCCCAGCCCGCGGTGGTCTCCGAGAGCAGGCGGCGCTCGGCGTGGAACAGCGTGTCACCGCTGTGAAGGGAGAAGACGGGCGGCTGCCAGACCGCGATGGCACGCAGTGCGCAGCGCCGGAGGTCCGCTTCCTCGGAGGCCCAGGCCAGGGCTGCCCGGGAGGTCTCGCTGCCGTCGACGCCGACCACGAGGTAGGGCGTCTCCTGCGTGACGTGTTCCGCGTCGCCGACGACGACCACCGGGCAGTGCGCCTTCGCTGTGACCGGAACGACCAGGGACCCGGCGCTCAGGAACTCCTCGGTACGACTGAGATGCCGGGAGCCCAGCACGATCATCTCGGCCTCGCGTGACAGGCCGGCCAGGACTCCTGCCGGGAATCCGTCGAGAAGGGAGGAGGTGGCAGTGATGTCCGGCTGCCGAGCACGCGCCCAGGCCAGTGCCGTACGCAAAGCTTCCGTGCCGGCCTGCCGCCGAGCCAGGTGGCGAGGGGTGTCGTCGACGTGCTGGGTGTCGTGCGGCGGGGGTACGGCGACCATCAGGTGCAGTCCCGCTCCTCGCAGGTGGGCCTCGTCCGCAGCCCAGGCAAGGGCTAGGAGCCAGTTCTCGACCGGGTCGATTCCGACGACGATGTCACGGCGGTCCGTGGTGCGTGTCATGACGTGCTCCCGTGTCCGGGTCCTCGCCGGGGGATGAACTCCACAGGACAGTGGGCGTTCTGGAGCAGGCTGAGTGTGGTCCGTCCGATGGTGGGTCCGAGGTATCCGGGCGCCCTTCGACCGCCGATGACGAGAAGGTCGGCGTGGCGCGAGGCGTCGACGAGGGCTCCGGGCACGCTGTGGCTCTGCTGGCCGTCGGCGTGCACGGTGAGTTCCGGGAACTCCTCCTGGACCCGGTCCGCGACCGAGGACGGTACGCGTACGTGCTCGCGGGCGGTCCCGTTGCCACCGTTGCGCAACGCCGCCCGGGAGCCGACGGACAGCCTCACGGTCACAATGTGCAGGAGCCGCAGCGGCGCTTTTCGCAGCTGGGCTTCGCGGGCCGCGGCACGGGCACAGCCCAGGTCGGCCTCGTCCCGGATCGCCGCGAGAACCACGCCGGCCTCGACGGGCTCCGCGGCCCCGCGCACCACGACCACGGGCGTGGTAGCACCGGCCGCGACCTCAAGACCGACCGATCCGAGCAACAGCGAGGAGAACCCGCCGAGACCCCGGTGTCCGACGACAATCGTGCCGGTCAGGGCGGCGGCTCGTCGCAGACTGCCGGGGGCTGGGCCATCGGTGAGTTCCCTGACGACCGCCAGCCCGGGGTGGCGCGCCGAGATCGCCTCGGCGGTCCGGTCGAGCAATTCGCTTCCCGCTTGTCGGCTCGTGACGATCTCCGCCTGGGACAGGAACTGGACCGGTGGGTCTGTATCCGCCGCATGAACGAGGCGGAGCGTGCTGCCCCTCAGGGTCGCCTCCGCCGCAGCCCACATCACCGCCGTGCGTGCGGACGGTGATCCGTCGACGCCGACGACGACCCTGCCGAGGCCGGAACGGGCTGTGGTTCCGCCCATGGCTCCTCCTCACGCGGTCCGAGGGACTACTCCCACCCTGGCACAGCGGGTCCCGGGCGGCCGGAGGGCCGCTGGGGCCAAGGACGGGACCAAAGGTCCTACCCCTGCGGGCAGGACCGGCAGCGACGAGCCCGTTCGGTCCGGAAGGTGGACCATTCGGCCCTCGCCGCTCCCGAGCGTCCGTTGGAGGGTGGTGAGGCGGGACAGCGCACCGTCCGAACCCTCGAACAGGAGGCGCGGCGATGAAGCACATGAAGGTCGGCGGTCTGATGACCGACGACGTGGTCTCCGCCGTCCCCGCGACGTCGTTCAGGGAGGTGGCGAAGATGCTCGCCGAGCACGACATCAGCGGAGTCCCCGTCGTGGACGAAGACGATCATGTCGTCGGAGTCGTCTCCGAGAGCGACCTCCTGGCCCGCCACGAGCTGACCACGCGGGCCCTGATGACGACGCCGGCCGTCACGGTGCACGCAGAGGAGACGGTGGCGGACGCGGCACGGCTGATGGTGCGCCGCGGAGTCGAGCGCCTTCCCGTGGTCGACGAGGAGGAACGACTGGTAGGCATCGTCACCCGCCGCGATCTGCTCTGCGTCTACCTCCGCCCGGACGCGGAGATACGGAGGCGTATCCGCGAGGACGTCCTCACGGACGCCATGGACCTGCCCGGGGACGCCGTGGACGTGCACGTCCTCGACGGCGTGGTGACGCTGGGAGGCCGCATCCGGCGACGAAGTCAGGCCCTGATGCTCGTCGGACTCGCCGAGACGGTGGACGGCGTCGTCGCCGTCGTGGACCAACTGTCCTTCCACGAAGACGACACGCGCCTCACCTCCCCCGCCCGAACTCCGCACGACATCCCTTGGTGACTCCGCTCAGACAGGACCAGCCGTGTCGAACACCGCCCTGCCCCGGCCGCTCGTGACGTCGCTGATCAAAGACGCTGTCACGGCTCCCTCGATGCACAACGCACAACCGTGGAAGTTCGCCTACAAGACAGGCACCGGCATCATCGAGCTGCGCGGCGATGCGCTGCGCGGCATGCCGCACCAGGACCCCGACCACCGCGCCCTCCACCTCGGGTGCGGTGCCGCCCTGTTCGGCCTGCGCGTCGCCGCCGCCCACCGGGGCCGACACGCCGTGGTCCGACTGCTGCCCCGTCCTGAAGACCGCTGGCACTTCGCCGACGTGGAACTCCGCGGACCGGGCGACGCGGACCGCGATCTCGCCGACCGTGATCTCGCCGCCCTCCACCCCGCCCTTTCGCGCCGCCACACCAGCCGCTTCCCCTTCACCGAAGAGCCGATCCCCTCCGAGGTGATCGGCGGTCTGCGCGGCGCGGCCCTCCTGGAGGGCTGCCAGCTCGTCGTGGCGGGTGCCTGGCACACCGACACCGTCCTCGGGGCGGTCCACGACTCGGCACGGTTCGAGGCTGCGGACGAGGCGGTTCGTGCCGAGATCGCCTCCTGGATCCGCACGGGCGCGTCCGACGAGAGCGAGAGCTCCGGTACCGAGGGCATCCCGTCGTACGCCCTCGGCCCGCGGCAGTACGACGTGACCTCTCCCGTCCGCGACTTCGACGCGGCCCGCCGCCTTCCGGACCGCGCCTCGGCACGCTTCGAGAAGAGGCCCCAGATCGCTCTGCTCGGCACGGTCGAGGACGGCCCCGAAGAGTGGCTGAAGGCGGGGCAGGCGATGCAGCGGGTACTGCTCCGGGCGACCCTCGACGGCCTGTGCACCTCGCTCATGTCCCAGCCCCTGGAGTGGTCCGAACTCCGCTCCGTCGCACGGGACCCGATGTCCACGATGGGCTTCGTCCACATGCTGATCCGCCTGGGCTACGGCCCGAAGGGGCGAGCCACCCCGCGCCGGCCCGTCTCCGACGTGCTCACCTTCGACTGAACGTACGAGCCGGTCGGCCGCCGCTCTGGTGAGGCCGTCCTGGTCCGCTGACCCGGGCCCATCGGTCCCCTGCTGTGACCTGCCCGGCCCTTCCTGGGCAGGGCCGCCGCGCGGGAGCCTGTGGAAAAGGGCTGGAGGCACACCATGAGCACCATGAGGATGCTGCTGGACGGACTCGCTCCCAAGGCAAAGGACCAGCTCCTGCGGCTGGCACGCCCGGTCCGGTTCCCCGCAGAGACACGCATCTTCAGCGAGCGGCAGCATGCCGACCGCTTCTGGGTCATCGAATCCGGGCGGGTCGAGCTGGACAAGAACCTCCCCGGTCCCAGCACCGCTCTCGTCGACACACTCGTGCCCGGCGACCTCCTCGGCTGTTCCTGGATGACACCGCCGTACCACTGGCGCTTCGGCGCCACGGCAACCACCGAGGTGCACGCCCTCGAGTTCGACGGGCAGGCTGTCAGAAGGCTCTGCTCTCAGGACATCTCCGTCGGTGAGGCGGTATCAGCGGCCGTCGCCGCTGCTCTGGCGCGCCGAGCCCTCAGGTAAGGAATGAGCGATGACACCTCAGCCGTTCACCGTCGCCGACGTGATGACCAAGAAGGTCGTCGCCGTCCAGCCCGGCGCGGAGTTCAAGGAGATCGTCGCCGCCATGGAGCGGTGGAAGGTGACTGCCGTACCCGTCGTCGAGGGCGAGGGCCGCGTCGTCGGGGTGGTATCCGAGGCAGATCTGCTCCTCAAGGAAGAGCTCCGCGACCACCGCCTCGGTCTCGTGGAGCAGATGCGGCGTCTCGACGCCACGGCCAAGGCGGGTTCCCGCCGGGCCGACGACCTGATGACCTCGCCCGCCGTCACCGTCGATCCCGGGGCATCCCTGCCCCAGGCGGCCCGCCTGATGGCTGCCCATCGGGTGAAGCGGCTACCGGTCGTCGACGCGAGCGGCGTCATCCAGGGGATCGTGAGCCGGTCCGACCTCCTCAAGGTTTTCCTCCGCCCGGACGAGGACCTCGCCACCGAAGTGCGCCGCGACGTCGTCGAGCACCTGTTCTCCCTCTCTCATCGTCGGGTCGACGTCCGTGTCGATGCCGGAGTCGTCACGCTGTCCGGCCAGGTCCACGACACCGCGCTCATCCCGCTCGCAGCCCGCCTCACCCGCGCTGTCGAGGGCGTGGTGGACGTACAGTGCAAGCTCACCGCCAAGGACAGGACGTAGCCATGTCCGGGGTGGCTGTCCCCACCTGTACGAGCTCATGACGGCGCTCTCATGTCGAGTCCCGCCGTCGTCGCCCGACCTGAGTGGAGCGTGGTGCGGGCCGCCCGTGTGAGGGACCGGGCCGGGATCAAGCGCCTGCCCGTGGTCGACGACGAAGGGCCCTGCCCGCACCCCTGGCCCCCAGAGATCGGCAGGAGCGGTGGGTCGGAAGGAGCTGATGCCACCCGCTGGTGTTCTAGCCGCGTCCTGGGCGCAGGGCGACCAGGACGAGGTCGACGGCGGCCTCGGCCCAGCCGGTGCGGCCGCCGCGGCCGGCCATGTAGTCGGCGTAGAACGGGCCGAGGAGTGCGGAGACGGCTGCTTCGAGGTCGGCGCCGACGTCGATCTCGCCGCGATCGCGGGCCTGTTCGAGGACCTCGCGCAACAAGGCCCGTCTGGGCAGGACGGTGCGTTCGCGCAGCAGGGCGAGGAGTTCGGGGGTGTGGGCTTCCTCGGCCAGGCAGGTGCCGATCAACGCCATGCCACGAACCCGTTCCACGGTGGCGGCGAAGTCCTTGAGGATGGCGGTGATGTCGGCGCGGGTGTCTCCGCTAGCGGGTGGGGCGTCGGCCATACGCAGGGACGCGAGTGCCGCGGTGAGGAGGTCGGCCTTGGTCTTCCAGCGCAGGTGGATGGTGGACTTGCTGACCTGCGCCGCGGCGGCGACCTGGCTCAGGCTCATCCGGGTGTAGCCGTGGGAGCCCAGCAACTCCAGTGCCGCCTGAAGAATGGCGGCGTCCTTCTCGGCCGATCGCGGCCGCCCCGCGCTCCTGGTCTCCGTGTCACTCATCCAGACAGGATAGGCGGAATCCGTACCGAGTGGCTCGGTATGGATTCTCAGGCGGTCCTGGGCGTCGATCAGAGCCTGTCGGTGTTCTCCTCAACCCACTGGCGGAAAGCGCGTGCCGGGCGGCCGGTCAGCTCCTCGGAGGCCAGGGATACGGGCAAAGCCGCGGCGTCGGGGCCGAGGACTTCCAGCACACGGAGGGCACGAGCATCTCAGGCGGGTGTCCCATGCCGCGCAGGACCTCGGCGGCCTCTTCGGTGTTCAGCTCCTCGTACCGGACCGGGATGCCCAGGGCGTCGGCGAGGAGCGCGGTCTGCAGGGCGGGGGTCAGTGCCTCCGGACCGGCGAGATGTACGCCTGCCCTCGTGGCCGGGCTCGGTCAGCACGGCGGCGGCCGCCTCCGCGATGTCGCGGGGCGGATCAGCGGCAGTGACCGCGTGCACAGCTGCGCCGGGGAGCAACCTCGCGAACAGGCCGAGCAGGGCGACGAGGAGGGCCGGCAGCGGCTGGAGTCGCCGATCGAGGACTCGGTGCCGGGCTGGGCGACCTGGTTCGTGCCTTGGGCCCAGGTGGAACCGCCGCTGTCGCGCGACGGGAACGCGGCCCCTGCTCCGTGATGTGCCCGCGCCTGCTGGTCAAGTCCTTGCGGGTGCTCGGCGCGGATCGCGAGCTGCGGCTCGTCGTGGGGTGAGCGCGACACGGTACGTAAGCACTGCCCCGGCGTTTCGACACGCCCAGGCGCGATGGACATCGTTGCGTGCGGGTGCCTGCCGTGACTGACTTGATCGAAGCGCCGGACGACGGGGAGGAGACAGCCATGGGCCTCAACAAGGCGGTCTACGAGAAGGAACTGCTGCGACTCCAGACGAATCTGGTCCAGCTTCAGGAGTGGGTGCGTGCGGAGGGCGCCCGGCTCGTCGTCGTTTTCGAGGGCCGCGACGCGGCGGGCAAGGGCGGAACGATCAAACGGGTCGCCGAACACCTCAACCCTCGCGTGGCACGCATCGCGGCCCTTCCGAAGCCGACGGAGCGGGAGCGCACCCAGTGGTACTTCCAGCGCTACGTGGAGCACCTGCCGGCCACCGGCGAGATCGTGCTCTTCGACCGAAGCTGGTACAACCGCGCCGGAGTGGAACACGTCATGGGCTTCTGCACACCTGCGGAATACCAGCTCTTCCTGCGCCAGTGCCCCGTCTTCGAGCGGATGCTGGTGGAAGACGGGATCCTGCTCCGCAAGTACTGGTTCTCCGTCAGCGATGCCGTACAGGAGGAGCGCTTCCGGCGCCGTACGGAGGACCCGCTGCGGCGGTGGAAGATCTCGCCGATGGACCTGGAGTCCGTCACGCGATGGGAGGCGTACTCGCGGGCCAAGGACGAGATGTTCGTCCACACGGACACCCCCGACTCCCCCTGGTACGTGGTCGAGAGCGACGACAAACGCAGGGCGAGACTCAACATGATCGCCCACCTGCTGTGCTCGGTCCCGTACGAGGACGTGGCCCTGCCGTCGCTCGTCCTGCCGCCCCGGCCGGCGCCGACGGGATACGAGCGTCCGCCCAAGGCGCTGCAGACCGCCGTACCCGATCATGCGGCCACTCTCCGGAAACCATGATGCGCGGCGGACGCGGCCGGCGGACGCCTGACGAACCGTCGGCGAGGAGCGCGGCGCCCGCGCGGGGAAGACCGTCCCTGCTCCCTGCCGGCCTGCGGGGATACCGCCGGTCGTGGATCGGACAGGACGCGTTGGCCGGGGTCACGGTCGCCGCC
Source organism: Streptomyces sp. NPDC013457 (assembly GCF_043089925.1). Classification (NCBI taxonomy): domain Bacteria; kingdom Bacillati; phylum Actinomycetota; class Actinomycetes; order Kitasatosporales; family Streptomycetaceae; genus Streptomyces; species Streptomyces sp. NPDC013457. The sequence continues at coordinate 9,092 of NZ_JBICBL010000017.1, forward strand.
TATCTCGTGCCGCAGGTCATGGCGTACGCGGGCGTGGCCGGGCTGCCGCCGGTCGCGGGGCTGTGGGCGGTCCTGCCGGCCATGGTCGTCTACGCGCTCACGGGTTCCTCGCGGCTGCTGTCGGTCGGGCCCGAGTCGACCACGGCACTGATGACCGCCGTTGCCGTCGGACCGCTCGCGGCCGGTGATCCGGGCCGGTACGCGGCCCTGGCGGCAGCCCTTGCCGTGGTGGTCGGTCTGCTGTGCCTGGTGGCATGGGCGGTGCGCCTCGGGTTCCTCGCGGACCTGCTCTCGCGGCCGGTCCTCGTCGGCTACCTGGCCGGTGTCGCACTCATCATGATCGTCGACCAACTGCCCCGGCTCACCGGGGTGGAGACGACGGGTTCGGACTTCTTCCCGGAGCTGTACTCCTTCGTCCGGCACCTGGGGCAGGCGGACTGGCCGACCGTGGTCCTGGCCGCCGCCCTGCTCGTCGTGCTCTTCGCGGCGCCCGCGCACTGGCCGGCGGTTCCGCGTCCGCTGCTCGCCCTGGTCCTCGCCACGGGGGTGGTGGCCGCATTCGGGCTGGACGACCGGTACGGGATCGCCGTGATCGGAGCCGTACCCTCCGGGCTGCCGACGCCCGAGTTCCCGCCTCTCGGGGACCTGCCGCAGCTGGTGGTCCCGGCGCTGGGCGTCCTCGTCGTCGGCTACTCCGACGTCATTCTGACCGCCCGTGCCTTCGCGAGGCGCAGCGACCCCCATGCGCTGGACGCCAATCGTGAACTGCTGGCCCTGGGCGCGGCGAACCTGGGAGCGGGCATCCTCCGCGGATTCCCGGTCAGCAGCAGTGCCAGCCGCACCGCCCTCGCCGAATCCGCGAAGGCCCGGAGCCAGATGTACTCACTGGTCGGCGCGCTGGCGGTCCTGACGGTACTGCTCTTCCTCGGCCCCCTCCTGGCCCACACCCCGAGCGCCGTCCTCGGCGCGATCGTCGTCTACGCAGCCGTCCGCCTGATCGAGATCGGCGAGTTCCGGCGGCTCGCCGCCTTCCGCCGCCGCGAGCTGCTGCTCGCCGTCGGGTGTCTGCTGGGCGTCCTCGGTCTTGGCATCCTCTACGGGGTACTTGTCGCGGTGGCTCTGTCGGTCGTCGACCTGTTCGCCCGTGTCGCCCGACCGCACGACGCCGTGGAGGGGCTGGTACCCGGGCTCGCCGGCATGCACGACGTGGACGACTACCCGACGGCGCGCACCGTTCGGGGGCTGGTGGTCTACCGGTACGACTCGCCGCTGTTCTTCGCCAACGCCGAGAACTTCCGCAGTCGTGCCCTGGCCGCGGTGGACGAGCAGAGCCCCCGGGTCCGGTGGTTCGTCCTCAACATGGAGGCGAACGTCGAGGTGGACATCACGGCACTCGACGCCGTGGACGCGCTCCGCCTGGAACTCGCGGAGCGGGGCGTCGTCTTCGCCCTGGCCCGGGTCAAGCAGGAACTCCGCGAGAATCTGGATGCCTACGGACTGACGGCCTCGGTGGGTGCCGACCGGATCTACCCGACCCTTCCCACGGCCTTGGCGGCATATCGCGCCTGGAGCCGCGAGGGAGGTACCGGCGTGGAGTGACCCGGGGCCCTCTGGTCGCGCCGCACGACGCGTGTCCGAAGGCGAGATCGTCTCCGTGGATGGCATCCTGCTTCCGCCGGTGCTCGGGAGCCCCCGGTGCGGGTGACCTGGTAACGGGTGACGGGCGTAGGTACGGCTGCGGCTGCCGGCGACCCGCAGGCCGGATCGCCATCGATCCGGACGCAGGTTGCTCGGCGACGAGGAGAAGAGTGGCGCGGCCGTGCAGTCGGCAGGCGGTGCCCGCGGCGCCGATCGGGGACGCTGCCGGGCTCCGAGGCAGCCCGGCCTGGGTCGCGGTGGGCCGGCGGTGCCGGTCCCGACGACGCCAGCGCGGATCTTGTCCGTGTTCCAGCGCGCTGTCAGGGCGCGATGAGCGCCCGGTAGCGCTTGGAGTGAAGCGTCAGGTCCTCGTCGGAGGCGGTGCGTACGCCGTGCAGAACGAGCGGTTCGGCCACTCCCCGCCGCCGCCGCGGACGCGGCACCGATGGTGTCCACGACGGCATCCACGCCGCGTCCGCCGGACGAGGGCGCACATGTGCCCGGTCTCCCGTCGGCCGTAGGAGAGGACTCCGGCCGCCCGGCCCGATGCAGGATGGGTCAGGCGCTGATGCGGGCGCGCTGGATGTGGAAGTTGAACTCGGCGTGGCCGAGAGCGCCCCACAGACGCAGCCAGATCGGCAGAAGCATCTCGGTGCCGCGGGCCGTACTGATGTCGCCCAGGTCGAGGACGCTGCTCTCGGGCCAACCGAAGGAGACGAGCAGGTCGGTGACGGCCTGCTTGGCGCCGGCGTCGTCGCCGGAGACGAACACGGTGTGCTCCCCCGCGACGCGGGCCGGGTCGACCATGATCTGGCAGTTCATGGTGTTGAGCGTCTTGACGACCTTCGCTTCAGGGAAGGCGCGCTGGAGCTGCTCGCCGAGGCTGTCGGTGTTGACCGGGTTCAGCGACGGGGGCATGCCCTGGGAGAAGTCCAGTGGGTTGGCGATGTCGATGAGAACCTTCCCCGCCAGATTCGCTGCGCCCGCCGATTCCAGGGCCTGGAGGCTGCCGACGCCCGAGGTGGTGTTGACGACCGTCTCGCCCCAGGCGGCCGCGTCGGCGAACGTCTCCAGCCGGATCTCGTCGTGGTAGGCGAGCCACTCGGCGAACGACGGGTTTCCGTAGCCGTCGGGCTCGGTGCGGGCGAGCGTGGCCTTGGGGACGCGGGTGCCGATGGCGACCTGGTGGCCGAGGGAGGCCAGTTTGGCGGCGATGGTCCGGCCGACGACGCCGGTGCCGAGAACTGCGTAACGCATGAGAAGAGGTCCTTCCGGGAGCGGCGAGACGCGGCGATGCCGCCCGTCCCCTAAAATCTAAACCGAGCGGTTCGGTATTGCAAACTCTGCGGTGAGACCATGGAGAGCACAGGCGCGGCGGACTGCCGCAGCGCAGCAGGCCGACCTCGATGCCCCGCAAGCACGCCGCGATACTCACTGCGGCACTGCCCCTGCTCACCGAGCAGGGGTTCGCCCGGATGACCCCGGACGAGGTAGCCAGGGCCGCCGGTGCCAACAAGGCCACCATCCACTCGCGCTTCAGGATCTCGGGGAAGAGGCCGCGAGGGCGTTCCATGTCTGGAGCCCTGACCGCTCACTCCTTACCGTCGTGGATCACCCGTCGCCTCCGCCCTGGTGCCCCCGGCGTTCTCTCCGAGCGCCGGACGGGCCCCGGAAGGACCGAACGGGCACGCCCTGCGGGGGCCGATCGGACCGCCGCGCTTCCGAGCCGGGTCAGCCGCGGCCCGCATGCGCGGCGGGACGATCTGCGGTACTCCTCGGAGATGAGGAACGGTGAGCACCTCTGCCGTGAGCTGGCGGCATGCGCCCGGCCGTCCATCCCAGCGTCGTTCGAGACGGAGACAGTCGCCATGGAGCCAGTCGTCATCGTCGGCCTCGACGGCTCGCCCGAGGGCATGGCCGCCGCTCACTGGGCCGCCGACGAGGCCGTGCTCCGCAAGCTCACGCTGCGCCGGATGCATGCCTGGCCCATGCTGGCGCCCGAGCCGGTCCGCGCGGCATCGGAGATCGATCAGTACTACCGGGCGAACCGACTCGTGCACCACGCGCAGACCGAGCTCCAGGAGAGCCACCCGGGCCTCCTGATCGTCGGAAGCCTGGTCGCCGACGATGCCCAGGACGCGCTCCTGAAGGCGGCGTCGGAGTCCCAGCTGACCGTGCTCGGTTCACGTGGCCTGGCTCCCGCCGAGAGCCACTTCCTCGGCTCCACCAGCATGGCCGTCGTGGCACAGGCCGACAAGCCCGTCGTTCTGGTCCCTCCCCAAAGCCGCGGAAGGGCGCCGTCTCCCGCCCCGAACGGTGTCGCGGTAGCGCTGAAGCTGCGCGGCCCCTGCGACGACCGGCTCGCCTTCGACGCCGCCGCGGCTCGCGGCGCGCCCCTCCAGGTCGTCCACGGCCACAGCCTGCCGATCCCTGCGCACACTCCACGGGGCCAGGACCACGAAGTCGCCAAGGAGATCACAGAGGTGGCGCGACATCAGCTGGGCGGGTTGCTCGGCCCATGGCACGAGCGGTTCCCCGACGTGGGGATGATCGACTCCGTCCGCCTGGAAAGCCCCACCGAGGCTGTCGTACGCGCAGTCGAGGAGGCAGAGCTGCCTGTCGTCGGTCGGCGCAAGCACCACCCCCCTCTTCCACGGCCCCTGAGCCCGGTCGCCCAGCCCGCCCTGCACCACGCTCGCTGCCCCGTCGCCGTCGTCCCCCATGACTGAGCCCAGCCTCCCGGGAGAGCCGAGCGCGTCGGTCCCTCGGACGGACGCGTCCGTGCTCCGGACCGCCGCAGCCCCTGCCACGGAACCGCTTCCGCGGGCCGAGGTGCGCGAGACCCACACCTCGGTCGTGTTCTTCGTCGGCGACCGCGCCTACAAGATCAAGAAACCGGTGGATCTGACATTCCTGGATTACACCAGCGTGGAGGCGCGGCGAGCCGCCTGCGAGCAAGAAGTCGCTCTCAACCGCCGGTTCGCCCCCGATGTCTACCTGGGTGTGGGCGAGATCCGCGTCCCGCACGCGGGAGCACCGGAGCCCATCGTGGTGATGCGCCGTATGCCGGCGGAGCGCCGCCTGTCACGGCTCGTGCGGGAGGGGGCCGTCGTCGACGACGCCCTGCGGGCCGTCGCGCGGCTGCTCGCCACCCGTCACGCGGACGCACCCCGCACTCCGGACGTGGACCTGCAGGGAACGCGGGACGCACTGTCCGCACGCTGGGAGGCGAGCTTCGCGCAGGTCCGTACGCTGGTCGAAGACGGCCCTGTGCCGGACGGCGTGGAGGAGATCGAGGTACTGGTCCGCCACTACCTCGTCGGCCGTGCACCGCTGTTCGATCTGCGCATCGGGCAGGGCCGGATCGTCGACGGCCACGGCGACCTGCTCGCCGAGGACGTCTTCTGTCTCGACGACGGCCCCCGCGTCCTGGACTGCCTGGAGTTCGACGACCACCTGCGGTACGTCGACGGCCTCGACGATGCCGCCTTCCTCGCCATGGACCTTGAGCAGCTCGACGCGCCGGAGGCCGCCGCGTTCTTCCTCGCTCGCTACAGCGAGTACTGCGGCGACAACGCACCACCCTCACTGCGCCACCACTACGTCGCCTACCGCGCGTTCGTCCGCGCCAAGGTATCCCTGATCCAAGCCCGCCAGGGCATGCCGGGCGCCGACCGCGCCGCACAGCGCCTGATCACGACGACCCTGCGCCACCTGCGCGCGTCCGCGGTCGGACTCACGCTCGTGGGAGGGCTTCCCGGCAGCGGGAAGTCCACCCTCTCCGGCGCGCTGGCCGACCGCCTGGGTGTCACGCTGCTCAGCAGCGACCGCCTCCGCAAGGAACTCGCGGGCATCCCGGCGGACCAACCCGCTGCCGCCCCCTACGGCGAGGGCCTGTACACACCCGAGCGGACCGACAGGACCTACGCGGCCCTGCTCGAACGCGCGTCCACGCTGCTGTCCCGCGGTGAATCTGTCGTCCTGGACGCCACATGGTCAGACCCGAGACAGCGCGAAGCCGCCCGCCGCGTGGCCGAGCGAACCAGTGCCCACCTTGTGAGCCTGCGCTGCCAGGTTCCCGACGACATGACGGCAGCCCGGCTGCGCACACGTGCCACCGGACCGTCCGACGCCGACCTCGCGGTGGCAACCACCATGGCCGAACGGGAGCCGCCCTGGGTGGAAGCCGTCGCGGTCGACACCAGCGGTCCCCTGGAGGCCGCCGTCACTCAAGCGCTGGCGGTGGTGCGCCCGTACGGCACAGGTCCCGTGGTCTTCCGGCTGCCGTACATGGAGGCGGACTAGGTGGATGGCGCCTAAAGGCGCAGCCTGGGCAGGGGCTCGCTGGGGTCGAAGGGCAGCGCCTCGCTGGGGGAGGTGGGCCGCTCCGATGCGGTACGGCCGGTGGCACGGTCAGCCATCGTCGTCCCCTGGATCACTGCCTCGGCGAAGGCGGCCGGACCAAACGGGTTCCACGTGCTCCCACTCCCGTTCCCACACTGCGAGCCGGTGGCCCTCGGACCGTCGGCGGACGAGGAGGGCCACACCGACTCCCATCACCCCGACGGCACCTGCCGCCGCGGTACCGCCTGAGAGAGAGGTGAGGGCTCGGTCCGCAGCGCCGCCCGGGGGCCGGGCGGGCGTCCCCTCGTCGTCCACCCAGATCGTCACGGCGCGCCCCTGGGACGTCGCGGGCGGGACGTGGATGTTCCCGGACCTAGGGACGTGCACGGGCTGTTCCCACACCGCCGGTGCGACGGCCTGCGGCTTCGCGCCGTAGCGAGTCGCGACGGGTAGGTCTTCGGCCGGGCCTGTGGTGGTCGCCCGGACCTGGTGACGGTGGACGGCGAGCTCACGATCGGCCCTGGATCCGGCGTTCCACAGCATGCCGGCGGCCACGGCACCGCAGACCAGGGCCATGATCAGGACGAAGGCCAGGGCGGCACGCCCGAAAGGTCCCCTCGGCAGCAGGGCGCTCCCGCTGCCCGACGGCTCGTGGTGCAACATCCCGCACCTCCCCGGGGTGGCCGGGCAGTGGATCCGCGGCACCGCTCAGGGGGTGGCGTCGAGTTCCGTTCCGATGTGGTGGGCCCATGCCCGGATCCGGTCCGGATTGCGGAAGTCTCCGCCCTTGCCTCGGCTCACCATGTGCCGGGCCACCGGGTCCGACGTCTCGCCCGTGACAGAGCCGCCGAAAGTGATGTGCTCTCGAGCACCGAGCTTTTCCATCCGCCGGGCCACGCCCCGTACGGGCGGGATGTCGTGGCCGTCCGCGGAACTGTCGACCGGCCCGCTGCTGAAGAACCACAGCGGCCGGTGCCTGAGCTGTTCGGCGTTGCGCCGCGCGCACCGTCGTGCCTTGCCGGTCCAGTGCCCGGCATAGAGGGCTCCGCCGAGAACGACTCCGTCGTAGCCGCTCACGTCGGTGACAGTGTCGGCGGGAAGAACGACCGTGTCGAAGCCGTCCTCCCGGAGGGTCTTGCCGATCTCTTCGGCTATCCCAGCGGTCGCGCCGGCCTTGCTTCCGTACGCGACCAGGACGCGCTTGGCGCTCATGGCGCCGCTCCCGCGTCCGGCTTGTCGCTCCGCTTCACCGGAATGGTCCGGACGGACGTGGTCTCCTCTGCGGGCATCGGGACGCGGATGGTGAGGATGCCGTCCGCGTACGACGCCTCCACCTCGTCGGCCGGGATCGTGCCCGGGAGGCGCACCGTCCTGCGGAACGATCCGTAGCGGAACTCCGAGTGCTCCTTGTCCTCCGTGCCTTCGCTGTGCTCCGCGCTCACCGTGATGAGGTTGTCGTCGACGGTGATGCTGATGTCGTTGTCCGGGTCCATACCCGGGAGCTCGGCCCGCAGTGTGTAGGCGCCGTCACCGCTGGTCACCTCCACCGGAATGGAGTGAGCAGCCGTCGCGGGTCGCCACCCGGGCAGCCCCGGAAACTCCCGGTTGAACAAGTCGTTGAAGTCGGGGAAGAGGCTGTGCCTGCGTTCCACCTTGCCTCCGGCCATTGTTCTGCTCCTCGTTTCGGGGCCCAGGACGGTCGTCGTGGACCCGAGGCGGTGCGGACAGGCGGCGGATCGGGGTACGGGGCCCGCGGTCCGACTCCGTAACCCAATCGTCCGCCCGCGAGGTCATGTGGCGCAGCGTCCAAGGGGGCTGTCCGGCGGGGCCGAACGGGCCGCACCGGGAAGGACCGACCGGCCCATGGCGCCACGGCTCGGGTGGTGTCAGCGGCAGATCTCCTCGACGAAGTGGCCCACGCGTTCCTCCGGCAGGTGCCGCGCCAGGTCCGCCTCACTGATCATGCCGACCAGGCGATGGTCGTCGATCACGGGCACGCGGCGAATGTGGTGGTCCTGCATCGTGCGGAGCACCTCTTCGCTGTCGGCCTCCACGTCCACGGTGACCGGCTTGCCCTGAGCGAGGTCCCCGGCCGTCATGTGGTGAGGGTCCTTGCCCTTGGCGAGGCACTTCACCACGATGTCCCGGTCGGTGATGATGCCGTGCAGCCGGTCGTCCGGCCCGCAGATGGGCAGTGCGCCGACATCCAGTTCGCTCATACGGCGTGCGGCGTCCAGCAGGCTCTCGTTCTCCTGCACGCAGCTCGCACCGGTGTGCATGATTTCCCTTGCGGTCGTCATGGCCGCGTCCTCCTTTCAGGCCCCCCTGCTCACGATCCGGCGGATTCGCCGTTGGTCAGAGGAAGAGCGTCGACACCCTGATGGTGTGGACCGGACGCCTGGGACGCCCGTTCGCCCCCTCGGCGGGCGGCCGGTGGTCCAGGTAGCAACCACACCGCGTGTCCGTGACCTTCTGTCGAGCGGGCTGGGCCCACGGCCCGGTTCCCCGGGCGACGCGGTTCCGTGTCTTCCTGGGCATGGTCACTCCTCCCTTCGTCAAGCGTCGGTCTCGGGCGTCGCCTCCGCTCGGGCGACGTGACGCTTGACGGCTGCGAAGCTGTCCGGCGCCCCGGAGATGGAGTCGAGTCCCGCGGCAACCAGGATCGCGGTGAACGCCGGATCGTCGCTGGGCCGCTGCCCGCACAGTCCGGCAGGGCGGCCGGCCGCTGCGTCCGCCGTGGTCGGTGACGATCGCCGACGCCCTCTTCATGACCGGTTCCCAGTCGGGGTCGGTGACTCGGGCGACGAGGACCCCGCCCTGCGGGAAGCGGTCGCGGTCGAGGTCGACAGGGGCGTCGAGGGCTACGACGGGACCCTGGCCGATCGCCTCGCCGACCGCGATGCCCTCCACGAGGGGTTCGTCAGGGACGACGGTCAGCCGGCAGCGGCGTAGGGTCGTGGACCGCCGGCGGGACTGCACGGTCTCGGGGCGCGCCTGGACGATCCGGAGTTCGCCGGTGAGGCCCTCCTCGGCCCGTTCGAGGTCCATCGGGCAGCCGTAGTGTTCCTCGACAGCGGCCGCCCACGCGGCGAGCTCGCGGATCTCCGCGTCGGCGAGGACCCGCTGGGTCCGATCGGCATCGGGGGTGTCGACCGTGCCGGTCAGCCCGGTGTCCGCGTACACGGTCGTCAGCCGCTTGCTGCCGATCCGCACATCGATCACGGGGTCCAGAGCGGGGTCCTTCATGCTGGGCCTGAACACGGTGTACTCGTCGGGGTCGACCTGGCCGCTGACGACGGTCTCGCCCAGGCCCCAGGCGGCGCTCACCACGATCACCTCGGGGAAGCCGCTCTCCGGGTCGAGGGTGAAGGCGACTCCGGCCCCGGCGAGGTCGGAGCGGACCATGAGCTGGACGCCGGCGGAGAGGGCGACGGCGAGGTGGTCGAAGCCCATCCGCTCGCGGTAGTCGATCGCCCGGTCGGTGAACAGGGAGGCGTAGCAGCGCCCGCACGCCTCCAGGAGCGCATCGGTGCCGCGGACGTTCAGGAATGTCTCCTGCTGACCTGCGAAGTTCGCCTCGGGCAGGTCTTCGGCCGTCGCGCTGCTGCGCACGGCCACCTCAGGTGCCTCCCGGCCGCTCTCCTCGGCCAGCCGCTCGTACGCGGTCAGGACGGCGTCCCGCAGAGGCGGGGGCAGTGGCTGCGCGAGGAAGAGAGAACGGATGGCCGCCCCGACCTCGTCGAGCGGAGCCCCTTGGTGCAGGCGGCCGATCTGCTCCTCGACGGCGTCGCGCAGTCCGCGGCCCGCGAGAGGTTCCTCGGACGCCTCGGCGGTGGTGGCGAAGCCCGGCGGTACGCGTATGCCCGTGGCACCGAGCCGGTTGGTCAGCTCCCCCAGCGAGGCGTTCTTGCCTCCCACCCGGCCGACGTCCGACCGGCCCAGCTCCGTGAACGGTACGACGCGTCGCGTCGGTCCCATGACATCCTCCGTGGTCTCGGGCGTCCTCAGTACGGGAGCGGTCGGCCGGACGGGGTGCGCAGATCGAGGGGGCTCGCCCTGCGGGGCTGGCGGGGCCAGGGGCTGATCCGGATGCGCTGTATGGTGCTCACCTCTCCGGAGAACCGGCGGACGGACCGGGGTCGTCTTCTCGACCCACCGTCCCGCGTGGAGGTCGTCGCGCCCCAGTGCCGAGCGGGTCACCGGGCCGGGGCCGGTCGGTCGCACGGGAACGGGACCGGTCGGCCGATGCCGGGTCGGCGGTCCGCCCTCCGCGCTGTGGGAGGGGAACGGTGATGACCGGACACATGGCGCGGTGCAGCAGGCCGTGGACCGTCGACCCCAGCCGCATGCCGGAGTAGCCGCCACGGCCTCTTCGGCCGACGATCAGGGCGAGGGACTCCTGGGATGCCAGGGCGAGTTGCTCGACCGGGTGTCCTCGAAGGACCTCTTGGGAGACGGCGACGTCCGGATACCTCTCCGCCCACCCCGCAACCGACTCGGCCAGCAGCCGACGGCGCTCGGCAAGACCGTCGCCCCGATCGTCGTGGGCGAGGACGGAAGGGGGCCAGACCCAGACGGCGCGCAGTCGTGCTTCGCGCAGACTCGCCTCCTCGACGGCGAAGGCGATCGCGGCCTGTGAGGACTCGCTTCCGTCCACACCGACGACGAGGGTCGGTGGGTGCACGGAGGTGTGCTCGGGAACGCGGACCACGACGACGGGACAGTCGGCACGCGCGGTGAGCGGGACGACCACGGAGCTCTCGCTGAACACCTCGGCCACCCTGCCGAGACGGCGCGAGCCGACGACGACGAGTGCGGCGTGCCGCGCCATGTCGCGGAGCACGGCCGCGGGCACACCGTTCATGCGTTCCGTCGCGATCCGCAGACCGCCGTGGAGTTCCCGTACGAGGTCCTCCGCGTCGGCGATCGCCGACTCCCCACGGAGGCGCAGGGCGCTCTGGTGGGCGAGCGCGTCGTACCGGAGCCCGTCGTGGGCGGGCGGCACGGCGACGACCAGGCGGAGCGCCAGTCCTCTTCGTACGGCCTCGTCGGCGGCCCAGACGAGAGCAGGGACGGACTGCTCCCGAGGGTCGACTCCGAGCAGGATGTCGTTCACGTCTCCTCGATCCGGGTGGCGAAGGCGGGAGGGACGATCTCCACCGCACAGTGGGCGTGGTGGAGCAGGACATGGGCGACGCGCCCCAGGGACGGCCCCGCGCCCAGAACACGGTGTTCTCTGCCCATCACGAGCAGATCGGTGTGGGCACTCGCCTCCACCAGGATCCCGGGCGTGCTCGTGCCCGTCTCGACGTGAGGGCTGACGACGAGCTCAGGGTAGAAGTCACGCACGAGGTCGGCGAGCGCCTTGACCTCCTGAACGCGCTGGCGCGCGATCTCGTCGAGGTCATCCAGCATGGTCGCGACGCTGCCGACGTGGGTGAGCAGGTTCCAGACGCTCACCAGCCGCAATGCCGCCTTGCGGGCCTCCGCCTCGGCAGCCGCGACGAGCAGCCAGCCCAGATCCGAAGCGCCGTGCACCGCCGCTGTCACCGAGCCCGACGCGGGACGATCGCCGTCACCACGGACCACGATCACGGGTACGTCGGAGCGGGCTGCCACACCCAGACCGACGGATCCGAGCATGAGGGCCGAGAATCCGCCGAGCCCCCGGCTGCCCACCACGATCGTGCCCCGGTTGACGGCGGTCGCCCGGAGGCCGGCGACCGGCTCCTGGCGGCTCAGTTCCTTCGTGACGGCAAGGTCCGGAAAGCGCTCTTGGACCGTGCTCGCGGTCTCGATCAGCAGGTCGCGGCCCGCTTCGCGTACCGCCTGGATCGTCTCGGCATCGGCGAAGAGGGCCCTGCGGTCGGTGTCGGCGGCGTGGACGAGCTGCAGGGTCCTGCCCCGTCGGTCCGCCTCGGCGGCGGCCCAGAGCACGGCCGTGCGCCCGGAGGGGGACCCGTCGACTCCCACGACGACGTTGCCGAGCTCCGGTCGAGCGGGGATCTCGCTGGTCATGGTTCCTCCTCCGGTGTACGCCCGGGGCTCGGGAGCACCTCCCGAGGGGCGACACCTCCCACGCTGACACCGTGGTGGGCTTCCTCGGGATGGGCCGTTCGGCCCCGATCGAGACCTGCCCGGCCCTGCTGCCGGGAGGCACGGAAGCACCAGCCTGAAGTTCGGGATGTCCTCTCCGATCCGGACCACGGACGGAACAGAGGGGAATCGTGGTGGGTGTCGACATCTACCACCCGTGCGAAGTCCTGCTCGCGTTCTCGTTCGCGGAGGCGGCCCGCAGGGGCGCGCCGCTGCGGTTCCTGCACAGCTGGACGCTGCCCGCCTCGTACGGCTATGCGGTCGTCATAGACCCGGGGATCGGCGAGGAGCTGGGCGGCCGCTTCCTTGGGGGACTGGACGACTTGCTCGAACCTTGGCGGAAGCGGTACGCGGGCGTAGCCGTGGCGGCCGAGGCGGTGGTGGGCCCGCCCGCGTACCACTTGGTCGAGGCGTCACAAACCGCGCAACTCCTCGTCGTGGGACGCCGGAGCCGGAAGGTCCCCCTCGGCGCGCATCTCGGTCATGTCGCCCACGCGGTCATCCACCACAGCCCCGCGCCGGGCGCCGTCGTCCCCTTGATGTGAGTGGACGGCGGCGAATCCGCCGTCGCCGTCCACGAACGGACGGACGCCGTCTCTCCCCGTGTTCTAGATCATCAAAACCCGGACCGCCGAGATCACCCATATGCGCGAGATCTCCACGCCGGCTGACGGACCGACACCCGTGATTATCCCGCGCGGCGCGCGCCCCTCCGAGACTCGCCTACGAGGACTGCAACTCGCGAACCCGGGCGCGGAAGACGCGCCAGCGTCGCTCGTTGCCGTGCACCAGCGTCGCCGACTCCACCATCAGATCCGCCGCCCGGTCCAGCAGTTCGGAAGCCGAATAGAGGTAGGAAGGGGCCGTCCGCTCGCCGCCCAGTTCGGCCCGCAGCGCCGCCGGAGCGAAGTCGACACGGGCCAGCAGGTCAAGGGCGCGTCGCAGCAGCCGCGCGACCAGAGCCTGCAGGCCCGCCGACTGCCAGTCGTCGGCGATGATCCGGTGCCGCTCCCCGAGCAGGTCGGCCAGCGCGGGATAGGCGGCCAAACCTCCCGCCATCTCCCATGCTTGCTCCATCGCCCCGGCCAGCCAGCCACCTGTCTGCTCGAGGTCGTCTGCCAGCAGCCCGACCTCACGCTTCAGTCTCTGCAGTTCGGCCGGCTCACCCTCCCCTTCCATGAAGAGAATCCCCGACTCCGCGGTGAGCCCGGGGGCATTCAGGTCCTCAGTGCCGGCGAACGGTATCGTGGACGCCTGTTCGCCCGCGCCGATCACGCTCCAGCGGTCGGCCAGTGCCTTCAGCGCACGCGACCGCGCCTGCAGCTCGCCGGCCTGCCGCAACGGCGCCTGTGAGTAGTACTCCTCATGCTCGCGATGGAACCGCGCGAGATTGTCGATCAACTGCAACAGCGACTCGGGGGGCTTGAGCCGCGCCTCGTCCTCGGCCATGTCGGCAGTGTGCACCAGGTCCCACGGCTCAGGCGTACGGGCACGCCGCCCCAGCGGATACGAGCCGGCCCGGCGCTCGGACCGCTTACGCTCGGACCGCTTATGGGGCGGCTTTCAGTCAGCAGACCCGGACGGCGTGCCGGGCGTGCCCGGCACGCGGATACGGCGGCCGGTCACCCGGCGCGGCGACAGCGTCACCAAGGTGTCGCGCCCATTCCCGGCCCACGGCTCCGGGGGGCCGGCGTCCTTCAACATCTGTACCGAGGTCTCGTCCGACACAGTGCGTACCGGACCGACGACGAGCACGCTCCAGCCCTGGCTGAAGGCTTCGTCCATACGGTCCTCCTCGAAGGCGACCTCCGCGCCGGACGCCGAGGCGCGCACGAGGGCCGAGTCCGGTGCAGTCATGAAGACGATGGCCCGGTCGACGACCTGGTAGTTCACGGGGACCACCATCAGCCCGTCCCGCCCTTCGACGGCGACCCGGCCGACGCCGTGGCCGTCGAGCAGCTCCCAGCATTCGGCCTCGCCGATCTCCTCCATGCGTGCCCGGTACCCGGCGCGGGCTCCTCCCGGCGCGAGGTCCGCCGTGTACCCGGTGAGAGCCTGGACAGTGGTCTCCAGAGCGTTGGCGAGCCGGACCAGGAACTCGATCCCCGGGGTAGGCATCTGCTCCTCCACGTAGGAGATGTATCCGGGCGTGGAGCCGGCCCGTTCGGCCACCTCCTCCAAGGACAGGCCGAGTCGGGTGCGCCTTGCCGCGACACGGCGTCCGAGGTCGCTCGTGGGGTGCGAGGCATGCGGGTCACGGGCCGTGTTCATCACCGGCCTCCTTCGGTGGTATCCGGATTCCGCTGGGGCACGACGGCGACCGGACACGAGGCATGGTGCAGGGCGCGGTGGGCGACCCTGCCGAGCTCGAGACCGACGAGCCTGTCACGGCGCCGGGCCCCGACGACCAGCAGGTCGGCGGCGGCGGAGCGCTCGGTCAGCACTCGGTGGGCCGAGCCCTCGGACGTGGTCCTACGCAGGTGCACCCCAGGATGTTGAGAGGCGGCGGCCTCCAGGGCCTTGTCGAGCAGTTCGGCAGACCTCTCCGCGAGGTGGGCTCCACCGTCGCCGGTCATCAGCAGATGGTCGACCGGTTCATGGGCCGGCCGTCGCCAGGTACGAACGACGTCGAGTTCCGCGTCTCGGACCTCCGCCTCCCGGAACGCGAACCGTACGGCCGGCGAGTCCACGTCGTGGTCCCCGACGCCGAGCAGGACGCGCCCGTGGCGTGCCTCCAGGGCATGCCGGTCCCCGCGGACGACGACGACCGGGCAGTTGGCCCGGGCGGCCACGATGAGGCTGACGGATCCGAGCAGAAGGTCGGCGAACTCGCCGCGCCCGCGGGACCCTACGACGAGGAGCGTGCCCTCCCGCCCCTCCCTGAGCAGCGCGGTGGACGCGTCCTCGGCGAGGACGTCCGTGGCAAGGTCGAGGTCGGGTGCGCGAAGCCGGGCACGTTCGGCCGCGACGCCCACGATGTTCTCGGCGAGGATCTGGCCTGCGGGGCGGTCCGTGGTCCAGGCCGGCACGACTCCTTCGTACCGTTCCCACATCGAGGCATGGACGATCCGCAGGGGAAGCGTGTGCCGTACCGCTTCGTCGACGGCCCAGTCCAAGGCCGTGAGACTGGCGTCGGACCCGTCGACTCCTACCACCAGGGGCGATTCCATCGTGCCCACCGCCTTTCCAGGTCGTGAAATGGCCTGTTGCCACGCTCGCACCGGGCTGGAGGAGCAGAGTGGGGCGGGTCGGTCCCGGTCGCCGCCCGCCCGGACCACGCCGTGGAGACGACGCGGAGACAGGGCGGGAGGAGGGGCCCATCCGCTTCTCGCGGATCCTGATCGCGCGGTGCGCGGCTCGAAGCCGCTTCCCCGCGTCCCTGGGGCAGGCCCCTCCTCCCTTTCAGGAGAGCACCGGTCGACGGTCCGTACCAGGGCTGCCCGGGTCCCGACGTGCCCCTTTCGGCCCTTGTCGTCCGCCGCCCGGCGGCGAGACCTTCGCAGCAACAGGACTCGGGGCGCAGACGTACCGGAGGCCGGTCATGAAGCACCCACGTACCGTCGACGACGTGATGACCCATGCGGTGGTCTCCGCCAGGCTCGACGCACCGGTCAAGGAGATCGTCCAGTCCATGCGGCGCTGGGGTGTGAGCGCGGTTCCCGTGCTGTCGGCCGAGGGGCGGGTGGTCGGTGTGGTGTCCGAGGCGGACGTGCTCGGCAAGGTTCCGGGTGAGGACCGCGACGGCGCGGGTTCGGTGACGGCGGGCAGCTTGATGTCGGCGCCGGCCGTCACCGTGCCGCGCGGTGCCACGATCGCAGGGGCGGCGCGGCTGATGGGGCGTGGGCGTCTCAAGCGGCTTCCCGTGGTGGACGAGGACGGCCGCCCGGTCGGTGTCGTCAGCCGGGGCGACCTGCTCAAGGTCTACCTGCGCTCCGACGCCGAACTCGCCGAGGACGTGAGGCACGAACTCCTCATGCACTTGATCACCCGAAGGCGACGCCGCACTCACCGTACGGGTCGAGGACGGCGCGGTGACGCTCTCCGGAAGCCTGCCTCAGTCCGTTCCGGCGGATCTGGCCCTGCGCCTGACCCGGGCAGTGCCCGGCGTGGTGGACGCGTCGGCGGAGTTCACGACCCGGAAGCGGCCTTCGTGTCATGCGGCGGAAAGTGCTGGACTCGCGCGTCCGGGCCCGGGAACACCAGAGTGACCCGGCCCGTCTCCGACCATCGGACGTCGAAGGGGGGAGTGCCGTCCGCATGGTGCAGCCCGACGATCTCACCGTCACGCCCCTCGTCCCCGACCGTTGAACCGCCCACGATCAGCCGGTCGCCGACGCGAGCCCACAACCCGGCGTGGGGCATCTCCTGGCCTTGCCGTGTTCCGGTCGCACCCATGTTCCTCGCCTCCCGGCCCGAGCGACCGGCCACGGCCCTCCCGAGACCGGCGGCGCTCTGCCCTTCCACCATGCGTTCCGATCGGCCGCTCGTCATAGGGCCGACCGTCCCGGAAGGGGACCATTCGGCACTGCTCGAGGGCCGGCCCCGCGCGGCAGGGTGAGATCTACCGGGGCCACCGCGTCCCGTGAAGGAGGACCGTCATGCAGCACCGCACGGTTTTCGAGGTCATGACCCACGACGTTGTCACCGCCGCCCCCCAGACCCCGTTCAAGCAGATCGCCCGGCTCTTCGCCGAACACGACGTCTCGGCGGTCCCGGTCGTCGACCCCGGCCGACGCCTGCTCGGCGTGGTCTCGGAGGCCGACCTGCTTCGGGCCACCGCCGAGCTCCCCGACCTGGAGGGCCGTTGGGCGGGCGTCCGGCTGCTGTCCCAGGAGCGCGGGCTGCCCGACGCGGAGACGGCCGCCCAGCTGATGACCTCGCCGGCCGTTACGGCACAGCCGGACTGGAATCTCGTCGAGACGGCCCGGACGATGCACCGCAAGGGAGTGAAGCGGCTTCCCGTCGCCGACGAGACCGGTCGGCTCGTCGGGATCATCAGCCGCAGCGACCTGCTGCGGCCCTTCCTGCGCGGTGACACCGCGATCCGTGACGAGATCGAGCACGACGTCCTGGCCGACACCCTGCGCCTCGCTCCGGACACGATCCGTGTGACCGTCGACGACGGAGTCGTCATGCTGACGGGCCGGGTCGACGAGCGGGCCGACATCCCCGTGATCGTGCGGCTCTGCCGCTCGGTCGACGGAGTCGTCGCCCTGCACGAATCGATCGAGTACGCCCACGACAACCTCGCGCTCGACGTGGAGCCACCGCGATGAACTCCCTGTGGGTGGCACCGGTCATGCCCGACTACGACAGCGCCCGGGCCACGTTCTCCTGGCGACGCGAGCGGTCCCGGCGCGCCGGGCTTCCGGACGGCGGCATCGACATCGGGTACGAGACGGTCGACCGACACCTGCGTGAGGGCCACGGCGGTCGAGGACGTGCTCGGTGACACGCTGCGTCTCGAACCTGCCTGCCTTGCCGTCGAAGTCCACGACGGGCGGGTGGAGCTCGGCGGGAGGCCGTCCTTCCGGGGCATGGCGCCGGCGATCGAGCGCATGTGCGCGACCGTGGACGGCGTGGTCTCGGTCTCCTGCACCCGTCTCACGTACGACGTCGATGACACCGATCGAGGAGGTGAACGATCATGACGCGGAGCATCGTGGTCGGCCTGGACGGCACGGCGCAGGCCCAGGCAGCTGCGGAGTGGGCGGCCGAGGAGGCGCTGCTGCGCGGCACAGACGTGCATCTGGTGTATGCGAAGGAACCGGTACCGGGGTCCGCTCTGTCTCTCGTGGAGTGGGAGTCCGAGGAGCCGTGGGTCAGGGAGATGATGGCCCGCACCGCCGGTGAACTGCGCGAGCGCCATCGCGGCCTGTCCGTGACCTCCCAGGTGCTGCCCTCCAGCCCCGTGCCGGGTCTCGTCGCCGCGGCCGAGGAGGGCGAGCTGCTGGTCCTCGGCTCCCGGGCGCTCGGCAGCGTGGCCGGCTACCTCGTCGGCTCGGTGGGCCTGACGGTCGCCGGTGCCGTCGAGCGACCCGTCGTACTGGTGAGGGCCGCGGCGAGCACCGCACGGGGCCCCGTCGTGGTCGGGGCCGACGTGCGGCAGCCCGTGGACTCCGTGCTGGGCTTCGCCTTCGAGGAAGCCGCGCGACGGCACACCCAGGTCCTCGTCGTGTACGTCCAGCAGCTCCCGCTGCACGCGGGAATGGGGCCCGCGATGGTCCCGGATTTCAGGCTTTCCATGGTGCCCGAGATCAAGCGTTCGGTGGAGGTGATGCTGGAACCCTGGCGGGCGAAGTATCCCGACGTCGAGGCGGTCGCCCGCGTGGCGGTCGGATCGGCCGGACTCGAACTGGTGGCGGTCGCCCGGGAAGCCTCCCTCATGGTGGTGGGGCGGCGTACCCGCCATTCGAAGCTCGGCGCGCACATCGGCAGCGTGGCGCACGCCGTCCTGCATCACAGCCCGGTGCCCGTGGCCCTCGTTCCCCACTCCTGAGCTCGGTGCCGATCAGTCGTCGGACGCAGCCGGACGCAGCCGTACCGCCGTGACCTTGTACTCCGGACACGAGGTCACGGTGTCGGCGTGCTCCGAGGTGAGGGAGTTGACGCCGCTGGCCGGGAAGTGGAACGCGCAGAAGACCTGCCCAGGAGCGAGTTCCGTCCCGACGCGGGCGACGAGTCGCGCCTGTCCATGGCGGCTCTCGACACTGACCGGGGTGCCGTCCCGGACACCGAACCGGGCGGCGTCCTCCGGGGTGAGGTCCAGGCGGTCGGACGCGTCGAGAAGAAGGTTGCCGCCGCGCCGGGTCATGCTCCCGGAGTTGTAGTGGGCCCATCGGCGCCCCGTGACGAGCACCAGCGGATAGTCCTGGTCCGGTTCCTCGCCGGGCGGCAGGTAGGGGGCCGCCGACAGGTGGGCGCACCCGTCGGGCGTGGCGAACTCGTCGGCGTACAAAGTGCGTTCGCCCGGCCGGTCCGGCGCGGGGCAGGGCCAGGGAACTGCACCCTCCTGGTCGATCCGCTCGTGTGAGAGACCGGCGAAGAGGGGTGTCACACGTCCGCACTCTGCGAGAGCCGCCGCTGGGGTGGGGCAGTGCAGGTCGGCACCGAGGGCTTCGGCTACGGCATGCACGACCTCGAAGTCGGAGCGTGCCGTGCCGGGCGGAGCCACCGCTGGTCGTACGCGCTGGAAGCGGCGGTCGAAGTTGACGAAGGTCCCGTCCTTCTCCAGCCAGGAGGCCACGGGCAGGACGACATCGGCGTGGTGGGCGGTCTCGCCGAGGAAGAGCTCGTTGACCACGACGAGCGGGCAGGCGTCGAGGGCCTCCGCGACCCGCCGGCTGTCGGGATCGGTCGCGCACACGTCCTCTCCGATGATCCACAGCGCCCGCAGCCGTCCCTCCCGAGCGGCCGCGAACATCTCGGGGATGCGCATGCCGGGCCGCTCGGGTACCGCCCGGCCCCACACCGCCTCGGCGCGAGCGCGGGCCTCCGGGTCGGTGACACGGCCGTAGCCCGGAAGGAGGTCGGGCAAGGCGCCCATGTCGGAGGCGCCCTGGACGTTGTTCTGGCCGCGCAGGGGGCTGATGCCGAACCCGCGGCCGGTTGCGCCGACGGCGCCGCGCAGGATGGGGAGGTTCGCCAGGGTCCGCACCCCGTCGGTGCCGTGCAGGTGCTCGGTGACCCCGAGTCCGTACAGGACGGCCGGCCGCTTCGCGCGACCGTAGAGCCGGGCGGCCTTCCTGATGTCGTCGGCGGGGACGCCGGTGATCTCGGCGACCCACTCGGGCGGGTAGTCGGCCAGCAGGCCGGAGAGTTCGTCCAGCCCGGTGGCGCGATCGCGGAGGAAGCCCGAATCGGTCATGCCTTCGTCGAGGAGGACGTGGGCGAGGCCGTGGAAGAGGGCGACGTTGGTGCCGGGGCGCGGACGAAGGTGCACGTCGGCATGGTGCGCGAGGCCCACGGCACGGGGGTCGGCCACGATCAGGGAGGCCCCTGCGAGTGCCCGCTGAAGCAGGCGGGCTCCGACGACGGGGTGGGCCTCGACGGGATTGGCGCCGACGACCATGAGGCAGTCGGCGGTCTCGACGTCGTCGAAGGGGTCGGTGCCGCCGGCGCGTCCGAAGGAGGCGGTGAGTCCTGCGGCGGATGGGGCGTGGCAGAGACGGGAGCAGTTGTCGACGTTGTTGGTGCCGATGACGGTACGCAGGAACTTCTGGACGAGGTAGTTCTCCTCGTTGGTGGCACGGGCGGAGGAGATCGCGGCCACGGAGTCGGGGCCGCCGTCGAGGACGGCAGCGCGCAGGCCGTCCGCGATCCGGGCCACCGCCTCGTCCCAGGTCGCCGGTCGCAGTTCGCCGTTCTCCCGGATCAGGGGCTCGGTGAGACGTTCGGCGGAGCTGAGGTATCCGTACGCGAAACGGCCCTTGACGCAGGCGTGGCCCCGGTTGACGGGCCCGTCCCGGGCGGGGAGCACAGCGGCGACACGGTCCTCGCGGACGACGACGTCGAGGGTGCAGCCGACTCCGCAGTAGCCGCAGGTGGTGCGCACGCGGTCATCGGGGGTCTGCCGCGAGGTGAGGCCCTGACCGGG
This sequence comes from Streptomyces sp. NPDC013457, assembly GCF_043089925.1. Lineage (NCBI taxonomy): Bacteria > Bacillati > Actinomycetota > Actinomycetes > Kitasatosporales > Streptomycetaceae > Streptomyces > Streptomyces sp. NPDC013457. Next base: position 29,766 of record NZ_JBICBL010000017.1, read on the forward strand.
TCCGGGCTGGGTGATCGCCCCCGTCGGGCAGGTGTCGACGCAGCCGCCGCAGGACACGCAGTCGGAGTCGGCCCAGGGGCCGCCGGTTCCCGGGGCGACGACCGTGTCGGCCCCGCGTCCGGTGAGGGTGAGCGCGAAGGTTCCCTGGACGTCGGAGCACATCCGGACGCAGCGCCCGCACGCGATGCACAGGTCCTGGTCGAGATGGACGTACGGGTGACTCTCGTCCCGCCCGCGCGTGGGCTCGCCGGCTGCGGTGTCCGCCGGGATCCCCAAGGTCCGGCACGTCTCGGCCAGTTCACCGTGCGCGCTGTCGGCGAGCGCGTGCGGTGGGAGCGCCGAGGCGATCAAAGCGACCGCGTCCCGGCGCCGGTTCCGTACGCCCTCGGCGGCGGTGTCCACGGTGAGGCCCGACGTCGCGGGCGTGACGCATGCGGCGACCGTCCGCCCGTCGGCGCGGACCAGGCAGGTCCGGCAGGAGCCGGCCGGCCGGAGACGGTCGTCGTGGCAGAGGGTGGGCAGTTCGGCTCCGGCGGCACGTACCGCGTCGAGCAGTGAGGCCCCGGCGGGCAGTTCGACCGACACGCCGTCGACCTGGAGCCGGGTCATCGGTCCCATCCTTCCAGAGCCGGCCCGTAGGCGCGGGCCAGGCTGCGGACGGCGGCGGGAACGCGGCGGCCGAAGGCGCAGAGGCTGGCCTCGCTCAGCAGCCGTGCCAGTCGTTCGTAGGTCTCCCCCGACCCGCGCCGGCCCTGCGCGAGTTCGAGCCCTCGCCGGGTGCCGACCCGGCAGGGCGAGCAGGCTCCGCAGCTCTCGTCGGCGGCGAACTCCCAGATGTGCCGAAGGAGTTCGTACGGATCGGTGTCGGCGTCGAAGGCGACCATGCCGGCGTGACCGAGTGCGGCGCCGTGCTCGGCGAGCGCTGCCGTGGTGAGCGGGACGTCGAGTGTGTGCCCGGCGAGGAAGCCGCCGAGGGGCCCGCCGATCTGGAGGGCGACGAGTTCGCGGCCGCCCTTGAGGCCGCCCCCGAACCGGGTGACGATCTCGTCCACGAGGGTGCCGAGTTCGACCTCGTAGGCGCCGGGCCGGGTGAAGCGCTCGGACAGGCAGACCAGTTTGGTGCCGGTCTCGTCCGGTACGCCGCGCCGGGCATAGGACGCTCCGCCGTGGGCGACGATCCAGGGCACTGTCGCGAGGGTCTCCACGTTGTTGACCACTGTCGGCGCGTCCCACAGACCATGGTCCGTGGGGTACGGGGGCCGAGGGCGCGCACAGCCGCGAGCGCCTTCGAGGCGGGCGATGAGGGCGGTCTCCTCGCCGGCGACATAGGAACCGGCTCCTTCGACGATCTCGACGAACGGCCGCGGACCGGCCGCCTCGATCGAGGGGGCCAGGTCCCCCGCCTCCATCGCGCGCTCCACCGCCCGGCGCAACCGGGCCATGGCTTTCGGATATTCGGAGCGTACGAGGACGGTCCCGCGTCGGGCGCCGCAGGCGAAGCAGGCCAGGGCGAGTCCCGTCAGGACGCGCTCGGGGTCCTCCTCCATGAGCAGCCGGTCGGCGTACGAGCCCGGGTCGCCCTCGTCCCCGTTGGCGACGACGACCGTGTCCGGCATTCCCGCCGCTGCGGCCCACTTGTCGGCCACCGGGAATCCGGCGCCGCCTCGCCCCCGCAGTCCCGAGGCTACGATCTCCTCCCGTACGTCCTCGGGCCGCCGCCCGGCCACCACCCCGCGCCACACGTCCCAGGCGGGCTGCCCTCCCACGATCCCGGCGAGCAGGACGGGCGTCCCGGTGGTGTCGGCCGCCGGGATGCCCGGCGCGCGTGGTTCCGTCCGCCCGTCAAGTTGGTCGGCAAGGTCCGGGCCCATACGGGGCAGGGTGCCGTCGAGGGCGGCAGGGCCCGCGTAGCAGTAGCCGAGGCAGTGCACGGTCTGCAGCGAGGTCGAACCCGCCTCGTCGACCGTGCCCGCCACCACTCCCAGAGCGCGTTCGACCTCTGCCAGATGCTCACCGCCCCGCGCGGCGAAGCACGCCGTCGCGGTGCACACCCGCACATGCCGCTCGCCGCGCGGGGCGGCGAGATCGGCGAAGAAGGTGGCGGGGCCGAGCCCTGCGGCGGCCGGCAGTCCGACTGCCTCTGCGACTCGGGGCGCCCATGCCGCGGGCCCATCCGCGGTACCCGACCTGGCGCGCTCCAGCGCGGCCGGCAACAGCCCCCCGCGGTGTCCGTGCCGTTCGGTCAGCTCACGGAGCGCGTCGGGGCGTGGGCCCGGCTCCTCGGGCATCCGACCGGTCATGCTCCCAGGGTGACCGGCCGCGCCCCCGCCCGCATCACGGCCGGTCACGGGCTTCACGGTTTCGCGTTGCGCAGGGCGGCCAGGCACCGACGGTACTCCTTCTCGTCGCTCTCACCGCGCGCCAGTCGCTCGGCCAGGATCTGCTCGGCGGAGGTGGCTGGGCCGAGGTGGCTGGGCCGAAAACCCCGAGGCCGTTCCGCGGCGCGGTCCAGTGTGCGGAAGAGCATCACCGCGACGGTGATGAGAAGGCCCCAGAACAGCACCATCCCGGCCGACATGGCGAACCAGCCCCAGCCGTTCATGCCGTCGCCGTACCAGAGCAACATCGCCACTCACACTCCCGGCGGCCTGGCCCGCAGGAGAGGGACTCCCCTGCCTCGGGCCCGTCCGCCCCTCCCACCGTGCCCGGCCAGAACGCCCGCGCACAGGGCCAACCGGTCCCTGGCGGGGGGCCGGACGGTCGCTGAAGAGAACGGGTGGCCCCTGGAGCCGGGATCACGGCCTGCCGGAGGGTGGGGAACAGCAGGGCTCAAGCCGCCCATGCGGATCACCGCCAGGAGGCCACCATGGTCCGGGACACGGGGAACCGGCCGGTCACGGATACGCCTCGGCCGTGGCAGATGCTGCTCCTCGCCACCGTAGGGTTCGCGCTCTGCTTCTGGGCGTGGGCGCTGCTGGCACCCCTCGGCCCACGGCTCCGGGACGACCTGGACCTCAGCTCCTTCGAGCAGTCGCTGGTGGTCGCCGTTCCGGTCGTGGTCGGCGCGCTCGGCCGGATTCCGGCGGGGGCGCTGACGGACCGCTGGGGGGCACGGCGAGTCTTCCCCCTCGTCGCGGCCCTGACGATCCTCCCCGTGCTGTACCTGGGTCACCTGGCCGACTCGTTGGCCGAGGTGCTCGCGGGCGGCTTCCTCCTCGGGCTGGGGGGAACGGCCTTCGCCGTCGGTGTGCCGTTCGTCAATGCCTGGTACCCACCCGCACGGCGGGGCGTCGCCCTCGGGATCTTCGGTATCGGCACCGGGGGCACGGCCCTGTCGGCGTTCACCACCGTCCAGCTCGCCGACGCCGTCGGTCGTGCCTTCCCCTTCGACCTCGTGGCCGTCGGCCTCGCGGTGTACGCCGGAGTGGCCTGGTTCCTGCTGCGCGACAGGCCGGGGCGGGCGACGGCTGCCGGGTCGCTGTTCTCGCGCACCGCCCTGGCCGTGCGTACGCCGGCCACCTGGCAGCTGGCGTTCCTGTACGCCGTGTCCTTCGGCGGGTTCGTCGCTTTCAGCGTCTATCTTCCGACCTATCTCACCCGGGCCTACGAGCTCGGCCGCTCCGACGCGGCACTGAGGACCGCGGGATTCGTCGTGCTCGCCGTGGCGATGCGGCCCGTGGGCGGCTGGCTGTCGGACCGTACCCATCCGGTACCCGTACTGACGGTTTCGTACGGGATCGTTTCGGTGTGCGCCGTGGTCGCGGCGTTCGAGGCGGACCTGGTCCCCGTGGGAACGGCGGCGTTCTTCGGCATGGCCGCCGGCTTGGGAGCCGGGTCCGGGGCGGTCTTCGCGCTGGTCGCACGTCTGGTTCCCGCCGAGCGCGTCGGCTCGGTGACGGGAGTGGTCGGGGCGGCGGGCGGTCTCGGAGGTTTCTTCCCACCCCTGGTGATGGGAGCGGTCGACAGCGTCGCGCACGACTACACGTGGGGATTCGTCCTCCTCGCCGTCACCGCGACGGGCGCGGGAACCCTGGCCGCCACCGCCGTCCGGCGGCGCTCCCGGGCGACGGTGGACGCCTGACCATGGCGGCGAAGCCGCTCAAGCGGGCCGCGCGTCGCGGTGACGCGCCGCGAGTGGGCCCTTCGGCCCCTCTTCCGGGCCTGAGTGGCCGTAGCCGCCAGTTCCTTCCGAAGGTTGGTATGAAAAGCATGAACACCGACCAGGCGCTCCTTGTCGCCACCGGGGTACGCAAGATCTACCGGACGGGCTCCGTGGAGGTCACGGCCCTGATCGACCTGGATCTCCTCGTGCGCCACGGGGAGATGGTGGGGGTCATGGGACCGTCCGGTTCCGGAAAGACCACGCTGCTGAACTGTCTGTCGGGGCTCGACGACATCGACGGAGGCCGGGTGGAGGTCGACGGCCACGACCTGTTCGCCATGTCGGACGCGGCGCGCACGGAGCACCGGGCCCACACCATGGGCTTCGTCTTCCAGGCGTTCAATCTCATACCGGTCTTCTCCGCGGTGGAGAACGTCGAACTGCCCCTGCTGCTCGTGGGCACCCGGCCGCGTGAGGCGCGTCGCAGGGCTCTGGACATGCTCGACCGGGTGGGCCTCGGCCACCGGATCGAGCACCGTCCGAGCGAGATGTCCGGCGGTGAACAGCAGCGGGTGACCATCGCCCGCGCCCTGGCGGGACGCCCGGCCATCGTGTGGGCGGACGAACCCACCGGCAACCTCGACACCGCGATGGCCGACCAGGTCATGGACCTGTTGTGCGAGCTCAACCGGGACGAGGGCCAGACGATCGTCCTGGTCACCCATGACAGCGCCATCGGCGCCCGCGTCCCCCGACTGATCCGGATGCGCGACGGGCAACTGGTCGACGACGTCCGCCAGACCGTCACCGCCCCGGCCGCGATCCCCGACATCCCCATGGGCTGACCATGTACCCGAACCTCCTCATCCCGCTGCTCGCAGCCCTCGCGCTGGCTCTCGTGGCGTTGGTGCTGGTCGCCGTCCGGCAGCCGGTGTCACGGCGGCTGGCCTTTCGGCAGGTCGCCCGACGGCGCACCGAGGCAGCGCTGGTGATCGGCGGATCGATGCTCGGAACGGCCATCGTCATCGGAGCGCTGGTCGTGGGCGACACACTGAACTTCTCCGTACGACAGGAGGCGTACCGGACCCTGGGGCCGGTGGACGAGCGCGTCGTCGCACCCCCCGGGCCGACCGGGCGCGCCGTCACCGAGCGGCTGGCCGCCCTGGCGGGGGACCCTGACGTCGACGGAGTACTGCACGTCCAGGCCACCCAGGCATCCGCCGTCACCCGTACCGACGGCCGTACGGCCGCAGAGCCGCGTGTCCTGGCCTGGCAGATGGACTTCGACAAGGCGGCCCGCTTCGGCGCACCGGGTGGGGATTCCGGACTCGGCGGACCGAATCCGAATCCCGGCCAGGTCGTGGTCAACGAGCCTCTGGCCCGGTCCCTGAGCGTGGGGGCCGGGGATCCGGTCACGCTGTACCTGTTCGGAGCTCCGGGGACGTACCGGATCGCACGTGTGGTGCCGGAAGAGGGCCTGGCCGGTGTAGGCCTCGGTGGCCGTCTGAACCGCGACGTGTTCCTGGCACCGGGGACCCTGGACTCCGCCGCCCGGGCCGCAGGAGCGGAGCCTCGCTCGGTCACCTTCGTCTCCAACCGAGGCGGCGTCGAAAGCGGTGAAGCCCTGACCGACCAGGTGACAGCCGACATCCGGCAGGCTCTGGGCCCGCTCGCCGGCCAGACGGCGATCGAGACGCCGAAGCACACGGTCCTGCGGGACGCCAAGCAGGCCGGGGACTCCCTCGGAGCCCTGTTCCTCATGATCGGCAGTTTCAGCATCATCGCGGGCGCACTGCTCCTGGTGAACATCTTCGTGATGCTCGGCGAGGAGCGGAAGCCCCAGATGGGCATGGTGCGGGCCGTGGGGATGAAGCGCTCGCGGCTCGTCGGGTCCTTCACGCTCGAAGGGGCGACGTACGCGTTGCTGTCCGCGCTGCCGGGCGTGGCCATCGGGGTCGCCGTCGGCTGGGGCGTCGCCGTCGTGGCGGCGCAGATCTTCCAGGGCTGGTCGGTCGGCGGAAGCAGCATCCGCATCGCGTTCGCCATCACGCCCACCAGCGTCCTCAACGGACTGGCCATGGGCCTGCTGATCGCCTTTGCCGCCATCCTGGCCACCAGCGTGCGCATCAGCAGGTTCAACATCATCGCCGCGATCCGCGACCTCCCGACGACACCCGGGCAGGGACCGCGACGCCGGCTGCTGGCGGTCTCCGGCACCCTGGCCGTCCTGTGCGCGTTCGCGGCCGTCCCGGCCGTGGCACGCAGCCAGCCCGACGCGACGTACCTCATGCCGGCGCTCGCCCTCGCCTTCGCCACCCCTGCACTGCTGCGTGTCCTCCCCCGTCACACGGTCACCACCCTGGTCGCGGGAGCCGTCCTCGCCTGGACGCTCCTGGCACCCGTCATCCGCCCCCGGATCTTCGACACACCCTCGATGTCCGTCTACGTCATCCAGGGCGCCCTGGCCGCCTTCTCCGCCGTGGTGCTCGTCAGCGACAACCAGAAGACCCTGCTCCGTCCCGTACGACGCCTCCTCCAGCGCCCGACGGAGGGCGGTCTGGCGGCGCGGCTCGCCGTGGCGTACCCCCTGGCCAAGCGGTTCAGGACCGGCGCGACGCTGGTGATGTACACCCTGATCGTGTTCGTCCTCGTCCTCCTGACGGAGATCTCGGGCATCCTCCGCGCCGGAGTCGACGGAGTCGTCGCCGATGCCACCGCCGGATACTCCCTGCGACTGGACTACAACCCGCAGGTCGCCGGCGACCGGCTCCTCTCCGATCTCCGCAGCGGCCCGTCGGCGGCCGGGATCGCCGCCGTGACACCGCTGCTCAACGCCACAGGGCGGGCCACTGATCCGGGACACCGCACCCCTCAGCCACTGGACACCGCCGTCGTCGGCGTGCCCGACGGAGCGATCACCGGCATCACGTTCCGGGAGCGGCTGCCCGGCCTGAAGAACGACGCCGCCGTGTGGCAGGCCCTCGCCTCCGACCCCCGCTACGTCGTGCTCGACGCCTTCTTCGGCAGCACGGGCGGCCCGGCCGGCGACTACTACGACCCCGGGGACACCCTCACCCTGACCGATCCCCGGACGGGCCGCAGCGAACAGAAGGTCATCGCCGGCGTGCTCAGCAACGGGTTGGTCTTCTACCCGGGCACCGGCGCCAGTTCGACCACCTACCCCGTGGTGTCGAGCGAGCAGGCGACACGCCGGCTCTTCGGCACCCAGGCCCAGAACGCCTCCGCACTGGTCAGAACCGCCCCCGGCATCTCCCCCGACGCCCTCGCGACCCGACTGCAGGGCGAGCAGCTCTCGTCCAGCCTGGTCGCCACACCCATCGAGTCGGACATCCGCCGACAGTTCGACTCCAGCACCGCCTTCTTCCGCCTCATGCAGGGCTTCCTCGCCCTGGGCCTCGGCGTGGGCATCACCGGCCTCGGCGTCGTCATGGTCCGATCCGTACGCGAACGCCGACGCACCATCGGCATCCTGCGCGCCCTCGGCTTCCGCGCGCGGACCGTCCAACGGTCCTTCCTGTGGGAAAGCACCTTCATCGCCGTGGAGGGAATCGTGCTCGGCTCCCTCCTGGGCGTGCTCACCACCTGGCTGATGTACAGCAACGACGCCGCGTTCGAGGGCCTCGAAGGAGGCTTCCCTGTCGAATGGACCAGCATCTGCGTCCTGGCCGCAGCCACCTTCGCCGCATCACTCCTGGCCACGATCGGGCCGGCCCGGCGCGCGGCCGCCATCAGACCGGCGCTCGCGGTGCGCGTCACCGAATGACGAGCAGCCCAGGACGGCCCACCGAACCATGGCTCGTCATGTGTCGAGCTCCCGGGCGATGTCCTCCGCCCAGGCGTCGATCGCCGCCCAGTCCCGGTGGTCCCGGTAGCGGCAGCCGAGCAACCGAACAACAAGGCACCCTTCCGGTCGAGGTGCTCACGCCGGATCACGCCCGAAAAGCGCCCGTGGTCTCGAGGACGGACGATCTCTTGGCCGGAAGAAGTGCTCCTACCACGCGGACGTCGCGCCGCGGCCGGCGCGGTCCTCGTCCTCGATGGACCGGAGGGCGGCGCGCCAGCCGCCGTACGTGGTGATCTCGCGGGCGCCGTCGACGGCCTCCGGTTCGCAGAGGAAGCCGGGCACGAAGCCGCCGTCCGCGAGTTCCACGCTGCCCAGCGCCATCGGGCGGGGCAGGGACGAGAGGAGTGTGCCCAGCCCCTCGGCGGGGAGCTGCCACACCTCGGCCTCGATCGCGGCACCGCCTTCGCGGACCCGGACGAGTCCCGGCTTGAGCGGGACCGTGTCCAGCGCGTACAGCCGGTAGGCGGGCGCGGTGGTGGTCGTGCGTTCCAGACGGCCGCCCAGGGCGAGCAGTTGCCCGTTCAACGGCTGCCCGGACAGATGCGCGCCGACCACCGCGAGACGCGCCGGCGGGGCGGTGAGCAGGCCGGCGACGCGCGCGAGCCGGTCGTCCGTGAATGCCCGGCCGATCAGCATGACGCCGAACGGCCGCCCCTTCACCTCGCCGACGGGGACGGCGACCGCCGCCATGTCGAACAGGTTCGTCGAGTTGGTGAACCGGCCGAGGCGGGCGTTCACGCCCAGGGGGTCGGCGGCGACCTCGTCGAGGGTCGGGTGCCCCGGTGTCGTCGGGAGGAGGAGCGCGTCCGCGTCGCCCATGGCCGCCAGCGCCCTGACGCGGAGGGCGGACAGCTTCGCGCGGTCCGCGTGGAGCCGGTGGGCCGGGATGTCGCGGGCCCGGGAGATGATCCCGGCCACGGTCGGGTCGAGGTCCGCCGCGTCCGCGTGGCCGTCGACGAAGGTTCCGACGGCGGTGTAGCGCTCGGCGACGAACGCGCCCTCGTACAGCATCGCGGCCGCCTCGGTGAACGGTGCCAGGTCGACGGGCCGGAGTTCGGCGCCCGCTTCGGCGAGCCGGGCCGCGGCGGCCTCGAATGCCTCGGCCCAGCCTTCGTCCAGCTCGCCCAGGTGCCCCGGCTCGGGCACGGCGATCCGCCACGGCCCCGGCCGGCGCTGCTCCAGCGCCGGGAGCTCGCGACCCGTCGGTGCCGCTATGGAGGACAGCGCCCGCTCGGCCTCCGGGAGGGTGCGGGCGAAGACGGTCACGCAGTCGAGCGACGCGCAGGCGGGGACGACACCCTCGGTCGGGACCAGGCCGAAGGTCGGCTTGATGCCGACGACGCCGTTGAAGGCGGCCGGGACCCGGCCGGAGCCCGCGGTGTCCGTGCCGAGGGCGAAGTCCGCGATGCCGAGAGCGACCGCGACCGCCGAGCCGGACGAGGAGCCGCCGGAGACGTACGCGGGATCGACGGCGTTGCGGACGGCGCCGTACGGGCTGCGCGTGCCGACCAGGCCGGTCGCGAACTGGTCGAGGTTGGTGGTGCCGAGGAGCACGGCGCCCGCCGCCTTCAGCCGCGCCACCGCCGGGGCGTCGGCGTTCGGCGCGTAGGCGTACGAGGGGCAGCCGGCGGTGGTGGGGAGCCCGGCCACGTCGATGTTGCCCTTGACCGCGAACACCGTGCCGGCGAGCGGCAGCCGCTCGCCGGCCGCGACTCTCGCGTCGACCGCGGCGGCGTCCGCCTCCGCTTCCTGCCGGGGGCGCAGATCGATCCACACCTCGGGCCGGTCCACCTGGGCGACACGGGTGTACGCGGCGCGTACCCGCTCCACTGTCGTGATCATGCTGCTGCCTCCGCGGGCTCGACGGGAGCGAGGACGACGAGCGCGGTGCCGGCCTCGACCTGGCTGCCGGGTGCGACCAGAACCTCCGCGACGACGCCGTCGGCTGGTGCAGGTACCGGCGCCTCCATCTTCATCGCCTCCAGCGCCACCAGCTGCTGACCCGCCGACACCCGGTCCCCGGTCCGGACGTCGACCTGCCAGACGCAGGCGGTGAACTCGGCCTCGACCAGCCGGCCGCCCTCGGGCACGGTGATGTCGGCGGTCGGCGGCGTGACCTCGGCGGCGGCCTCGGCGCGGGCGAACTCGCCGGCGGCCTCCCAGGCGTCGCGCTCGGCGCCGAACGCCCGGCTCTGCCGGTCGCGGAAGGCGGTGATCGACTCGGCGTTCCCGTCGAGGAAGGTCTGGTACTCGGCGAGCGAGAAGGTGCCCTCCTCGGTCGTCGGGACGAACCGGCCGGAGATGATGTCCGCGCGCAGCTCCAGGAGTTCGTCGGCGCCGACCGGGTACCACCTGATCCGGTCGAAGAAGCGCATCAGCCAGGGCCTGCCGGGTTCGAAGGCGCCGCGCTGCCGCCAGCCGGACCACACCTGCGTGGTGCGGCCGACGAACTGGTAGCCGCCCGGGCCCTCCATGCCGTAGACGCACAGGTACGCGCCGCCGATGCCGACCGAGTTCTCCGCGGTCCAGGTGCGGGCCGGGTTGTACTTGGTGGTGACCAGACGGTGCCGCGGGTCGAGAGGAGTGGCCACGGGCGCTCCGAGGTACACGTCGCCCAGGCCGAGGACCAGGTACTCGGCGTCGAAGACGGTCCGGTACACGTCGTCGACGGTGTCGAGGCCGTTGACGCGGCGGATGAACTCGATGTTCGACGGGCACCACGGGGCGTCGTCGCGCACGCCGGCCGTGTAGCGGGCGATGGCCTCGCGGGTCGCCGGGTCGTCCCAGGACAGCGGCAGGTGCACGGTCCGGCTGGGCACCACCAGCTCGTCGGTGGCCGGGAGTTCCTCCTCCACGCGCAGCACGGCGTCGAGGAGTGCCTGCGGGGACAGCACGTCGGGGTTCGTCTGGATCTGGAGCGAGCGGATGCCCGGGGTGAGGTCGACGACGCCCGGGAGGCACCGTGCGGCCAGCGCCTCCGCGAGCGCGTGGACGCGCATGCGCAGGGCCAGGTCGAGCTGCATGGGCCCGTATTCGATGAGGAGGTTGTCGTCACCGCTGCGCCGGTACGTGACCGCCGGGCGGCCTCCGCTCTCGTCCAGGCGCGCGAGGACGCCCCCGTCGACGATGGCCTCACGGTCGGCCCTCGGCTCGGACGCGGGGTTGCGCCGCAGCTCCCCCGCCGCCGCCGTGGTGACCGGGACGAAGCGGACGGTGTCGCCGGGGCGTAGCTGGCCGAGCTTCCAGCGCTGTCCGGTGACGACCGTCGCCGGGCAGACGAAGCCTCCGAGGGAGGGCCCGTCGGGGCCGAGGAGGACAGGCATGTCGCCTGTGTAGTCGACGGCGCCGACGGAGTACGGCGTGTCGTGGATGTTGGAGGGGTGCAGCCCCGCCTCGCCGCCGTCCGGGCGTGCCCAGCGCGGCTTGGGGCCGACGAGGCGGACGCCGGTGCGGGCCGAGTTGAAGTGGACCTTCCAGTCCGCTGCGTAGAAGTCGCGTATGTCGTCCTCGGTGAAGAACTCCGGCGCGGCGTGCGGCCCTTCGACCGCGCCGACCCGCCACACGGTGTCGAAGGAGGGCCGCTCGTCGACGGGGACGACGGCGGTCTCCGTCCGCGCCTCTCCGCCGTGCAGGACGTCGCCCGCGCGCAGGGCGCGGCCACCGTGCCCGCCGAACCGGCCGAGGGTGAAGGTGGCCGCGCTGCCCAGGAACTCCGGTACGTCCAGGCCGCCCGCGAACAGCACGTAGGTGCGCAGGCCCCGTTCGTCGGGGGTGCCGACGGCGAGCGTCTGTCCGGCGTCGACGGTGATCGGCTCCCACTGCGGCACGGGAAGGCCGTCGATCGTCACGCCCGCCGGGGCTCCGGTGACGCAGACCGTCGTCGGGTGGGTGAAGCGCAGGGAGGGGCCGTGGAGGGTGCACTCCAGACCGGGTGCGCCCGCGTCGTTGCCGAGCGCGGTGTTGCCGAGCCGGAAGGAGAGGTCGTCCATCGGGCCGCCCGGGGGGACACCGACCTGCCAGTAGCCGGTGCGTCCCGGCCAGTCCTGCACCGTGGTCAGGGTGCCCGGCGCGACGACCTCGATGCGCGGCGTGGGGTCGGCGATCGCCGCGAGCGAGGCGGTCGAGTGGCCGGCGGCGCGTACGTCGCCGTGGCGGAGCGCGGCCCGCACCAGGCCGAGGTTGGTCTCGATGCCGTCGACGCGGGTCGCGGCGAGCGCCGCGTCCAGCCGGTCGAGCGCGTCGGCGCGGTCGGCGCCGTGCGCGATCACCTTGGCGAGCATCGGGTCGTACGCGGTGGTGACCTCCGTGCCGGTCTCCACCCAGGCGTCCACGCGGACGTCCTCGGGGAAGGACACGCGGGTCAGCAGGCCTGCGCTGGGGCGGTGGTCGCGGGAGGGGTCCTCCGCGTAGATCCGGGCCTCGACGGCGTGGCCGGTGGGCGTCGGAGGCTCGGTGACGACCGCGGTGTCGCCCTGCGCGAGCCGCAGCATCCACTCGACCAGGTCGACGCCGTAGATCTCCTCGGTGACCGGGTGCTCGACCTGGAGGCGTGTGTTGACCTCCAGGAAGTAGGCCTCCTCGCGGGCGGCGTCGTACACGAACTCGACCGTGCCGGCGGAGCGGTAGTCCACCGACGCGCAGAGGTCCCGGGCGGCCTCGGCGAGCCGGTGCCGGACGTGGTCCGGGAGGCCGGGTGCCGGGGCCTCCTCCAGGACCTTCTGGTTGCGGCGCTGGAGCGAGCAGTCGCGGTCGCCGAAGGTGACGACCCTGCCCTGTCCGTCGCCGAAGACCTGCACCTCGACGTGCCGGGCCCGCTCCACGAGCCGTTCCAGGAAGACACCGGCGGAGGAGAAGGAGGCCGCGGCCACGCGCTGGACCCGCTCCCAGGCGTCGGCGAGGTCGGCCGCGCCGTGGCACGCCTGCATGCCGATGCCGCCTCCGCCTCCGGTCGCCTTGAGCATCACCGGGTAGCCGGTCTCCTCGGCCGCCGCGAGGGCGGCGGCCACGTCGGGGAGGAGCCCGGTCCCCGGGGCGAGGGGCACGCCCGCCGCCCGTGCGGCGGCGCGCGCGGTGTGCTTGGCCCCGAAGAGCTCCAGTTGTTCTGGGGTGGGGCCGACGAAGACGATGCCGGCGTCGGCGCAGCGGCGCGCGAAGTCGGCGTCCTCGGACAGGAAGCCGTAGCCGGGATGGATCGCGCCCGCGCCGGTGTCCTTGGCGGCCTTGAGGACCAGATCGGCGTCGAGGTAGGACTCCTTGGCAGGCGCCGGACCGAGCCGGACGGCCTCGTCGGCCAGCCGTACGTGCTCGGTGGCGCGGTCGGCGTCGGAGTACACCGCGACGGTGCGCAGGCCGAGCCGGCGGGCGGTGCGGATGACGCGTGCCGCGATCTCGCCGCGGTTGGCGACCAGCAGGGTGTCGAACGTCATCGTGGTCAGACCTCGTCGCTGTCGTCGGGGCCGGTGATCGTCATCCGTACGGCCGTCGGGTCGAATCCGTTGCAGGGGTTGTTGATCTGCGGGCAGTTGGACAGCAGCGCGAGGACGTCTGTCTCGGCGCGCAGCACGACCCGCAGGCCGGGTGCCGAGATGCCGTCGACGATGCCGAGGGTGCCGTCCTTCTCGACCGGCACGTTCATGAACCAGTTGATGTTGGAGACCAGGTCGCGCTTGCCGAGTCCGTGCTTGCTCCCCTCGGCGAGGAAGTTCTCCACGCAGGCGTGCTGCGACCAGGTGTGGTGGCCGTAGCGGAGGGTGTTGGACTCCTTGGAGCAGGCGCCGCCGATGGTGTCGTGCCGGCCGCAGGTGTCCTCGACGACGGTCATCAGCGGGGTGTGCTCGTTGGACAGCAGCACCGAGCCGGTGGTCAGGAAGACGGTGCCCTGCGCCTGGATCGTGTCGGGGGCGCTGTAGCGGACGGAGGTGTCGTGCGCGTCGTACAGCAGGAAGTCGGCGGCCTGGTTGCCGTGCAGGTCGGTGACGGTCAGCAGTTCGCCCTTGCGGACGACCCCGGACCAGGCGGCGCGGGCGGGGACGGTGTCGTCGGAGACGACGCGGCCCCGCGTACGGGTGGCGGTCATGCGATCCCCCGGGCGGTGAGGTGGTCGACGGTGTTCAGGAAGGCGCGACGGCCTTCGGGCGCGGCGTCCCACAGCGGGTCGCCGGGGGCGGTCGGGCGGGCGCGGTACGCGAGGACGCCGAGGTTCCCGCAGCGGTACTCGGGGCGTGGGTCCAGGGGGTGCGGGACGTTGGCGATCAGGACGACGACGTCCTGTTCGGCGCGGAGCGTGACGGCCCCGCCGGGGCCGGTGGATCCGGTGAACTCGGTGGAGCCGTCCTCGGCGATCCGTACGCCCTGGAAGAAGGAGACGGACGGCGGGAGGTCGCGCGGGGCGAGGCCGTTCTTGAGGGCGGCGAGCTTGAACAGCTCGCGGCCCGCCGGCGAGGCGGACTGCGGGGTGCCGTCGCCGTACCGGGCGGTGTTGCGCGCGAGGCTGGAGGTGCCGGTGAGGGCGTCGTGCCGGCCGGAGGTGTCCTCGACGACGGAGGCGAGCACCCGGCCCTGGTCGGAGAGGAGCAGGTGCCCCTCCCCCAGGTACGCGTTCCAGAACACCTTGACGGTGTCGGCCGTGTTCAGCCGCTCCCAGGGGCGGTCGGCGCAGTGGAGCAGCAGGTGCGCGCAGGCGTCGCCCGTGAGGTCGGTCAGTCGGAGCTCGGCGCCCCGGGCGAGGACCTTGTGGGTGTAGGAGCCGCCCGCCACCGTCTCGGCCCACACGACGTCCCCGGCGGCCACGCCCTCGGGAGGCGTCGGCCAGCTGCTCGCGGGCAGGACGGGCATGGTGTCGACCTGTGTGCCCTCCTGGGCGCGGGCATGGTCGCGCGCGCCGTGCGTCGACGCTGTCGCTGACGGTGTCGCCATGGATCGACCTCCGGTCGGAAACTGATTTCTGTCGCTTGACAGAAATTAGGGAGAGGTCGCTTCGCCGCCATTGCCCGTGCGTTTCGCCTCGGTTACCGGAAACTCACCCGGGAGTTCGGCCCGGAGGGAGGCTCCGGCCCTGTGCGAGGATCAGGGAGTGACCACGCCCACCAGCAGAAAAGTCGGCCGCCCGAGGGTGCAGGAGCGTCCCGCCAGCGGACTGGAGCCGCGCGACGAGGTCCTGGCGGCGGCGGCCGAGCTGTTCACCGTCCGTGGGTACACGGCGACTTCCACCCGCACGATCGCCGAGCGGGCCGGGCTGCGGCAGGCGTCTCTCTACCACTACTTCGACGGCAAGGAGGCGATCCTCGCGGAGCTGCTCGAAGGAACCGTCCGGCCCTCCTTGGAGGTGGCGCGCCGCCTGGTGTCCGAAGCGGAGGCGGCCCCGGAGGCGCGGCTGTGGGCCTTGTGCCACTCCGACGCGGCGCTGCTGTGCGGCGGACCGCACAACCTCGGGGCGCTCTATCTGCTGCCCGAGGTGCGGACGGACCACTTCGCGGTCTTCCACCGGATCCGCGCCGAACTCAAGCGGTGCTACGCGGAGCTGCTCGCGGCCACGGAGCCGGGAGCGGCGCTCGACGCGGACGGCCTGGCGCTCCGCACGGACCTCCTCTTCGGCCTGACCGAGAGCGTCATCCTCATCCGGCGCGCCGACCCCGAACGCGACCAGCGGGCCCTGGCGACGGCGACGGCCGACGCGGCGCTCCGGGTGGCGGGGGTGCCGCAGCGCTCCCTGGCACGGCTGCGCCGCGAGGGGCGACGGCTCCTCGCGGCGGACGGCTGACCGGGCGTCGGGCGGTGGATCACACCAGGACGGGCGAGTCCTCCTTCGACGCCTGACCGGCACCCCTGCGGCGGTGGTACCAGCGGTACGCCGCGCCCGTCGCGACGGTCGCGCCGACGACCAGGACGGTGAACCACTGGAAGTACCAGTGGCCGCCCTCGGGGTCGTACACCTCGGCGCGCGGCCAGGAGAGGTTGACCGTCATGAGGAGGCCGTAGCCGACGGCGAGGGCGTTGACAGGCAGTCCCCAGCGGCCGAGGGAGAACAGCGGCCTGCCGAGTTCGTCGCGGTCGCCGTCGGCGGCCGGCGGCCACTCTCCCCTCAGCCGACGGACCAGCATCGGCCCGGTGACCATCGCGTACGCCAGGTACACCATCGCGATGCACGTGGTGCCGATGGCCAGGAAGGCCTGCGGCGAGGCTAGGTTGAGCAGGAGCAGCAGCCCCGCGCAGACTCCGACCACCACCGCGGCCGTGCCGGGCATCCCGGTCCGCGCCGGCACCCGGGCCAGCCGCGCCGAGCGGGGAAGGACGCCGTCGCGGGCCATGGAGTACAGCATGCGGGTCGCCGAGGTCTGGATCGCCAGGGTGGCCGCGCAGATGGCCAGGGCCACGTCGGCGAGCAGGACCCGGCCGAGGCCGTCGCCGAGGGTGCTGGTCAGCACGTATCCCAGGCCCTCGGTCGCGAGGCGCCCGTCGGTGAGGCTGGGCGCGGCGAGCAGGCCGCCGAGCAGCAGGAGGCCGCCGCAGACGCCGGACGTGGTGAGGGCGCTCAGCGTCGTACGGGGAGCGGTGCGCCGGGGGTTGACGGTCTCCTCACTCATCTCGCTCGCGCTCTCGAAGCCGATGAGGACGTACGCGGCGGTGAACGAACCCACCAGGAGCGACGCGATCAGACCGCCCTGGCCACCGGTGTGCAGGGTGATCCCGGGATCCCGCTCCGCGTGGGTGGCGAGGAGGGTCACGATGAGGGCGACTCCGGCGATCTCGGCGGTGACGCCGACGGTGTTGACGGCCGAGAGCGCGCGGTTGTCCAGGACGTTGAGGAGCGTGGTGAGCGCCAGCAGGAGGAGGCCGAGGACGGCGGCGTTGGCGGCTCCGCTCGTCGTCGTCGGCGAGGGGTCCCCGCCGACGAGCTGGAAGCCCGGCCAGACCGCGGGGAGGACGACCTGGAGCGCGAGGGCGGCGGCCGCCACGACGACGATCCGCCCGATCACCATGATCCACCCCGCGTACCAGCCGAAGGCCGGGGTGCCGAGCCGGCTCGCCCACTGGTAGATCGCCCCCGCGATGGGCATCCGGGCCGCGAGTTCGGCGAAGCAGGCGGCGACGAGGAGCTGGCCGACGAGGACGACGGGCCAGGTCCAGAAGAAGCCCGGGCCCCCGAAGGAGTAGCCGAGGGAGAAGAACTGGAAGACCGTGGTCAGTACGGAGATGAAGGAGAACCCCGCGGCGAAGGAGGCGTACCGCCCCATCCGGCGCCGCAACTCCTGGGGGTAGCCGAACGCGGCGAGCGAGCCGTCGCCCGCGGCGCCCGGGGAGGGGTGTGCCGGCCGAGCGGGATCGGTGGTGACGGTCATGGCGGTCCCCTGTCGCGTAGGCGAGCCCTGCGAATACCTGTCGGATGACAGAAATTAGGGACGGCCGGTTTCCGCCGCGTGTCGCGACCGTGTCTCCGCCGTAAGTGACTCCTCTCCTGACGCCCCGTGAACCCGACGGTGCCACCGCCCAGAGGGAGCGGTGGCACCATGGTGTCGTCAGCGCGGGGTCACCCGACCGGAATCGCCCTGGGGAGCGCCGTGTCCACGGTGTTGCCGCTCCGGTCCTCCGCCGCGACGCGGACGCCCAGGAAGCCACCGGACCTCAGCGCCGTGTGCGGTACTAGGAACCGGTACTCGCCGTCGTGTCCAAGGACGGGGACCCGCTGCCAGGTCACGCCGTTGTCGGCGGTGACCCAGGCCCGCACCTCGCGCAGGCCGGACGCTGCGCACGCGCGTCACCGGCACAGCTGCGTGGTGGTCCGCCCCCGTTTCCCGGCCTCAGGCGTCTCCGGCGGCGGAGACGTCCACTGAACCCTCTTGTCGGGCGCCCCGGCACGGTCAGGAGTACCAGTCGGCCTCCGCCGGCCGCGCTCGCCGGGGCACATCCCGGGCGGGCATGGGCCTGCGCTCGCCATCGGCGAGCAGGGTGCTTGCCGGATCGCCGCCGAAAGCGCCCGGGAGCGTCACCTCGACCTCGATGCCGCGAGGCGGGTCCGTGGGCAGGGTCGTGGTCAGCACTGTCGTCTGGGCGTGGTGGCCATGGGCGCGGGCGGCGGCGACCTGCTTCCCGTCCACGAGGAGCTCCAGCTCCCGCGTCCCGCCCATCCGCAGGCCCACGGTGACCGAGCAGCCGGCGTGCTCGCAGTGAAAGTGATACTCGCGGCCCATGATCGCCTTCCTGAAGCGCCCGGCAACAAGCCCCTTCCCTCCATCGTGGCACCGGATGGTGGCTGCGCCACCCCTGACTCTCGCTCCCGCGGTCGTCACCGCTACGCCACCTCTCCCAACGACGGCACCACCTTCGCCGAGCACCGGAGGGCGGCGCCGTCGTCGTTCCTCTCGGACAACGACAGCCACCGCGACCAGATCTCCGCGCCTCCCTGCTGAGCGACCCACCCACCAGCTGCGCCCCCCTGAGCACGGGGATCAAGGGGGCGACTGTTGCCGTGTACCGGCCACCAGAGGTGTGACCGCTGTCCGAGAAGACCGCAGTCGTCGACCTGGCGAAGGCTCGTACGCGAGACCTCCGGCCGCCGTGGGCTCGGCCCGCTGGACCGAACCGCACTGTGAGGACGAGGACCCGACTTCAGTCCGAAGGACTGGGAGCCGCGCACAGTGCCCAGATGACGAACGCGTCGATGGCGATCAGCACGATCGCCCAGAACGGCTGGTAGGGCAGCCAGAGGAAGTTCGCGATCATGCCGAGGCCCGCAAGCGCCACACCGACGACCCTGGCCCAGGTGGCGCCCTGGAACAGCGCCGCTCCGGCGAGAACGATCACGATCCCCAGGATCAGATGAATCCAGCCCCAGCTGGTGAGGTCGAACTCGAAGACGTAGTTCCGGGTGGCCACGAACACGTCGTCATCGGCGATGGCGGAGATGCCCGAGAAGACGGCCATCAGGCCGCCGAAGATCATCATGACTGCTGCGAACACCAGCCAGCCGCTTCCGCGTCTTGTCGAACCGCCGGTACGGGCGCCGCTCATTTGGCTCGTCATGACCGCTCCATCGTGTGGGAGGTCCGCATGGGCCGGACGGGGTTCGGTTCGGCCGATCGGGTCACTTCCAACATCGCTCCCCACGGCCGACCCCGCATCTCGGAGCCGTCCGGCACCGAAGCACCGAACGGCTCAGAGAGTTGGGCCGGCCCAGTCGTCAACAGGCCCTCCCACCTTCCTGCCACCGTCGGACGTGCTCGTCGCCGGCACCGTGACGGCGTCCGCCCCGTCGCGGCACCGGGTCAGCCGAGGATCTTCCGCTTCTGTGCTTCGAATTCCGCCTCCGTCAGCACTCCCTGGGCCTTCAGCTCACCCAGCTCCTTGAGCTTGTCGATGTTGCTGCTCATCTCGTCAGGAGCCGGGGCCTGCGGTGCCGGCTGTTGCGGCGGCTGCTGCTGGGCGTCCTGTTCCGCCCATCGCCCCGCCTGCCTCCGGGACACTCGGTTGGACACCGCGGTGGCGGTTCCGGCGACCACGGCTGTACGCGCGACGCCACGAAGAAGTCCTGGCATGTCCGATCATCTCCCAGATGACGTGCCCGCGGCTTCGGCGGCTTCGAGCGAGGCCAGCAGGGCCTGGACGGGAATGCGGCCGTTGGCGACGAGCCGCGCACCGCTGCGTCTCATGGCCTGGGCGAAGGGGGCTGCCCAGACGTTCTCGTACACGAGGATGCCGGCCGCGTTCCCCGGCTCCAGAACGGCACCGGCTTCGTCGATGTCCTCCTGGTCCAGCAGCCCCGACGAGGCGCCTTCGAAGACGGAGAGGTCCGTCTCGTCACCGAGGTCTCTCCATTCCGCTGCGACGACCGACCCGTCGTCGTCCTTGCGGACGAAGAGAAGGTCAAGGATGCGAATCACGCCGCGATCGACCAGGTCGAGGAGTAGAGGGAAGCCCTCGCCGGTCATCCTGTTGCCGGGGAACTCGACGATCAGGTAGTCGACGGGCCCCATCTCTTCCAGATCAGCAAGCTCGTCACTCACGGCCACTCCTCACGAGCGGGTAGAGGTCAGGGGCTGGGCCCGGCCGCCTGACGGCGGGCGATGCCGGCCGTCGGCACGGCGACGGGAGAGCCCTCCCCGCCAGTCCAACACCACGGCTGCGCCTTCGCACGTTCTGGGGGGGCGACCGTCATCAGCCGGTCGGCTGCGCCGGCGGAGCGCCGGTCGCCCGTGCGCCTTCCTCCTCCGGGTTCCCCGCGAGGAATTCCACCAGAGCCATCACGAGGAGCCAGACCACCGCGATGCCGACGATGACCAGGGCTGTGGGGTAGCTCCACAGAATGGCCGTCAGCACAGCCAGTGCCACCAGGACCCAGGTGATCCAGGTGCGGTGGCGCCGGATGAACGGTCCGACCGGGCCGGTGCGCATGCCCGCGCGGTCGGCGGTGGCGCGCACGGAGCCAATGCCGGAGTGCCACGCCTGGCGTACGAACGTCGCCCGTCGGCCCCGACCGCTCAGCCAGGCAGCCAGGGCGACCACCACGCCGACCGTCACGGCCATGCGGACCGTGGTGCGCATGTAGCGCGTGAGCGTGTCGTAGACGGACTCGGCGGCGGGCTGCGAGACGGTGTCCGGCAGTGCGTTCAGGTACGCCTCGCGGAAGACGGTCAGGCCGCCGGCGAGCAGCAGCATGGCGAAGGCGAAGGCGAGCGCGGCGACCACGAGGACGCGGCGGCGGTGCGTGGAGACCAGGACTCCGGCGGCGATGAGCAGTACGGAGAGCACGGGCAGCCAGAACCCGGCCAGCTGCAGGATCCGGAAGTACGTCTTGACCTTGCCGATGTCGTCGGCGCGCAGCACCGTGAAGTCGGTGTGGACTTCGGGGATCTTCGAGGCCGCGGTCATTCCCTCGTCGATGAGACGCTGTTTGACCTGGGCGACGACAGGGCCGAGGTCGATGGCGACCGAGTCGTTGTTGATCTTCACCGCGCCGCCACCGCTGCCTGTCAGGGCTTTGTCGACGGTCGAGTGGATCCGGCGGTTGGCCTCTGTCCAGAAGTCCTCGAAGGTTTCGGAGGAGACGATCTCCTCCGTCTTGTCGTGGACGAAGCTGCGCACGGCGTTTTCCAGCGCGTCGCCGAGTTTGCCGAGCGCCTTCTCAGCGAGCGGCCGGTCGGCGGGCGCGACGCCCTCCAGCAGCGTCGGCAGGTCGATGTGTTCCATCACCGCGTTGGTGACCCGGTTCGCGGCGGCGGCCTGGATGTCGGGGTCGGAGGCGAGCGGGGCGACGGTGTCGACATAACGGTCGGTGTCGCCGATCTCGTCCGCGGTCCAGGCTGCGACCGCGGACAGCGGGGCGAGGACGCAGCCGATGACGATGAGCAGCGCGGAGAAGAACGACCGCCACCGGTGATGAGGCGCACGGGCCGCCTTGTCGGCCTCCAGAGTGGTGACCCGGTCCCGTAGACGCTCCAGCTCGGAGCGCCCGTCGTCGGCGCTCGACGCGCCCTGTTGTCCACCGGGGCCCGCTGATCCGTCGTTCGGCATGGCGCGACCTCTCATATGCCTGTCGGTTCGATGCCAGCAGAACCCTGATCGCGGCCTTGCGCGAGCTCTCGGGGACCGTCGGAGTGACCGGCAGACGCGGGCGGTCAGCCCGCGTCCGGCGTGCCGGCCAGGATGAGGTCCGGGAAGAGATCGGCCGGGCACTCGCGCCTCGAAGCACCCGACGAAGCGTCATTCGCCGAACCCGTCACGACTCCGGCCCACCCACGGCGACGGGCGCGGGATCATCTCGGTCCCGCACGTCGCCCTGGGCCCGCCGGCGTACCAGGAGGCGGGCAACCGGGTCGGAGCGCATCAGTAGCCGGTACCGCGCTTGACCTGAGCGCGTTCGATCCCGTGCGCCGCGCCCTTGTCGTCCAACGTCCGACACGCGTCGGCGATGTCCTGACTCAGGCGATCGATGTGCTCGCGGCTCAGGGTCTCCTTGACCAGGGCACGCATGATCTTCACCCCCTCCGCGTTGGGCGGGAGCGTGTACGCGGGCACCATCCAGCCCCGCTCTGCCGCGAGTTGCCAGGCGACGTCGGACTCGTCGTACGCATGCTGGCCGGCGAGGCGGAAGGCGACCAGCGGCAGCTGCTCGAGGTCCCTTCCGATCACTTCGAACCGGCCGCTGCTGAGCAGGTTCTCCGCCAGCACGTGGGCGTTCGCCTGCATCGCCTTCATGACGTACGTGTAGCCCTGGCGGCCGAGGCGGACGAAGTTGTAGTACTGCGCGAGCACCATCGACGCACCGGTAGAGAAGTTCAGCGTGAACGTCGCGTCGGTCTTGCCCAAGTAGTTCTCGTAGAACACGAGATCCTTGGGCAGGTCGGACTCTTCGCGGAAGATCAGCCAGCCGATGCCGGGATAGACCAGGCCGTACTTGTGCCCCGAGACGTTGATCGAACGGACCTGCTCCAGCTGGAAGTCCCATGTCGAGTCCGGGTAGAGGAAGGGCCACACGAAGGCGCCGCTCGCTCCGTCGACGTGGATCGGGATGTCGAGGTCCCGCTCCTTGCGGATGTCCCGCAGGAGCTTGTCGATCCCGACGACGTCGTCCTTGTGACCGGTGAACGTGGTACCGAGGACGGCGACGACGCCGATCGTGTTCTCGTCGAGGTGGGGTTCCACGTCCTCCGGGCCGATCGTGTACTTGCCCTCGGCGAGCGGCACGATCCGCGGCTCGACGTCGAAGTAGCGGCAGAACTTCTCCCAGACGACATGGACGTCCCCGCCGAAGACCAGGTTCGGGCGGTCGACCGACAGGTTGGCCGCCTGGCGGCGCGCCCGCCACTTCCACTTCAGCGACAGCGCACCGAGCATGATCGCCTCGGAGGAACCCTGAGTCCGACATCCGGTCGTCCTGCCCGGCGCGTGGAAGAGATCGGCGAGCATCCGCACACAACGCTGCTCGATCTCGGCGGAGATCGGGTATTCCGCGTGGTCGATGAAATTGCGGTGGAGATTCTCGGCGATCAGCCTCTGCGCCTCCGGCTCCATCCACGTGGTGACGAAGGTGGCGAGGTTGCGCTGCGGGTCTCCCTCCATGGCGAGATCCACATCCACGAGCCTCATCGCGTCCGTCGCGGACATGCCCTCCTCGGGGAAGGTCTCCGAGGGAGCGGGCACGGTCAGGAATCGGTTACCGAAAAGGTCCGCTTCGTCGCTTCTGGTCATCCACCGATTCAAACAGCGCCGGAGACCGCTTCTCAGACGGACACGCCGAGGCGGAGCGACGCGGGGCTCGTCCATGGACGTGTCTGCGCACCGCCGCTGCCAGCCGTCGGGCAGCGGCCTCCTGCCCGCCGGCCTCGGCGCGTCACGTCGGGACTGCCTCCGCTGCGCACCCGTCCTCCTACGGCGCTGATCACAGGCGGAGGACGACCAGCGCCGTGTCGTCGGTGTTGCCGTCGGACGGGAGCAGGTCGGCGAGGAGAGCGGCGGCCAGGTCCTCCGGTCCGGCTCGTCCATGCCGGGTGAGGGAGGCGGCGAGGCGGCCCAGTCCGGTGTCGATGTCCTCCGTACGGCGCTCGATCAGGCCGTCGGTGTACAGGACCAGGGTGGCGCCTTCGGTGAACGCCCTGCTGCCCTCCGGTCGCGGCACGTGTTCGAGGCGCACGCCCAGTGGCGGATCGGTCGCCTGGTCGAGGAAGGTCACGGTGCCGTCGGCATCGAGCAGGGCCGGAGGGGGATGGCCCGCGCTGCTGTACGTGATGGTGTGGGTGTCCCAGTCGATGAAGGCATTCACCACGGTGGTCGACTCCGCCCCCTCGACACTGCGGGCGTACAACCCGAGGGCTTCCAGAGCCCGGGCCGGACCGTCGGCGACACGCGCGGCGGCGCTCAGCGCGCTGCGCAGCTGCCCCATGACGCAGGCCGCTTCCAGGCCGTGGCCGACGACGTCGCCGACGGCGACCGCGATGCGGTCACCGGGCAGGTCCACCAGGTCGTACCAGTCGCCGCACACGTTCAGGGCGTCGACGGCGGGCTGGTAGCGGACGGCTACCGGGTGGTGCCCGACCGGCGTGGGGGCGGGCAGCATCGCCGCCTGCAGGGCCAGCGCGACTTCACGGTCACGTGCCTGCGAACGGCGCAGGCGTTCGTTGATGTCCTGCAGTTCACGGGCGCGGGTGTAGAGCTCGGCCTCCATGACGCGGGCGCGGGCGTCTCCGCCGGGGCCGCCACGGGCGCGGATGAGTTCGGTGACCTCCTCCACCCGGTGCACGATCAGCACCACGCTTCCGTCCGGGCCGAGCACGGGCGCGTTGACCGGACTCCAGAAGTGCTCCACCCAGCGTCCGGGCCGTTCACTGTCCTCGATGTCGTACCGCAGCAGCGCCATGGTGTCGCGCTCTCCGGAGGCCACCACGCGCAGCATCGACTCCCGGGTCTCCCGCATGCCGGCCGCGGCCGGTTCGTCGGGGTGCTCGGGAAAGACGTCGAAGATGTAGCGGCCCACCAGTTGGTCCCGGGTGCGGCCGGCGAGCCGGAGGAAGTCCTCGTTGGCGTCCGCGTACAGCAGCTCGGGAGTGAGCAGAGCCACCATGCCGGGCAGGGCACGGAAGACCGCCCCGTAGTCGATCTGCGGATTCCTCATGTACTGCCCGCCTCGGCGCCGCCCGTCGGTTTGCTGATGCCCCACGATAGGAGTGGCGCCCTCCGAAACCGGGTCACCACTCCTGGCCGTCACGGGCGGTTTCCTTCTCCGGGTCGGGCGGAACAAGGACATCGTCGCGCTCGTGGACCGGTGCAAGGTGAGCGCCGTACGCGTTCTGGAGGGGGAGGGACGGCGATCGGAGTCGGGGCCGGGATCAGTTCCCCATATGGATCTGGATGGCACGCAGCGCACGCCGCTGCACCCGCCTGATGACCGGTCTGATCGCCCGCAGCAGCGGCGTGGCCAGTGGACGGGCTTCGATGGCCATCGTCCAGGTGAGGCGCGAGCCACCGGGTGCGGGCTCGATGAGCCAGTCCTCCGCCGCGTGGCGCAGGCCGGGCAGAGAGACCGCGAAGGTGCTGAACGTATATCGCCGTCCCTCCTCCCAGCGGAAGAACCGCTCACGGGCGGAGAGCACCCCCAGCACCTTGACCTCGCGTACCGTACCGACCCCGAAAGGGCGCGGAGAAGCCCAGAGCACACCGGTGAACCCCGGCACCCAGCGGACCCATGCGTCGCCGGTAATGACCTCCCAGATCCGCTCGGCGGGAGCCGTGATCTCCACGGAATGCACGTAGCGGAAGGGTGCGGACTCCAGGAACGCGTCTCCGCGCTCGACGAGGGGATACCAGTGCGGGGCCATGACTCATGCTCTCTCGACTCCGGTGAGAGCCACACCTTTTGGAGCGGCCCTCCAGAGAGGGGAATTCGTTACGTTCTCCCTGTCCAGGCAGGACCCGTGCCGTTCTCCCGGTTCGCGCCTGTGCCGGGCAGGAAGACAATGTCAGAGCCGGGAGCCTGATCGAGTCTCCGCTTCCCGATCGAACCACGTCTCCATTCCATCTCCACACACCAGTTCCCTCCGCCACACCGGAAGTTCAGGTGCCACGGCGAGTAAGGGATCTCGACAGCACCAGTGGCAGCCCCCCTCTAAGAGATTTAGCGTGGGAGAAGGCCCCTGCATTCGGTCGCAACCCGACAGGGCGTCGGCCACCACATCAGGGAAATACTGCTGCCTTCATCGGACGTTGCACAGCGAAGAGATTCCGATCCGTGAGCGCACGCTCTTCCGTTTGAGCATGCGCAGTTCCCATGCGGCCGTCTTTCGGCGACAGCCCTTTCGGCGCGGCCGACGCATGCGAGATCGCGAAAGTCAGCCGTGGGGCCGCACACATGGCTTCACCGGGCGGAGCCGATCAACGGCTTGACACGAAGAAGGACGGGCGCGATGGCAGTCAACGAGTACAAGCCGGGGAGTGCCTTCTCCGGAGTGATCGGGCGAACCACGGACGTGTCCAGCCCGGCGTGGCCCGAGCCGCTGAGTGCGGTGCCGGGATCGCCCAACGTCCTGACGATCGTGCTCGACGACACCGGTTACGGGCAGCTGGGCTGCTACGGCAGCCCGATGAAGACTCCCCGCCTCGACGGACTGGCCGCGGGCGGGCTGCTGTACAACAACATGCACACCACGGCGCTGTGCTCGCCCTCGCGTTCGTGCATCATCACCGGCCGCAACCACCACGCCAACGCCATGGCGGCGATCACCGAACTGGCCACCGGCTTCCCCGGTTACAACGGCAACATCCCGTTCGAGAACGGGTTCCTGTCCGAGATGCTGCTGGAGCGCGGATACAACACGTACATGCTCGGCAAGTGGCACCTGATGCCCTCGGCGCAGGAGTCGCCCGCCGGCCCCTACACCCGCTGGCCGCTGGGCCGCGGCTTCGAGCGCTTCTACGGCTTCCTCGGCGGCGACACGAACCAGTGGTATCCGGAGCTCGTGTACGACAACCACCAGGTGGAACCCCCCGCCTCGCCGGAACAGGGCTACCACCTCACGCCGGACCTCGTGGACAAGGCGATGCTCTTCATCTCCGACGCCAAGCAGGTCGCCCCCGACAAGCCGTTCTTCCTCCACTTCTGCCCCGGTGCCACCCACGCACCGCACCACGTACCGCGGGAGTGGGCCGACCGGTACCGGGGCCAGTTCGACGACGGCTGGGACGCCTACCGCGAGGTGACGTTCGCCAACCAGAAGAAGCTCGGCGTGGTCCCCGCCGACGCGGTGCTCTCGCGCCACGACCCGGACGTCCCGGAATGGAGTTCCCTCTCCCCCGACGCCCGACGTCTCGCCGCGCGCATGATGGAGGTCTACGCCGGCTTCCTCTCCCACACCGACCACCAGATCGGGCGGCTGCTGGACTTCCTGCAGGAGACCGGCGAATTCGACAACACGCTGATCATGGTCGTCTCCGACAACGGAGCCAGCGCGGAGGGCGGCGTCACCGGAACCACCAACGAGTCGCAGTTCTTCAACAACGCCCCCGAGCCGCTCGAGGACAGCATCAAGGGGATCGACGAGCTCGGCGGCCCGACCATGTTCAACCACTATCCGTGGGGCTGGACATGGGCAGGCAACACCCCGTTCCGTCGCTGGAAGAGGGAGACCTACCGCGGCGGCGCCAGCGACCCGTTCCTCGTCCACTGGCCGCGCGGCATCAAGGCACGAGGTGAGGTGCGCACCCAGTACGCCCACCTCGTGGACATCGTCCCCACCGTGCTGGACGTCCTCGGGATCGAGCCGCCCGAGACCATCAAGGGCGTCACCCAGTCGCCCCTGCACGGTGTCAGTTTCGCCCACACCTTCGACGACCCGGCCGCGCCGACGCGCCACCGGACGCAGTACTTCGAGATGCTCGGCCACCGGGCCGTCGACCACGACGGATGGCGCGCCGTATGCCCCTGGCCCGGCCCGTCCTTCACCGAGGCACGCCAGCCGTTCGGCACCCCCATCAGCGCGGAGACCCTCTCCGAACTCGATGCCCACTCCTGGGAGCTGTACCACATCGACGAGGACTTCGCGGAGACCCGTGACCTCGCCGCGGACCACCGCGACAAGGCCATCGAGCTGATCTCCCTGTGGTACGTGGAGGCCGGCAAGTACGGCGTGCTGCCCATCGACGGCAGCGCCCTCGCCCGGATGACCGTCGAACGGCCGACGATCGCCACGGCACGAACCAGCTACACCTTCCGGCCCGGCACCCAGTCCCTGCCGCCGTCCGTCGCCCCCAGGGTGCTCAACCGTCCGCACAGTGTCACCGCCGACGTGGAGATCCCCGGCGACGGCGCCGAAGGCGTCCTGATGAGTCAGGGCTCGATGGCCGGCGGCTGGAGCTTCTACCTCAAGGACGGCAAGCTGACGTACGTTCACAACTACCTGCGGCGCGGCTTCTACACGGTGACCTCGACGGACCCGGTGCCCACGGGCCGCCACGAGCTGCGGTTCGAATTCGAACCGACGGGCAAGCCCGACCTCGCCGCCGGCAAGGGCACACCGGGGCTCGCCCAGCTCTACGTCGATCGCCGTCTGGTGGGGGAGGCGAACTTCCCGGTGACGACTCCCGTCATGTTCAACCCCGGCGGTCTGACGTGCGGCGCCAATCCCGGCCAGCCGGTCACACCCGACTATCAGGCGCCGTTCCGTTTCAGCGGCACGCTCCACTCCGTGACCATCGATCTGTCCGGCGAGCTCATCGTCGACGCGGACAGCGAGATGCGCATGCACATGGCCCGGCAGTAGACATAGTGCCACCGGCCAGGACGGCGGCACCCTCGAAAGGAACCCGGACGCAGTGCTGGGCGCATCGACTCGGTGGCCCCATCTGTGTTGCCAGTCATCAGTCACGAGGGCGCAGGACCCCACGAAGCCATCATTGCGGGGTTGGGGGGCGGCTTGGTGCGGCGACCGAAGCCAGCGCCTCTCGCGCCAGTTCGCGCAGCCAGGCGTGAGCGCTGTCGGTGTCGTAGCGCTGATGCCATGACAGGTATACCGGAGCCGATGGCAGTTCGAGTGGCAAGGGGAGTACGACCAGGCCGAGGTCGGCAGCCGCAGAGCGCGTGGTGGCTTCGGGAACGCTGATCACCAGATCGGAGCCGCGCGCGAACGCGAACGCGGCCGCTTCCGTGGGCGCGGTCGCCACCACACGGCGGCTCAGGTCCAGCCGGGCGAGGGCTTCGTCGAGGGCGTTGTTGAGGTTTCCACGTCGCGAGACGGTGACATGGTCGGCTGCGGCGTACCGCTGCGCGGTGAGTGCCGTGTCGCGGGTGAGGGGGTGCCCCTGCCTCACGACGATGACCAGGCCGGTCTCGCCCACGTTCTCGCTCCGGATGTCCGGCGCGCTCGGGCGGTTGGCGTTCGCCTCCAGGTCGACCTCGCCGCGCCGCAACTCGTGCGTGTCGACGCTCGATTCCGCGACGAAGCGCAATCGCACGCCGGGCGCCTGCGCGTGCACGGACGTGAGCAGCGCGGGTCCGCTCAGGGCGACCAGGGACTCGTGCCAGCGAAGCGTGAACGTGCGCTCCAACGCTGCCAGATCGAGTTCGCGGCTCGGCGCCAGTACTCCCTGGACCTGGTGCAGCAGCTCGTGCACCTGTGCCCGGACGGCGATCGCGTACGGCGTCGGGGTCATCGTACGGCCGGTGCGCACCAGGATCTGGTCCCCGGTCGTGCGCCGGATACGGCCCAGGCTCCGACTCATCGCGGGAGCGGTGACGTGCAGCCGCGCGGCCGCCCCGGCCACGCTCCCCTCCTCCAGCAGCGCGTCGAGCGCGGTCAGCAGATTCAAATCCAATTGCATGGGAGTAATCCTAGGCGTGCTTTACATGCATTTGAAGTTAACTCCGAGGCTCCATACCGTTGAGGTGCAAGCGGACGAAGGAACGCGGGCCAGGCCCGATTCCACCCACCAACCCCTCTTCAGTCAGGAGCACCTCCATGTCCGAAACCCTGCAGACCGCAGCCGTCACCGACTCCGACGCCGAGCTGCTGGCCCAGACCGAGATCGCTGTCCGTACGGCCGGTTCGGCGCTGCGCGAGCGCTTCGGCGAGGTGGTCGGATACGAGACCCGCGAGGAGCTGATGCGCGCACTCGCCGCCAATGACGACACGGCCCTCGACGTCCTGCGCCCCTCCCTCACACAGCTGCGCCCGAACGCCGGCTGGGTGGAGGACGAACTCGACGGCGGAGCCCTGCCGCCCGGCGAATGGTGGGTCGTGGATCCGGCCGAAGGCAACGTCAACCACCTTCACGCCCTGCCGGAATGGGCGGTCACCGCCACCCTCGTGCGCGACAACCAGTCGGTACTCACCGTGGTCCACCTGCCGTTGACCGGCGAGACCTACACCGCGCTCACCGGAGCGGGCGCCCACCTCGACGGCCGGCCCCTGCGCGTCTCGCAGACCGCGAACCTCGACCTGAGCATCGTCGCCACCAGCCAGGCCCGGCCGGACGAGGACGAGGAGGTCGTACGCCGCGTCGGCGCTTCGATCACCGCGATGCTCTTCGACGCACTCGTCGTCCGCACCTCTGTGCCCGCAACCCTGCACCTGGTGAATGTGGCAGCAGGCAGGACCGACGTCTTCTGGCAGTTCGCCGGAGCCCGCGCCGACCTGCTCCCCGGGGCGCTCCTCGTCACCGAAGCGGGCGGACGGATCTCCGACGCCGAAGGCCGGCCCTGGTCCCCGCAGAGCAACAGCTTCCTGGCCGCCGCACCCGGCGTCCACGCGGAGGCCGTCTCGACGCTGTCCCGCTGACCCCTGACGAGAACCGAAAGACCAAGAGGGACGAATCATCATGAACGAGATCGCAGTACTCGGGAACGGCCGCGTCGGCGGCAACCTGGCCACCGCCCTCACCCGCGCAGGACATCAGGTCACCGTGGCGGACCGCACACAGGGAGCCGCCGCCCACGCCGCCCGCACGGCCCGGGTCGTCATCAACGCCACCCCGGGCGCCGGCTCGCTGGAACGTCTCACCGCGCTGCGCGAGGAACTGCGGGGCAAGATCCTCATCGACGTGTCCAACGCCACCACCGACGACCCCGACGGCCTGCCCGCCGATCTGCTCTACCCCGGCTCCAGCCTCGCCGAACAACTCCAGGAAGCACTCCCCGAAACCCGCGTCGTCAAGACACTCAACACCATGCTCTTCCCGGTGATGACCGCGCCCGCCGTCCTCACCCACCCGCCCACCGCGTTCCTCTCCGGCAATGACCCCCAGGCCAAGCAGACCGTCCACGCACTGCTCACCGACCTCGGCTGGCAGAAGGAGTGGATCACCGACCTCGGCGGAATCAGGACCGCCCGCGCCACGGAGGCCGCGATCCTGTTCGTGCCGCACGTGATCCGCTCCAACGGATTCGCACCGTTCGCGCTCTCCATCGCCCGCTGACCCCGCACCCCCGCAAGCGGGCTCCGCTCCTCACGGTTGGTCGAGAGCGGAGGTGAGACCCGCGGCAGGGCGGAGCTGGAGAGGGAGGCCCTCCGAGGACCCGGGCCGCTCACAGGACTCGTCCGGGCGGAGACCGGTCAAGTACCTCGTAATTTACAGAGGTTGTGCGGCTTCGGCGCTCGGTCGGTCATCATCAACCCGGTGGAATCAGCCACTCCCCGCAATGCGGGTAATGCACCTCTCCTCACACCGGTCAGACCCTGCCGGCATGTGCTAGAACCGTCGTATGCCGGTCAACGAGAGCTCGTTGTTCCACCTTGAGACGTTGAATCCCATCCACAGATTCGCCGAGGCGTTCGCCGGTTCCTGTCTCGACCCCCACCTGCCGAGCTCCGAGGGAGATCCTCGAGAGCTGGTCGCGAGAAACCCGGACCTTTTCACCCAGGGCGGTTCCTGGCCACGAGATGTGTGGGTCACGGGTGGGCTGGGGGCCACGCTCGACACCGTCCTGGTCGACACGGGTGATCGGCAAGAGCTGATCGACCTCTGCACCATCCTCACGGTCCTCGGGATCAACGATCCGTGGGTGAAACTCAAGCAGCTGGCGTACGTGCTGTGCCGGAGTCCGCACCACGTCACGATCCGCCTGGGATGCGACATGTACTACAGAGTCGCCCGGCGGATTCTGAAGTGCTTCGACGGGCTGGGCGAACCCGGCGACTACGTCATCAACATGCGCCAGTGCAATGGGTCGGACGCGGTCGAGCTGGCTCTGCACTCGGCGTGGAATGCGGCTGGAAATGCGCCGAGTCGCCGCAGACTGGGGACGTTCCTCGGGTCCTACCACGGCGAGAGCCTGACGGCCAGCCTCATCAGCGAGCACCAGCCTCAGCACGGTTCCGGACGACTGCTCGTCGAAAAGGCGGGCAACGTGACGTTCTTCCCCTCCCCGAGGTGTGAGGAAGACGGCTCGCTGAGTGCCGAGTCCCTGGCCACACTCGATGCCCTGGAGCGTGACGGCGACGACTACTTCGCCGTGATCATCGAGCCGATCCAGTGGCGCAACTCGGTACACGCCGTTCCGCTCGAGTTCCTGCGACGGTTACGCGACGTCTGTACACGCAAGTCGATCTGCCTGATCTTCGACGAGATCCACAACGGCTTCGGCTACACAGGGACCATCAGCTTCGCGGAGTACAGCGGAGTGTGCCCGGACATCTCGGCGATGAGCAAGGGGCTGACCTCCGGGCACGGTTCCCTCGCGATCATGGTCGCCAAGAGGCGATTCAGCCAGATCGACGGACCGTTCGCGGGGAAGTCCAACGCCGCTGACATGACGTCACTGGTCGCGATCGACGCGGTGCTCGACCGGCTTCTGGGAGTGGAGCCCGACGACATCGACGCGATCCCCGACTGGCTGCCGGAGGAGTTGGCCGCGGAGCTCCGCGCAGGTCTGCTCGACACCGCCTACCACCGCACCGTGGCGCTGGTCGACTCGCTCTTCCTCGAACTGAGGCGAAGGTTCCCCCGCGTTGTCGGTACGTCTACCGGGTTGGGGCTGGTGCGCGGGCTGGTGATGCTGGACGAGTTCGGCCGGCCGTCCGAGGCGGTCGCGTCAGCGGTGGCGAAGCAGGGCCTCGCCAACGGGATCTACGTGCGGCAGGCGGCCACCGCCCTGTTCGTCAAGCCCAGCCTTGTCCTCAGCCCTGCCGAGGCGGACATCGCGCTCGACGGTCTCTCCCGGACCCTGACCCAGGTGACGCAGGGCCCCAGTGAAGAGGCGAAGTCCGAGTGAGCCCAGGAGCGTCGAGCGGCCGCCCCGGCTGAGCGTCACGATCGGCGGACCGCAGACGCCGGAGAGTCGACCGTCCCGCGTCCGACCGACCGGCACCCCCACTGCGACGCGATCCGAAACCGGTTCCCGCCGGACTTTCGGTCGCTTCCCGTCGCGGCCCGGGACGGCCCCGGACCGCACTGGCACATCAGCCCAAGGACGTCCAGCCGACAGCGTCGGCACCTGGGCCGGTGATCTCAGCCGGGCTGCTTCGAAACCGGGCAGCGGGGCCTCGACAGGTCTCCATCGGCTCGCGAGTCGGCCACCGCCTCGAGCGTCCGGGTCAGCGCGGTCAGCGCCCGGTCGACCTCCCCCTGGGTGATGACCAGACAGGGCTTGAGGAAGAGTGCGGTGCCGGCCTGCCTGACGTGGACACCGTGGCCCGTGCCCACTCTCGCCACCTCGCCTGCGATCGCCGAGGACGGAAGCCCGTCGCCGCCGAGCATCACCAGCCCGCGCATCAGTCCGAGCCCCCGCACCTGCCCCGCCATCGCAGGGAAGCGGCGACGCAGCTCGGTCAGCATCTCGTCGATCATCCTGACGGCACGGGCGTAGGCGGTCGCGAGAAGGCCCTCGCGCAACTCCTGCTCCAGACCGGTGGGGAGCCATTCCGGAAGCGGCTCCGCATCAGGCCCTTCCACTCCGAGCAGCCGGTCGAGCACCGCGTCGACCGCCACGAGCGAGAGCATGTTCGCCGAGTTCGACTTGAATCCGAAGGGTGACTCAACGGTGCCGAACGCCCGGTCGGCGACGATCATGGACAGCGTTCCGTGTCCGGAGGTCAGCCCCTTGCCCAGCACCGCGATGTCAGGGTGCACACCTGCTGTCTCTCCGTACCAGACGGCCCCGGTGAATCCGAACCCGTTCTGCACCTCGTCGAAAACAAGGCAGATCGATTTCGCGGTACAGATCTCGCGAAGTCTCCGGAGGAACTCGACCGGAACCACATGGACAGCGTTGCGCCACGGAATCGGTTCGATGATCACGGCGAAGTACTGCTCACCGTCACGCTCGAGGGCTGCCAGCGTCTCCAGGGCGGCCGCACTCAGCCGTCCGTCCGGACCGGCTTCCGGGATCGGGAACTGCTCGACGTTGTCGGCACGGTCCAGGAGGACTCGGCCGGAGCCTCGTTCGGGCTGGTGGTCGCTCGCGAGAACGCCACCGAGATTCGACCCGTGGAACGCGCCCACGAATGAGGCCAGCTTGCGGCGCCCGGGAGAGTTCCGCGCCGCCGTCCAGGCGGCGTGGAGCCCCAACTCGACCGCACCTGATCCCGTGCACTCGCGCATGTTCAGGACGTAGTCCCTGCCTCCTCCGGTCTGGTTGAAGTGCCGCGAGAGTCTGTGCGCGACCCGGTAGTAGAGATCGTTCCCGAAGCGGACGGTCACATAGTGCGGGCGTTCCGACAGCACGTGTGAGACCTGACGAAGTTTCACCCAGGGGTCGTTGAGACCCAGCACGGTGTTCTCGGTCATCGAACACAGGTCGATGAGCTCCGATCCGTCGGACAGTCGGAGGGTGGCTCCGCGGCCGGCGACGGCGGTCAGGGGCCGCGGCGCCGACCCACGCGTGAACATGTCGGGTTCGTGGTCGTACGAGAGGCCGTCTGATCGTCGGTACTGCGGCTGCATGGGGTCGAGTACGGTTCCCTGGAGCGCGGTCACCAACGGCTTGAGGGCCTGTACGTCGGCCAGTGCGGGCTCCGTGTCCTCGGCGTCACCGCTCATTTCCCCTCCTCCCGAGCTTTACGGTGCAGAACTTCCTCGAAGGTGGCCGCCAACCGGGCTCCGGCGAGCTCGAAATCCGCCTCGGTCGTCGACAGACTGGGTTTGATATAGACGCAGTGGCCCGCTCGTCGGACGTATACGCCGTGCTTCAGGCAGATGTCCGCGACTTCGCCGGCCACCGCCCCGGACGGCCGACCGTCCCGCCCCAGCATGGCGACGCCGCGCATAAGGCCGGCGCCGCTCACGGGCCCGACGAGCGAGGGGAACCGGCCCTGCAGATCGGCCAGGAAGTCCTCCAGCATCCCGGCCACATGGGGATAGGTGACCGCGAGAAGGCCGTCGCGCAGGTCCCCGACCAGGCCGGGTGGCAGCCAGGTGGGCAGATTCCCGAACTCCTCCGGGAGCATGCCCGTGAGCCGGTCCATCACCGCGTCGACGGCGACGAAGGACAGCATGTCCCCCGAGTTGGTCTTGCTCCCGAACGGAGCCTCCACCTCGGCGAATTCCCGGCGGGCGACGACGATCGCCAGCGCGCCGTGGCCCGAGGTCAACGCCTTGCCCGTGGCCACGATGTCCGGGCAGACATCGCTGCTCTCCGCGAAGAAGACCGTCCCTGTGTATCCGAACGCGTTCTGCACCTCGTCGAAGACCAGGCAGATCGACTTCCGCGTGCACACCTCGCGCAGCCGTCGGAGGAACTCGAGGGGTACGGCGTGCACCGAGTTGCGCCACTGGATCGGCTCGATGAGCACGGCGAAGTACTCCTCGCCGTCTCGCTCCAGGGCGTCGAGCGTGGCGAGCGCCTCGGCACTCAGGCGGCCGCCGTCCCCGCTTCTGGGAGAAGGGAAGTGCACCACGTTGTCGACACGATCGACCAGCGCACGCCCGGCACCGTAGCCGGGATCGTCCTCGCAGACGAGGCTGGCCAGCACGCTCTCACCGTGGTATCCCCCCTGGAAGGTCGCGAGTCTGCGTCGGCGCGGAGCGCCACGGGCCGCGAGCCACGCGGCGTGGAGCGCGAGTTCCACCGCGTCCGAGCCGTTGCACTGGCGCAGGTTGATCGCGAAGGCGTCGGGCGGCCCGAAGCGACTCAGCCGGCTCAGGATGCGATGGGCGACACGGTAGAAGAGGTCGCTTCCGATCCGGGCCGGGAGGTAGTGGGGGTGCGAGGAGAGCAGGAAGGCCGCCTGCCTGAGCTTCACCCACGGATCGTTGACGCCCAAGACCGTGTTGCAGGTCATCGAGCACAGATCAACCATCTCGAGGGGTCTCGCCGTCCGGGCCGACGTGCCCTGGATCCGCGAGCCGAGCGCTGTGTCCGCCCAGAACTCCCGCGCGAGTGAGCCGCCCGCGGTGAAGAGACTGGCGTTGTCGGCCAGGTGCTCCTGAGGAGTGCGCCCGGTCAGGCGGCCTCGGGGGTCCAGGTGACCGCCTTCGAGTTCTGTGACGACCTGACGGATCGGCTCGACGTCCGAGAGGTGGAACGGCGTGTTGCCGAGGGCAGAGGGCTCCTCCCCCGCGTGCGGATCACGCATCTGATCGGATCGCCTCCCCTGTCTGTGTGAAGGTGTCCGCAGCCACCATGTGTGCGAACAGGTCGAGAAGTTGCCGGCACTCCTCCTCCAAGCCCTCACCCCCGTGCGCCACGAGCAGCCGATGAGCAGACGCGCACGTGAAGTACAGGTAGGCCGCGGTGGTACGGAGGCGCTGAGCTCCATCGCAACGCCCGAGTGCGTCGCGGAGGTCGCCGAGCAGGGCAGAGCAGTTCGCCGCTCCCTCTCCGCGCGCGTGGGAGGACAGAGCATCACGCGCGCGTTGGGCCGTCTCACCGGCAGCGGCCGGCGGATCGCTGTTCCTCCAGAGACACGGCCCGATCCCTGCCACCCCCTGAAGGCGTGCCGCGGCTTCGGCGTACTGCTCGTCGTCCAGGGCTGCATCCCGGATTCTCACCAGGGCGATGTCGCGACCGCGGTCGTCCTCGAACCGGGCGGACAGGCGCAGGTCGAGGTCTGCGTTGAGATCCGCTGCCATGATGTCGACCAGGTCCAGCGAATCGCCGGTCCACCGGAGTCTCGTGGCCGACAGGTCGGGAGTCGACCTGTACTCGGCGCACATCGCGGCCAGGCGATCCTCGTTCTCCACCGAAGTGCGCCAGGCGGGAGATCGGCCACCGAGAACGGCGGTGGCATCGGCAGGGGCCGATCCGACCAGGATCGGGTCGGAGAACATGAAGAAGGTTTCAGGGGACTCGCGTGCGAAGTTGAGGGTGAGCACATCGCGGGTCTCCGAGAGGTTGCGGTGCCCCGAGTGAATACCGTTCGTGTCGAACAGGACGCAGGTTCCGGAGGCTCCGTAGCCGATGAACAGATCGCCGTTCCCGCACCGGAGTGCCTCGTCGAGCGTGAACTTCGTCTCTCGTTGCGTCTCGAAGTTCCACTCGACCTTCTGGCTACCGCAGGCGTAGCGCAGGGCCTGACCGTCGGGTGTCACGTCCGTCAGCAGGACCATGACCTTCACTTCTTCGAACGGCCCTTGGGTCTTCATGTCCTGGTGGTAGTCCCACGCACGGTATCTGAGCGGCTTGCACGGGCCTTGCCGGTATCCCCGCGCCGACACGAACCGGGACGGGGCGTCGAAGTACCGGTCCAGGATCTCCGTCAGGGCGGGGAGGCAGGCGAGGTCTCTGATCATCTCGACGGTGTGACGCGCGCATTCGTCAACTGCGAGGTTGAACGAGAGCTGTTGCAGGGGAGTCGTTCCGCCCTTCTTGCCGATCTCGGCTTCGAAGCGCTCACGCAGTCCGAGGAGCATGACGTCGTCGACGAGACCGCCGACTGCGACGATTCCGTTGTCCCGGAATAGGCTCTCCTCGGACACCCCGTGTCGCCTTCGCGTCGACTCTCCGGTCGAGGTACGGCCAACACCCCGTCGCACGGGCGTCTGCTCGTGCGCCAGGATGGACAGCACAGGTCCCCCCTCACGCACCAGGGGTTCGGGAGCGATGCTGTCCGGCAGGTCGACGAGGCAGCGGGCCGGCGCACGGCTTTCGGCGATCGACACGGCCTCGTCACGGTTCCAGGCGTCTCCGTCCAGGGTGGCGAGCAGCAACCGCTCGCGGTAGGTCAGCGCCTGCCAGTCGTGGTGGTCGGTGATCCAACTGTGGTCCCAGTGGCAGATGACCTCCGGCAGGAAGTCGGGCCACAGCTGCGCTCGTTGTTCCGCCCGGACGCAAGCGGCCGGCGGCGCCCCGAAGTCGAACGGCTCGTAGGCGAGGCTGGTGGAGGACGCGCCTGCCACCAGAGCGTGCGGCACGTGGTCGGACGTGAGCTCGCCCGCCTCGACTCCACGCTCGACTCCGCGCTCGTATCCGCAGAAGAGCCCCGCCTCGTGGAACGCGATCGCGAGGTTGTCGGGTCCCCCGGCGAGGCTGAACCGCGCCGTTCCCGTCAGCGCTGGGTCGTGCCGGAGATTGCGCAGCTGGAAGAAGCGCGGATGGTCGCTGACCACGCTGGGGTCGACGGAGTCGCCGTGGACCGCAGCCAGGAAACGGCAAGCAGCCTCGCGGTAGCCGGTCACGAGGGCGGCGATGTTGCGTCTGGCCTCCCGAAACGGTTCCGACCAGGGGATGCCTGCCGTCACGTCATTGCTGAGACAGCCGTTGTCCTTGAATCTCGCGAGGATCCCCAACGGGCAGGGGGTACTCGCCGCGGCCGGGACCAGGGAGCTCGTGAACTCGACGTCCATGTCGGTGCACAGGCCCCGTTCGATCACGAAGCTGAGCAGCCGCGCATAGTCCGACACCACGGAAAGATTGCCCTTGGCGTCCTCGGGCCTGAAGAAGTGCGCATCGATCTCGGCGTGAATGTGCTCGAGAATGAGGCGCTCGTCCGCGTCGGCGGCCGGGATCGTGCTCACGTCACGCACGTGGATGTCGAGCCGACTCGCGAAGTCGAAGACCTCCTTCGCGGCGGCCGGCTCGAGAACCGAACCGGCGACGATGAGCAGGATGCGACCGCCGCCGTTCATCGCACGCAAACGAGTGAGGCGGGCCCGGTGCTTCGCCGGGAGGCCGTCGGAGCTGATCCAGATGCGCACTTGGTCCAGACAGTTCACCGTCGGCGTCTTCGCCGTGTGCGCTGGAGCGCCGATCACCGGGTCGAAGTGATCGGACCGCTCCTCTGCATCAGTGCTCATCACGAAGCCGCAGGACGTCGTCGAACGTCTTCGTGAGTGCATCCAGAGCGACCGCTGTCTCCGCAGGGTTCAGCACGATGCAGGGCTTGAGCAGAACGGCGGTATCGGCCTGACGGACGTACACCCCGTGGGCCAGACAGACCTTGGCTGCCGCCACAGCGAGACGCGTGGATGGCTGACCATCCGCGTCCAGCAGGACGAGACCCCGCACGAGGCCCACGCCTCGGGGCGCACCGATGAGTGTCGGGAAGCGACGGCGGAGCTCGGCGAGCAGCTCGTCGACCAGGGCGACGGCGCGCGGGTACGCGGACGCGAGCAGGCCGTCCCGCAGCTCGGCCGCCAACCCGGACGGGAGCCAGGCAGGCAGCATGCGCCCCTCCGCCCGCTCCACTCCCAGGAGCCGATCCAGAACGGCGTCGACAGCCACGAGTGCCAGCATGTTGCCGGAGTTGGACTTGGCGCCGAACGGGCTCTCTATCTCCCGGTACTTGCGCCTCGCAACGATGATGGCGAGCGAACCGTGTCCCGAGGTCAGAGCCTTGCTGATCGCACTGATGTCGGGGCTGACGCCGGATGTCCGCGCATAGCTGATGGAACCGGTGTATCCGAACGCGTTCTGCATCTCGTCGAAGATGAGGCAGACCGACTTCCGCGTACACACATCCCGTAATCGGCGAAGAAACTCCAGCGGCACCGTGTGCACCGAGTTGCGCCACTGGATCGGCTCGATGATCACGGCGAAGTAGGAGTCGCCGTCCCGTTCGAGGGTTTCGAGGGTCGACAGGGAGCTCGCGCTCAGCTCCTGGTGGTCGTCCGTTTCCGGGGTGGGGAAGAAGACCACGTTGTCGGGCGCGTCGGCGAGCAGGCGACCGGGTTGGTGCTCGCTCACCCAGTTCGCGGTCAGACTCTCCCCGTGGTACGAGCCACGGAAGGTCGCCAGCCTGCGGCGTTCGGGAGTCGGCTCAGCGGCCTTCCAAGCGGCGTGGAGAGCGAGCTCGACGGCATCGGAGCCATTGCACTGCCGTAAGTTGACCACGTAGTCGTCAGGACCGTCATCGTCCTGGAAGCAGCCGAGGATCCGCCGCGCTATCCGGTACGTCAGGTCGTGCCCCATCCGAGCGGTCAGGTAGTGCGGCTGGGACGAGATCAGGAACGACGCCTGCTTCAACTTGACCCACGGGTCGTTGATCCCCAGGATCGTGTTCGCGGTCATGGAGCACAGGTCGATGAGGGTGAGCGGAGTGTCCGTGGCCACCACGGTCGCGTCCACCGTCGCGCCCAGACCGGAGTGGGCCCAGATGTCCCGTGGAGCAGATCCGGTGGTGAACAGCGCGCTGTTGCTGGCGAGTTGCTCCAGCGGCCCGAAGGCCGACCTGGGCCGATCCGAATCCAGACACGTGCCGTCGAAGTCGGACAGAAGGGCGCGGACGTGCGTCAGGTCCTCCAGGTGGAATCGTTCTGCACACTCGACGCTCTCGGACGATGTCAGCCCATCCCCTTTAGCCACGGGGGCGAGCGTACAGCGGCCTTTCCATGCTGAACAGGTCTCCGAACAGCCAAGCACACTACCGGACAACCCGGACAACCCGCCCACGCCGCAAAGCCCCGGGATGCGACGGTTTCTTCCCGTGGTCGACCCAGCAGGCATCTGGTTCCACCGCGAGCGGGCGCGCGATGAGGTCGAGTGGAAAGGGAGGCTTCGCGTGCCGTCCGCGGATCGGTGCCTGTGGTCAACGGACGATGCCGTGGGTCCGGGGTGCCGGCGTGGGGCGGGTGCGGGAGAGTTTCGCGGCGGTTCCGCGAGCGTTCTCGAAGGCCACGACCGCGTTGCCGTCCTTCCGCCACGGCGGGGCTCCGCACCACGGTCCGATCTGGCGGAACTGCTCCAGGGCGCCCGCGTACAGCATCGATCTCAGCATGCGGTGGGCCAGGAGGTGCCGCAGGAGCGGCAGACGCTCGTCGTCGGGCGCGACCTGGTCGAACGAGACGGCGACCCGCTTGAGCATGTTCCTGGACCACGGAGTGACGGGCACGGACTCGAAGGAGGACCGCTCGGTGAGTTCATCGAGCGCGTGCAGGTAGATACCGGCGAGCGGGCTGCCGACCGGGGCCTTGCGGACCGCCTGACGGGCGAACCGCATCATGCGCCGGTCGCTGCCGAACCACTTGGCGCACCAGTACTGGAGAGCCTGCCAGTGTCCTTCGTAGTGGTGCGGCGCGCGGGCGACGAGCCCGTCCCAGAGCGGCCTGAACTGCGCCCGGCGGTACTGGGCACCGCGTGCCGCCGTGATCATGACGACCCACGGGCCCGGGTTCGCGGGGTCGAGCAGTGCCGCCTTCCGCGCCTCCTCGATCGCGGCCGGGAGCAGTGCCTTGAAACGTTCCATGTCCGAGGTCATGACCTCGTGGGCGTACCCGCTGCCCCGGATCGCCCACGCGCGGTGGACCATCAGGCTCGCGTTGAGCGTCGCGGCGTCGCAGTTGTCCGGCTCGGCGCTGCGCCAGGCGTCGAGCCAGGCGGAGTCCTCCTCAGCGACATGCTGGAGGAGCTCGAGCCGGGTCCAGCGCTCGTCCCAGTCCTCGCCCGCCTCGCCGACGTAGCGCGCGGCGGTCTTCCAGTTCCCCTGCCAGGCGGCGTCCGCTACGGCCTGCCGCTCCTCCTGACGGTGCTCCGCCGGCGGCGGGCCGGGGCGTCGGGAGTCGAGTGCCTCGCGGGGCGGAAGCCCGAAGTCGGTGGCGACGAAGTGCTCCGCGACCCAGGTGGTGGCGCGATGGGGGCTGACCAGGACGCGGTAGAGCCCGCCGAGGAGCACCGCGAGCACGGCGCCGAGGAAGAGTGTCACGGCGGGAGATCATTCCCGACCCGATCACTCTCCGCAATAGTTCAGGCCAACGAAAAGGGGAGGTCAGAGTCCAGGAGGCAGGCTGCCCTCCTCGGCGGCCGAGCGTGCGGTGACCGTGAGCGAGCGCATCACGCAACCCCGCGGCAGCGCTCCGTCCACGGTTCGCGCACGGTTCGGACGCGACTCGCGGACAGCCGGATCACGCCGCACTTGAGCGCACCCGTCATCGCCTGGATACAGGTGTGCGATTGTCGGCCGCGCGTGATAGTCACTACACCCACGGGTGGGGTGATCATCAACCACCTGTGCGCTACAGCAAGGGGTGGGAATATGGCGTTGCTCCGGGACTTGGGGAACACGCTGGGACGATGGACGGGCAGGCCCGTCGCGCACGTCGACAAGGACTCCGGCGATCCGGACGCCCGGCGCGTCCGCGTGGCCGCCGAGGCCGCGGACTGGACGACCGTACGGGACGTGCTCGACGCACGGCCCGAGAGTGAGGACCGGACGGGCCTGCTGTGGGCCGTCGGCGACGTCGCCGGCACGGAACGGTGGATCGCGGACGTCGTGGCGGCGGACCCCCAGGCCCCACTGCCGCGGCTGGTGGCTGCCGTTCGCCACATCAGCTGGGCCTGGGAGGCCCGGACCGGCGCCCGTGCCTCACAGGTGTCCCGCGAGCAGTTCCAGCTCTTCCACGACCGGCTGGCCACGGCCGAAACGTGGCTCTACGAGGTCGCCGAGCGCGAACCCGGCTGGACCTCACCCTGGTACGGCCTCCAGGTCACCGGCCGGGGGCTCCAGGTCGAGCGGGACGTGGCACGGCGTCGCTTCGAGGCGACCGTACGCCGCGACCGCCATCACCTGGGCGCACACCTGCAGCGGTTGCAGCAGGTCTGTGAAACGTGGAGCGGCTCCCACGAGGAGATGCACTCGTTCGCTCGCGCCTCGGTCTCCGCGGCGCCCGGCGGGACGCTCCTCGGCCAGCTCGTCGCCGTCGCGCACCTGGAGCACTGGCTGGCTCTCGACTCCGGCGCCGACGCCCGCTACATCACGCGCCACGAGGTGGTCGACTCGCTCAACGAGGCGGCCGACCACTCGATCCGGCATCCGGACTTCGTACGGGGACACGGCTGGCTCCAGGTCTACAACACCTTCGCCATGGCGTTCTCGCTGGCGGGCGACGTCGCCTCCGCGCGCGAGTGCTTCCGGGCCACGGAGGG
The DNA here is from genome assembly GCF_043089925.1 of Streptomyces sp. NPDC013457. Taxonomy (NCBI): domain Bacteria; kingdom Bacillati; phylum Actinomycetota; class Actinomycetes; order Kitasatosporales; family Streptomycetaceae; genus Streptomyces; species Streptomyces sp. NPDC013457. The sequence goes on from NZ_JBICBL010000017.1 coordinate 72,444, forward strand.
ACGGGTCACCGAGTTTCCCTGGTACTACCTCGACGGCTCCGACCCGGCCAAGGCGTACAAGAAGTACCGCGCCTACACCGGAGGCTGACCCGAGCGGGACTGGCACGGGTCGGTCGGGGACCGGGAGGAAGCCGGGTGCGGGAGCGGAGCCCCCGCTCCCACGGCACGCCGCCCCGGAGCCCGGGGGTCCTCCGGCGGACCTCGCCACGCACGCCGTCGGATACGACGCTCCGCGCGGCGCACGGGCCGTGTCCCGGGCCGCGCACCAGGCGGGTTCGAGCTCACCCACGGTCTGAATCCCAGGCCTTTCGTAGCCCGAGTCCCAGCCGCTACAGCCCGGACGCCACGCCGCCCGCAGCCCGGGCCGACGACAGCCCCCCGCGTGCAGCACCCAGTTCGGCCCCGCCCCATCCGTGCGCCGTTCTGCCCGGTCGTCCGGGACAGCGCCTCCTGACGCACACATCATCCGTTCACCGCGACCGCCCGCCCCACCCCGCAAGCCCGGCCCACCGCCCCAACCCGCCCGCACGACACACCCGATCACACCCCCGCCGCGCCACCGAGCGGCGGGCACGCACCGAAGGACCGCCCCAGGTGTTCCAGACTCCCGAGACCTCCCCGACCGCCCACGCCTTCCAAGTGGATCTGCGCGGCCTGGTCGACCTGCTCTCCCACCACCTCTACTCCAGCCCCCGGGTCTATCTGCGCGAGCTGCTGCAGAACGCGGTCGACGCCATCACGGCCCGACAGGCCCTCACGCCCGACGCCGCCGGCGCGATCACCGTGCGCACCGGGGAGACCCTGACCATCACGGACACCGGCATCGGCCTGTCCGAGGCCGACGTGCACCGGTTCCTCGCCACCATCGGACGCAGCTCCAAGCGGACCGTGGACGGCTCGCTCGACGGCGCGGGACTCGACGCGGCGCGCGGCGAGTTCATCGGCCAGTTCGGCATCGGCCTGCTCGCCTGCTTCGTCGTCGCCGACGAGATCACCGTGCTGAGCCGGTCCGCCGCCGACCCGGGCGCGCCGACGGTCGAATGGCGGGGCCACTCCGACGGCCGCTACACCATCCGCACCCTGCCGTCCGCGACGCTTCCCGAGCCCGGCACCACCGTGACGCTCGTCCCGCGCGCCGACAACGCCGAATGGACCACTCCCCAGCGGGTCATCTCCCTCGCCCGGCACTACGGCGGACTCCTGCGCCACGACGTCACCGTCATCGACACGCGTGGCGAGAGCCACCGGATCAACGCGGCGCCGCCGTGGGAACAGACGCATCGTTCCCCGCTCGCCAAGCGGGAGGCCTACACCGCGTACTGCCGCGAGCTCTTCGACTTCGCCCCGCTCGACACCATCGAGCTGGACCTGCCGGCAGCCGGCCTGCGCGGTGTCGCCTACGTCCTGCCGACGGCGGTCAGCCCGGCCCAGCGCGCAGGGCACCGCGTCCACCTCAAGGGCATGCTCCTCACCGACCAGGCTCCCGAACTGCTCCCCGAATGGGCGTTCTTCGTCCGCTGCGTCGTCGACACCACCAGCCTGCGACCGACCGCCTCCCGCGAGTCGCTGTACGAGGACGGCACGCTGTCCGCAGTGCGGGATGCCCTCGGTGACCGGATCCGCGAGTGGATCACCGGACTCGCCGCTCGTGACCCCGCTCTCCTGCACCGCTTCATCGACACCCACCACCTCGCGGTCAAGGCGCTCGCCCGCCACGACGACGAGCTGCTGCGCATCGTGCTTCCCTGGCTGCCGTTCGAGACCACCGACGGCAACGTCACCCTGGAGGAGTTCGCCCGGACGCACCCCACGCTCCTGGTGACCCGGAGCGTCGAGGAGTTCCGCCAGGTCGCGCCGATCGCCTCGGCGGCCGGACTCGGCGTCGTCAACGGCGGCTACACATACGACCGCGATCTCGTCCACCGGCTGCCCGAGGTCAGGCCCGGCACCACGGTCGTCGACCTCGACCCGACCACCGTCACCGCGCACCTCGACGCAGTCGCCCCCGGCGCCGAGCTGCGGGCCGCCGCGTTCCTCGCGGTCGCCCGCGAGACGATCGGCGTCCACGACTGCGACGTCGTCCTGCGCGACTTCCAGCCCGTCACCGCCCCCGCCCTGCTCCTCGACAACCGCGACGCCCGGCATGAACGGACGCGATCGAGCCTCGCCGCCGACAGCGACGGCCTGTGGGGCGACATCCTCAACTCCCTCCGCGACGAGACCCCGCGCGCCCAGCTCGTCCTGAACCACCTCAACCCGCTGGTCCGTCAGGCCCTCACGATCGACGAGCACGGTCTCGCGGTCGCCACCGCCGAAGCCCTGTACGGCCAGGCGCTGCTGCTCAGCCGACGTCCACTGCGCGCCGGCGAGAGCGCCCTGCTCAACCGGGCCTTCATCGGCCTGCTCACCCACGCCATGCACCAGCCCGGCGAGGCGACCCCCGGCTCCGAGCCCCGGAAGGAACTGTAAATGCTGGACACCCCCGAGGCGGTCGTCGAGGCGCTCCGCGAGAACCACGAGCGCCCCCATGGACTGGCGCGCACCGTCACCGCCGAGGAACTCGTCGAGGCCGCCGAAGTTTTCGAGAAGTCCGACGTGCTCGTCACCGCGCTCCTGGAACTCATGACGGCGTACGAGTCCACCGGCGAGCACCGCAAGTCGCCCGTCGTCTTCGCCCGCATCCTCAAGCTGTGGGACGGCACCTCCGAGTCCTTCAGCCCCTACGAGGCCCACCAGGTCTTCTGGCGCTTCAAGTGGGTGACCACGTCGCTGTTGCAGGTGCCCGAGGTGCCCCTGGCGTCGATCGGCGGCTGGATCGACCAGATGCGCAGCCGGTACGAGGCCGCCGACCACGCCGTCCAGCCCGTGGCGGCCATGCGTTACCACCTTGCGCAGCACACCGGCAGCGGCGTCGCCGACGCGTACGAGCTCTGGGCCACCCGTTCCCGGACCGACCTCAGCGACTGCGAGGCCTGCGAGACCCGGCACCACGCCTGGCACCACCTCGCCCAGGGCGACGACACCGCGGCCCTCGACATCTGGCGGCCGGTCCTCGACCGCGAGCAGGGATGCACCGAGGAACCGCAGATGAGCCAGGCCCGGGCGCTGCTCCCGCTGCTGCGCGCAGGACGCACCGACGAGGCGCGCTCCCACCACCTCACCGGCTACCGGAAGGTGCGGGGCACCACCGGCATGCAGGCCGAAGTCGGCTACCACCTCGAGTTCTGCGCCCATTCCCGCAACGAAGGCCGCGGCCTGGAGATCCTGGCGGAGAACCGGCCCCTCTTCGAGGCGAAGGGCGCCCCGCTCGACCACCTGAACTTCCTCACCGGCGCGGAGGTGCTCATCGCCCGGCTCGTCGAGGCCGGCCACGACGACACCGCCGTCGCCGGTCCGCCCGGCCGCGCCTGGACCGCCGCCGAGCTCCTCACGCACGTTCACCGGGAGGCCGAACTCCTCGCCACGGCCTTCGACACCCGTAACGGCACCACGGCCGTCGGCGACCGCCGGCGGGCCCGGCTCGCCCTGGCCCCGCTGCTCGACGAGCCCCTGCCGCTCGGTCTGCGCGCGACGGCGGCTCGCACGGCGTCGGCCGGCGCCGCGCCCGCCCCCGCCCCCGCCCCCGCACGAATCGGAATCCCCGACGACTTCGCCGCCCTGGTGCGCGAGGCCCGCCGCCTGGCACGGGACGGCCACCCCGGCGACAGCAGGCTCTGGACGTGCGTCGCCGAACGCCTCGCCGACGCCGCCGAGCCGTACGACGACACTCTCGGCCCCGAAGACCTCCTGGCCGCGGAGCTCGCCGAACACAGGGCACAGCAGCTCTGGTTCAAGGATCGCCACGTGAGCGGAGCCGCCGAACTGGACACGGCCGTACGGCACTTCGAGCGGCTGGACATGCCCTGGCACGCGCTCGCCGCCAAGGCCCGCTCTCGCGCGTGGACGACCGCCCCGGGCTCCCGCGACGGTGACGGGGCCGCCCCCGACCTCGCCGCGATCCGGACCGCCCTCGACGACATGCTCCGCGAGGCGGACAAGCTGGTCACCTCGACGCCCTTCGACGCCGAGCCCCTCGGGGAGGCCGAGGCCGCCTTCGGCACCGACCTGCGCGCCGAACGCATCCTCGCGTACCTCTCCCTCCACTACTCGGTGGCCTTCGCCGCACACCAGGAGCTGCACGCCGCGCTCGCCCGCGGGGAGGAGGATCCGGAGGGCATGGACGACGTCGACAGCCTCACCGAGCGGTTCGAGAGGAGCGTCGACACCCTCTGCTCCGAGGCGTCCCGCCTCGGGCACCCCCAGCAGGCCGCCACCGCACGTCAGTTCCGCGCCGATCTGCTGGCCCGCCGTGGCTCCCTCGCCGACGCCGAACGGGAACTCCGCACCGCCCTCCAGGAGATCGAGTCCGCCGGCCGGCCCTGGCGACGACCGCGCCCGTCCGTCCATCTCGCGCAGGTGCTCCTCACCCAGGACCGGCCCGAGGAGGCGACGGACCTGGTCCACTCCGCGATCGCCGACGCCGTCGCCCATGACGACCCCACCTTCCCGCTCGGCCCGGCGTACCTGCTGCTCGGCCACGCCGCCACACACCTCGACGACGTCAAGGGAGCCGTACGCCACCTCTCAGAGGCCGCCGCCCGTTTCGACCAGGCGGACGACCCCGGCAGTGCCGTCGAGGCGCGCCTCCAGCTCGCCGACGTCCTTGCCCGGTCCGGCCGGCCGGACGACGCCGTCGCGGTGCTGGAGTCCGCCCTCACCGACGTGCCGCCCACCGTCGACGAACGCATGCTGGCCCAGGGGCGCCTGACCCTCGGCCGCGGCCTGCGCGACCTGGAGGAGTACCTCCCGGCGGCCGAGGAACTGCTCCGTCTCGCCGACACCGTCGCGGGCTGGTCCGAGGAGGACCGTGGCGGAGTCCTCACACTGGTGGCGGCCGAAGCGGCGACCACCCTTGCCCTCGCCGAGCGCTGGGAGGCGGCGGACACGGCGTACGATCGCGCCCTCGTCGCCCACGCCGAGGCCCCCAACCCCCCGCTCATCACCCTGATGATGCGGGAGTTCGCCCGCCTCACCCTCCAGACCCGCGACGGCGAGGGCACCGAGGCGGCATTGCAGCACCTGGCCCGCGCCGACGCCGTCCTCGCCGACCTGCCCTCCGGCGAGCAGGACTTCGCGGTCTGGTACGAACGAGGCGAGAACCACTACCGCCGCGCCCGGATCCTCTCCGAGGCGGGTCGCTTCGACGAGGCCCTCCCGGAGGCCGAGGCCGCCATCGCCGCACACGAGGAGGGCGGCGAACGGGGCGAACTCCCACGTGCCGAGGCGGTCCGCCTCGCGGCCCTGATCGAAGGCAACGGCCTCGACCGCGCCGCCGACGCCGTCGTCCGTCTGACCGCTGCCTCGGCCCGCTGCCGGCAGGCGGGCCACCCCGAGGCGGCCCACGTCCTGGACACCCTCTGCCAGGACCTCCGCACCCGCTGAGTGACGGCAGGACGACGAAGGGGGCGGCGCACCGGTCCGGATGCCGGTGCGCCGCCCCCTTCCGGGACGAAACCGGCCTCGGGAGCGTGCCCCGCGGCGCACCGCCTCCACGCGGCCGGCTCAGATCCGAGCGACGCCGGCGGTCGGCGGGTCGCGCCGGAGAGGCGCATGTTCCACCGCCTCCGCCGCCCTGACCGTCGAGACCGCCCGCGATCTGCGTGCCCGGTCCCACCGTGGACCCGCCGTGGACCGTACCGAGACCGGCGCGTCGTGACTCCCGTGGGCACTGGGACGGTAGCGACGGGCGAGACGGGGTATACGACCTGCGTGAGTATGGAGGGACGGCGCGGGCCAGAACCGCAGGAGGCGTTGCTCGAGGGCTTGAGCGTGGACGCGAGCCGGCCCGAGCAGCCAGTGCTGCTGGACGGGGCCGGAAAGCCCATCCGCACCTGGCGGGAGAACTACCCCTATGAGCGCAAGATCCGGCGCGCCGAGTACGAGCGGGCCAAGCGGATCCTCCAGATCGAGCTGCTGAAACTCCAGCGCTGGGCCAAGGACACCGGAGCACGGCTCGTCGTGATCTGCGAAGGCCGTGACGCCGCAGGCAAGGGCGGCACGATCCAGCGCTTCACCGAACGCCTCAACCCCCGCGGCGCCCGCATCGTCGCCCTCGACAAGCCGAGTGAGCGGGAGACGGGCCAGTGGTACTTCCAGCGCTACGTCGCCCACCTGCCCGGCCCTGGGGAGATCGTCTTCTTCGACCGCTCCTGGTACAACCGCGCGGGTGTGGAGAAGGTCATGGGCTTCTGCACCGACGACCAGTACAAGCTCTTCCTCAACCAGTGTCCGGCCTTCGAGGCGATGCTCATCGAGGACGGCATCCTGCTGGTCAAGTTCTGGTTCTCCGTCTCCCGGGCCGAACAGCGCACCCGTTTCGCCATCCGCCAGGTCGATCCCGTGCGCCAGTGGAAACTCTCACCCACCGACCTGGCTTCGCTGGACCTGTGGGACGCCTACACCACCGCCAAGGTGGACATGTTCCGTGCCACCGACACCGCCCATGCCCCCTGGACCGTGGTGAAGAGCAACGACAAGCGACGTGCACGCCTGGAGGCGATGCGCAGCCTGTTGTGGCGGATCGGCTACGCCAACAAGGACGAGGCGGCGGTCGGCCGCCCGGACCCCTTGATCGCAGGGGCCGCCGCCACCCTCCTCGAAGCCGGTGAGGACTCTGCCGACCTCTCCCCCACGCCCCTGGCCGGTCTGACCGTCGGCCCCGGCCACCACCCTTCCCAGGCCACCGGCCCCTCGGCTTCCGGCCCTCCGCCGCAGGAGGGCGATCCCTCCGATCGAACCTCTCCCTGACCAGGACGACGGGCGAGCACGGAGCGAAGATCTTCCGCGGCGGTGTGCCTCCGCTCACGCCGTTTCCACCTGAATCCCCGGCGCCAGGGCCCGGCCACGGCTCCGCCTCTTGGATTCACCCGCTTTCGGGGCACACATGATTGCCTCTCGCGGACTCCATCCCCGGAAAGCATCCGGAGCGGTGGGGATCATCGACGTGGCGTGCCATTGAGTTGTCTCCGAGGGTGGCCTCGGACGCCGATGCAGACACGTGCGGGTGACACCGTCCTATTGCGCCGTTCGACATACGGCATAAGCGCGAACTAGTCGGTGGAGGCGCATACTCCCCGGCGACCGACCCGCCGATCAGCCCAGCTCACGAGTCACTCCGCAAAAATGACTACGTATGCCCATACTCTCGTTCTACATCTTCCGGGATGGCTCGGCTTTCCGAACAGTCAGGCCATTCTGGCATTCGATTGTAAGCGCGAGCGGATCTAGAGGTTGTTCCGCTTCTCATTCCTGGAGAACACATGCGCGTTGCCGTGACCGGTGGCGGTGGTTTCCTTGGCTCACACCTCTGCGAGGCGCTTCTACGGCGCGGCGACTCCGTGGTGTGCCTCGACAATTTCTCGACGGGCGACCCGGAAAACATCGCCCATCTCGTGGCCCACCCGGCCTTCGAGTTCCAGCACGCCGACGTGAGCGTGTCCGTGAAGGTCGCCGGCCACATCGACGCCGTCGCCCACCTGGCCTCCCCGGCCTCCCCTCCCGACTATCTGCGCCACCCTCTGGAGACGCTCGCGGTCGGGAGCCGCGGCACCGAGAACGCCCTTCGCCTGGCCATGCGTCACGGCGCGCGCTTCATCCTCGCGTCGACGAGCGAGATCTACGGCGATCCGATGGTCCACCCGCAGGAGGAGACGTACTGGGGCAACGTCAACTCGATCGGCCCGCGCAGCGTCTACGACGAGGCGAAACGATACGCCGAGGCGGTCTCCGCCGCGTACCGCCGCACGCACGGAGTGGACGTCGGCATCGCCCGGATCTTCAACACCTACGGGCCCCGCATGCGCCCCCACGACGGTCGTGTGGTGTCCAGCTTCATCACCCAGGCCCTGACGGGCGAGCCGCTCACCATCTACGGCGACGGCGGCCAGACCCGCAGCTTCTGCTACGTCGACGACCTGGTCCGCGGCCTGGTCGCGCTGCTCGACTCCTCCGAACTCGGACCCTTCAACCTCGGGAACCCTGTCGAGCGCACCGTCTCCGAACTCGCGGACATCGTGCTGGAGATGACCGGCTCGGCATCCGAGGTGAAGCACCACCCGCTGCCGGTCGACGACCCGGTCCGTCGCCGCCCGGTCATCACCCGCGCCCGCGAGGTACTGGGCTGGGAGCCGGAGATCGACATCACCGAGGGCCTGCGTCGCACGGTCGCGTACTTCGCCTCCCACATGGACCGCCTCGCCGCCTCGGCCGCGTCGATCCGCGGCGGCCAGGACGAGACGGTGCCACTGGCCGCGGCGACGCCGGCGCCCCTCACACCGCAGACGATCCCCGGTCCGGCCGGCACTCCCACCGGCGTCGCGTCCTCCGCCCCCGGGGCCCCTGTCGCGGGTGGCTGATCCACGCGCCGCGGCGGGCCTTCCGCCGGTCCCGCCGCGGCCCTGAGTCCGTCGATCCTGCTCCCCCGGGCTCCCCCGTGCTCCCACCCCGTCGCACCGCCTGGAGAACCTGCTGCCATGACGTCCTTGGAGCAAGGTCCCGCCCACGGGACCGGCACCGCCCTGGAACCCCCGCTCCCCTCACCGGCTCCCGGCTCACCGGCGGAGTGGGAGACGCTGGGGGCGGAGATCCACGCCCTGTCGAACGGCGCGGTCGCCTCCATCGGCCCGGACGGCCCTGTCCTCGCGCTCCCGGCGCGCGGGCTCGTCCCTCGCCCGTCCAGCTTCGTCCGGGCGTTCTCGCGCCCCGACCGCTTCCTGGTCGCGCTGCTGTCCCTCGGCTGGATCGCCTGCCTGGTCTGGTTCTGGGTCTGGTGGCTCGAACCCTCCCACCGCATCGGTTGGACGGGCCTGATCATCAACAGCGCCCTCCTGCTGTACCTGACCTATCTCCCGGTGCATTTCCTCGTCGCGCTGCTGCGGATTCGACGCTTCGACCCGACCGTCCAGGTGCCCCCGCTCCGCACCGCGTTCGTGGTCACCCGGGCCCCGTCCGAGGGCTGGGACGTCGCCCGCCGCACCCTGGAGGCCATGGTCGCCCAGGACTTCCCGCACCGCTACGACGTCTGGCTCTGCGACGAGGACCCCAGCGAGGAGATCCTCCATTGGTGCCGCACCCATGACGTGAACGTCTCCTGCCGGCGTGGCCGCGCCGACTACCACCGGGCCGACTGGCCCCGGCGCACGCGCTGCAAGGAGGGCAACCTCGCCTTCTTCTACGACCACTGGGGTTACGAGCTGTACGACGTGGTCGCCCAGCTCGACTGCGACCACGTCCCCGGGCCCACCTACCTTTCCGAGGTCGTCCGCCCCTTCGCCGACCCGGCCGTCGGCTACACCGCGGCCCCCAGCGTCTGCGACTCCAACGCCGACGAGTCCTGGGCCGCCCGCGGACGGCTGCACCGCGAGGCCATGTTCCACGGACCCGTGCAGTTGGGCCACTCGGCAGGCCTCGCCCCGGTCTGCATCGGCTCTCACTACGCAGTCCGCACCAAGGCGCTGCGGGACATCGGCGGCGTGGGCCCCGAGCTCGCCGAGGACTTCTCCACGTCGTTCCTGCTGACCTCGGCCGGCTGGCAGGGCGCGTTCGCCATCGACGCGGACGCGCACGGCGAAGGCCCCCTCACCTTCGGCGCGATGGTCACCCAGGAATTCCAGTGGTCCCGCAGCCTGGCCGTGATGCTTCTGGGCATGCTGCCGCGCCACCTGGGCCGGATGCCTCTGAAGCTCCGCGTGCGCTTCGCCGCGGCCCTGATGTACTACCCGCTGCTCGCCGGCGCCACGATCATGGGCGTCCTCCTGCCGCCGATCGCCGCGATCACCGGCGCTCCGTGGATCGACGTCAACTACTTCGCCTTCCTGACCCACTTCTGGAGCATGTCCGTCTGGCTGATCCTGCTGACGCTGCTCTGCCGCCGCCGGGGCCTGACGCGCCCCAAGGACGCGCCCATCTTCAGCTGGGAGATCTGGCTCTTCGGGCTCTCCCGGTGGCCGTTCGTGGCCTGGGGCGTGCTGGCCGCGGTGACCCAGAAGCTGCGGCCCCGCCAGATCACCTTCAAGGTCACCCCGAAGAAGCGCGACGGCCTGGAGCCACTCCCCCTGCGCGCCGTCGCCCCGTATCTGATCATCACGGTCTTCCTGTCGGGCTCGGCCCTCGTCGGCCAGTTCACCGGCCCCGCCGTCGGTTACGTCTTCCTCTGCCTCCTCGGCTCCGCCTCGTACGCCGCGGTGACGCTGGCGATCGGCACGCTGCACGTCAGGGAGACTGCGCGAGCCACCGGCGTCCCCGCCCTCCGGGCGCTGCGCACGGCCGCGCTGCCGCTCCTCGGGGGCCTGATGTCGCTGTTCCCGCTGGGGCTCGCGGCCGTGGTCTTCCCCACCTATCTCACCGGCTTCTACGCCTGGTGACGCCCTCTGCGACCGATCGAGAAACGAGGTTCCCGTGCCCCAGACCGTCCTGGTCACCGGAGGCGCCGGCTTCATCGGCAGCCACACCTGTGTCGAGCTCCTGCGCGCCGGCCACGAGGTCGTCGTGCTCGACGACCACTCCAACAGCTCGCCCGAGGTCCTCGAACGGGTCGCGAAGATCGCGGGCCGCCCCATCGCGGCGGCCCACGTCGCGGACGTACGCGACCGGCGGGCTCTCGACACCGTGTTCACGAGCCACCCCATCGAGGCGGTGATCCACTTCGCCGCGAAGAAGGCCGTCGGCGAGTCGGTGCGGATCCCGCTCGCGTACTACGACATCAACGTCGGCGGCACGACGGCCCTGGTCTCGGCCATGCACGAGCACGGCGTGCACCGCTTGGTGTTCTCGTCGTCCTGCTCCGTCTACGGCGACGTCACCACCGTCCCGCTGACCGAGGAGTCGCCGGCGGCCCCGACCAACCCGTACGCCGCCACGAAGTGGACCTGCGAGCAGATCCTCGCGGACGTCTGCCGGCATGTGCCCGAGCTCCGGGTCCTGGCCCTGCGGTACTTCAACCCGGCCGGCGCCCATCCGACCGGACTCCTCGGCGAGGACCCGAGCGGCGTGCCGAACAACATCATGCCGTTCCTCACCCAGATCGCCGTGGGCCGCCGCGCCGAACTCAGCGTCTTCGGCGACGACTTCCCCACACCGGACGGCACCGGGATCCGCGACTACGTCCACGTGGTCGACGTCGCCGAGGGGCACCGCACCGCCCTGGACCACATCGACGACGAGCCGGGCATGCGGGTCTTCAACCTGGGGACCGGGCGCGGTGCGTCCGTCCTGGAGCTCGTGCGCACCTTCGAGGAGGTGTCGGGGCGGCCGATCCCGCACCGCGTCACCGAACGCCGCCCGGGCGACGTCGCCGAACTCGTCGCCGACCCCACGAAGGTCGCCTCGGCCTGGAACTGGACCGCCCGGCGCGATCTGGCCGCCATGTGCCGTGACGCGTGGACCTTCCAGCAGCAGAACCCGAACGGCTACGCGCCCTGACCCCTGGCGCCGTACCCCACCCGCGTTCAGACAGGAGAACACCGCATGCGGTTGACCGTCATCGGAACTGGATACCTCGGAGCTGTGCACGCCGCGTGCATGGCCGACATCGGGCACGACGTCCTCGGCGTCGACGTCGACGCCGAGAAGATCGCGGCCCTCGGCGAGGGCCGGCCCCCCTTCTACGAACCCGGCTTCGACGAAGTCCTCACCCGCGCCCTCGACTCCGGACGACTGCGCTTCGGCACCAGCCTCCGCGAGGCGGCGGCGCACGGCGAGGTCCACTTCATCTGCGTGGGCACTCCGCAGCAGGCCGGCTCCCACGCGGCCGACCTGCGGTACGTCGACGCCGTCGTCGACGGGCTCGTGCCGCACCTGCCGGCCCCGTGTCTGGTGGTCGGCAAGTCGACGGTGCCGGTGGGCACCACCTCGCGCCTGGCCGCACGTATCGAGGAACTCGTCCCGACGGGCGTACGGGTCGACCTGGCGTGGAACCCGGAGTTCCTGCGCGAGGGCTTCGCCGTCGAGGACACCCTGCGACCGGACCGGATCGTCGTCGGCACGGTCGGCCGGGAGGCGGACGAGACTCTGCGCCGGCTGTACGCTCCGATTCTGGACGCGGGCGTCCCGTACATCGGCACCGACCCGAGCACGGCCGAGCTCGTGAAGGTCGCGGCCAACTCCTTCCTCGCCACGAAGATCTCCTTCATCAACGCGATGGCCGAGGTCTGCGACGCGGCAGGCGCGGACGTGGTCACCCTCGCCGACGCCATCGGCCACGACACCCGGATCGGCCGGCGGTTCCTCAACGCCGGACTCGGCTTCGGCGGCGGCTGCCTGCCCAAGGACATCCGGGCGTTCACCGCCCGCGCCCAGGAGCTCGGCGTCGGCCCCGCGGTGGCCTTCCTGGACCAGGTCGACGAGATCAACGAACGGCAGCGGAAGCGGACCGTCGAACTCGCCCGCCAGCTCGCCGGGGGCGACCTGACCGACCGCCGCGTGACCGTCCTGGGCGCCACCTTCAAGCCGAACAGCGACGACGTGCGTGACTCGCCGGCGCTGGCGGTGGCGGCGGCGCTGCACCGGCAGGGCGCCGACATCCGGGTGCACGACCCGGAGGGCACCGTGAACGCGCGCCGCGTCCACCCGGAACTGCGCTGCGAGGCGGACCTTCTGACGGCATGCCAAGGGGCGGAGCTCGTACTGCACCTCACCGAGTGGGAGCAGTACCGCGCGCTGGATCCGGTGAAGCTGGCCCAGGTGGTCCGCAGGCCGGTCCTCGTCGACGCGCGCAACGCGCTGCCGCACGACGAGTGGCGGGCCGCCGGCTGGACCGTCAAGGCGCTCGGCCGTCCCGCGCCGGCGGACCGGCCGCCGGCCGCCCGGGCGGGGAAGCCGCTTCGGACCACGATCGCCTCGCCGGCCGTCGAGGCGAACCACCCCGACCTCCTGCCCCCGGCGCTGCCGACCGGCAGGGCCTAGAGGTACCGACCCCCAGCACGCCGACGCCGCCCCGCCCGCCCGGTCATGGACCGGGCGGGCGGGGCGGCGTCACGGCACCTCGGGCGGGCGACGACGCGTGGGCATGCGCCGGGAGGATCGAGGGGAGCCTGCGCCGGCTCCGGAGGCGTCGACGGCGCCGTCGTCGCCGGTCTCCGGGCGATCGACGGGGCCGTCCGCGCCGCGCTCGCCGGGCGATCGACGGGGCCGTCCGCGCCGCGCTCGCCGGGCGATCGACGGGGGCGTCCGCGCCGCGGTCGCCGCGACGCCCACGCCTCGGCCGGGTGGGCGGTGCGCTACTGCGCGGCGCCGGGGCGCAGAGCGTCCGGGAGCCGGTTGCCGAAGTAGTCGACGAGGCCCGCGTCGACGCCCGAGTCCTGCGGGCCCATGCTCACGGACACCTCGTCCTCACAGCGCGGCACCAGGTTCTCGGCCCCGACCGGGTCGGTGACGGGTACGGCCAGAGCGCGCAGGCACGGGTCGTCCCCGGTGCCGGTCGGCTCACCGTCGAGGAGCTCCTGGCCGGAGGCGGTTCGCCAGTCGGCGAGGTCGGTGAAGCGCCGGCTCCCCCAGCTCAGCGACCAGGGGCCCGTGCTGTGGTAGACGTTGCCCCGGAACTGGTGCGTGCTCGGGCGGTACGAGGACTCGGTGTCGATCAGGGGGCCCCCGTCGGTGGCGAGGATGTTGTCGTGGACCTTCACACCGCGCATGCCGTCGCGCAGCCGCAGAGCCGGGGGCCGGATTCCCGCCGCCTCCGCGGAGGCAAGATCCCCCGTCCGCATCACGACCGTGTTGTTGTGGATGGCCAGGTTCCTCAACCGGGAGCCGTAGGCGACGATGCCACCGTACTCCGGGAGCTTCCGCGCGTCGTCCCAGCTCATGTTGAAACGGACGACGTTGTCCCGGTGGGCGCCGGTCGCCTGTCCGGAGTAGACGAGGAACCCCGGCCCGTCGTTGCCGTAGGCGAGGTTGTACTGCACGACGGAGTGGGACACGTTGTTGTCGAGGCCGAATCCGCCGCCGTCCACCCGGGATCCGGTCCGGTTTCGGTAGGAGCGGTTGTTCTCCAGTACCACTCCGGTGGAGTCGTACACCCAGATGCCTTCGGGCCCCTCTTCGGCGTCCGCCGCGGAGCGCGCGCCGTTGTCGTGGGCCACCGAGAGCCGCACCTGCGCGTCCCGCACGCTGCCGAGGGCGATGCCGCTGCCGGTGTTGCGCCTGTCACTGCGCGGGTCGCCGGTGTTGGAGGACGCCGTGACCCGCTCGATACGCAGCCCGGAGTGCGCGTAGACCGGACTGCCCGCATCGAACTCCGGGCCGTAGAAGGCGAGTCCGGCCTCCAGATTGTGGTGCACGCTGACACCGCTGATGCGTACGTCGCTGTAGCCCGTGACGGCGTCGCCCTCCGCGCCGACGCTGATCCCGTTCTGGAAGCCCCGCGCCTCCACGTTCGCGATCCTGACGTGGGCGAGCGGCCGCTTCCCGGGACGGGTGGCACGGAAGGAGATCCCGACCCCGTCGCGCAGCGCCTTGCGGTCGCCGACCAGCGCGATGTTCCTGATCTCCACGCCCGCGGTGTCGTGCACGGTGATGCCGGAGGTTCCGCGGGGAGCGATCGTGGCGCGACCCGTTCCGTACGAGTCGATCACGACCGGACGCGCCGCGCTACCCGCCTCCCCCTCTTCGAGGGTGACGGCGCCGCGGAACCGTTCGCCGCCCTTGAGCCGGAGCCTGTCACCGGGCCGGAAGTTCGCGGTGTTCGCGTGGTCCAGGGTCTTCCATGGCTTCTCCGGCGACATGCCGTCGTTCCGGTCGTCGCCGTCCGGACTCACGTAGAAGGTGAAGGGACCGCCGCTCACGGGGCGGGCGGGCCGGTAGACCCCCGGCACGTCGCACCCCGTGAGCAGCAGGAGCACCAAGGCCGAGACTCCCGCCGCGGCCCTCGTCGTCCGGCACCGTGTCACCGCGTTCACCCGCACCCCCTGAGGGACGTTCCAGCGCCATATCAGGCAAATGAAGCAACAGACTGTCACATTCCGGACGTACGAGGCGTCAACGAACGTGTGGCATCCGAGTCACGTGGCGCGTCGCACCTTCAGGGTGATCTCGTTCTGACCCCTTCACTCCCGTGCGCCGCCCTTCCCGGTCGCCCGGTTCGACGCCCCGAGCGCCCGCTGCGGCCTGTCAGGCCCCCGCGGTCAGGCGGGCGGCCGCGCGAGGGCGCCGGCCTCTGAGACCTCGCTCCCCCACGAGGATCTGTCGGGTGCCGCAGGCAGCGAAGCCGTTCCGGCCCGGGCGCCGGTGAGCGGGCGGACGGACCGGTCGGTCTGCCGTTCGGCGTGCGTTCACATGGCAACCGGGCGAATGCCGAACGGCGTTCGGCATTCGCCGGGACCCTCGTCTCGCCCAGCCCCAATCCTTCGCTTCTCCCTGGACGGACACCGTGCTCGAAGTACGCGCTCCTCGCGGGCGTCGTCGCCTCGCCCCCTTCCGCCGCGCCTCTCTCCGCCTCACCGTCGCCGGCTCCACCCTTGCGGCCGCCGCGACGCTGCTCGCGCCCGCGGCGCACGCGGCCCCGGCGGACGACATCCGCATCAACGAGGTCGTGACGACCGGCAGCGTCAACGACTCGATCGAGCTCTTCAACAAGGGCACGGCGGCCGTGGACCTCTCGGGCTGGATCCTCAAGGACGACAACAACAGTTCGAGGTTCACCGTGCCGTCCGGGACGACTCTCGCCCCGGGAGCGGCCCGCGCGTTCGACGTCTCCGCGGCCTTCGGCCTCGGCTCCGGCGACAAGGCCCGTCTCTACCTTCCCGGCGGCAGCGCTCTCGTCGACAGCTTCAGCTGGACCAGCCGCTCCGCCCCGTCCTGGTCACGGTGTCCCGACGGCACCGGTGCCTTCGGCCGGACGGCTGCCCTGACTCTCGGGGCGCCGAACAACTGCGGATCCGGCGGAGGTACGAGCGCGGAGGCCTGGCCCGGTGGCACCTCCGTGGCGACGGCCGACGGCTCCGACGTATTCGGTTCGGACCTCAGCGGCCTCTACCAGGAGGGCTCCGTGCTGTGGGGCGCCCAGAACTCCGGCAGGCTGTGGCGGATGGTCCGCGACGGCTCCGGCGGCTGGCGGCCCGACACAACGAACGGCTGGACCTCCGGCAAGACCCTGCGGTTCCCCGGGGGCACCGGCACGGCGGACAGCGAGGCCGTCACCCTGACCGGCGCGGGGGCCACGGGCGGCGCGTACGTCGCGAGCGAGCGCAACGGCGACGCGTCCGGCACCAGCCGCCTGTCCGTCCTCCGCTACGACGTCGCCACGGGCACCGGCAGCAGCCTGACCGCCACGAGGGAGTGGAACCTCACCACCGATCTGCCGGCCGTGGGCTCCAACCTCGGCTTCGAGGCGATCACCTGGATCCCCGACGCCACGCTCGCCGCGGCGGGCTTCCAGGACGAGTCGACCGGCGCGGCCTATGACCCGAGCCGGTACGGCGCGCACACCGGCGGCGTCTTCTTCCTCGGGGTCGAGGGCACCGGCACGGTCCACGGCTACGTGCTCGGGGACGGCGGCTCCGCCACCCGGATCGCCACGATCGGCAGCGGCATGTCCGGCGTGATGGAGCTCCAGTGGGAGGCGCAGGCCGCACGACTGTGGCTGGTCTGCGACGACACCTGCTCCGGCGCGCACAGGACCATGAAGATCGGCGCCGGCGGCACCTTCACCCTCGCCGCGGTCCACAACCGGCCGAGCGGCATGTCCAACCTGAACAACGAGGGCTTCGCGCTCGCCGGGGCCGACGAGTGCGTCGGCGGAACCAAGCCCGTGTACTGGGCCGACGACAGCAACACCGGCGGTCACGCGATCCGCAGGGGCACCGTCACCTGCTGAGCCGGACGCCGTGTCCGTGGCTGCCGAATTCCGCACGGGCGCTCTGGACCGGTCGAGCCGGAGGCGGTAGCGTCAGACGCAGAGGGGAAAGCGCTTTCTATCCTCGCTGGATCCGACGCACCGGTCCGGCCCGCCCGACCCGGCGGGTGGCCAACCCGCCGCGCCCTGAAGGACGACCCGATGCCTCTTGCCCCCACACAGGGCCAACTGGAGTGGCAGGAGGCTGGATTCGGCCTCTTCTTCCACTTCGGTGTCAACACGTTCAACGGCCGGGAGTGGAGCGACGGCACCCTCGATCCGGCGACGTTCGCACCGAGTGCGTTCGACGCCGGACAGTGGGTGGAGACGGCGGTCGCCGCCGGGGCGGCGTACGTCGTCCTCACGGCCAAGCACCACGACGGATTCTGCCTGTGGCCCACCACGACGACCGACTACTCGGTGGCCTCCTCGCCCTGGCGTGACGGCCAGGGCGACGTGGTCGGCGAGGTGGCCGCGGCCTGCCGCGCCGCCGGAGTCAAGTTCGGGCTCTACCTCTCCCCCTGGGACCGCAACGCCCCGTGCTACGACGATCCGCCGGCGTACGACGCATTCTACCTAAGCCAGTTGACCGAGCTGTGCACCCGCTACGGACCCCTTCACGAGCTCTGGTTCGACGGCGCGGGCTCCGAGGGCCGTACGTACGACTGGGACGCCGTCATGGCCGTCATCGACACCCACCAGCCGCAGGCCATGGTCTTCAACATGGGGCGCCCGACGATCCGTTGGGTCGGGAACGAGGACGGTCTCGCCGCCGATCCCTGCGCGTACGTCGTCCAGGCCACCGGCGTCTCCGTCTACGACGACGCCGCCAGGGCCCTCGACCGGGCGTGCTACCTTCCGCCCGAGTGCGACGTACCCATCCGCCGCAACTGGTTCTGGCAGCCGGACGACCGTCATACCCTCAAGAGCCGTGACCACCTTCTCGCCATCTGGTACCGCTCGGTCGGCCTCGGAGCCGGGCTGCTGCTCAACGTGCCGCCGGACCGGCGCGGCCTGATCGACGACGCCGACCGAGTCCGCCTGCTGGAGTTCACCGGCGAGGTGGCCCGCCGCTTCGCCCACCCGGTGCCTGCCCGCCTGACCACCGAAGGCGAGGACATCGTCGCCCGCTTCCCCCGGCCTGTCCTCATCGACCATCTCGAACTGCGGGAGGACCTGGTCTCGGGCCAGCGCGTCACGGACCACGAGATCCGTGCCGACGGCACGCTGATGGCCTCCGGCCACACCGTCGGCGTCCGTCGTGTCCACGCCTTCGAGCCCGTCACCGTATCCGAGGTGCGGATCAGGCTTGTCGGAGAAGGCGCGCGGATCGGCCGGGTCACCGGCTTCCACGCCGGCTGCTCCTCGGCTCCGGACATCGAGGAACAGCCGGAGGTCATGACCGACAAGTTCGTTCCCGCGCCGGACATCGCCGCCGGCACGCCCACGTAGGAGGTGACACGTCCGTGTCCTTCACGCCCAGCCCTCCCTGGTGGCGCAGCGCCGTCATCTACCAGATCTATCCACGCAGTTACGCCGACGGGAACGGGGACGGGATCGGCGACATCGCCGGTATCCGGGCCCGGCTTCCGCACCTGAAGGACCTCGGGGTCGACGCGGTGTGGATCTCTCCCTGGTACGTGTCGCCGATGGCCGACGCGGGTTACGACGTGGCCGACTACCGCGATATCGACCCACTCTTCGGCACCCTCGAGGAGGCCGAGGCCCTTGTCGCCGAGGCCCATGAGTCGGGCTTGCGGATCATCGTCGACATGGTGCCCAACCACTGCTCGGATCAGCATCCCTGGTTCCGGGCTGCCCTGGCCGCCGGTCCAAAATCGCCGGCGCGAGAGCTGTTCCACTTCCGCCCCGGCAAGGGCGGGCACGGTGAACTTCCCCCCAACGACTGGCAGTCCTGCTTCGGTGGCCCGGCCTGGACCCGCACCACCGACGCGGACGGCACACCGGGCGAGTGGTACCTACACCTGTTCGCGCCGGAACAGCCCGACTGGAACTGGGCGCACCCCGAGGTCCGTGAGGAGTTCGAGTCGATCCTGCGCTTCTGGTTCGACCGAGGGGTGGACGGCTTCCGCATCGACGTCGCGTCCCTGCTGATCAAGCAGGACGGACTGCCCGACAAGGCCTCGCTGCCAGAAGGCGCACCCTCGCCGGACGCGGACCGGCCGGGGGTGCACGAGATCTACCGCGCCTGGCGGAAGATCGCCGACTCCTACGCGGGCGAACGCGTCTTCGTGGGCGAGCTCTGGGTCTCCTCCGAGTCCCTGCCTCGCTACCTGCGGCAGGACGAACTCCACACGGGCTTCAACTTTCCCTTCATGCAGGCCCCGTGGGACGCGTCCGGGCTGCGCTCGGTGATCGACGAGACGATCGCCCAGCACGCACCGGTCGGGGCCCCGGCCACCTGGGTGCTCGGGAACCATGACATCACCCGAGTCGTCACCCGCTACGGCCGCACCGACACCTCGTACGTCGAGCGGCGGCACGGCCTCCCCGTCGATCTCGGCCTCGGTCTCCGCCGCGCCCGCGCCGCGGCGCTCCTCAGCTTCGCCCTGCCCGGCAGCGTCTACGTCTACCAGGGCGAGGAACTGGGCCTGTGGGAGGTCGAGGACATACCGCTCGGCCACCGCCAGGACCCCACTCTCCACCAGTCGGGTGGGGAGGACCTCGGCCGCGACGGCTGCCGCGTCCCACTGCCGTGGGAGGGCGACGAGGCGCCCTTCGGCTTCAGCCCGGCCGGTACGGAGTCGGAGCCGTGGCTGCCCCAGCCGCCGGCGTGGAAGGACCACACCGTCGCCGCCGAGAGCGGCGACCCGGACTCGGTACTGGAGCTGTACCGCACCGCGCTGGAGATCCGCCGCACGGAACCCGCCCTCGGCGACGGCGGGTTGGACTGGCTTCCCGCGCCGGACGGAGTCCTCGCCTTCACACGTGGCTCCGGCTTCGCCTGCGCCGTCAATTTCTCGGAGTCCCCCGCCGACCTGCCCGCCCACACCGAGCTGCTGCTGGCCAGCGGTCCGCTCGACGACGGCCTGCTGCCGCCCGACACCACGGTCTGGCTCCGAACCGACTGACGCCGGAATCCCGGGAGTACGCGAACGGAGCCGCGCCGATCCACCACAGACGGCGGTCGAAGCGGACCGGTGAGGGTCGGCGCCGCCCACGCGTGCGACCGCCGGCCCGGCCCAGCCGAGCCCGGGCGCCGCGGAGCCTCTCCGCATCCACCCCGCTCCCGGCTGCACCGAGGACCGGTCTCGCTGCGCGGCGTGCGCAACGCGGTGGAGCGGGTGACGGTGCTCGGTACCGGCGCGCAGCTGGGCCATCAGGTGACCGGCGGCCTCCACGAGGTTCCCGGTGTGCTGTGGATCGACGCTCCGGACGCGTCGGACGTCGACGATGATGCGACCGTGCTCGCGGTCGAACTCGACGGGGAGCTCGATCTCTGCCGCGGAACGGGCCGGGACCGAGTCGTTCCGGCTCACGCTCGACCGCCGGCGCGGACCACGCGGGGAGAGACGCCGAGTTCGCGCCCGCACGCCTTGTCGGACGCCTCCGGATCGCCGATTCCGACCGCCGCCGCCACCGCGGGGTTCGGCAGGGCCGACGGGCTGAGCAGGTGCCCTGCCCGTTCCATGGCGCCGGTGCCGGATGTACCCCGCGACGGCGGTGCCGGTCTCGGCGCGGAAGGACGACGTGGAGCACGCCGTCGGCGACGAGTTCGGCGGTGTACCGGTAGAGGTGCAGCTGCACAGGTCCGGCAGCCGGAACACCTCGACCGGACTCGTCGTGCCGTGTACTCCGGCACCGAGGCTGAGCACCCGCGGCGGATCGTCGAGCCGTACCGCGCAGGGCCGTCCCCGGCGCACCCGGACGCCCTCCGTCACATCAGGGATCCACCAGCAGAGCGAAACGATCAAAACGCTCAACTTCGTCACCAGTATGGATCGTTTGACTGTTCGCATGTTAGAAACCAGCCAGCCGCGACTTGTTTCCTCCGCTCTCCGGTGCACACGCCCACCCGCGCCCCCGGGCACTCGCCGCAGTGTCCCCCTCACCCAGCAGGAGCCCGCAATGACGCGATCCTGGTCCCGCCGCACCTTTCTGCGCACGACCGGCGGCACGGCGCTCGCCCTCGGCCTCGTCGGAAGTCCGCCGCTGTCCGGACGGGCCATGGCAGCCGACGAGTTCGGCACGCTGCGTGCCGTCTGGCGCACCCTGCTGCTCGGTGAGGGCTTCAGTCCCACCGCCGAACCGTTCAGGACGAAGCTGGCCACGCTCGGCACCCGAGCCGCCGAGCTCCGGTCGACGATGGCTCCCGCCACCGGGTCCCTCTGGCCCGACGCGGTGTGGACCGACCCCGAGCCCGACACCGACCAGGAGTCGTACGGCTACTCGGCCAAGATGAACGAGAGCTACTACCGCCTGCTCACGATGGCCCAGGCGTACTCCCAGCCGGGCACCGGTCTGACCGGCGACTCCTCTCTCGCGGACGACATCGTCGCCGGCCTCGACCACATGTACGCCCGGGTCTACAACGAGGGCCAGGCACGCTTCGGGAACTGGTACAACTGGCAGATCGGCGCACCCCAGGCGCTCCTCGACACCTGCGTGCTCCTGTACGACCGGCTGTCGGCCACGCAGATCGCGAACTTCGGCCGTTCCGTCGACCACTTCGTCCCGGACTCCGCCGTCGCGAGTTACAGCGGCACCAGCACCGGGGCCAACCGCGTCGACCTCTGCCGGGTGCTGATCCTGCGTGGCGTCGTCGGCGGCAGCTCCGCCAAGATCGCCCTCGGCCGGAACGCGCTCTCGCCCGTCTTCCCGTACGTCACCACCGGCGACGGCCTCTACGCCGACGGCTCCTTCATCCAGCACTCCTCGGTCCCGTACGCCGGCACGTACGGCGCGGTCATGCTCGGCGGCCTCGGCATACTCTTCGCGCTGCTCACCGGGTCCAGCTGGGCCGTCACCGACCCGAACCGCCAGCTCGTCCTGAACGCGGTCGAGAACGCCTGGGCCCCGTTCCTCTACAACGGGCTCGTCATGGACAACGTGTCCGGGCGCGGAATGAGCCGCGGCGTCAGCCTCGGCGACCCCAGCCAGGTCCAGGCGGACGACCATCTGCGCGGCCACGCCATCCTCGCCTCCATCGTGCTGCTCGGGCAGGGTGCGAGCGCCGCGGAGAACGCGCGCTGGAGGGGCCTGGTCAAGGGCTGGATCCAGCGCGACTACTACAGCCCGCCGCTGAGCGACCCCTCGCTCGGCCTCGTGGGACTCGCACGGCTGAAGTCCGTCGCGGAGGACACCTCGGTCTCCGCGATCGCCGAACCCGTCGGGCACCGGCTCTTCCCGGCCATGGCACGGGCCACCCACCGCCGCCCCGGCTGGGCCGCCTCGATCAGCATGGCCGGCAAGCGCATCACCCACTACGAGACCGGCAACGGCGAGAACCTGCGCGGCTGGCACACCGGCTCCGGAATGCTCTACTGGTGGGGCGACACCTACGCCAACGGGCAGTACAGCGACGCCTTCTGGCCCACCGTCGACCCCTACCGGCTGCCCGGCACCACCACCTCGCGCATCGCGCTCGCCGACGGCGCCGGTGGCGACTGGGGCGCGTCCAAGCCCGACGTCAACTGGGTGGGCGGCGCCACCGACGGCACCCGGGCCGCCGTCGGTCAGTACCTCAAGGGCCTCCAGAGCACCCTGATGTCGAAGAAGTCCTGGTTCTGCCTGGACGACGCCATCGTCTGTCTGGGCGCGGGCATCAAGAGCACCGACGGCGCCGCGGTCGAGTCCGTCGTGGAGAACCGCAACCTCGGAGCCGACGGCACCCACGCGCTCACCGTCGACGGCACCGCGAAGCCGGTGAGCCACCCCTGGTCGGAGACGCTGACCGGGGCGACCTGGGCGCACATCGGCGGCATGGGCGGATACGTCTTCCCTGGTGGCGCGACGGTCAAGGCGCTGCGCGAGGAGCGCACCGGCCGGTGGAGCGACATCAACCGGGGCATGGCCACCACCGCGATCACCCGCCGGTACCTGACCCTGTACGTCGACCACGGCACCAACCCGTTCGACGCGACCTACGCGTACGTCCTGATGCCCGGTGCCGGCACGGGCCAGACCGCGGCGCGCGCGGCCGACACCGGCTGGGTGCAGGTCCTCGCCAACACGGACGCCCAACAGGGCGTGCGCGTGCCCTCGCTGGGCTTCACCGGCGTCAACTTCTGGTTCGGCGGCACCGCCGGGGCGCTCACGGCGAGCGCGCCCTGCTCCGTCATGATCTCCGAGAAGAGCGACGGCACCGCGGTGATCTGCGTCAGCGATCCGATGCGCATGCAGACCGGTCTCACCCTCACCTGGAACCGGGCCGTGGCCTCCGTGACCTCCAAGCCGTCCACGGTCACCGGAACGACCACGGGCTCCTCGCTCGGCCTGACGTTCGGCGACCTCAGCGGAACTCTCGGCGCCACCCAGAGAACCACCGTCCGCCTGGGCTGAGCGGAGGGGCACCCGCCGTCGGGACGGGCGCCCCTCTCTCCGTCACCCCCGTCCGCGCGGCCTACGGCCCGCCTCCAGGAGCGCCACCAGCTCCTGGAGGCCGGTCAGGACGCGCCGGCCGGGGCCCGACTCGACCGGTACGAGCGAGGGGACGGCGGCGACCCTGCAGCCCGCGGCCTCCGCCGCGGCGATGCCCGCGGGGCTGTCCTCCACGGCGAGACAGCCCGCCGGGTCGACGCCCAGCGCACGCGCGGCGGCCAGATACGGCTCGGGATGCGGCTTCGTCCGGTCCGTGTCGTCCGCGGTCACCGTCACCTGGAACGACTCGGCGCCGAGCAGTTTGAGCACCGACTCCACGACGGTCCGGGGCGAGGCGGTGACGAGGGCCACGGGAATGCCCATGTCCCCCAGCGTGCCGAGGAGTTCCCGGGCTCCCGGGAGCACGGTCGTCTCCGCCTCGACCGCCGCGAGGAAGCGTGCCTCCAGCTCGGCGACCAGGGCGTCGAGCGGGCGCTCGGTGTCCGAGACCCGCCGCAGGTGGACGGCGGTGTCCTCCGCACAGCGCCCCACCACCTCGGAGGTGTCCGCGTCGGTCAGCCGGTGTCCGACCCCTTCCGCCACCTCCTGTGCGGTGCGCCACCACAGGGCCTCGGTGTCGACGAGCGTGCCGTCCATGTCCACCAGGACGGCGCGCGGTTCGGTGCCGAACGGGCGCCCGTCCAGAGTCCAGTGCGAGTCCGGGCGGTGGTCCAGGGCCGCGAACACCTGAGCTGCGACATCCTGGTGCCGGAGCGCCTCCACCCGAGCACCCGCCGGGACGTCGGGTCCCGCGCACGCGATCCATGCGGTGCGCTCAAGCTCCGAACGGCCGCCGTGACCGCCCTCGTCACGGTGACCGTGGTCCGTGACGACGATGAACGTCCAGGCCTCCTCGGCGTAGGAGGACCGGCCGCGCACCGCGGCGAGGAGGCGGCCGAGCCGCTCGTCGGCGCGGACGGCGGCCCGCTCGTACTCCTCGCCGCAGCCGAGGACGTGGGCCGTCTCGTCGACGGCTCCCAGATAGACGAAGGACGCCTCGGGGTCGTACTCGGTGAGGACGCGCACGGCCTCGGCGGTGATCAGTTCGTCGGCCTCCTCCCACCCCTCGCAGTCCTCGGCGGACGGGGCGACGTGGGTCACCCGGCCGGGGCCTCGGAAGAGGGGCCCGCCGTACGCCACCGTCATCAGCGGCTCCCAGGCGGCCGCCACGTAGGTGCGACGGCCGGCGTCCCTCAGCCGGGTCGTGAAGTCGGGGAAGACCGCGAGGCGGTTGCCGCTGAAGTCGTTGCTCCAGACGGCGTGCTTGTCCACGGTCACCCCCGTCACGATCGTCGCCCAGCACGGCCCCGACATGGTCGGGGTGCCGGGCTCGACGACGACCGGCGCGAGGAACCCGTCCGCCTCGAGGGCGTCCAGATGCGGGGTGTCGAGCCGCCCCAGGATGTCGAGGCGCACACCGTCGATGCCGACGACGAGGACGCGGCGGCGGCGAGCGGCAAGGTGCATGGGTTTCCTCCGGATCGGACGGTACGGACGGGACGGGCAGTACGGACGGGGGGTGGTACGGGTGACTGAGTGGGCCGGGCGGTAGGAGCGGCATTGGCGCGGGCGGCCCCGGACGGCGTGCGGGTCGCCCCGAAGGACGCGCGGCCCGGATCGCGGTCGTGCCGCGCTGCGGCGCGGCGCCGTTCAGAGAGCGCGCAGCACCAGTCGCAGCACCGCGGGTCCCGCCTCCAGCGTGTGCTGCGGCAGCGGACCGGGACCGCACGAAGCGGTCCCGATGCCGTGGTGCGCCACGTCGACGTTGACGTGCACCCTGTCTCCGGCCCTCAGATCGGTGGTGTGCCGGGCGGATTCCAGTTCCGCGCCGGTCCAGCGGCGGACGGTGAGGTCGTACGAAGGCCGTCCGCCGATCCGCAGTCCGCCCCGGTCGCCGGAGACCCGGCCGGAGCGGTGGTCGTCAGGCGGAGCGGGCGAGCTCGTCGGGGCCGACGCCGTGGGCGAGCGGCCGGCCCTCGGCGTAGCGCTGCACCTCGTCGGTCGCCCAGTGGGCCATCCGTACGAGCTCGTTGCCGAGCGATCCGGCGATGTGCGGGGTGAGCAGCACGTTGGGCAGCGTGTAGAGCGGCGACCCGGCGGGCAGCACCTCGGGCTCGGTGACGTCGAGGACGGCGTGGATCCGGCCGTGCAGCAGCTCCTCGGTGAGCGCCGCGGTGTCGACGAGGGAGCCGCGTGCGGTGTTGATGAGCGTGGCCCCGTCCCGCAGCAGTCCGAGCCGCCGCCGGTCGAACATGTGCCGCGTCTCCGGGAGCTGCGGAGCGTGGATGGAGACCACGTCGCTGCGCCGTACGAGCTCGTCGAGGCCGACGGAGCGCGCGCCGAGCGTCCCGGCCTCGTCCGCCTCCACGTACGGGTCGTACAGCAGGACCTCGAAGTCGAAGGGGCGCAGGAGCTGCAGCACCCGGCGGCCGATCCGTGACGCGCCGACGACGCCGACGGTACGGCGGTAGTTGCCGTGCCCGGCGAAGTACGGCAGGAGGGAGACCTGGTCGCGGGCCTCCCGGTAGGCCCCGGCGCTGTCGAGGATCCGCTTGCCGGTGAACAGGATCGCGGCGAGTGTGAACTCGGCGACCGGGAGCGCGTTGGCGCCCGCCGCGGTCGAGACGGCGATTCCGCGCTCCCACACCGCCTCGGTGACGTGGTGCTTGACCGAGCCGGCGGCATGGACGACCGCCCGCAGCCGGGGCATCGCGCGCACCGCTTCCGCGGTGAGACGCGGTGCGCCCCAGTGGGTGAAGAGCACTTCGGTGTCGGCGAGTGCGGCCGGGTCGGCGTCGGCGAAGTCGCTGACGAAGCAACCTGTGTCCACGGCCGCGACAGCGGCCAGCCGGTCGAGGGCGCCTTCGGCCAACAGCTGGGCGTGGATGGCGGCGCCCATGGCCAGCAGGGTGCGCGGACGGTGCGCGCGGGGCGCGGGTGCCGTACGACCGTCGTGGAGGAGGGAGGTTTCCGGTACGGGCACGGTCACTTCACCGCGCCCGCGGTGAGGCCCGAGCGCCAGAAGCGCTGCAGGCAGATGAAGGCGATGATGAGCGGCACGACTGCGACGAGCGAACCGGTGATCACGAGGGAGTAGAACTCGGGCTGCAGCTGCGTGGTGCTGTTCCACATGAACAGGCCGAGATTGACCGGGTACAAGGTGTCGTCGTTGAGCATCACGAGCGCACCGAAGAAGTTGTTCCAGCTTCCGGTGAAGGAGAACAGGAAGATGGTCATGAAGCCGGGCGAGAGCATCGGCAGGGCGATCCGTGTGAACGTGCCCAGTTCGCCGGCGCCGTCCACGCGGGCGGCCTCCAGCACCTCGTTCGGCACGTACCCCTCGGAGAAGACCCGGGCGAGGTAGACGCCGAACGGGTTGACCAGCGCGGGCAGGAGGAGCGCCCAGTACGTGTTGACCAGGCCGACCTTGGAGGCCAGCAGGTACATGGGCAGCTGGATCACCGTGGCGGGGACGAGCAGGCCGCCGAGGACGACGCCGAACAGTTTCTCCTTGCCACGGAACTCGTACTTGTCGAAGGCGTAGCCGGTGGCGACGCACAGGAGCGTCGAGGCGGCCGAGCCGATCACGGAGTAGATGACGCTGTTGCCGAGCCAGCGCAGGTAGATGCCGTCGTTGAAGGTGAAGACCGCGGCGAGGTTGGAGAAGAGGTTGAAGTCGGCGAAGGCGAAGCCGTCGCTGGAGAAGAGGTCGCCGTGGTCCTTGGTGGCGGCGAACAGCAGCCAGCTGACCGGCATCAGCATGTAGAAGGAGGCGATGAGGAGCACGCCGTTGACGACGCCCTTGGAGAGCAGGTTGCCCGGACGCCTTCTGCGGGGCTCGCGGCGCTTGCCTGCCGCGGCGGCCGCGGCGGGGCGGGCTTCGCCGACCGCGGGTTCCTGGATGACCGTGTGCGTGCTCATGCCGCCCTCCACCGGTTTCCGATCTTGGTGACGATGTACGAGAGCGCGACGCCGAGCGCGGCGAGCAGGAGGGACGCGGCGGCGGCGAGGCCATAGTCGTGCTGCAGGAAGGCCGCCTTCCAGATGTACATGGTGGGCGACCACTCGGTGTCGACGGCGGAGGTGCCGCGCTGGCCGAGGAGCTTCGGTTCGGTGAAGAGCTGGATGGCGCCGACACAGGTGAACAGGACGGCCATCACGACCGCCGAGGTGATCATGGGCACCTTGATCTGCAGTGCGGTGCGGATCGGCCCGGCGCCGTCCATGTCCGCGGCCTCGATGAGCTCGCGGGGGATGGCCTGCAGCGCGGCATAGAAGATGATCATGTTGTACCCCGTCCACTGCCAGGCCGTGAGGTTCACGATGGACGAGTACACGTGGTCGGAGCTGAAGAAGTCCCATGAGCCGCCGGCGGCCTCGATCCAGTCGAGCACCGGGCTGAGCCCCGGGGTGTAGAGGTAGATCCACAGGATCGAGGCGATCAGGCCGGGGATGGCGTGCGGCAGGAAGAGCGCGAGCTGGAAGAAGCGCCGGGCACGCGCCACGGCCGAGTCGACCAGCAGCGCGAGGGCGAGCGCCCCGCCGATCATCACCGGGATGTAGAGCGTGCAGTACAGGGCGATGTGCAGGAACGACCCGCGGAAGCCCTCGTCCGAGAGCGCCCTGAAGAAGTTCTCGAGGCCGGTGAACGCCCGCTCGGTGCCGCCGAAGCCGAGTCCGGAAGACCGCTCCGTGAAGAGGCTCATCCACACCGCGTACACGATGGGCGCCGCCGTCATGGCGGCGAAGAGCACGAAGAACGGGACGATGAACAGGGCGGCCGCCGCGCGCTGGTTGCGCCTCAGCGGTGAACTGCCTCTGGGGGTGCGGCCGGTGCGCGGGCCGCCGGTACGGCTGCCGTCGGCCGCGGGCGGGGGTGCGACCTTCGCGAGTGGTGCTGCCACGGGTGCTCCTTGGCGTGTGGGCGCTGCGGGTCCGGGGGTGTGGGACGGCGGGGCCCGGCCGGGGTCAGGGTGCGGCCGGGCCCCACCGGGTCACTCGGCGAGCTTCAGCCCGCGCTCCTGGATGCCCGTCGTGGCCTTCGCCTGACCGGCGGCGACGCCGCCGGTGAAGCCGCTATTGGCGCTCGCGTCCTGGATGGCGGTGTAGACGTCCATCTGGTTCGGGCCCCAGGTCCAGCCGGGGACGATCGTGTCGACCTGCTCGGAGGCCAGCTCGTAGAGGTCCTGGCCGTTGAAGTAGGCGGTGTCGAACTTCGCGGCGGCCACGGCGCGCATCTCCGGGTTGGCCGGCAGGGCGCTGCTGGGCTTGGTCGGGTCGCTCAGCCGCGCCTCGACCGCGTCAGCGTTGGTGGTGATCCACTTGATGAACTCGGCCGCGGCCTCGACGTTCTTGCTGCCCTTCAGCACGCCGTAGGAGCTGCCCCCGTAGTTGCCGCTGGCAGGGGTGCCCCAGTTCGGCATCGGGGCGGCGGCCCACTTGCCCTTGAGGTCCGGCAGGTTGGTCTTCATGCCGGCCGCGGACCAGGAGGCGCCGAGTATGGAGAGCGTCTTGCCCTCGACGCGGGCCTTGGTCTCCTCCGGGCTCCAGCCGGTGTAGGTCTGCACGAGGTCGTTCTTGACCAGGTCGTCCCAGTAGGCCGCGACCTTCTTGGACGCGGCGTCGTCGACGCCGGGCTTCCACGCGTCGCCCTGGGTGCTGAACCACTTCCCGCCGGCCTGCCAGGAGAGCGCGGCGAGGAGGGCGGGGTCGGCCTTGGTCATGTTGGCCAGACGGACGTTCTTGTCGGCCTTCTTGACCTTCTCCGCGGCGGCTCTGAACTCGTCCCAGGTCTTGGGCACCTCGATGCCGTACTTCTTGAACAGGTCCGTGCGGTAGTAGTAGACCTGCGGCGCGGCGTCGAACGGCACGGTCCAGGTCTTGCCGCCGAAGGTCACCAGGTCCTGGATGGCCTTGGGGAACTTCTCCTTGACGGTGTCACCGGCGGGCTCGGTGAGATCGACGAGGTATCCCTGGCTCGCGAACTCGGGAACCATCTGGTACTCGATGGTGGCCACGTCGGGCGCGTTGCCCGCCTTCACGCCGTTGGCCAGCTTGCCGTAGCCCTCCGCGCCGCCGGGGATCTCGGTGAACTCGACCTGGATGTCCTTGTGGGTCCGGTTGAACTCGTCGACCGTGGCCTTGGCGCCACCCGTCCAGGTCCAGTAGGTGAGGGTGACCGGCTTGCCGTCGGAGGCGGAGTCGGCCGAGTCGCCTTCACCGCCACCGCACGCGGTGGCGAACAGGCCGAGAGCGGCGAGGGTGGCGATGGCGGCTGTACGGAACGATCGTGAAGTGCGCGGCATGGCACGGCTCCTACGGAAACCTCGACGGGGAGAGAGGCGAACGAGGCATATCCTTTTCGCCAACTCGATCACCGTCAAGAGCAAACGCACAAGACAATCAAAATGATCGCTAGACGATCAACAAGGTCACTCACTCTCCGGCGACTCGCGAAGAGCCCCGCAGGAGGCCCGGACCCTCAACTTCGGCAGCAGGTCCACGTGTTGGCGGGGCTCCGGCTCCCTGCCCGTGCTCAGCTCGGCCAGGCGCTGGAGCAGGAGCCTCGCGGCCAGCTCACCGACCGCCTGCTTCGGCGGGGCGATCGCCGTCAGCGGAACGTCCGCCAGGTTGGCCACCTCGTCCTCGTACGCGATCAGCGCGAGGTCCTCCGGGACGGCGATACCGCGCGCCTGCAACCGGGGGACGAGCACGATCGCGTCCTCGTCGCTGTGCACCAGGGCCGCCGTCACCCCGTGCCGCTCGACGGCCTCGACGAGATACTCCGCGACCTCGTCGTACTCCTGCCCGGACAGCCGCACGCACGGCGACCCGGGTACGGTCTCCAGGCCGAGCGACCGTACCGCGTCCAGGTATCCGGACGTGATGCCCGCGGCGTGCGGGCCCTCCTGGAGCACGGCGGCGACCGAACGGTGGCCGAGCGAGGCGAAATGGCTCACCGCGAGCGCGGCCCCGTGCGCGCGGTCGGTGCGCACCCGGTCGAGCAGGGCCGCCGGGTTGGCGGCCTGCGCCGTACGCTCCACCAGTACGGTCGGCGCCCCGCAGGCCGTCAGCCACTCCTCCTGGCCGTCGGCGGGCGCCCCGGCGAACCAGCTGGGCGCGACCAGCAGACCTTCGGCGCCGCTGTTCAGCAGATGCTCGGCCTGGACGGGGTCCTCGCTGTCGACGTACCCGGACACACCGAGCACCAGCCGGCCCCCCTGCGCCTCGACGGCCTTGCGGGCGCCGCTGACGACGTCGCCGAAGATGTACCTCGTCGTCGGCACGATCATTCCGATCACCCGGCCACCGGTGTCCGGCTGTTCGGCTCGGGCCGCCTCGCCCGGCCAGACGACCGCTCCGTGCATGCGCTGCACCTTGCCCTGGTTGGCGAGCGTGTCCACGTCCCGGCGCAGGGTCACCGGGGAGACACCCAACTCGGCCGCGAGCTCGGTGACGCGGATGCTGCCCCGCTCCCGGACCAGCTCGAGGACCCGGTCGTGGCGATGGTCGACATGGTGTCGCATGGCTCCCCCTGGAGCGTTCACGGAGGCGTCACCGTACGCCTTTGGCGCAAGCGTATCGATCGATTGCGATCGAATCGATCAGAATCGATGATGCGGAGATTGTGAAAATCACGCATCGTCGGGGCGCCCGGTCTGTTCGCGTCCGGGCTGAGGGACGGTGACGAACACGCTGTGCCGGCCGCTCGCTCCGTCGGGGACGGTGCGGGCCCTCCGCTCGGTCTGCACGCTTCCCGTACCGTCCGTGGCGCGGACGGTGATCGTGTGGCCGCCGGGGACGGCGTTCCAGCGGTAGGACCACTGGCGCCAGGTGTCGACGGTGTCCCGGACGGCGAGGTCGGCGTCCTGCCAGGGCCCGTCGTCGATCCGGACCTCGACGCGGGTGATGCCGCGGCGCTGGGCCCAGGCGACGCCCGCGACGGTGACGGTACCGGCGGCGGGGCGGGCGAACGGCTTGGGTGTGTCGATGCGGGACTGGGTCTTGATCGGCGCCCGGCGGGCCCATGAGCGCCTGACCCAGTACGGGTCGTAGGCGTCGAAGGTGGTGAGCTCGACATCGGTGATCCACTTGCAGGCCGAGACGTAGCCGTACAGCCCGGGCACGAGCATGCGAACAGGGAAGCCGTGGTCGAAGGGCAGGGGTTCGCCGTTCATCGCGACGGCGAGGATGGCGTCGCGGCCGTCCATGAGGTCCTCGACCGGGGAACCCAGCGTCATGCCGTCCACGGAGCGGGCCACCAGCTGGTCAGCTGCGCCTCCCTTCGAGGGCGGCAGCACGCCGGCGTCCTGGAGGAGGGCGGCGAGTGGGATGCCGAGCCAGCGGGCGTTGCCGATATAGGGGCCGCCGACCTCGTTGGACACGCAGGTCAGCGTGATGTCGCGTTCGATGAGCGGACGGGCCAGCAGCTGCTCGAGGGTGTAGGTGCGGGGGCGGGTGACGCCGAGCCCGTGGATCCTCAGCCGCCAGGTCCGGGCGTCGACCTTGGGAACGGTCAGTGCGGTGTCGACGCGGTAGAAGTCGCGGTTGGGGGTGGTGAACGGGCTGATGCCGGGCACCTTCGACCGGGCGCCGGCCGGGACAGGAGGAGCCGGCGAGACCGGCTCGGGGAGGACCAGGGCTTCGCGGGAGGCGATGGCGCCCCTGCCGTGCTGGGCGGAGAAGAAGCGCCCGAGCACGCCCGCCGAGGTCGCCGCGGCGGCGGTCACTGCGGCGGCGGTGAGGAAGCCGCGCCTGTTCCACCCTCCGCCGCGGCTCTCGTCGCCCTCAAGTGCCGTGTCCTGTGCGGAGGTTGCCCGGGAGGACAGGAGGTGCACAGCGAGTGCGCCGGCGACCGCTCCGGCGATCGAGGGGAGCACGTCACCGATGCCGGTGGAGTCGGGCCGGCTCAGGGCCGCGGCCGCGGCGACGACCCCGAAGAGCAGTACGCCCGCGGCGCCGGCAGAGCGGTGACGCAGGCTGAGCACACCCAGTCCGACGGCGATGACCGCGAGAACGGCGACGATGCCGAGCTGGAGGACGGTCTTGTCGTGCTCCCCGAACGTGCGGATGGCGAAGTCCTTCACCGCGGCCGGAGTCCGGTCGATCACCGCACCGCCCACCACCGTCACCGGTCCTGCGGCAGGCCGCAGCAGTCCGGCGACGAGCTCGGCGACGGCCAGTGCGGTGAAGGCGGCCAGCAGTCCGGCCGTGGCGCCCAGGACGGCGCGGGAGAGGGTGCTGCGGAAGCTGCTCACTCCCGGCATTCGGCGGCACCCGACCGGCGGATTGGTCCGACGCCCGAAGGAGTGAGCCGCCCACGGCTTCAGTGCCTGCGGGTGGCTGTCACGACAGCCACCCGCAGGCGACCCGACCGGCTCACGGTTGCGCGCAACACCTCACCTGAGGCGTTCCGCGACCGCTGCCGGGCGGGTCACCGGTCCGCCGCCACCTGTCGGGCGGCGGACCAGGGTGCTTCTCGCGCCGCCTGGTCAGGCGTTGACGCAGGTGTTGCCGAAGGACGGGTTCAGCAGCCCGATGACGCTGACGGTGTTGCCGCAGGCGTTGACCGGAACGTGGATCGGCACCTGGATGAGGTTGCCCGAGCCCACGCCCGGGGAGTACGCGGCCACACCCTGAGCCCCGGTGTCGGCCGAAGCCATCGACGCGCCACCCACCACGACGGCTCCAGCCGCCACCGCCACCGCGAGACCTCGTCGCACACGAACCATTTCCACTACCTCCTAGGGGGATTCCTCGCGCCGCACGGAGGGTCCGCACGGCGCCGTGAGGAACGGCGGAACGCCGTCCCTCACCCGTGCCTTCGGCGCCGCCGGCCCGGCGGCTGGGTCAGCGGGCCCCGCTTCCCTCGAACGGGGGAATCGACGTGGGTGGGGTGACGGAACGAGGTCGACGGAAATGACCTCCGGTCGGTGCGCTTCGTCCACACAAGTGGGGACCGTTCGACCCCAGCGACGTGCACGTCCCCTGGAACAGACTGGTGGTGTCGGACCCGGGAGGTCCTCATGCACACCGACCGGTGAGGGAATCAACCGAGGAGATGAGTCGTGATGCGTGCTGTGATCGTTTACGAGAGCCTGTTCGGCAACACGCGGGAGATCGCCGACGCGATCGGCGAGGGCGTGAAGCAGGCGCACCCGGACGCCGATGTCGAATGCCTGGCAGTGGATGACGCGCTGCCGGGGCGCGTCGGCCCGACCGACCTGCTGGTCGTCGGCGGGCCGACGCACATGCGGGGCATGACCACCGGGACGAGCCGGAAGATGGGGCTGAAGTCCGAGGAGAGCGAAGCGAAGAAGGAGCAGCGGACGTTCACGCCCCTGCCGGACGCCGCCGGCCCGGGCGTCCGCGACTGGTTCCACGACACGCTCCCGAAGGCCCACACGGGTACCCATGCCGCCGCGGCGTTCGACACGCGGGCGGACATGCGTCTGGCCGGTGGCGCCGCCCGCGGCATCGCGCGCCGACTGCGCGGCCATGGCTACGAGCTCGTGGCGGAGCCGGAGGGATTCGTCATCGAGGACACCGAGGGCCCCCTGCGTGCGGGCGAGCGGGATCGGGCAAGGGCGTGGGGCGCGGCCCTTCAGATCGTCTGACCGACGTCGGACCCATACCCCTCGCGCGGGCCGAACAGCGTCCCGAGGGGACCATCCGGTCCTCCTGTCCCCTTGTGGAACCAGGTCAGACCGGGATGGGACATCGATGAGGAGGCACCCCATGAGCACTCCCCCGAACCCGCGGCCCACCGCGGCTCTCTCCGCCGATCGACGTGACCCCGCCTCGCGCTACACCGTCGGCGACGTCATGACCCGCACCGCCGTCGCCGTGGGACGTGACGCGTCCTACAAGGAGATCGTGGCCCTCATGGACGAGTGGAAGGTGAGCGCCCTGCCGGTCGTGGCGGGCGAGGGGCGGGTGATCGGGGTCGTCTCGGAGGCCGATCTGCTGCCCAAGGAAGAGTTCCGCACGGACGAACCCCGCCCGGACGAGTTCGACGCGGCGTCCAAGGCCGGAGCGGTGAGGGCCGGGGAGCTCATGTCCAGCCCGGCCGTCACAGTCCACCCGGACGCGACGCTCGCCGAGGCGGCACGGATCATGGCGACGCGGAGGGTGAAGCGGCTGCCCGTGGTCGACGGCATCGGCATGCTGGAGGGCGTCGTCAGCCGGAGCGATCTGCTGAAAGTGTTCCTCCGTACGGACGCCGAGGTCGAGGAGGACATCCGCCGGTCCGTGCTCGGCGAACCCGCCACTCCCCCCGGGCTCGATGTGACGGTCGCGGACGGTGTGGCCACGATCCGCGGGCTTCTCTCCGACCGGTCGATGGTGCCGCTGGTCGCGCGCGCCGTGTGGGCCGTGGAGGGTGTCGTGGACGTACGGATGGATCTCGGAGTACCTCGAGGCGCTCCATGACGGACAATCCTTATGGGGGCGGGGTGCCTATCCGACTCGCCACAGGGGTCGCCATGACCGAGCTGCCCTCAGCCACCGAACCGACGCGGATCTTCCTGGTCGACGATCACGAGGTCGTCCGCCGGGGCCTGCGCGACCTGCTCGACGACGAGCCCGACATGGAGGTCGTCGGCGAGGCGTCCACAGCCGGGCAGGCGCTGGCCAGGGGGCCCGCACTCAGGCCGGACGTGGCGGTGCTCGACGTACGGCTGCCCGACGGCAACGGCATCGCCGTCTGCCGGGAGCTCCGCTCCCGCATGCCCGAGCTGGCCTGTCTGATGCTGACGTCGTTCGACGACGAGGAAGCGCTCCTCGACGCGATCATGGCGGGCGCCGCCGGGTACGTGCTCAAGCAGATCAAGGGTTCCGATCTGGTGTCGGCGGTGCGGACCGTGGCCACGGGTCAGTCGATGCTCGATCCGGCCACCACCGCCCGGCTGATGCGTTCGCTGCGCGATCCCGAGGCGGTGAAGCCGCCGGAGGACGAGCGGCTCGCGGTGCTGTCCGAGAGGGAGCGATCGGTACTCGAACTCATCGGCGAGGGACTTACCAACCGGCAGATCGCCAAACGCCTCTATCTCTCGGAGAAGACGGTCAAGAACCACATCTCACGGCTGCTGGGCAAGCTCGGGGTCGAGCGACGGGTGCAGGCCGCCGTCATCGCCGCGCAGGTCCACGAGCACGACGCGCGGCAGAGGTGAGGCGAGGCAGCGCGCTCACAGGTCCGCCGTCGGCAGCGGGATCCGCCACTCCAGTTCCGTGCCGCCACCGGGCTCGGCCCGACCACTGACCGACAAGGTGCCTCCCAGCCTCCTGGCCCGCTCGGCCAGGTTCCGCAGTCCGCTACGGCTGACACCCTCCGGCATGCCCACGCCGTCGTCACTCACCGCAACCGTCAGCGCGCCGTCGCCCGCGGCGACGGTGACCTCCACCCTGCGGGCCCGGGCGTGCCGCGCCACGTTGGTCAGCGCCTCGCCCAAAACGGCGAGCACCTCGTCGGCGGCCTCGGGAGGAACGTCGGTGTCCAGCAGGCCCTCCATGCGCAGGGCCGGGGCGAAGCCGAGCATGGACGCGGCCACGTCCACCGCCTTGACCACACCGTTGCGGAGCCTCGGTGCACCTCCGCCGGTCTCGTGTTCCCGGAGGCCGAAGATGGTCGACCGGATGATCTTGATGGTGGCGTCCAGGTCGTCGATGGCCCGGGTCAGCCGGTCCACCGCCTCCGGGTGCTCGACGAAGCGCCGCGCGCTCTGCAGCGTCATCCCGGTGGCGAACAGGCGCTGGATCGCCAGGTCGTGCAGGTCGCGGGCGATCCGGTCGCGATCCTCCAGCAGGCTCACCTGCTCCGCGTCACGACGGCGGTCGGCCAGTTCGAGCGCCAGGGCCGCCTGCCCCGCGAATCCGGGAAGAGCGGTGACCTCGGCGGACGCGAAGGGCGGCCGCCCATGGCGCCGGGCGAGGATCAGCACCCCGCTCAGTCGCTCCTTCGTGCCGACGGTCACGGCCACCGCCGGGCCGAGCCCCTTCCACCGCTCGGGCTGCACCGTGATGCGGGGCTCGTTCTCGACGTCGCCCACCATGACCAGGCCCTCCTGCGCAAGGGCGGCCTCGACCAGCGTCCCCTCGCTGCTCGGCAGCACGACGCCCCGGTGCGCTTCGGCGCCCGCACCGCACGCGAGCGAGCCCCGCAGCTCACCGCCCGTACCCACCAGGTAGAAGACCCCCATGTCGGCCCCCGCGATGTCCACCGCCTGCTCCAGCATCCCCTCGAGCACCTGGGACTCCTCTACCCCGGACAGAAGGGCGCTGGTCAGGTCGGAGTTCGCGACCAGCCACCGCTGACGC
The DNA here is from genome assembly GCF_043089925.1 of Streptomyces sp. NPDC013457. Lineage (NCBI taxonomy): Bacteria > Bacillati > Actinomycetota > Actinomycetes > Kitasatosporales > Streptomycetaceae > Streptomyces > Streptomyces sp. NPDC013457. Next base: position 109,282 of record NZ_JBICBL010000017.1, read on the forward strand.
AGTCGTCCCTCCTCGTAGAGGCGGGCGTTCTCGATGGCGATGCCGGCCGCGACGGCCAGCGTCGTCACGACCGCCTCG
>NZ_JBICBL010000018.1:0-59917 GCF_043089925.1 Streptomyces sp. NPDC013457
CGGAGCGGGTACCACATCGCTGCGCGATGTGCAAGCGAACACCCGCGCTGCGCGCGGGTGTTGCGCTCCCGCTCCGCGGGAGCGCTGGTGGGACGCTGCGCGTCCCACTCACCAGGTTTGCTTCGCAAGCCTGGTGACGCTCCGTTCGCTGCGCTTCCGGAGCTGCGGGGCTTCGCCCCGCCGGCCCTGGGCTTCGCTTCGCTCTGCCCAGGGTCGGCGGGTCCGCTGCGCTCCCCCGCCTTAAGGGCCCTTCCGGCTGCGCCTCCAGGGCCCATGGGCCCGCTGACGCGGGCCTGGCTGGCTGGAGGAGTGGGGTCTGTCTGTGTGTCAGGTTCTGGTAGCGTCAGCTGCATCATATGATGCAGCATGTAGGGTTGGCGAAAACGTGGCATAGGCTCGGGTGGGGAGATGGCGATCGAAACAGATATCCCTGCGGGGCTCACACGCAGGGCGGAAGGCTTCATCCGGGCTCATGGGTACTGGACCGGTCGTTACGACGTGGAGCGGTACAGGGTTCGGTGGATGGGCCATGGGGTGCCTGCGGCTCAGGTTGATCGGGTGGCGGCCTTCGAGGCGGCTTGGGGCGGTCTGGCTCTTCCGCCTTCTCCTCACTATGACGGGGGGCCGCGGACGCTCAGTGGGGATGTGCCCGAGGGGCCCGATCCTGACTGGCACTTCGGAGCCGGTACGCAGCGTACGGCTCTTCCCTACGCGTTCATGGTCGGCCCGAACGGGGAGTTCGGTCTTCACGCCGGGAAGTGGGTGCCGCTACATGCCAGTGTCGAGGGGTGGGTGGAGGCCCTGGCTCTGGCGTACCACACGCGTCGGTGGGCGCGTACGACCACGAAGCTGAGGGGCGCTGCCGTGGACGAGCTCGAGCTCGATGGGTTCGAGGCCGTGCAGGAGGTTGCCGGCCTTGCGGACACCTGGTGGCGCGGTACCGACTCGCTGGTCGCCGTCTACCGCGGTGAAGCCGAAGTCATGGACGCCCCTCAATGCCTCACTGCCACCGTCTATGCCGGACTCGACGAGTGGGGGCTCAGGGGCCTCGGCACTACGGGCTGAGGCCGGACATATCACCGCTACCTGAGTCTCCATCCCGGAAAGGGAACCAAAAAATGCAGGGAATCTCGCTCAGGGAACATCAGGTCGCTCAAAAGTCGGCCTTCCGAAAATGGGTGGGATTCTCTGCAAGATCATCTGTTCCCCCTCAGGGGGCGCGTGCCATGGGGGTGTCCGCGACAGGGTCCGGGAAGACGATCACAGCCGCTGCGAGTGCCCTGGAGTGCTTCCCCGAGGGCCGGATCCTCGTCATGGTGCCCACCCTGGATCTGATCGTGCAGAGTGCCCAGTCCTGGCGGCGGGTCGGACACCGGGCGCCGATGGTTGCGGTCTGCTCGGTGGACAGGGACGAGGTCCTGGAGCGGCTCGGAGTGCGGACCACGACCAACCCGATCCAGCTCGCGCTGTGGGCGGGATCGGGGCCGGTGGTCGTGTTCGCCACGTACGCCTCCCTGGTCGATCGAGAGGACCCGGAGGACCCTTCGGGCCAGCGGACGGTGCGCGGGCCGTTGGAGGCGGCTCTGGCGGGCGGGGAGCGGCTGTATGGGCAGCGGATGGCTCCGTTCGACCTGGCCATTCTGGACGAGGGGCACATGACGGCCGGGGACATGGGGCGGCCGTGGGCGGCGATCCACGACAACACCCGGATTCCTGTCGACTTCCGGCTCTACCTGACCGCCACCCCGCGGATCCTCGCCGCGCCCCGGCCGCAGCGCGGGCGGGACGGCCGGGAGCTGGTCATCGCGTCGATGGAGGACGACTCCCACACGTACGGCACCCGGATTTTCGATCTTGGGCTGGCGGAGGCGGTGGAACGCTCGATCCTTGCCGGTTTCGAGATCGACGTGCTCGAGATCCGCGACCCCGACCCGATCCTCGGTCTGTCCGAGGACGCGCTGCGCGGCCGACGCCTGGCCCTGCTCCAGGCCGCACTGCTCGAGCACGCGGCGCAGCAGAATCTGCACACCACTATGGTGTTCCACCAGCGGGTCGAGGAAGCCGCGGCGTTCGCCGGGCAGATGCCGGCGACCGCCGCCGAACTGTATACGGCTGAGGCCTCCGCGGCGGCGCTAGCCGGGGCGGAGGAGCTGCCCGCGTCGTCGATCGACGCCGAGCTGTACGAGCTCGAGGACGGGCGTCACGTGCCGCCGGGGCGGGTGTGGGCGGACTGGCTGTGCGGAGACCACCCCATCGCCCACCGGCGTGAAGTGATCCACCGGTTCGCCAACGGCATCAACGCCGAGGGCCGGCGGGTGCACCGGGCGTTCCTCTCCTCGGTACGAGCACTGGGGGTCGGGGTCGACATCACCGGGCTACGCGGGGTCGAGGCCGTGTGCATCGTCGGCTCCCGCAGCTCCCAGGTCGACATCGTCCAGAACATCGGGCGGGCGCTGCGGCCCAACCCGGACGGCAGTGTGAAGACGGCGCGGGTCATCATCCCGGTCTTCCTGCAGCCCGGGGAGGACCCGAAGGACATGGTCGCCTCCGCCAGCTACCAGCCCCTGGTCGACATCCTCCAAGCGCTGCGCTCGCACTCGGAACGCATGGTCGACCAGCTCGCCTCCCGCGCCCTGACCCGCGGCACCGAACGGCGGCGTATCCACGTCCGGCCGGCCCTCGCGGCCGGGGCCGGCCCGGAGAACGGGGACATGCCCGAGGAGGCCGGCGAGGCGCAGCAGGAGGTCGACCGGGTCACCTCGATCGTGATCAACTTCGCCTCCCCCCGCCACGCCGCCGACATCGCAGCCCTCACCCGCTGCCGCGTCATCCGCCCCCAGTCCCTCGTCTGGCTCGAGGGCTACCAGGCCCTGGTCCGGTGGCGTGCCGAGAACGAGATCGCCGGCCTGTACGCCGTCCCCTATGACACCGAGACCGAGGTCGGGACGACTAAGGCGTTTCCGCTTGGGCGATGGGTCCATCAACAGCGGAAAGCGCTGCGGGCCGGTGAACTCGACCTCCATCGCAAAACCCTCCTCGACGAGGCCGGGATGGTGTGGGAACCCGGCGACGAAGCCTGGGAGACCAAACTCGCCGCACTCCGCTCCTACCACCGGGCCACCGGACACCTCGCACCCCGACAAGACACCGTGTGGGGCGAAGGCGAGGCTGACAGTGAGCAGCTGGCCATCGGACAACTCCTCGCCAACCTCCGCCGCAAAAACGGCCTCGGCAAGAACCCGCAGCGCGCGGAGACCCGGGCTGCGCAGCTCGCGGAGATCGACCCGGACTGGAACTGCCCCTGGCCACTCGACTGGCAGCGGCACTACAAGGTGCTCGCGGACCTGGTCGACGCCGACGGCTACCTGCCCGACATCGCACCCGGCGTGCTGATGGACGGCGACGACATCGGACGATGGCTCACGCGGCAAAGAGAAGCGAGCACATGGACACAACTCTCCGCCGAACAACAGGAACGACTGACCAAGCTGGGCATCAAGCCCGTTGAGGCGCCGTCTCACGCGCCCGCTGCTCCTCGTACGACGAAGGGCCTGAGTAAAGCGCAGCAGGCGTTCCAGCGCGGCCTCGCGGCCCTCAAGCAATGGGTGGAGCGGGAAGGCGCCCACCGGCCCGTCCCGCGCGGCCACACCGAACAGATCATGGTCGACGGCGAAACCGAGCCGATCGCCGTCAGATTGGGCGTGTGGGTCTCGAACACCAAATCGAGGTGGGGCAAGCTCGCCCAGGAGCAGCAGGCCGCCCTCACTGCACTGGACGTCCCGTGGGCGGTGGCTGCGCCGGTGCCGAGCCAGCCCGAGGGCTCGGCTGGCAGGGGGCAGGTTGGTCATTAGGATGCAATGGCACGCTGGTCAAACTGAATGTGGGACAGCGAAGTTGGCAAGGCCCTTAGTCCACTGGGTGCATCCAAGAACTACGGGCATCAGGCGGAACACGTGTTGGCGCACGCCCCGCCAGCGAGAAAGAGGAGGCCGGTGGCCTCCCCTTTCTGCTCGTCGGCATCAGTCCCCCACCCGGCACATCAACCCGGTCGAGGGGGCTGCAGGCATCCGTGCCTTCGCTCAGGTTCAAGCGTGGGATGGACGTACGAGGGGGAATCCATAACTTCCTGTTCCGAGAGCTCTTCTTGACGTACGGTTCGCCCATCAAGGGGAGGTACCGGCTATTTCCGTATTCGACGAACTGCACGAACTCGGGTGCTTCGGCCCCGCGTGTCTGATGCTGACCGGCGAGCTGGTGCGGCAGGAAGCACGGCGCTTCCCCGTTCTTGCTCCTCCGGCCGGCTGGCAGAAGGCCGACGAGGAGGATCTGCTGTATGAGTTTCTGGCAGACCGCCTCCAGGCGGTCACCGCCAATCTCCTGGCTCAGGCCGACGACGATGACAGTGTCGGACGCTTGCTGCGAAAATCGATCCGTCGCTGGCTGATCGACCAGGCCCGCAAAACCGCGCTCGGTTCGGTCAGGCGCTCGCTGGAAGATGTGCTGACGGACTGCGGTGCCTTTGAGGTGGTGCCGCCGGGCGAGGCGGGAGCCGGTAGGTGGCGCTTGGCCGGCACGACGGTTCAGACCTGGTCCGGTCCCCCCGGCCCGCTCGTCGACGCCGCGTGCGCTGTGCCGAACATCAAGATCCCGAAGTGGACCAGTGAAACGCGTCGTGCCCCTCTCGCTGACCGGAAGTCGCTGGAAGCCGTGATCCGTGCGGTCTTGTCCACCGCTGCTGGATCGATGGAGGTCGCACAGCTCGTCGAGGTGTTCATTGCCCGTTTTCCTGTGGCGCTGGATCCGGGAGTCCTCCCGCTCCCCGACGATGCGGGATCGCAGATCACCGCCGGTGCGCACGCCTCCCCCGAGGAGATCGTGCTTGCTCGCGACGACGAGGCTGGTGCGACATCGGCCGCGGCACAGATCGTGGCCATGCTCAGCCCCCAGGAGCGGGGCATGGTCGCGTATCTGGAGCGCCCGGGAGAGCTTCAGGCGTTTTTGGGCTGTGGCCGGTCCCAGGCGTATCACCACAGGACACGGCTGAAGGAGAAACTGCAGCAGCTCGTCGGGAACGGAGACGGGCACGAGGTACGTTCGGTGGGGTCGGAGGTGATCCGGCTGTGCAGCGAAGCGGCGCAAGCACGATGAGCGCGGTCGGGGCCGGACGTCCTGGTCGGTATGACGTCAGTCGATGGTGGAGGCCTGCTCAGTCGATGGATGCGGGAGGACGCCATGAGTGACTCGAAAGTGCCGCAGCGGTTCCTGGACCTGGCTCGAAAGATGCGTGGGCCGCATGCTCTGTCGGAGGCAGGGCTGAGAGAGCGCTTCGGTGATCCGGCTCAGGCGGAGATCAATGCTGGTCAGGTATGGCGGGCACGCTGGGACGAGGTCCGCATGCTTGTGCTGATCCTGGAGGTGGGCGCCCGTGAGGTGAACGCCGTCCCCATCACGATCGACCCGCCCGGTGAGGATGAGACCAGCGTGGTCGTGGACGGGGCACATACCGCGTTCGGCGTCGAGGCCACCGTGTGGGCAGGGCTGGTCTCCAGTGTCCCCATGCGCGTGCTGGAGCGCGTGGTCGATGCCTGGGACGAGGACATCGTGGGGTGTGCGGCGGCCCGGGCCCAGGGCCGACCGGCGCCGGCCGCGGCAGGGGTACGCCAGGGACAGATGATCCGTTCCGCCCTGGAGCCGGACGCCGAGACGCGAGCCGGCCTCGCTGATGATCTGGAGCATCTACAACATGCGCCCGGTCTGCCGGTTCAGGAGAGCGGACGGCCTCCCGGGACCTTGGCGTCGCTGCTCGGCGACCGGTTGGACTTGAGGACGCTGTGCTCTGCCTTGGATATGCCGCAGCCCGAGGTCATGAAATTGCTTCGCGGCAAGGCCCCGCTGCCTGCCGACCGGATCGGTGCCATCGCCTCGGCGACCGGGCTGAGCGCAGAGCAGATCGCCCGGACGGTCCGTCCCCTGCCCGCCGATCTCGTCCAGGCCATAGAGCACCCGCGGTGGCGCTCGGTATGGGTACGCCGCGCCCGGCAGATGGAGATCAGTGAAGCCCAGGCGCGTCTTTGGGGCAGTTACGGCGCCTTTGCCCTGGCCGCTCGCGAGACAGGCGGGGGCGCGGCCGACTGGGACGCCCGTCTGCGGCAGTTCCTCGGCGACGAGGACACTACGAAGGGCGGCGCGTGACACGGCGCCGGTTCGACCAGGAGGCTCCGCGTCAGGCGGAGGCGATGATCTCGGCTCTTGAGCGGCTGCACCCCGGCGCTGTGGAAGCACTGCGTGCGGATCCGCTGGCCGAGCTGGGCCGCTGGACGGACCTCCAGGTGTCGCTGGAGGCCGCGTCGGACGGCGGTGGCCGGTGCTCGGTCGCCGGCAGCTACCGGTCGCAGACCGATCCCCCCACGCTGGTGGTCGGGGCGGCCCGCTCACATCGGCGCCGCGGATTCACCGGCCTGCACGAGCTGGGCCACCATCTCCAGCAGACCGACCCCGAGCTGGGGCAGCGCCTGTTCGACTGGGAGGACTCCGAAACGTTCGAGGAAGCCGCCTGTGACGCCTTCGCCGCGCGCATCCTCGTGCCGGATGGGCAGATTGCCGCGGACGTACGCCGCCGCGGGCCCTGCGCCGACGATGTGGTCGCCATGTTCCGCACCTCCCGCGCCTCGCGCGAGGCGTGCTGTGTGCGTGCGGCGCAGTACCTGGCCGGCGGAGGCGCGGTCGTCCTGTTCGACGCCGCGGGCCGGGTGCTGTTCGCCGCGGCTCACGGCATGATTCCGCCGACTCGGGGCTCCGACCAGTCGGGCACCCCGCTCCTGGCCGCGGCCCTGGGGACCCACGACACGGTCGAGCGCGACAAGACGTTCGTGCTCTACCGGTCCGGCCAGCAGAGCGATCTGCTGTACGGGCAGGCAGCCTGGTGTGACGAGGACTACCTGATCGCGGTGCTCGCCGAGGACAACGTGGCCTGGCGTGCTTTCACGGCGCCGCGGCCGCGGACCGGGAGCTCCCGGTTCGGTTCCTGGTGGGAGTGCGAGACGTGCGGGGAGCCGTTCAAGATCACCGAGTCGGCGTGTGCGGACTGCGGGGAGCCTGCGTGCGGGCAGGGGCACTGTGGTTGCACGGCCGCCAGGAGGCGGAGCGACCGTCCCTGCGAGCGCTGCTTCATGGTCCTGGCCCCGTCCCGGTTCGAGGGTGCGAGCACCGTCTGCCGCGACTGTTCCTGACCTGATCGCAGCGGGGGTGAGGGGTGCCCGGACGATCTCGACGGTGTGACGTCAGAGGAGGGTGAGCCGCCGAGTGACGGCTCCGCCCGGGGAAGTCCCGGGCGATGCGCGGCGCTCGGCGCCCCTCACCTGAACGGACACATCCTCATGGGATACACCGAGGACATCCTCAACGACATCCGCGCCCAGATCGACGCCCACCCTGAGCCGCTGGCGCAGGCACGTACGCGGCTGGACCTGGTCAGCTCGAGCGCAATCGGCTTCACGGGCGCACTGCGGACCTACCGCAGTGGTTCGCTGCCCCAGCACACCTTCACCCACCCGGTCGGCGACGGTGACGGCGGAGTCGTCCTGGACCGGCGCGTGTATCCGCGGCTCGGACCGGACGGGGGCGGCGAGACGCCGGCCGCGATCACCGGCGAGCTGTGCGCGCTGCTGGGCCCCGCTGTGCGCAAGGTGTACCCGAAGGCCCGCTGCGGCACCTCCAAGCGCGGCCCGAAGATCACCTTCGGCGAGCCGGTCGACGGCCAGGACCCGACGGTGGACCTGGTCGTGGCCCTCACCCGGAAGGAAGGGGGCGGGCTGTGGATCCCGAACCTGGAGACCGACCGGTGGGAGGCGTCCGACCCGGAGGGACACGTCGCGCTCTTCACCAGCGGGACGCAGTCGATGCGCCGTACCCGCCGCAGGGTGGTGCGCCTGCTGAAGGCGTGGAACAAGCAGTACTCCCAGCCGGGCTTCTCCTCGCACAACCTGACGGTGTGGGCGTGGGAGTTCATCGAGCCGGGGATGGGCGTGGCGAAGGCGCTGGCCACGGTGATGTCCGAGGCTGCGGCCCGGGTGGAGGCCGGTACGGCGACCAAGGACCCTCTGGGGGTCTCGCCGAACGTGAAGCTGCTGGTGGGGCGTGAGTCTGCGGCCCGGCGGCTGCGCGGGGCGGCGGACGGCGTGGCCGAGGCTCTGGCGGTCGACGACGACCGCGAGGCGGTGCTGTCGGCGCTGTCGGGGGTGTTCTACCGATACGTGCAGGCCCCGGTGTCCGACAGTTTCGCGGGCAAGATCGCGGCGCTGCGGCAGCGCACGCCTGTCACAACGGTGACGCTGGGGCTGAGCGGGCCGGCGGCCGAGGTACGTCCCACCCGGGCCTACGGCGCGGGGCATCACGCGTGAGGCGCCGTCCTGCCTGGCGTGCGCCGGCCTGGTTCGCCAGGCCGGCGGCCCGCATCGCCTTCCAGCGACGCCTGGCCGCCTGCGGCCAAGCGGTCAGGGTCATCCCGCCTCCGCACCGCTACCGCGGTGGCTTCGCCCTGGCCGTCCAGCTGCGGGTCGCGGACGTCGTCGAGCAGACGGTCTCGATCGTTTTCGGCCCAGGGGCCCCCGACGTGCCGCATGTGTACACCGATGGGCCGTCGGAGTCGCCTCACCGGTATTCCGATGACGCTTTGTGCATGTGGTACCCGTACGATGCGCCTGAGCAGCGCTGGGTCCGCGCGGACGGGCCGGAGGCCTTGCTGGGGCATGTAGTGGCCCATCTGCTGCGTGAACAATGGTGGCGCGGCACGGGTGAGTGGCCCGGCCAGGAAACTCCCCACGGCCCGTGAGCGGCGTGCCCGGTATCAGTTTGGAGGTTGTCATGGCGCCCGTGCAGACGGCGGTTACTCCGTCGGCCGCAGCAGCGGTGCCTTCCGCGCCGCCCGCGGCGCCTTCCGTGCCGGTCCCGGCGGTGTCGACGGCCACCGTGGTGCCTTCCGCGCCGCCCGCGGCTCCTGCTGCGGCCGATGCCACCTCGGTGTGGCCGGCCGTGGTGTCCGGGGCGTTCCTCGCCGCCGCGCTCACCGCGGCCATCAACATCTGGCTCGCACAGCGAAAGACCCGGGAGGAGGAGCTCAGCAGGCTCCGGACCGCCTTCGCCGAGGCCTTCGCCGCCCACAGCGCCTACAAGGAGATGCCCTACGCCATCAGGCGGCGCCGGTTCGACGCCGCGTCCGAGGAACGCGTACGGCTGTCGGAGACGTTGCGGGAGATCCAGGGCAACCTCTCCTACCACCTTGCCTGGACGAAGATCGAATCCGAAGCGGTGGGCCGTGCCTACGCCGACCTCGTCCAGGAGCTGCGCAAGACGGCCGGAGCGGCCATGCACGCAGCGTGGGAAGCGTCCCCCATCGAGAGCGACACGGCCATGAACATCCCGCCGGCACAGATCGACCTCAGCGCGCTGCAGACGCTGGAGACCGCTTACATCGCTGCCGTCCGGGAGCACCTGCGCACACTCAAAAAGCCGTGGTGGTCCAGGTAGAAGCACCAGAGCGCCTGTCGCACACACTTGCCGGGTCGAGTCCGACTTGTATCAATCGACCGGGAGTGAGAACGCTTCGGGCCGAACATGTATCCATTCTCTGATTGGCTCTACCCCAAGGCATCAGCGTGCAGTGTTCTCGTTTCGGATCATGCGACGCAGGCTGGTGCGCGCTGCCGCGAGGTCTTGGTCCAGGGATGCGATGCGGACCTTGAGGGCAGTGTTCTCGTCGGTAGTCTCCCGGAGCTGGTCAGCGAGCCGTTGGTTGTGACACGTGAGCTCGTCAACCCGTCCGCTCAAGGCGGTAGCGCTCAGGTCATCGAGTTGCTGCCCGAGCTGATACTGGAGAGCCTGCCTCATCTGATCACGCTCTTCGCGCAGGGCGCGGATCTCCTGTCTGGCCAATTCCAACTCCGTGCGCAACGTCGCACTGGGATTCCGGGCAGGTACAGGCTGCGGGACGCTTTGCTGCTGGCGTCGCTGGGCGGCTTCGATGTGTTCGCGGATGCCTTCGGTGTAGGTGAGCCAGGTGGAGACACTGGCGGTGCGGGCGACCGCGGCGTGCGTAATCTTTTTGCCCTGTTGTTCCAGAGTAGTGAGGGCGGTGAGGGCGCGCTGCCGTTTGTCGAGGCTGTCGCGGCGGCGGGCCTGGACGAGGGTGTGCGCGTTGCCGTGGGGGTTCATGCCGGATCCGTCCTCGTGATCACGGTGAGGGGCAGGAGGGTGTGGGTGCCGGCGCGGGCTTTGCGCAAGACGGCGCTGGCTTCTTCGATCTCCTGGCGTTCGGCGGCGGGGAGGGCTGCGAGTTGGCGTCGCATGCGGTCGGTGACCTGCTCGAAGGCGCTGATCTGTGCGGTGAGGGCGGTGGTGACGAATTCGGCAGCGTCCATGGCCTGGGCCGTTTCGCGGTCGGCGCGAAGTTCGTTGACGTGCTGTTCGATCGCTGTGAGGTAGGAGGGGTCGGGGCGGTAGTAGCCGCAGCCAGCGCACTGGAAGCGGATGGGGCAGGAGCTGCCGCCTGCTTTGACGTTGCTGGGTTCGGTGCAGCCGCCGTAGGGGACAGCGACGGAGCGCAGTTCGTATGCGGACTCGGAGCAGGGGCTGGGCCGGCCGTGGTTGTCGACGACGTGTGCGGAGAGTTTGGTGACGGCGTCGCGTTTTCGTTTGAGGGAGACGGCGTAGTAGCGCTGGGTGGTGCTGACGGACTTGTGGTCCATCAGTTCACGCAGGACGTCGAGGGGGGTTCCGGCGTCTGCGTGGCGTTGTGCGTAGGAGTGACGGAACGCGTAGGCGTAGATGAGGGCCCGGTCGAAGGGCAGGGGGTTGCCGTACGGGTCGGCGCCTTCGCCGTGGAGGTGGGGGATGGAGTCGACCCAGTGGCGCAGGGTCTCGCCGAGGTAGCTGGTGTGCAGGTAGGCGCGGGTGGCGAGGTGGGTCAGCGCGGGGAAGAGGAAGTCTGCACCGGCTGGCGGGAGGGTGGGCTGGAGCTGGTCGCGTCGGGCTCTCCAGGTGCGGATGGCTTCGGCGGTGGATGCGGTGATGGGCAGGCGTCGGCGGTACCGGCGGGTCTTGTGGTTGTTCCAGATCAGGGAGATCTGGTCGTTGCGGGTCTCTAGGCAGTCCAGGGGCAGGGAGAGGACTTCAAGGGGGCGTCGTCCGGTGTCCCTGAGCAGGATGTAAAGAGTGCGGTACATCAGTTGCAGGTCTGCGGGGGCGAGGGTGCGTTGGCCTCGGGCCTTGCCCTGTCCGAGGAGGTCGAGGTGGGCGTCGAGCTGGCGGATCACCGGCTCGGGGATGGCTTTGCCGATCTCGTCCTCGTTGGCTTCCTCTTGTGCGATGCGGTGGGTGGCGGGGTCGCGGACGAAGGCGGCTGAGAGGTTTTCGGTGGTCCCGGAGCGCCGGCTGTAGTCGATCAGGGCGAAGAAGTGGCTCGCGATGGACATCCGGTAGTTCCAGCCGGCGGGTTCGCCGTCCAGTTTGAGCGCGGTGCGGAACGCCTCGACCACTGCGGTGACGTCGTCGTAGCGCAGCCGTGCGGGGTCGTCGGTGCCCGGGCGGGGCGCGAGGGCCCGGGAAGCGAGCTCCACCCCGCGCAGCGTGCGGCCGAACTCGTCCGCTCCGGGGCGCTGCTGGATCGTCCAGGTCCGCAGCAGGTCGCGCAGCCAGCGTTGTTTGATGGTGCGCAGGTCGACGGTCTTGGGGGTTCTGATGCCCGCTGGTGTGCGGGATCGCTGGCCCAGGGCTCGCAGGTCAAGGATGTCGTCCTGGGCCGGTGCTGTTCCGGTGTATTCGGCGTGGGCGGCCTGGACCGCGGTGCGGACGCGGGTGAGGAGCCTGAGGACTGCGACGGTGGAACGCGGGCACATCTGCTCGTCGGTGACGGCGCTGACGAGTGTGGCGGTGCCGGCCAGGTCGCGGACCATGCGGCGGACCTGAGCGGGCTCGAAGATCCGCAGCCAGGGTTCTGCCTGCTGCAGGCCGTAGAGGACCTCAAGGCGCAGCGGCTCGGGCAGAGGAAGGAGGCTGAACTGGTGCGGGGCGAGGTACGGGGGCTGTTGTGCCGCCCACGGGGCTACCGGGGCGTCGGGGTGGGAACGGCGGTGTTCGCGGAAGCGCTGCGCGTGGTGGCGGCACAGACCACGGCCGAAGAGGCCCGGCAGCGGGCACGCGGGAGCCGGGCATGCGGGGGTGTCGGTGTAGGGGGCTGCGGTGTCTTCCCACCGGCCGGGAAGTTTGCGGCGGGTGTGGGTCTTCCACTGGGTGTAGTGCGTGAGGCACAACTGCTTGCAGTGGCGTGGGCGGACACAGCGATGCCCGTCTTTGCTGAAGCCGCACTGGTCCGGTACCCCACCGAAAGACACCCGGTTGCGTTCGGGCACGAAGGTGCGGGCGAACTCCTGCATCCGATGCCCCATGCTTCGGGTCGACCCGAAAATGCTGTCGCGGCTCATGGAGATCGAGAAGGATCTGATCCTCCGCCGCAAACGCGCCGAGGACGAGCAGTGGCTCGGCGAGATCGAAGGCATCGACATGACCTTGACCTTCGTCCGCACCAAGCAGGCCGACGCCGCCCGAACTGCCCAACGGGCACCCATCGCCCTCGGAATCCCGACCACTCGCCGGCCCGAGTGAACCTGAATCGTCGATCCGAAAGCTCGATCTCGGCTCGCGACTTGTGAATCTACGTGGCTGACCGCAGGCCCATGCATGATGAGCGAGGCCGTCCCTCGGACGCAGCCAGCTAGCATCCGGGCATGAGACGAGACCAACCACCGAGGCCGGTTGCCGTCGGCGACGTCGTCGCGGTGTAGTCCGAGGCGCTCGGTGCCTGGACCGCCTCGCAGGTCACCGGCATCGACGTCGCGGCAAAGTGTGCTGCGGTTCTCGAGCTGAACTGGTCCGGGCCCGAGCCTGCGACCGTGGCCGACCTGGGCGACGACGTGCAGCCGCTCCAGCTCACGCAACACAGCTGGGGCGGCAAGCTCGCCCACTGCAACCATGGGTGGCTCCTTCCGAAGAGCTTCACGGTGGTCGGCTCCCTGCCCCCGCTGGTGACCAGACCCTCATCTGCCTACAGCCCGGCATGGGGGGGGTGAACAACTGGCACGGCAGCGACACCGGGACAGCGGCGACCGCGAGGACTGGACTTCCCCACATGCGCTGACGTGTACGGCCGACGAGCTGAACGCCGAAAGCACCAGCGGCAACGTACGGGCGGGCGTCGAGCACCTGACGGTCCGCGGGATCACCGAGCTCGACTGCGCCCTCCTCGTGGCTGCCTTCCCTGATCTGACCCGCTTGTCGCTGCGGGGGAACCTCGGAATGCTCACGTCGGCGGCAGCCCTGAACAGACTGCCGCGGTTGCAAGGGCTCACGATCACAGAACTGTTCGGGATGGACGCATCAGACTGTCTTCTGCCGCACCATGTCCCGGACGTGGAGGAGGTATCGCTGTACGGCATTCCGGCGGACTATGCGACCGCGATGCGCAAGACCTGGCGTCCCCACGTGCGACACGGAGTGCAGCTCGACGTCCGCGGAGCGCGCAAGCCGGAATGGGTCGCTGCCAACACTGCCAACCCGCTCCGCGACTGGGACGGCCGCGAGCACATCCCCCGCACCCTCTACCGCAAGGCCGTTGCCCAGTACAAGGCCACCAGGGACGCCTTCCTCGCCGAGGTCACGAGCGGCGAGCAGCATGGCAAAATCGAGGACATCGGGCGCGCCTTCGCCTCCGCCCTCAACGCGCTGGACAGACGCTCGCCCTGCATCGAGACCGTGGAACGCGAGGAGCTCTTCGACGCTCTGGATTTCCTGGTGGACGAAGCACAGACAGCTACCGGGCGCGACCTGTCCGCCGCTCGCACGACGCTCATCGAAGGCGCGAACTCCACCCGCGACTGGTGATCGCCGCCCATCCACTGCCACCCCGTCTGCTACGGCGGATGCCGTTCAGATCAGCTCGCCTTGACTGGTGCAGAGAACGGCGCACTTCGCGCAGCGGCCGAGGAGGTGAGGCGGGCACATCTGCGGTGGGAGGTTCACCGGCTGGGCGGGGGCGGTCATGGCGCGCTTCCTCGGAGATCGGGCGGTCAGGTGCCAACGCGGCCGAGGGGAGATCTCGCCTCCTGGAACCGGTGTGACATGACGTGCGAAAGAATTCGCACAGGTGCTCTAATCGGTGTATGAGGTTCCACCCGTTCCCCGACGACCTCGTTGCCGCCCAGCGATCCTGGGCCGCGACGTACGAGGCCCTCGCCCGGCGGGGCACCACGGCCACCACCCGGCTGCGCCGCCACCTCCTGCGCCTGTCGACCGCCGTCTACTTCCACCCCTACTGGGCACGACCGCGGCCGACGGCGAGGAGGGCGGAGCTGGCGGCTCACGTGCGGGCCGAGCGCGAGCACACCCGGAGCGCGGCATGACCGGGCCGACGCCGTCCCACACCCTGTGGCACGTCCGGTGCCGCCCTGACACCTCCTCGGAAGATCACCGGCTCGTCCTGGACCTCCTTGCGGGGTTCACCCCGCTCGTCCAGCCGCTGCCGCCCACGGCCGGGCTCGCGCAGGTCAAGGGGAGGCTGCGTCTGTTCGGCGTGGACGCTGGCGAGCTCGCGCAGCAGTTCCGGGTGCGAGCGCTCCTGCAGACCGGTATCGACACGCACATCGGCGTCGCCGATACCTGGGCGACCGCCGCTACCGCATCAGCGAGGGTGGGCCGCTCCGGAGTGCTGCACCTGCCCGACCACCGCGCCGTCGAGACGTTCCTCGCCCCGCTCCCCATCGACGCCCTGCACGGCATCGGCCCTGCCCAGGCCAGTCAGCTCCGGGCCTACGGCCTGCACACGGTTGCCGCGCTCGCCGCAATGGACGAGACCGTCGTCTGCAGGATCCTGGGCGGCAAGGCCGGCCGCATCCTGCGCAACCGGGCCCGCGGCATCGACCCCCGCGCCGTAGCCGTCGCACGGATGCCGGAGTCGACCAGCACATCGTTCGGATTCGACCACGGCATGCTCGACCCCGTCCTCGTCCGCGCCGCGCTCCTCGATCTGGCCGTGGAACTCGGCGACCGGATCCGCAGCCGCGCCCAGATCGCCCGCGGCCTCACCCTTGCCGTCAGGCTCGCCGGCGGCGCAACCGCCCAACGCACCAAACGCCTCCCGCAGCCCTCCGCCCACACCGAAGACCTCCGCGTCGGCACCCTGCGGCTCCTGGACGCGATGGCCTTCCAGCGCGCACGGATCCGGCGCCTGACACTGATCGCCGAAGACCTCCGCCCAGCCGACGAAGGACCCGGCACCCAGCTCTCCCTCGACCAGGCCCGCGAGATGCGGCTCCGCCTGGAACCAGTGGTCGACCGGATCAACGCCAAGTACGGCCGCCGCCTCGCCGGACCCGCCAGCGCCTACCGACACGCCAGCTGACCGGGCCAAGCAGAAGGGGGTGTCGGCCCCGTCAGAGATGGTGGGCTGACGGGGCCGGAACGGCTCTGCCAGTTATCGATGGCAGACCCGTTGAAGGAAGCGTGCGTCGCTTCACCACGACCAACGAGCCGACCCGCCTGAGGGGCACGGCCCAAAGGCTCAGCTACGGGGCGGGCGTGTAGTGGACGACCGTGGTCTCACAGGCCTCGGCGTAGACCTTCAGCGCGTCGGCTTCGGCCTGATCTGCGGCAAGGCCCCAGCGGAGCTTGGTGGCGGTCCACTCGCCGACGTAGCGGCAGTGCGCGTCCGGGAGCGGTGGCATCCACTCTGCTGGGTCCCGGTCGGCCTTCGCGCGGTTCGAGCGTGCGGTGACTGCTACGAGGCTCGTGGCCGCGTGCTGGTCGTTCGCGTACGCCTCACGCCGCGCCGGTGTCCACGCGGAGGCGCCGGAGTCCCAAGCCTCGGCGAGCGGGACCATGTGGTCGATGTCGAGCTTCGCCGGATCGGCGACCTCCTGGCCGTCGTAGTACGACACCCACTCGCCCCCCGACAGCTTGCAGCCCGCCGCGACGGTCGGTGCCTCGGTCGCTTCGTCCAAGAGGACCTCGGCGCGGGTGTTGCAGCCATCGGCCTTGTCCAGGCCGCTGTTCCAGTGCTTGAAGGAATCCCGCTGGTAGCCGGCGCGGGACTCATCGGCGATCTGGACAAGCTCCAGGGCGTCGGCGAGGGCAAGGACCTCCGCACGCGTCGGCGCATCGGGCGCGGCCTGCGCTGCGAGAGGGACGGCGAGCGGGGTCAGGGCGAGGGAAAGCGCGGCGAGGCCGCGAGCCATGTTCTTGATCACGAACGCTGGATACCGGCCAACACCAGGCGTTGACCAACGGTTTCGCGCAGGGCTCAGCCAGGCGGGCGAAGGAGTTCACCGGGGAAACGGTCCGCCGCGTCGCGCCGTCTGGCAGACGCGATGCCATGCGCCTTCCGCCTTTGCCACTGCCGTCGTGCCATCCCCCGCGGCTGCCGGGCTAATACTCGAACTGCGCTCCGTGTCCATGCCGGGGACGGCGTGGGCTGTCAGGAGCGGACAACGATGCCGCCCGGGCCACGCCTGGGCGGCATCCATGTGGTGGTGTGTCAGTGGAAGGTGATGAAGCCGTTGCCGTCGCGGTCGTTGGCAGTCTTGGTGTAGGAGTGCGTGTCTGCCGCTGCGCCACCAGGTTTGACGAGGTAGATGGTGTCGCGGTCGTTGTTCCAGATGAAGTTGCAGTTGTCGCGGTAGACGACGTTGCCGCCGTCGGAGTCGGTGCCGTTGCCGCCGCGGAGCTTCACGTAGTCGCCGGGCTGCAGGTAGTGGTTCGCGGTGAACGTGAACCGGTTGCCAGCGGCGTCCTTGACCACGTAGCCGCGCAGGTTGACGGTCGCCGTGCGCGAGAAGTTCGTGATCGTCAGGTACTCGTCGCGCGTGTTCCCGGAGGTGCAGCTGTTGGAGTCCCTACCGGGTGCGTCGTACTGGACCCCGCGGACCTTCAGCGCGGAGGAGTACTCGGCGGCATGCGCCGGAGCGGCAGACAGCGCGCCGACGGCGCAGGTGGCGAGTACAACGAGAATGACGGCATAGCTACGCAAGAGTGAGGTCCCCCCTCAAGAGTGGTGATGAGGGACCAGAGCCTACAGATGCGGCGTCTCTGTGTTGGGGGTTTCGATCACATGGCTATGTTCCGGTTGCTGAAGAAGATCGATTGCTGATGACGCGCTCCTGGGCCCGGCGCCCGCCGGGCCCAGGAGCGCACAGCTCTAGGGCAGAGCGCGCCGGAGTGGCGGCTCTGCCTGCGACCACTCGTTTCTTTCGGACTGCAGTGTGGCATCGGCAAGCAGGTGCACCGGGAGGAGTCCGGTGGCTCGCGTGCTGAGGGTGGTGGCGGCGTCGACGAGGCGTGGGTGCTCGTGGACGGGCAGGGAGAGGGCGACGCTGGAGGCGCGGCCGGGCAGGCCGGTCTCGCGCCCGTTGCGTGGTCTGCCACCGCTCCGGGACAACTGCGGGGGTGCTGCTGTGGCGGGCCATGTCGGTCAGGACAGCCGGGCGCAGGGCACTGAGCCCCACCACCACCACGGCTCGCCCCGCAAGTCGATGGAACCGTGGACGACCAGGGGGCCGCGGCGGTTTCCGGACTCAGATCGGGCACTGGCAAGGTCAGCCCTCCGGTAAGCGCCGTCAGTCGGGGTCGCTCCCGCGTCGTGCTGGAGGTCGTGACAGGTCCGTACTCCTTGGGCAGCACGGGAGCGGGGACAAGGACGAGTCCGGGCGGTCCCGCCAGCGCTTCCATGTGTTCTGGCTCGGCAGCCGGGGGGAGCTTCTGAGCGGTGGCGGACTGCTTGTCGGGATTGGTCGCAGCTGGGTGCGGGCCTGGCTGAAGGAGGTGCAGGGGAATCTTGGGCTGGTGGGAACGAAGCCAGCAGGCATTCTGGCACCGAGTACAGCCTCGGCCGACACGAGGGCTGCAGTACTTTCATGACGCTCGCTGCAGCAGGGCGACTCGGCACCAACAGGGCCAGGTGACTGCTCCGGCCGGAACGGTGGCGGCGGTTCCGTCGCGCCTCAAAATTCTTCCGACGGGGATACAGCTTATCCGTGAGGAAACGCCTCCGGGTGGCGTATTACCGCCATCGTCTCACCATCCGGGGACGAGTCGAGTCTGCCAAAATCAACGCACGACGAGGCAGCCCACGCGGTTACCGGCGTCCTGCACCTCATGTCACACATATCACCCGGAGCTTCCGAACACCGGGTGACTCACTCCGACTAGCCCTCGGGCAGCACAGTACGGGGTGATTGTGACGTCCACTGCTTCATCCTTGGCTTTCGCTTGGAGAAAGATGAAGAAGATACGCACCTGGGCCCTGACCCTATTCACCGTTCTTGTTGTGTCCATCGGCTTCTCGAGTTCGCCTGCTATGGCCGTGGCTTGGGAAGTCGACCACGCGGTGAAGACGTCAAGCTCTCCCCCGACCGGCGAAGTATGCAAGGGCATGGGTGGGTTCGGCGGCGAAGCCTGTTACGAGTCAGCAGGTGACTACTGGTGGGTCTTCGACCAAACGGCTGACGGTAAGTCCGTGGCCGTCGAGTGGCATGACTACGTCGACTACAACGACTCGACCACGATCTACCGTACGGGCGTCTGCATCAACAGCAATGGCGCGCCTTCGTGGGCCACGTGCAACAAGAACTACTACGAGGGCCATGGCCTTGAGTTCCGAGTCTGCTACTACAACAACGGAGTTCGCGGGGACTGCGGTTGGTGGAGTGGTAAAGTGACCCCCTGACCTTCGGTCACACACGTCACAGGCCCCCTGGCAATTCAGGGGGCCTGTGACGTTCGAGCACATTCACGCGGGGACGCCGATCATCCCTGAGTTCGGCGGCCTGGGAAGCAAATCGTCGAGCACACGGCGAGTCTCGGCTGCGCTCTTCCCCAACCTGCTGTGGTCTTGACCGCGGCCCACCGAAGTTGGACGGCCCATGCTCTGACTCGCGCGGGCATCTGTGCGCGGGCCAGGAAAGCGACCGCCTGGGCCAGGTCGTGTCGGCGGGCAGCGGGCGGTGTACAAGCGCGTCGACGCGGATGAGTCCGGGTGCGGGCCGTACGGGGGAAGGACGGCGTCACCGTCGTCGAGATGGCGGGTCTCGGCCGGAGCGAGTCCGCCAAGCTCCCCGAGGAGCTGGCCGGACTCGCGGCCACGCTCCACGCACAGGCACCGACCGCGCCAGAGCCTGCCACAGCCGAGTAAATCCTGCCGTCGATCCCGCGGAACGCCCTGGCGCCGATGAGGTGCTGGTAGTACTCCGGGGCGTGACCCACGCGGCGGGCGTCGTCGGCGAGCCGGCCGGCAATGTCGGCGAGCGGACGGGGCCAGGTAGCGGGGACATCCACGTCGACGATCGGCAGGTCGGCCGGTCCATGGGCACGTCCGCCAGTGTGAAGCCGTCCCGAGCGCGGCGTCCTGTCCTTTTCGGCCCGGCCGCCAGAACCCGCAGGCCGCTCACATGGTTTCCGGCCGGTCCCGAAAACCGTCGTGGTGCGAGTCACCGTGGGTTCAATTCCCACACCCACCGCTTGCAGGTCAGAGTTTGTGCAGGCCAGAAGGGGGCGTCCCGAATCAGGGGCGCCCCTTCGCCGTGGAGCCTCTCTCACCCTGAACCACTCCTGTGCCGCTTTGAATCACCGTCTGCGGACCAGGCGTGGACCACGGCCTACCGATACTGTTCAGCACATTTCCTGGGTGTGAGCTTGCATCACATGGAGCTGCGCCCTTCGCTCTCCCCCGGCACCTGCGCATCCGATTCTCGTGGTCGTGCAAGGCCGATGGGAGGGGACAACAGGCTCTCCGCAAGGTGGCAGCGCGCGACGTCGGCGAGCATCGCGGCATGCCCGCTCAGGCCATGAGCACGCTGTAGGCGGCTTCTGCCCGGCGGCCTTGGGCCACGTCTGGTGGACTGAGCGCGAGAAATTCCGCAGTGGTGCCGCTGTGGACGATGCTCCCCGAGACGAGGACAGCGACGTGGTCTGCCTCCTCGGCGAGGTCGACGATGTCGTGCGTGGAGATGAGCACGTGCACGTGCCTTGAGAGATCGCGAGCGAGGTCACGGAAAATGCGCCGCTGGTGGGGGTCCATTCCGGCGGTGGGTTCGTCGAGGAGAAGAATTCGGGCGTCATGGACGAGCGCGGCGGCCACGCCGAGCCGTCGGAGTTGTCCTCCGGAAAGGTGGTGAGTCCGGGTGTCGGCTTGATCAGTGAGATCCACGCGACTCAGCGCCATCTTCGTCGCTTCGTAAGCATGGTTGGTGGACATGCCCTTCAGCCAGCCTGCGTAGGCTGTGTACTCGCGAGCGGTCAGCCGTGGCATCGGCGTGACGTGCTGCGGCATCCACGCGACGCTTCGGCGGTATTCCACCGCGCTCGACGGCGTCCTGTCCAGTGTCACCTTCCCTGGCTTGGGGGTGAGCACGCCGGCAGCGAGCTTCAAGAGGGTGGACTTCCCCGCGCCGTTAGGACCGAGGAGGATGGACAGCCCATGCGGCACCGTGAACCGGTGCTCGCGTCCGGATCATCCTTACCGTCATGCCTTCCCGTAGCCCCGCGCTCGACGTGTCACAGCTGTCCGACTACGCCTACGACTGGGCGTTGGTCGACGTCGAGACCTCCGGTCTGACAGCCCGGCGTGACCGGATCCTGTCGGTCGCGGTGCTGACCTTCGGTCCAGACGGGGCCTCGACCGGGGAGTTCAGTACCTTGGTGAATCCCGGCTGTGACCCGGGGCCTGTTCACATCCACGGGCCTTCGCCGCGGCGCCTCGCGCGCGTCCGCGACGGACTTCGCCGGCAACCGGGGTAAGCGCCTGCGTTCCTGTCCACCGGACAGGGCCTAGCCTGCCTGGTCGAGCGTGACTTCGATGTCGATCGGAGCAGACCGCCACATCATGCTGAGGAGGGGGTCCTGATCGATGAAACGGCGCGTGTCAGCGAGTGCCTCCGCTCTGGGCTCGCCGATGGCAGCGTGATCGAAGCCGCTGTCTCCGCCACCGCTAATGTGCAGGTCCGCCCAGGCGGGGTTCTCGGCGAAGCACGCCTGGAACTCCACCTTCCAGAGCTGGGCCTGCCAGTACGGATCATTCCGGTCGCCGTCCTCGCTGACAGCCAGCAGTCGCCCCAGAGAGACCGCAGGCCGATTCCCGGTCCAGTCCCAAACACCCCACTCAACGATGAAGCCGTCCCCGTCGTCCTCAGGCCCCTCGATCCCCTCGACTGGTACCTGCACGAACTCCTCAAAGGCAGTCCACGCCGCCTCCATGGTGCAGGCACCAGCGGCGACACCATGCCGACCCAGTATCTGCTCGAACGCTGCGGCGCTGGACCGCCAGGAGATGGACACGCCGTCAGGCTAACTGCACCGATCACCTCCTCCAGGCTCGGGACGGAGGCCCCGCTTCAGCCGGACGCGCTCAGCTCGACGGGGTTGGGTGCTCCGGAAACAGGCATGCGATCCGAGTGCAGAATGCTGGACACTTCACGGGGTGATCGTGATGCAGCCCGTTGTGGAGATAGTCGCCCCCGATGCGTTCGACCTCTGGCCTGTCGCCGAGGTCGAGCCCTTCAGTTTCCAGCCTCTCAACGGCAAGCTCTCACCCACCGAGGTCGCGACAGCAGCGATGGGCATCATCCGCTGCAACGCCACCGAACCGGACGGAGACCACCCGCCGCGGCCGGCGGACCCGCTCGGCTCCTTCCTCCATGGACTGCTGACCCTCGATCCGCTCTTCGCAGCCGGCGGCCTGCGGGTGACGGACACGTCAACAGGCGTCGTCTTCCTGCCCGGGTGCTGCGACGGGCTGGAAGACCGGCGGGACTGGCACCGGCTGATCAACGACGGCGGCCAGCTCTGGTTCGGCCACGATCCCATGTCACCGCTCGCCGAACGGACCGGCGACACTGTTCGGCTCACCGTCGACGCCTGCCAGCGCGACAGCCCGCTGATCGAACTGCCCGTGACCAGACTCAGCCGCCTCCTCGCCGACGCCGAACGTGACCTGGCCGACTTCCTCACGCTGGCGGCCGACTGGGCCCCCAGACACCTGCCCCACCAGGCCGACTGCGTCACCGCCGCCCTCGCTCCGCTCTTCGGCCTGACCGTTCCGGCCGCGCCACCGAACGGATAGACAACAGCTCGACGGTCACTGTCGCCGGCAGCGCGGTGGGCACGTCGGCGTGTACCTGGCTGGGCAGTTCGGCAGGTACGCCGACAGGGCTATCCCCGCGCAGGGCTTCCGGGGGCTCTGGGGGTGGTTGGAGGCTGCTGGTGGGCTTTATGCCGTCAGTTGGTGAGGGCGTCGAGGAGCGCTGTGGGATCGGGTGGATGTGGCCGTCGAGGAGCGGGGTGCGGGGTGCCGGCGGCTGTCCGCCGTGTGCCAGCCGGTCTCCTCGTCCCAGACCAGTGCGCCAGCAGGTGCTCCGCCGTGAGAGAGGCTGTGTCTCCCGGCGTGCCGACTGCGGTCAGGGCAGCGATAAGCCTTGCTGATGCCGTGTCCGACACGTTCGGGTCGGTGAAGAGGGGAAGCAGCAGGAGCGGGCGGCCGTGTCCTGGACGCCTTCGTCCGTAAGGAACGGGCTTTCAGCAATCCAAATCAGTCGTGCCATGTCAACCCAGTACAAACGTCAAGCGCGGAAGCTGGCAAAGTAGCCGGCCGCCATGTCCTTGTCGCCGTGACCCTGGGCCGAGGCGCGCTGAAAGCGATGGTGGCCGGCTTCGACAGTGTCCAAGCGGACGCCGGCGCGCTGTGCTGCCTCGAGCACCAGCCTGGCGTCTTTCTCGGCGTTGTCAACGGAGAAGCTTGTGGTGTAGTCGTCGGAAAGGATGGCGGCGGACTTGCCCTGGAAAAAGCCGTTGTCCATCGGGCCTCCGGTGACGACGTCGACGAAGTGCTGCGGGTCCACCCCCAGCTGCTCAGCCAACGCTAGGGCCTCGCCCACGCCGTGGGTCAGCGCCACCACCCAGGTGTTGAGTACGAGCTTGAGGCGGCTCGCCGCGCCGGTGGTTCCGTCCTCGCCGACCCACAAGGTACGTGAGCCGATAGCATCGAAAATCGGCTGCACGGTGGGGCGCACTTGCTGCGGGCCGGCGGCCATGACCACAAGCTTGCCCAACTCGGCCGGCTGACGGGTGCCCTGCACCGGGGCATCGACAAAAGTCAACCCGGTCCTGGCGGCATATGAGGCAAGCTCGTCGACGGCCTCACCGACGGTGCTGACTTGGACCCAGATGGTGCCTTCGGCCAGGCCCGGCGCGGCAGCTTCGAGGGCTTCCAGCACCCGGGGGCCGTCGTTGAGAGCGGTCAGCACCACATCGGCGCCCCTGACGGCCTCGGCAGGGGAGGCGGCGGCGTGGACGCCGTCGGCGCTCAGTGCCTCGGCCTTGCTGACGGTACGGTTCCACGCCCGGACCGTAAAGCTGTTGTTGCTGAGGTTGCGGGCTATGGGCGCTCCGATGATGCCGGTGCCCAGCACCGCGATGACCGGCTGTGTGGTGGTCACTTCATCCACTCCTTGCGGTTCGATAGGTAGAAAGGTTGTGAAGCGCGTCGGTCCGTCCGCTGGAGAAGTGACGGATCCGGCACGGTTGAAAGTCCCGGTGTCACCCGCACTAGGCGTGCGTGGGCACAGGCGCACTGTTCGTTTCACGTTCTCCATCAGGCGCCGCACGGTGGTGCAATACACCGGATACGGTTGCCGCCCCCAGCCCCGCCACGGCCAGCAGCGCGCCCGCCCAAGCAGGAGCGGTGTACCCCAAGCCGGCGCTGATGACGCTGCCGCCGATCCACGGGCCGATAGTGTTGCCGACATTGAAGGCCGACGTGTTGGTGGTGGTGGCCAGCGTCGGGGCATCACCGGCTTCGCGCATCACTTGCGCCTGCAGGGCGGGGTTGATGGAGAATGCCGCCACCCCGAAGACCGCGATGGTCACCACTGTGGAAATCCGGTTGTGTGCAGCGAGTGTCAGCAGGACCAGCACGAGTGCCATGGCGCCGATGCCGACGTATAGATTGGGCAGAAGGTAGCGGTCGGCAAATTTTCCGCCCAGGATGCTCCCGACGAAGCAACCGGCGCCGAAGACGATCAGCAGCAGCGGCACAGCTCCTTCAGGAAAGCCGCTGACGTCGGTGAATAGAGGCGAGAGGTAGCTGAAGCAGCAGAATATGGCCGCCTGGGTCAGCATAGAGGTGGCCAGTGCCACCCAGACCCGCGGGTTGCAGAATGCGGCGAACTCCGCGCGAATGCTCCCGTGCGGTCCGTCCGACCGGCGCGGCACAAAAAAGGTGATGCCGAGCAACGCCACGATGGCCAGGGCGTCCACCACCCAGAAGCTCGCCCGCCATCCCGCGTGCTGGCTGAGGAAGGTGCCCGCAGGCACACCGAAGACGTTGGCCAGGGTCAGGCCGGCGAACATGATGGCCAGGGCCTGCCCGCGCCGCTGCGGTCCGGCCAACTCGACGGCCACCACCGAGCCGATACCGAAGAAGGCCCCCTGCGCCAGGGCTGCGATCACTCGGCCCGTCATCAACACTGCGTAGCCCGGAGCCAGAGCCCCCATGGTCTGCCCCAGGACGAACAGCAACATGAGGCCAATCAGGGAGGTCTTTCGGTTAATGCGCAGGGTGGCGACCGTCAGTATTGGGCCGCCGATGACCACACCTAGTGCGTAGCCAGAGATCAGCAGGCCCACAGCAGGAATGGACACTGACAGGTCACGGGCCAGGTCCGGTAGCAGCCCGGAGATCATGAATTCGGTCGTCCCGATGCAGAACACGGTCAGACCGAGGACGTACACGGCGACAGGCATCGCCACTCCTGCCTTATATTTGAATGCTCGTTACAGAATTTTGTCAAAAAGAACAGCCGACAGTACCGTCGGTCGTCTACGGTCTGTTGCTGATGTGGCTCCAGCGCGGCGCTCAGAAGGTTCGCACGACCTGGTCGACGATGCCCGTCAGTGTCTGGCGGTCGGCCACTTTACCCAAGACGCGCAAGCCGTACATTGAGCTGAGCAGGTACTGCGCCAATTGTCGGGCATCTTGAGTTTTGTCGATCTCCCCGTCAAGCTGTGCCCGCTGGATGGCCGCACACAGCGCCTCCTCCATGCGCGCGAAGATGTGCCGCACGAGGGCGGTGACTTCTTCGTCGTGCCCTGCCAGCTCCATTGCGGAGTTCACGGCCAGGCAGCCCCGGCGTTCGGGCGAGGGGGTCGACTCCTCGTCCACCACGGTCATCAGGACTGTCCGGATGCGGTCCCGGACCGACCCCTCCCCCTCCAGGACTTCCACTTGACGCGAGGTCCACACCGTGTCGTAGCGGCGCAGCGCGGCTTCGAACAAGCCGTGCTTGCTGTGGAAGGTGTTGTATAGGCTGCCACGTCCCAGCCCGGTGCCGTCAACGAGGTTCTGGGCCGAGGTGGCGGTGTAGCCCTGTTTCCAGAAGACGGCAAGGGCCACATCGAGCGTTTGATCAAGGTCGAAACCTCTTGGGCGGGACATGCCCGGGAGCGTAGCAGTTATGGAACGGTCATTAAAATAGAGCCCGAGAAGAACCGCCCGAATACTGCCTACTGAAGACGTTCGCCAACCAGGCGCCCGCCTCGCCCGTCTACTCACTCGACGGCCCGAGCGGCTATGGTCGACTATGGCCCCGGCCGGACTCGCGCACGCAGTCGGGCAGGTCCCCGAACGGATGACCTGGGGGTGCCACCGGGCCGGCAAGCATCGTTGGAGACGCTGTCCTGCTAGCCGAAGAGTTGCCCTTTGGTCGCACCGCCGAGAAGATGCGGCTCTCCCGGGCCCGAGTGAGCCAGCTGGTGCAGCGCCTCGAACGCCGAGTCGGCGCCGCGCTGCTCACCCGCACCAGCCGCCGGATCGCCCGCACCTCACTCGGCCAGCGGTTGCGCGCCGATCCGAAGGGTGTTGCAGAGGGCCGTGATCAGGGCATCTCGGTTGTATGGGTGGGGTGTTGAGGACCACGCGGGCGTGGGTGGAGACGGTCACGGGGCTGCGGATCAATCGGGTCGGTCGGCAACTGAAGGCGGTCCGGGAACGTGGCGAGGGCTGTGGCTGGGGCCCTCCATGGCGCCTGTCGCTGGCCAAGCGGGAGCTGCTGGTGGCCGCGTAGTACCGCACGAACCTGACCATGCGGCAGCTCGCCCCGCTGTTCGGCGTCTCACCCACGACCGTGCCGGGTGATTCAAGGACTCGGCCCGCGCCTCTGGCGAGGCAGCCGAGCGGCTGTGAATCGTCGACGGCACCCTCGTCCCGTCCGCGATCGCAAGGTCGGCGCGTCCTCGCGCAATTACCGCTTCTCGGCCAACGTGCAGGTCATCGGAGACGCTGAAACCCGCCTGGTAGGGGCCTCGGCCCGGCCGGTGGTCGGGGCGTTTGGCGGTCTTGCCGACATCGTGACGGTGCCCGATGCCACCGGCGGGGCATCTCGATCCTTCGATAGGTGCTCAACCTTCCGCCGGATCAACGTGCTCTCGAACACGGGCAGTTGGCCATCGTGGTCGAGCCAGGAGAAGCGGAGGGTGAGCTTGGGGTGCACCAAGTCCCACGCCTGGGTTTCGGTCTTGTGTCGGCCCACGGAGAGATCGCTTGTCCTGCTCGGGATCGCGATACCTTCAGGTGGTCGGCTTCGCGCCCCGCGCACGTTCACCTGGCGGGCTGGGCAACGACACCACCCCGGTCTGGCGTTCATGTCGACAACGGGTCGGCTGCATGGTTTCGAGAGCTTGGCCGAGCGGCGTCTACTCTTGGCACTCGAATTTGTGGGCGGCGTGAACGAGCTGCTGTCGCAGCCTTTCACCCTGACGTTCGCTACCCGCCACGGCGCCGCGCGGCACACCCCGGACTAGCTGGTGCTGGCCCACGGGACCGGTTGGAACTGGTCCTCATGAGCCGCGACCGCTGAGCAAGCTCGTGGAAGGCACGTCGTGGCCGGCACTCGCGCGGACCTACGTGCTCCACCTGCTCTCGTCGCGGCGGCTGACCGTGGACTTGGCCCTGCCGCTGGGAGACAAGGCGTGGATCTACCTGCCGAGGAGGGGTTGATGAAGCAGGGCGACCAAGTACGCCGGGCAGAGGACCTCACCGAGCACAATCTCGCCCGAGCCCGGATCCGCGAGGCACCTGCTTGAGGGCGAGACCGGCTACCGGAGCGGGAGCCAGTTCTGGGCCCGGCCGGACGAGCCGCGGCCCACGTTGACGGAGCGGCGGTTGGCGAAGGTCGCCGAGCTGAATGACCTCGACGCCCGCGAAGCGAAGCAGCTGGGTCTGGAGCGAATCAGCGTCCGCACGCTGAAGCGGATGTCCGCGCAGCACGCCGAACCCGGGGCTGCCGGGCTTGCCGACGGCCAGTGGACCCGCGCGCGAGGGCAAGGAGACTGCAGACGGCAGGCGTCACCTCGGCGTCGACACCCACGGTCCGCTTCTGCCCCTGCCGCTCGGACCGGCCCGTCCACCTCGCCGCTGGGCGCCCGCGAAGGCCGTGCTGATGGGAGGCAGCGGTCCTTGGCCGTCCATCCTCGCTTCATGTCGGAGATACGGGCGCAGGCGGTGCCGAGCTGCCACCTTTGCGATGCCGTAGGAGGGGCGCGGTGATGGCTATGGTCTGCTCAACACTCCGAATACGCGAGGCGGCGAGGGCGAACCTGT
The DNA here is from genome assembly GCF_043089925.1 of Streptomyces sp. NPDC013457. NCBI lineage: Bacteria > Bacillati > Actinomycetota > Actinomycetes > Kitasatosporales > Streptomycetaceae > Streptomyces > Streptomyces sp. NPDC013457. The sequence goes on from NZ_JBICBL010000018.1 coordinate 27,689, forward strand.
CTACGAACAGGGGGGTCAGCGCCCGCTGTCGGTGGCACGGTAGACGCGCATCGCCGAGCGGATGTGCTCTTCGGCGGCGCGACGAGCGGCGCCCTCGTCGCCGGCGACAATGGCTCGGCAGATCTCCTGGTGCTGGGTGAGAACGACCCGCGCCCACTCTCCGTCGGCGAGGTTCGAGACCGTGGAGACCGCGATGCGGTCCCACACCCGGTGCAGGGAGTCGGTCAAGAACGTGTTGCCGTGGGCTTCTCCGAACGCGCGGTGAAAGGCCAGATTGGCCCGGGCAGACTGCTTTGCGTCGGCCTCGGCGACCGCCCGTTCGACCTCTTCCGCGGCCTGCTCTATGGCGTGCACCTGTGCGGGTGCAATCTGCCCGGTGGCCTGCAGGCGGGCGGTCTGTGCCGCCGCAAGTCCTTCCAGCGCGGCTCGCAATTCGTAGATCTGTTCGATCTCAATCTTGCTGAGCGTCGCCACGACGACGCCGCGGACCGCCGGCACGACCAGTCCGTCGACCAGAAGGCGACCCAGCGCCTCACGCACCGGGGTTCGACTGACACCCAGTTCCTGCGCCAGCGCGGCCTCAGTGAGGCGCTCGCCCGGCGCCAGCTCCCCTTCCGTGAAGCGCCGACGCAAGGTCAGATATACCGCGTGAGCGCTGCTCGTCGCGGCACTGGGAAGCGATCCGGTGGAGTTCACAGTTTGAAGCATACAAGGCATGCAGTGCATATTTGCGACCCACCCGAAGCCTTGACATGCATTGCATGCAATGCATACTTCATTTACGGAGGGAGGTGGTGGATGTGGGAGAACTGAGTCTGTGGCAGCTTGGGCTGTTGGCTGTGGCCGGACTGATGGCCGGCGCAGTGAACGCGGTGGCCGGCGGGGGGTCGATGATCTCGTTCCCGATGCTCGTGGTCATGGGTGTCCCACCGGTCACGGCGAACGTCACGAACTCGGTCGCGGCGCTGCCGGGCTACATCGGTGGCACGCTTGGCTATCGGGCCGAGCTGGCCGGCCAAGGCCGGCGGCTCGTCCGGCTCGCGGCGGTCAGTGTGCCGGGTGCGGTCACCGGGGCGCTGACCCTACTGGCGGTGAGCGCCGAGATGTTCCGCGCCGTCGTACCGTGGCTGGTGCTCGCGTCCGCCGCACTGCTCGCGGTGCAGCCCCAGGCCGCCGCATGGGCGGCACGACGCGGCGGTGACTCGAGCCCGGTCGGACTTCTGCCCGCACAGTTTGTCATGGCCTTCTACGGGGGCTTCTTCGTCGCCGGGCTCGGCATCGTCATGCTGGCGCTCCTCGGCGTATTTCTGACCGAGACAACTCATCGGCTGAACGCCCTCAAGGGTGTCCTGTCGCTGGTCGTCGGGTCAGTGTCGGCAATCGCATTCATCGCTCTCACCTCCGTGGCTTGGGGTCCGGCCGGGCTCCTGGCAGTAACCGGGTTGGTCGGCGGTCGGCTGGGCGTACTGGCCGCGCGGCGCATCTCGCCCGCGGCGCTGCGCCGGACCGTCGCTTCCTGGGGTGCGGGCGTAGCTATAGCACTGGAGGTGAGCAGGCATGTTGCCTGAAACCGATCTGCCCGTACGCGAAGACCTTGTTCTCGTCGGGGTGTCCGCGGTCACCATGGATCCGCAGTTGGGTGACCTGGAACGCGCAACGGTGACCGTTACCGACGGTGTGATCACCTCCGTCGACACCGATGCGCCCATGAACATCGCACCGGGCACCCGAGTGATCGACGGAAGCGGTCTCATAGCGATGCCGGGATTCGTCGACACGCACTGGCATCTGTGGAACAGCCTGCTGCGCGGATCAGTCGGCGACGCACCCGGCTGCGACTACTTTACGGTCAAACGGGCCCTCGGCCCGCACCACGAGCTTGAGGATTTCTACTGGGCCGCTCGGTTCGCGCTCGCCGAAGCGGTGGCTGCCGGCATCTCTACCGTGCACAACTGGGACCACAATGTCCGTTCCCCTGAGGACGCCGACGTCAACATCCGGGCCCAACTCGACGCGGGTGTCCGCGGTCGGTTCTCCTACGGCCCGCGCGATTCCACCCCCGCCGAGGAGCTGATGGACCTCGACGACCTCCGGCGGCTTTCGGCACGCTGGCCCGACGAGCGGCTCGACGGCCTGCTCGACTTCGGTGTGGCGCTGCGCGGCCCCTATCGCACCCCAGCAGAAGTCTGCCAGCGCGAATGGGAGACGGCACGGGAGCTGGGGCTGCCGATCACCATGCATTGCGACCGCTGTCTGCGCGAGGAGGGGTGTCGTTCCTGCGGGCTCACCCGCCTGGCCGACGAGGGCCTGCTCGGCCCCGACGTGCAGATCGTGCATGCCGTCCACGCTTCCGAGGCCGATGTCGCCGCGCTGGCCGAGACCGGTACGCGTGTGTCGCTCAGCCCGATGACCGAGCTCCGCACTATGGGATTTCCGCTGGTCAGCGAGATGCTCGAGGCCGGTGTCCCGCTCTCACTGTCGACGGACACCCTGGCCATGCCGACCTCGCCGGACGTATTCACGACCCTGCGCGCAGTAGAGGCCGTCGAGGCCGCCCGCATCGGCTCGTCCGTGGTCACCCCGCGTCGGCTGCTGCAGTTGGCGACCCTCGACGGCGCCCGCGACCTGGGCCTCGACCACGTGACTGGTTCGATCACCCCAGGCAAACGAGCCGACCTGCTGTTGCTCGACGCCCGGGCTTCCGGTCTCCAGCCGTCGGGTGATCTGGCCGAGGCACTGGTCAGGCAGGGCCGGGCCACCGACATCGTCACCGTCGTCGTCGACGGCCGCGTACTGCTTGACAACGGCCGGCTCACCCAGGGCTCGGCCCGGGCCGCGGCCTCCAGTGCCGGTGACCGCCGTGACGCGCTCGTCGAGCGGGCCCGCGCGGCGGGCGACTGGAAATGAGACCCCATCCGGCCTCCACCGCATTCCCCTCGCACCAACGAACCAGGCGGTGAAGTCATGACCACTGACACAACTTCGACTAGACCGGGACGCGTTACGGGCGCCCCCGCCGTCATGATGTTCGGGCTGCTTCTGTTGGCGTACTCGGTGAATGCGATGGACCGGATGGTTTTTCCGGTCCTGTTGCCCGAAGTCCGGGCCGAGTACGGCTTCAGCCTCGACCAGTCCGGCCTGCAGTCGACCATTTTCGCCCTAGGCATGGGGCTCACCGGTATTCCCGCCGGGATCGCACTCGCCCGACTGAGCCGCAAGCTCCTCATCGTCGTCGGCACCGTGATCTTCTCCGTCGCCACGCTGCTGACCGTCGTCAGCGTGGGCTTCGTCGACATGCTGGCCTGGCGGGTCCTCTCCGGTGTTGGTGAGGCGCTTCAGCTTGCTGCGATCCTGACAGTGGCGGCGGGAGCCTTTCCACGCAACCGCGGGCTGGCGATCGGCGCGGTGAACGTGGCGTTCGCCACCGGGGCGGTCATCGGCCCTGTGGTGGCAGCGGAACTCCTGGAGCGCCACGGCACCTGGCGCTCGCCGATGCTCGTCTTCGGCCTTGCAGGGCTGCTCGTGACGGTCATGGTGGCGGTCGTCGTGTCCCGCCGGTTCACCGAGGCGAGCGAACAGCAAAATCAAACGCAGAGTGTCGGCGGGTCGCGCTCGCTGCTGAGCTGGAACCCGATGGTACTCGCTGGCATCACCGTGTTGTTCGGGCTGGCGGACTTTGCCTACATCGGCCTCTACGCAACGTATCTGAGGGACGAGCTCGGCTTCACCCCTGGCCAGGCCGGTCTCGCCGTCGGGCTGTCCGGCCTGGCAGCATTCGCCTCGCCACTCGGCGGTTGGCTCATCGACCGGCTCGACCCGCGCTTCTGCCTCGGTTCCATGAATGTGCTGACGGCCGCTGCGGCGGCAGCACTGTTCCTTGGCCCGCCCAACCCGGCGTGGCACGTCACCTTCTCGTTCCTGTTCGGGCTGTTTGCCAGCGGCGGCGTATACGTCGCCGTCGCCGGTCTGCTGGTGAGGTCCGTAGACCCCGCCATCGCCGGCCAAGGCTCGGGCATGTTCATCACCTGCGTGTACGTCGCCGCCGGCGTCTCGGGTTACGTCTTCAGCCACCTGGTGACCGGGCTCGGTTGGGTCGACGCCGGACTCGTGCAGGTCGCGGGCTTCTCTCTCGCGGGCGCGCTGCTGGCCCTACTGCTGCGCCCAGCCTCGTTCAGCGCTACCCCCAGATCGGAAACCTCATGACATTTCTATTCACTCCGCCGGCTGTAGTGTCAGTACCCGTCGCCGGGACTGCCGGGCGGTTCCCCGTACGCCGTGTCTACTGCGTCGGCCGCAACTACGTCGACCACATCCAGGAGATGCGCGAGGGCAACGAACGCGACGACCCCTTCTTCTTTCAGAAGCCGACCGACGCGGTCGCCGGAGACGGCGCCCTGGTGCCGTACCCGACCCGCACTGCCGACTTCCAGTTCGAGGGCGAGCTGGTCGTCGCGATCGGGGCCGAGGGCGTGAATGTGACGACCGAACAATCGATGGAACTGGTGTTCGGCTACGCCGCTGGCATCGACCTAACTCGCCGCGACCGTCAGCGTGACTGCCGCGAGCGGCAGATCTCCTGGGAAGCCGGGAAGTCATTCGACGCCTCCGCCCCCTGCGGGCCCATCACACCCCGTACGCAAACCGGCGACCTGGCTGGGGCCGAGCTGCGGCTAGCGGTCAACGGCGAGGTGCACCAGAGAACACCACTAGCGCTGATGATCTGGAACGTCGCCGAAATCATCGCCCACCTGTCCACCGACTACCGACTCCGGCCGGGCGACCTCATCTACACCGGCACTCCCGCCGGCGTCGGCGCCCTCGTCCCGGGAGATGTCGTCCGCGCCGAAGTCGACGGCCTTGCCCCTCTGTCCGTCACCATCACCGAGAACGGGAACTCTCACGATGACCATTAACTCCGGCATGAAGCCCACTGAACGCATCGACTACGACCCCATCGAGGGACGCCCACCCCTGCGCCTCCCTGGCGGTGCGCGCGTCGCCGTCTGGCTGATCGTCAACGTCGAGGAGTGGTCGGACACCGAGCCGATGCCGCGCACTGTGCTCACCCCGCCGGCCGGCGGGGTGCCCTCACCGGACGTACCGAACTGGGCCTGGCACGAGTATGGCAACCGCGTCGGATTCTGGCGCATGCTGCGGGTGATCGACCGGCACAGCATCCCCGCGGCGTTGGCCGTGAACGGCGCGGCAATCACGAGCTATCCGCAGATCATCGAGGCCGCCGTCCACCGCCACTGGGAATTTGTAGGCCACGGCTTCACGCAGAAGAACATGCAAAAGGTACCCGACGAGCGGTCCGACATCCGGCGCACGCGTGAGGCGATCGTCGCGGCCACCGGGAAGTCGCCCCGAGGCTGGCTCGGCCCCGGCCTCACCGAGACTTGGGAGACTCCCGACCTCTTGGTCGAGGAGGGATACGAGTACGTCTGCGATTGGGTGCTGGATGACCAGCCGACCCGGCTGCGCACCCGGACCGCCCCGCTTGTCAACGTGCCCTACACCCAGGAGTGCAACGACGTGGCGATGATGCTCATCCAGCACCACGCGGCCGATGAGTACCGGCGCCGCGCGACGGACCAATTCGACCAACTCCTCGCCGACGCGCGTGCTGACGACTCCGCGCGCGTCATGGCCCTGGTCGTCCACCCCTATATCATGGGCGCGCCACACCGGCTGAAGTACCTGGATTTGGCCCTGGAGCACATCGTCGGCCACGACGAAGCGACCTTCTGCACAGGCGAACAGATCCACGACTGGTACACCGAGCAAACCACGGTCCGAACCGAGGACACGTGTATGGATGTTGCAGCCGGCGGCTGAGTCCGACCGCGCGAGTAGCCCGGCCGCACGGCGAGCGGCCGCAGGCGCTCAGGAGCCGAATCACGTTTCGAGGCCTTGAGCCACGTGGTGCGCATCGTCGCCTGTCCAATAGACGTGCGGTACTAGCAGGCGTCCGAGGACGAGCAGCGTGGTGCCGTCGACGTGTCGAGCCCGCGTCCCGCTCGGCGGATCCCAGTGGTCGTCCCCCACGTGATCATTGAGGTGCAAGGAGCAGTCTGTATGCTCGCTCGGCTGGGGTTCCCCAGCCGAGCGTCTTGCGTGGGCGGCCGCTGAGTTCGGCAGCGACGGCGTCGCAGGGTGAGGTCAGTGCCTTGGGGAAGTGCTGTCGCAGCAGGCTGTTGGAGTTCTTGTTCGACCTGCACTGCCAGGGTCCGCCGGGGTTGGGGGAGCAGAGAGGGGGGCCGCCCGTCGATGCCGGTGATGACGCTAAGCGCGTGATGGCTGGCCGCCCTAGTCTTCTGAGTCAGGAATTCTGTTCAGATAGTTGGCGAGGCGTTCGAGGATCTCGTCCTCGGTCTTGGTCCAGACGTAGGGCTTGGGGTCGGTGTTCCACGCGGTGATCCAGGTACGGATGTCCTTCTCCAGGGCCTGGACGCTCTTGTGGACGCCTCGCCGTATCTGCTTGTTGGTCAGCTTGGCGAACCACCGCTCGACCAGGTTGAGCCAGGACGAGCCGGTGGGCGTGAAGTGCGGGTGGAAGCGGGGTGAGTCAGCAGCCAGGTCTTGATGGCCGGTGTCTTATGGGTGGCGTAGTTGTCCAGCACCAGGTGGACGTCCAGGCCCGCCGGTATCTCCTGGTCGAGTTTGATCAGAAACTTCTTGAACTCCTCGGCCTGGTGTCGGCGGTGCAGGGAGCCGACCGGCTGCGTCTCGCCGGTTCCCGGGGTCACCCGGTACACCCTCATTCTCATCGTGGGACCCCCTCGGCTCGTCGCTGATCAGGTACTACGTCCATCGTGACGAGCCGTGGGGGCGAGAACTCTCTCAGTTCGGGGAGAGTTCCGGATCTACATGCCGATCCAGTTGGCCATGCTGCCGAGCGTCTCCGTGGTCCGGCGGGACAGGTGGACCAGGCCGCGGATCGTCTCGCGGGCACCCGGGTGGTACCGCGTCTGCTCGGGCGCGGCACGGCGGGCCGCGACGAGACTCTTCAGCGCGGCGTCCGCCTTGCCGAGCTCCATCTCGGAGCGGGCCCGGTCGGTGAGGAAGTGGGCCCGGCGCGAGGTTGCCATGGCTGCCGGGGGTTTGATCGCCTTGGCTTGCTTCAGGGCATCGTCGAACCGTCGCATCTCCACGGCGGCGGACATGCGGTGCATGGCGACGTTCGTCGGGCCGAAGCTCAGCCAGTGCACATCCGACGCATCTCCCACCCGGGCCGCGTAGCCGGTCGCCTCGGCAATGTGGGTGTCGACCGCGGCCTTGTCGCCCGCGCGGGCGGCGATGACCGACGCGCCGAGGTGCAGCTGCCCGGCGACCGCCAGCGACTCGCGTGACTCCCCGGCCTGCCGCGTGCCGTGTCCGGAGCCGATGAGCCGGCGGCCGATGGAGTACTCGCCCTCACGGAAGTACACCAGGGCGCGCATGTACTGGCGGACGGCGGCGAGGCACGGGTCGGATGCGCGCTGGGCTGCCCAGTCCATGCGGCGAGGGCGACGGCAGACAGGTCGTAGTAGCCGAGCTTGACCGAAATGTCGTGCGCGGTGCGGTACGTCGAGGCGAGGGCCTGCCACAGGGCGGTGGCCGGGTTGCGCCACGCGAGTGTGGTCAGCTCCGTGATGACGTCGGGGAGCGCGGACGCGGCGGCGTGAAGGTGAGTGGCGCGAACCTGCCCGCACAGCACATGTAGGGCTGTCCCGTCAGGACGGTGACATCGATCCGGAGCACGCGCGCGACAGCAGCGGTGAAGTCGGCGGACGCCGGGCGGGCGCCGCACTCCACCTGCGTCAGCCAGCTGTACGAGTACGGCAGCCGGTCAGCCAACTCACGCTGGCTCAGACGGGCGAGGCGCCGCTGCTCCTTGATACGCGTTCCGGTGTGGTCGTCGTCGGTGGAGGGCATACGGGTCTCCGTTCCTGACTCATCATCCAAAACGGTACCCGCGTCCGCGCGCGGGTGTGCCTCTTCCGCACACGACTCCACCCGGAGCGGGCGCGGTTGGATGTGATCGGATAGGCGCATGACTCGGACCCTGTACCTGTTCAGCTCGGCGGCCCCGCCGGTGTTCGACATCGCCCGCGTCGTCGAGGACGCGCAGGCCGACGGCTGGGACGTCTGCCTCGGCCTCACCCCCACCGCGGCCCGCTGGCTCGACAGGTCCCTCGACGGCCTCGCCGCGCTCACCGGACACCCCGTGCGCTGGGACTACAAAATGCCGGGCGAGCCCGATGTCTGGCCGAAGGCGGACGCGATCCTCGTCGCGCCGGCCACCTTCAACACCGTCAACCAGTGGGCGCTGGGGATCACGGACAAGTTCGTCGTCGGCGTCGTCGCGGAGGCCATCGGCAAGCAGATCCCGATCGCGGTCCTGCCATGCGTCAACACAGCTTATTCGGTCCACCCGCAGTTCGAGCGGTCGGTCGAGACGCTACGGGAAGCAAGGGTAACGGTGCTGTACGGCGAGGGCGGGTTCGTGCCGAACCAGCCCGGCCAGGGAGACAAGGCTGCATACCCGTGGCGGACGGCCCTCGACGCGGTACGCGACCTGCCTCATGTCGGCTGACCCCAGACACGACAACACCGCCCCCTCCCACCCGGGCCGACGTGCTGTTCGCGATGCTCCGCGACGACACGTCTACAATTCGCAGTCGTCGGCCGCAGTCACCTGATCTGCGGGGCTGCGACGAGAACAGCCCAATCGGCCTCGACAATGAAGGCGAGCGCTGGGTGGCCATAGCCACCTTCTGGGTCCATCACACAGGCTTGCGCAGCCGCCGCCCGACCTCCCGAAGGAAGCCGGAGAACACAGCAAGCCGATCCTGGCCCGGTAACTCCCCAGGTTGAAGTCGAAGTCGACTTCATCGCCGGCATGAAAACGGAAGATTGCGGACCATCCGCAGTTGGCCAGACCCGCAGATCCGGGCCCTCTGCAACCGCCGGGCCGGACAGCACGGTCTCCGCGAGCCACACCGCCATGCTGCCCGCCTCGCCGACCCAACGCACACATGCAGGGAGGAGGTGAGCAGAGATGGTCAGGCCGTGGGACGGACGGCTGTCACCAGGAGAGTGCCGGCGGCGCGGGGGCCCTGTGTTGCGGAGGGCAGGATGGTGGTCTCGATGCCGGTGAATCCGGCTTCGTCGAGAACCTTGGTCCACACCTGCTCCTGGAGTACCCAGCGGCGCATCGTGGTGCTTTCACCGTCAGGTGTCTTCGCTGGGATGTCGGCGGGCACGACGTCGGTCTGGCCGGGTGCACCGCTGAGGTAGTGGGCGAGGGTGGAGAACGCCAAGCGTCCCCCAGGCTTGAGCGCGCCGAATACGGCGGGCATCATCCGGTGTGGATCGGCGAAGTCGATCGCGCCGAAGACGCTGTACAGCACGTCGTAGGTGCCATTGGTGGTCAGGTGGTCGACCACGTCGCGGGGCACGAGGCGCAGGCGCGGTGCGAGGTGGCTGTAGAGGTCGGTGGCCATCGCGTGTTGCGCGGGAGAGGCGTCGATCGCGTCGACCCAGGATGGTTGGTGGCAGGTGGCCAGGTGTGCGGCGTGCCGGGCTGCGCCGGCGCCGAGGTCGCCCACGCGTAGGCCGGTCACGTCGCCGAGGACTTCGGTCCCGGGCCCGTCGTCCTGGCTCCAGGTCCAGTGGAAGGCGGCCGGGACGGTGCGGTCGGTGATGGCGCGGGTGCGTCCGAAGTGATGCCAGAGGTCTGCGGTGGTCACCCGCCTCATCCTGGCCGCAACGGCCGGATTGCGGGTGGGTTCGGCGGGAAGTCACCCGCACGTGATTCGGGGCCCGGCCGGGCGGCCGGGCCCCGAATGCTCCGCGCGGAGGGGCGGTCAGTGTGAGTCGTTGCCCTGATGGCATGGGCCGCAGGTGGCGGCGTCGGCCCACAGCGGCAAGTCCACCTCCCACCCGTCGGCGGCGATGCGGTGGGCCGTCTTCATCACGGAGCCGTCGTTCTTGAACTCGACCTCGGGCACGTGGTGAAGGAAGCGCCCGCCGTTGTGCTTGTCGCACAGCTCGGCGTAGGTCACGGTGTCGAGGATGATCGTGTGCACGCCGATGTCGACGAGCGTGCTGGGCGCCAGTCCCAGCGACTCGCCCCGGTGCCGCATCGCGGTCAGCAGGTAGGCGTAGCCCTGGCCGAGGACACGGGCCGCCATCACCGAGTCGTACGGGTAGTCGCGCATGAGGAGCGCGACCTGCTTGTCCCACAGGTCGGCCGGAACGACCTCACGCGCGGAGCGAACGGGTCGGCTCGTCGGGTCAGCGGCCGGAGAGGGAGAGAGGGTGGTCATGGCTCCTCCGATGGGGCGGACCCCGGGGATCGGGGCGACGTATCCACAACACCGCGCCACCCGGGGCATGGGCTGGCAACTTGCCTTCCGTGCACGCTGTTTGCACGCCATGCAAATCGTCTCGACGGCCTCACCCGGACGCCCGTACCGTGGAAGCCCCGGTTGTGCGGTGTGTGGGAGGGGCCAGTGCCCGGTGACCCGCTCTGGAACAGCACGAGAGCACGTGAGTTCGCTGCGCAGCGGCGCCCCGGTGCATTGATCCGACTCGGCCGGGAGCACCGCGCCTGGACGCTCGCCGCTCTCGGCGACCGAATCGGCTGCTCGCCCGCCACGGTCTCCCGGCTTGAGCGCCGCACACGGGTCGTCGACCTCGCTCTGGTGCACCGAGCCGCGCTCGAAGTCGGCGTTCCTCCAAATATCCTGGTGACTTCCCTGGCGCCCTTGCCTGCGACAGCAGCCGCGGCCACTAGAGTGACGGCCAGTCCGCGTGACGCCGAGGAGGACCCCATGCGCCGCCGCACGCTGCTCACCGCCACGGTGGCGGCCGGACCGGCCGTCCTGCTGACGGGTCTGGACGAGGCACTGGCCCAGACGCCCCCTCCGTTGCGGGCCGGCCCGCTGGACACCCGTCTGGCTGCAGCCCGCGCGCTCTACGACAAGGGCGAGCACCAGCAGCTCCTCGCCTCGCTCCCAGGCCTCTTCGCCGACGCACACGCTGCCGTTGCCTCCCGCGATCAACTCGACCAGGCCCGGCTCTCCGCCGTGTACAGCCTCGCCTCGGCCGTCCTCATCAAACTCGGCTCCTACGACCGCGCACGCCTCACCGCGGACCGCGCCCGCACCTGGGCCCAGGTCTCAGGCTCCCCGCTCGCAGCCGCAGCAGCCGCCCGCGAGCTCGCGATCGTTCTCCGGCACCAGGACCAGAACGACGCCGCCCAGCGCCTCATGACGACGGCAGCAGCCGAAGTGGAAGCCACCGGCCTGCGCACCGACGCCTGCGCCGCCGCCTACGCACAGATGCTCTGCACCCTTGCGTACACCGCCGCACGCGGCAAGCAGCGTGCCGATGCCCTGGCGATGATCGAAGAAGCCCGCCGCGCATCCCGGTCACTGCCTCACACCGCGCCGGCCGGGCGGCTCTTCCCCATCAGCCCGGCAGCAGTCGACCTGTACGCCGTCGGCATCCACTGGGCCCTAGGAGACGCAGGCGCCGCTCTGGAAGCCGGGAAGAACCTGCGCCCCGCCCAATTCCCCACCGCAGAGCGAAAAGCCCGCCTGGGCACCGACATGGCGCGAGCCTGGTGGGCATGGCAGCGGCCCGAACAAGCCGCCCGCGCCCTCCTGGACGCCTACCGAGCCAGCCCCGGTGAGGTCCGCGACCGGCCCGCGATCCGCAACATCATCATCGAACTCACCAAACAACATCCCCACACCAACGGCGTACGCGAACTACACACCGCCCTGGCTCGGGTCAACTGACGTCACCCTGAACGAGGAGCGCAGCGGAGGACGAGGGGGCTGCTCCCACTCCAGCGGACAAATCGGCATTCGGGTTGAAACGGTGCTCGCCTCCGGATCATCCTTACCGTCATGCCTTCCCGTAGCCCCGCGCTCGACGTGTCACAGCTGTCCGACTACGCATACGACTGGGCGTTGATCGACGTCGAGACCTCCGGTCTGACAGCCCGGCGTGACCGGATCCTATCGGTCGCGGTGCTGACCTTCGGTCCAGACGGGGCGTCAACCGGGGAGTTCAGTACCTTGGTGAATCCCGGCTGTGACCCGGGGCCTGTTCACATCCACGGGCTCACCCGCGAGCGGCTGCAGGGCGCGCCCACCTTTGCTCAGGTCGCGGGTCGGATCGGCGCCATGTTGCAGGACCGGGTGATGGTGGCCCACAACGCGCAGTTCGACTACGACTTCCTCGCCAATGAATTTGCTCGCGCCCGGCTCTATCTTCCGGTGAGAAAGCGCCTGTGCACTCTGGCATTGAACCGGCGCATTGAACCGCCCACCGACAGCCTCAGCCTGGCGTCGCTGGCCGCCCACTACGGTATCGCGCAGAAGAGAGCGCATGACGCGCTCGACGACACTCGCGTACTCGCGGGGATCTTCCGTGCCTCCCTCGCGCAGGCGGCCCGGCTGGACCTCCCTCTACCTCTGGTCACCTGCCCCCCGCGGCAGGACTCGCAGTTCGAACCGAGACCACCGAAGACTCCGTGTGCCTACCGGAACCCTGGCCGGCTCACATCCGGCGGCCCGCTTGTCCAGGGGATGAAGATCGCGATTACAGGCGAGACCGCTACCTCCCGGGCTGAGCTGGTGGCCCGGGCCGTCGCCACCGGCCTGAATGTGATGACGTCGGTCAGCAGGCACACCAGCGTCCTCGTCACCAACGAACGGACCTCCGGATCGACGAAGGCGCGGCGCGCCATCGCCGAAGGTGTTCCGGTCCTCGACGAGCACGGCTTCCTCGCCCTCCTGAAGGACGTGCGCCCCGGGACATCTCACGAAGCGAGGTTTCGGAATCATCCCCGACGGCTGTCGTCCCGGCTGCAGCGCCGGCTCCCCCAGCCGCACCGGTGCGTCCTCCTCTGCCGTCTCCTCGGACTGAGGCGGCGCCCGACGTCAAGCCGTTCGCTCGACGCAGGATCCTGGTGCTGGGAGGAACGCACGACGAGGCGTCCGCCGCCCGGGCCAGGGTCGTCGAGCTCGGCGGCGCCGCCGCGATCAACCTCTCAGCGAGCGTCACCGAAATCCTCCTTCTGCCCGGCGGAGAACGCGATCGCCGTATGGGCCGCGTCGCTTCGCTGGGGCTGCCCGTACACGACGCCACGTGGCTCGACACACTTGCCACCGCAGCACCGCACACCGCCGACACACCCGCCGCTTGCGGCACGCCGGCAGACATCCTTCCCCGCGGTGGAGTCATCGACCTCCCCACCCCGACCGCCACAGCCCTCTGGCACGTCAGTGCTTCCTGGGCCCACCAGAAGGGTTGCGAGATCGACGTCGTCACCTTCGTCCTCGACGACGAAGAACAAGTCGCCGGCGACGGCGACTTCATCTTCTACGGAGCGCCGGAAAGTCCCGATGGAGCCACCCGGCTCCTCCACGACGGCCCGACCGAACAAACCGTCACCCTCGATCTCCTCGCCCTGCCATCCGCCGTCCACCGCGTCGCGATCGCCGCCGCCATCGACGGCACGGCCACCTTCGGCGACATCGGAGCCGTCCAGGTCACCCTCGCGCCCGGCAGCGACGCGCCGGCCGTAGCCCAGGCAACCCTCGACGCCGCCACAAGCGAGCGCACCCTGCTGCTCGCCGAGATCTACCGCCGAGGACCCCTGTGGCGCTTCCGCGCCGTCGGACAGGGCTACGACCACGACCTGGAAACCGTCGCCCGTAGATACGGCGTCGACATCGAGTAACCCCCGACGACCGCACAGAACGTCGCCCGTCCTATGTCCCGCACATCCGGGCGTTAAAGGGGGAGCCAAGACCGGACGAAGCCCCGTGGACCGGGGCAGGAGGGGCAGCAAGCATCACTGATCACCGACGCCACGGGCATTCCGCTCGCCGCGACCCTCACCGGCGGCAACCGCAGCGACGTCACCCAGCTAAGCCCGCTCCTCCAGGAAATCCCGCCCGTGCGCGGCCAGCACGGCCGGCCCCGGCGCCGCCCTGACGCGGTGCTGGCCGACCGCGGCGACCATGCTGCCGCAGAGGGCGAGCGTCTCGATCTGGGCAACGACCACTCCGGATGTGAACATCCTGTGTAGTTTGAGCGGCGCTCAGTTCACCGCTCCTGGAGAGACTCGATGACGCAACCGCCGCCTGGCTACGGCTACCCGCAGCAGCCCCCGCCGTACGGCCACCCGCCGTATCCGTATCCTCCGGCGCCGGTCCGGCGCTGGTGGCAGCACCCAGCCGTCATCATTACAGCCCTGGTCGTCTTCCCGCCTGGCGGCATAGCGCTCGCGTGGCTCAGCGGCTGGAGCCAGACGAAGAAGATCATCGCCACGGTGCTTGCCGGCCTGTGGTTCCTGACCCCCTTCCTCGGCGACCCGCCGAAGGACAACAAGGCCGACGCGAAGCCGAAGGCGGCAGCGACAGCCTCGGCAACGATCACCCCGTCCGAGAGCGCTTCGCCGAGCCCGACAGGACCGCCCAGCTTCGTCGGCAAAAACCTCAAGGACGCCAGTGCAGCGGCGTACGGAGCCGGGTACAACTCGATCTCGCATGACGCCTCGGACCAGGACGCCGGGCAGTGGGATGACGGCAACTGGCGCGTCTGCTTCCAGACTCTGAAGGCGAAGAAGGTGGGCGGCAAGCCCACGCTGGACTTCGGCGTGGTCCGCGTGGAATGGCCGTGCCCCGCCAAGGACGGCGAGCCGATCCCTTACCCGAAGATGCCGAACGTCGTCGGCCAGAGCTTCGTCAAGGCGTCCGAGACCCTCAAGCCGATCGGCTTCGAGGAGATCGAGCCCCAGAGCGCGTACACCGACGTCACGCTCCCCGCCTCCGTCGACAACTGGAAGGTCTGCTTCCAGGAGCCCGAAGAGGGCAAGGAGATCCAGTACCCGAAGACGACCACGGCATACCTCAAGCTGACCGCCGCCGGGACCGCATGCCCGAAGACCGAGTACACCGAGCTGCACCCCGACCCGACGCCGCCGAGCGGCGATGACGACGACTCCAGCAGCCCCTCGTCGGGCGGTTCGTCGTCCGGCGGGAGCGACGCCGGCACCGTCACGCCCGGCGCGTACTGCTCCACACCAGGATCGACGGGGGTCAGCAAGAAGGGCGTCGTCTACACCTGCAAGGGCACCGGCCAGGAACGCTGGCGCCGCTGACCACAGAAGCCCCCACCCCCGGAGCGATCCGGTCCCGGCGCAAATCCGGGAGCAGGGGCTTCATCGTTTCCGGCCTGAGGCCAACGTGCTTGACCTGCAACCGTCTTGACGTTCCCTGGTCCGAGCGAAATGTTCGTGCAAAAGCGCGCAACTGGCTGGACATGGGAGATCGTCATGGCGCTACGGTTCGTCGGGATAGACCCCAACACTCAGGGCGGCGGTTCGCCGACGGTGTGGGTGGACGACACGAGGAACGAGCTGGTGATTCAGGGGTGGAAGGCCGGCGACGCCCTCACCGCCGAGGTGAGTGGTACGACCTGGGTGGAGGGACACGACGCCGGCATCCCGGACCACGAGACCTTGATCCGCATCCCGGCACGCATGGTGCCGATCCTGAGGAAGGCGTGCGATGACGCAGAACGTGCCGGACTTCTCTGAACTGCTGCGCGGC
Organism: Streptomyces sp. NPDC013457; assembly: GCF_043089925.1. Lineage (NCBI taxonomy): Bacteria > Bacillati > Actinomycetota > Actinomycetes > Kitasatosporales > Streptomycetaceae > Streptomyces > Streptomyces sp. NPDC013457. The sequence continues at coordinate 43,309 of NZ_JBICBL010000018.1, forward strand.
GCCGAGCGGACGGCCGTACACCTGGAGATGCGCGACGTCTACTCCGTCGGCGACGAAACCGCGGACTTTGAGCAGTTCAAGCGGACGGGCATCCATCCTGACGCAGACCCCGCGACTGCGGACTGGGGCGGCTGGGTGCCGCTGGTCCGGGAGACCGTCGGGCGCGGTGTCGTGATGCGCCGGGCCCGCATCGTCTCGGAGCCGGTCACCGACTACATCCGGTTCGAGCACGCCGGCACCCCCGTGAACGTAGCCGCGGGCGAGCTGGTGCGCTGGCTTCCGCGAAGCCGTGCGTCGGACCTGATGCTGCCGGGAAACGATCTGTGGCTGATCGACGACCGTCGCGTGCTGTTCCACTGGTTCACCGGTGAGGGGGACTGGGCCGGTCACGAGTTCAACGAGGACCCGGACGTGGTCAAGCTGGTCTCGACCGCCTTCGAGGCGGTGTGGGAGCGCGGCACCCCCCACGACCTGTACACCCTCTGACCGCAGCGCCGGACAACCAGCCCATGCCCAGGTCCCCTTCGTCCAGTGCCCAGGCCGCCCGCGAGGCCGTCGCGGCCCGCCTTCGCGAGCTGATGCAGGACGCGGGGATCAAGGGCAACGAGCTGGCTGTCCGGTGTGGGTGGAACGCCGCCAAAACCTCCCGCATCATCAACGCCAAGACCCCGCCGTCCGACTCCGACATCCGCCTCTGGTGTGCGGCCTGCGGCGCGGAGGACCAGACCGCCGACCTGATCGCCACAAGCCGCACCGTTGAGTCGATGTATCTGGAGTGGCGCCGTCTCCAGCGCGACGGCATGCGCAAGGTGCAGGAGGACTTCTACGCCCTGCACGAGCAGGCGCGCCTGTGCCGCACCTATGTCTCCAACGTCGTTCCCGGCTTCCTTCAGACCGCCCCCTACGTCACGGCTCTCTTGCGGTCCATCACTCGCTTCCAGGGCACCCCTGACGACGTGACGGAGGCAGTCACTGCCCGGATCGCCCGCAGCCGCTTCCTGTACGAAGGCGGCCACCGCTTCGCCGTGGTCATGGAAGAAGCGGTACTGCGTCACCGAATCGGAAGCCCCGCGGAGATGGCCGGCCAGCTCCGGCACCTTCTCACCGTCATGCCCCTGAGGTCCCTCTCCCTCGGCATCATCCCCTTCGGGGCCGAGCGCACCGTGTGGCCGTTGGAGGCGTTCTACCTCTACGACGACCGTCACGCCGTGGTCGAGACATTGACCGCCGAGGTCAACATCACCCAGCCACGTGAACTCCAGGACTACGCAAAGGCCTTCGCAGGACTGTCGAAGCTGGCCGTCTACGGCGAGCAGGCCCGCTCACGAATCTCCGCAGCGATCGACGCCCTCGGGTGAAGTTGCGCAATCCCGTGCAACTTCCTTGAGAGCAAGTCGCCGGTCTCCCTAGCGTGATGACTGCCGCTCACGGGGTCCACGGGTCCTCCGGGCAGCTACCCCGAAGCAGCCGGCTGCACCGCACCCCGTCAGCGATGCGGCCCCGCTGTCCCAACTCCACTCGAGGAGAAGCCCATGGCTGCGCCCCTCCCTCGCCGCACGCCATTCGCCAGCCCCGACGAGGAACCGCAGCCGTACGGCATCCCGAGCCCGGACCTCATCGCCCGCGCCGAGTCCGGCCTTGCGAAGTTCCTCGAGCGCTCCGACAGGGAGGTCCACCAGAGCGACGCGGAGACCCTGCGGTGAGCAGCGTCGGCGTCGGATCCTTCTTCCACGAGGACGAGCACCCCTGGCTGCACAAGACCGTGCGCGACATCGCGAGCCAGGCCGAAGGCGAACTCACCGCAATCGTCCACGAAGAGACCAACGGGCGGACCGTCCGCGTAGCCCATATTCGCCCCGCGTCGGGGATCGAATGGACCACCGCAGCCGACAACATCCAGGCCGTCCAATAAGCCAGGTCACACCCAAGGAGCAGCGACGTCATCCGTCTCATTCCAGGTCAACGGCGAAGCTCGTGCCTAGAACTTCGCACGCGTCGCCGTCCTGCTCGCGGACATGCCCCACCAGGGCCTCGTCCCCGGCCACGACACCTAGGCCGCCAAGGACTTCCTCGTCGGAGTCACGGCCCTGGCCTGACCCCACAGACACGCATCCGGAGCTGCCGCAGCCTTCGGCAGCGGATCTGACCGGCCCAGTTCGCCTGTTCCCCGAAACGGGAGACCTGGGCACCATCGGATCCACGAGACGAAGGAGCACTCCATGGCTAAGCACGGTGGCGGCAGCGGGAGCGGCCAGGGCGGCAGTCAGCAGGATGACGGCAGCAGCGGGCGCGGTCACGGCGGCGGCGGTGGTAGCGAGACCAGTGGCGGCAACAGCTCCGACGGCTCCGGCCCTGCGAAGAAGTAGCCGGTGACCGCGCGTACCAGGGAGGCTGGTCCTCAGGGGCTCGCCTCCGCGCTCGTCGAGGCGGGCGCTTTGCATGCGGCCTGGCTGCCGGCGTTCACAGCTGTCCCCCGCGATGTGTTCACGCCGGACAGGATCTGGCCGGGCATCGCGGCCGGCACGCAGCAGAACTCTCTGGTCGACCGTGCTACCGACCCGGACGGATGGGTGGCGGCGGTGTACTCGGATATCCCGCTCACGACGCAGTGGGACGACGGCAGTCACCAGGGTGACGGGCTGGGCACGATGCCGAGCAGCTCTCTGTCCCAGCCGAGCATGGTGTTCTCCATGCTGGCGGACCTGGACGTGAAGCAGGGGCACCGTGTCCTCAAGATCGGGACCGGCAGCGGCTGGAACGCCGGGCTCCTGACGCACCGCGTGGGGCCCGGGAACCTGGTCACGGTGGAGTACGACGCGCAGGTCGCCGAGGGCGCGGTCGGGAATCTGCGCAAGGCAGGGCTGTCTCCGCTGGTCGTCGTCGCAGACGGAAGGGCAGGGTTCACCGACCGGGCCCCCTATGACCGGGTGATCGCGACCTGCTCGGTGACCGAGGTCCCGGCGGCGTGGATCGAGCAGACAGTTCCCGGCGGGGTGATCGTCGCACCCTGGGCGCCTCTGTACGGAGGCGAGGCGATCATGCGTCTGATGGTCGCCGACGACGGCGGCACCGCGAGCGGCCACTTCACCCGCTCCTCCGCGTTCATGAGACTGCGCCAGCAGCGCGGAGACTTCCCGCCGAACGAGGCCTACTTCCACGGCATGCAATGGCCCGGGAACGGTACACGGAGCACGTCCCGGCTCTCCCCCGTCGACGGTGGTGGGTGGCTGGAACAGTTCGTCATCGGGCTCCGGGTCCGGGACGTGTTCTGGCGGACAGAGCAGTATGACGACGGCTCGTACACGCTGTGGACGCACAGCATGGACACCACCTCCTGGGCATCGGCCGACTACCTGCCCGGGGCAGAGGAATTCGAGATCGTCCAGTCCGGCCCCCGCGCGCTGTGGGACGAGACAGAAACCGCCTACCGCTGGTGGACAGACCAGGGCCGCCCCGGATTCCACCGGTTCGGCCTGACCATCACCCCAGACGGCCAGCAGGCCTGGCTCGACGACCCGGCAACGAGCTGGACCATCTGAACAGCAGTCGGTACGTGTCGGTCGCCTCCTCCCGAAGGCGACCGACGCACACCCACAGCTCGCATCACGATATTCGACCTCTGCTGCCCGGGAACTTGTTGGCCTTCCCACGCGCAGCCGCCGGTCTGCTGCTGACCTGCGACCGCATCGCCTCCGACGCCACAACCCCGGCCATCGCCAACGAACTGCCCGCCATGCGCTCCCATCTCGATGCCCACGTGGTGCGGCACGACATACCTGAGAACGCCGGTCTACTCACAGGCAACGCCGGCGTTCTGCTCACGCTGCACACCCTCACCACCCCTCATCCCGACCTGGGGTGGGACACATGCCTTCTTCTGAACTGAAAGGACGGCCAGTGAGCCAGACCCCCACCGTTGACGAACTGCGCAACCGCCTCGTCGACGGCATCCTCCAGGGCGCGCGCCTGACCGCCGACGTCGAGCAGGTCATGCGCCGAGTACCGGGAGGCGTTCCTCCCCGGCATCGACCTCGAAGAGGCCTACGCCGACCAGGCCGTGTCCATCAAGGACAACCCGCTCGGCGGCCCCCTGCCCCTCTCGTGCGCCTCGGTTCCCTCCATCGTCGGGATGATGCTGCGGCAGCTCGGAGTCGAGCACGGCGACCGCATCCTCGAGATCGGAGCCGGCACCGGCTACAACGCCGCACTGCTCGCTGAACTCACCGGCGACAGCGGACACGTCACCACCATCGACATCAACTCCGACGTGGCACTGCACGCCCGGACCATGCTCGACCGCGCCGGGTACCAGCACGTCCACGTGATGGAGCGCGACGGTCTTGTCGGCGCACCCGAGAACGCGCCCTACGACCGGATGCTCGCCGCCGTCGGCCTGTGGGACCTGCCCGCGGCGTGGTGGGCGCAGCTCACCGAGGGCGGGCGCCTCGTCCTCCCACTGCGGTGGCGCGGCCAGACCCGCTCCGTAGCCCTGCGCCGCCGCGGCGACACCCTGACATCGAAAGGGATGGAGCTGTGCGGCTTCGTCCCCGTCATCGGGCAGGACGGCGAGAAGACGACACCACTCAACGCCGACGACACGATCCGCGTCATCCACGACGAGGACCAGGCCGTGGACGCCGATGCGCTCGGAGCAAGCCTGAGCACCACCGGCATCGAGGTCATGTCCGAGCAGCGGATCGGCGGCGAGGAGTCGTTCGACGGCGTGTGGCTGCGCGCCACCGCCTCAGACGACCGCGTATGCCGCCTGCAGGTCACGCCCGACGCGATGGCCCGGGAACACGTTCTACGGCCGGCGATCCCCGTCTGCAGCCCGGTCCTGATCGGAGACTCTCTCGCCTACCTGATCGTCCGCCGCGAAGACGCCGACTCGCAGCGGCCCCACCGGCTCGGCGCGGCTGCCTATGGGCCTCACGCCGCAAAGCTCGCCCAGGACCTCATCACGCACATCGACGCCTGGGGCTCAGCACGCACAGCGATTCCCACCCTCACCATCACCCCGGCAGCATCCCACCCGGCAACCCAGCCGGGGCACGTGATCACCAAGCGGGAAAGCCGCCTCGCCCTCACGTACTGACCCCGGAATGCGGTCGCCCCTCCTGCCCGGAGGGGCGACCGCTGCATGAGATGCGAGAGGTGTAACAGATTGCGGCCGTTGACGTTCCGGGAGTGAAGGGGGTTGCGCTTTACGTCAACCCCGGAGTGAACCGGAGGAACGGTGACAACGACAGGGTGATGTCGACCGTGTAGGCCGAGGAGCTACCCCCGCGGGCGCGGGGACGACGGCCAGCTGGTGCTGGACCTGCGGGGTTACCCCTTTCAGTCCGGTGATCTCGCCGCACACCTCTTCCGCCAGGTCGGTGGACTCGGTCTGACGGGCGTAGAGCAGCCGACGCAGCAACTTGTGCGCCTGCGCATCCTGCGCCGGTTCCTCCCGCTTCCGGCCTGGAGTCCACAGCGTCGGGGAGGGAGCGTTGCGGGCCTGAACGATCCGCTCGACCGCCGGGGTGGAAAGACCCCGATCGGTGATTTCGCATGTGTCCGGGGCAACCACTCGGTAGGCCAGGCGAATGTCTCTGTGCCGATGTGTACTCGGCGGGCAGTGCCTTCGCTGTCCAGCCGGATGCGGTGCACATACCAGCGGCGGATCAGGGTGTCCGGTTCCACCGGGCCGGACAGCCCCAGCTCAGGTTCGTGCTCTGCGTCCCAGTCCGGCGCCATTCATGGCCCAGGTGCACGCGCAGCCTCTTGTGCGGGAGCTGGATGTCGAGGACCGATCCGACCGGCGCCCCGTCCGGCTGGACGAAATCAAAGCCGGCCTGCATGCCGCGCCTGCGCAGGGCGCGGCATGCCCGTCTTCGGCGATTGATGCTGCACCGCGACGGACCGCTCGGCGCATGCAAGCCTTGCGCCAGGCGGTGCAGCGAGCCGGGCTCCTGGATTCCAGCGACGACTAGAACCCCCAGGGGCCCGACCCGCACATGCCGCACGACCGCTCATCAAACGCGGCACACATCCAGCGAAACCCCCAACCGTCACACTGTCCAGTCGGCCACAGGAAAACAGGGGTGGGGTGCCGGCGGGTGCCGGCCCTGTCGGCCTATTTGCGGTTTCCGTTCGGGCTCAGTCTCCTCCACCGGGGCGGCCTGAGAGAGCTTCTCCCGGGGTGGTCAGAGTCCCAGCGGGTGACAGCGCTCGCTTGAGCGTCAGGCGCGAGGCTTGCCCGGGTCGTGCGCAAGCCCGAGAGCCAACCGCCAACCTTCTGAATGTACCGCCCATCAGTCGTTCGTCACTCGGGAAGGATGGCCCTCCAGTCGATGGAGTCGACGCCTTCGACGAGCTGCAGCAGGGCGGCCCGGGCTTCTTGGGAAGTACGCGAGGGACTGAAGAGGAGCTCAGTGTCTCGGGCATCGAGCCCGAGTTCGCGGCGGGCAACGGCCGAGACCGGGAGTGCATCAGCAACGCCGGAAACGGAAGTGCCATCGCTGACAGGGATGGCTACGACTCCCTCCACCTCGTTGAGGATCGTGTGGCCGGTGAGATGCGCGGCAAAGCCGGCAACGCACAGAGTGGTACCGCAACTGAGTCCCTCATCCGCGCTCAGCCGATCGGCCCCGTTGATGAAATGCCGCTGATCGTGATGATCGGGATAACTGGTAATCGCAATCAAAATTCGGGAAGCCAGGAGGGTGTTGGGCATGGACGCTACTCCTCGCGCGTGCGGACCAGGCGGGGTCGTGTCCTGGCTGCTGTACCGAGAACCGTGTTCCCCGACGGCCTGGAAGCGGCCCAGCGTCCCATAAGACTGTCAACCCGTAAACATGATCGACACTGACGCTTCAGGGCGTGCCCGTGATCCGTACCTTGTACGCGAGTTGCTGCGGAGCCACCCATCCTGTCGGCCGAGGGGCCGTCGTGCGCTACGCCTCCGGCACACGTAGGTAGGACCGCGCGAAGCGGGTTGCCGGCTCGACAAGCGGCGCCGCGGGTCTCCGAGCTCTTCTGCCCGGTCTTCCAGCGAGGCCGTAGCCTCCAGCCAAGCGGCGAGCAGCACAGCCCGTACCGGGCGTTGAGCTTGTCGATCACCGGCTCCAGGCGCAGCCGCATCTCGCGAGCGTGGTCGAGGGACAGCTGGGTGCCGGGGCCGTCGTCAACCGGGGCGAGGTCTTCGGTAATCAGCGGATGCGCCCGGGGTGGGAGACGGCCGTCTGGCGGCTCAGCGGCGGGCCGGCTTCATCATCACCGGCTTCGACGATCCGAGAGAAGCGGCCTGCCTGCCTCGTGAAGCCGCCGGGACGCGGTCCTTGAGGCTGACGATGACGGCCCTGACTGTCACGACAACTGCCGCCCGTCCGGGCCAGTCCGGCTTGCGCTCACGCGTCAGCATCACCGGACGCAGCAGCGAATGCTCGCACTACCGCCACCGATAAGCCCCGGATTTGCCAGGACGGCAGTCGTATTGCCGCCATGACCGCTCCGGTTTCTACCCGTAACAATCTTCCCGTGCCAGACTCCCAGTGGCAAAGCCCATGCCCCCGGTGGAGGCTTGACCGTCAGGACAGTCCTGCCCTGACTTGCCTTGGCGGGTGACTTCGGTTCGATCACCGTCGTCGCCGACCAGCCCCCCCGCCCTGCTCTGCCGTGGAGGCGGGGCGCGCTTGCTCTGCGCCGCGTCCCGTTGACGGGCTCGTCCGCCACACCACTCGACGACCGGCCGAGATCGATTCACTCGCGAAGCCGGTCATCTTGAGACAGAAGGTAATACATGAGCACAGCCTCCGGCGGCAGGGTTGCCATGGCGGCGGCCGCGTCCTGGGTGCTGCTGACGGGCACCGCGTTCGCCGCGACCGACACCATGGTGCCCACGCAGACCTACTCGGTCCCCTGCACGAGCGCCGATGTGTGCCAGACCGACAACGAAACCTTGACCTACTACATGGACAGCGGCGGGACGTACGAACTCGAGTCCCCCGACCGGATCAATGTCGTCGAGACGGTCACGGAAGACTACGCGCCAACCGATCTCGTCATCAGCTACGACTCCTCGCCCTCGTTCTCCGGCGACGCCGAGACCGACCACATCTGGCAGGAGGGCTCCACCGGCCTCCCCTCGGATGTCCTCGGCATGGCCTGGTGCAACGACCCCAACGGGACTGGATACAAGTGCGACCAGCACTACATCCGCATCCGCGGCGGTGGATGGATCGATCCGAGCCTCACCTGCCACGAGATGGGTCACGGTGTCGGTCTGGTGCACGGGTCCCATGCCTATCCCCAGCGCTCCGCGACGGATCGGGCCGCGATGGGATGCATGATCGCCGAGGGCTACGAGACAACCCTCGGCACCAACAACATCAACAACATCAACGCCACCTACTGACAGGGGCGGCCGGACAACCCGCATGCCTCCTCCGGGCTCGCCCCGGCCCAGAGAGGCGCTGGACCGCCCGGCGATCGCACCACCACCGCGCCACCCGAAAACGTGCGCGGTCCCGGCCGCACGGTGCGTCATCCCGAGGACGACCTCGGCCGCGTCAACGGCACCGCCCCAACCGAGAAGGAAGCACCATGCGTCACACCACTGGAATAGCCGCATCCGGTGCCGTGCTCGCCGTTCTGGGCCTCGCCGCCTGGACGGCCCGGGCCGAGCCGCCCGCGGACAGCGCGCTGCCGAAGTCGGGACTCGTCCTGGGTCACGGGATGGACCGCTACCCGAGTGGCTCCGCGAACGAATGGGTCACCTACGCCGACTACGTCGCCGTCGTCACCCCGATGTCCGAGACCGAGATCGCTGCGGACGCCACTGAGGTCGAGCGCGGCGAGGGCATGATCGGCCGCCAGGTCACCATGCGCGTCGACAAGATCCTGTGGTCGAGCCCCCAGGCCGCCGCACCCGCGCCGCAGACCTTCAACCGCGACTCCTCGGGATGGGTCTTCAAGGACGCCGATCGTGCCAAGTTCGCCCTGCACGAGCGGCCCCGCGTGGAACTGGGGCACACGTACGTGGCCGCGCTGCACTGGGAGCCCGAGCGCTGCTCCGAGGGTGACCCGACCGAGCCCGCGCACTGGGTCGGCCTCGGTGCCGGCTCGGCTCTGCCGTTCGACAGCGGCGTGATCAACAAGGGCGAGTACGAGGGCTCCGTACAGGAAGCTCCCGCGCCCACCGTGCCTGCCGACACGCAGGGCATCGAGATCATCGACCTCCCGGTGACGGAAGTGATGTCCGGCAAGGGCGAGACCGAGCTGGTAAATCTACTGGAGCAGGCCGTGCCGCAGACGCCGCTCCAGCGGGTGATGCGTCCGCAGGTGACCACCGTCTGCTGAACCGCGCGTGGGGGCGGCCCGCGGCGGCGCGCCCCGGTGCACGCGCTCCGGGGTCGAGCCCTCACGCCGCCCGCAGCAACGCCAGGACCGTGCGCGCGTCCGGCTGCCGCAGGAACAGATGGTTGAGGACGTCCGGGTATGGCCCCGTCGACAGCAGTTGGACCCATCGTCGCTGGCCGCTCAGCAGCAAGCGTGAGACGCACCTCGCATTGCCCGTGTGTCACATGACGCCGAGTCGTTTCGTCTGGTGTGTGGTCACCTACAACGGCAATGGAGCCCTCTCATGGACGCACTTTTCCGATGGGACACACGGCCTACCCGCCGCCCGTGACCTTTCCGCGCGACCTCTTATGCGTGCCGCGCACTCGCGCTTCAAGTCGCCGGGGACGCATGATCGAGGCCGCCGCGCCGTGCTGCGAGAAGGGCCGGGTGTGGTGCCGCTACCGGGCCGGGCTTGAAGCCACAGGCCAGGGGCGTCGGTGCTTCGGACTGTGAAGATCGCGATGCGGCAGTCGCGAGTGAAGGGTCACGGCTACACGTTGGGTGGGTTGGCTGTGTTCGCGGTGGGCGCCTGGTCGAACTCGTTGCGGTTGCGGACGACGTCGCTCTGGTGACCACGGACCCGGCGCACGAGTTCTTCCACTGCCTCGCTCAGTGATCGCCCGAGCGACGTCAGGGCATGTTCCACCCTCGGAGGTACTTCCGGGTATGCGGTCCTGGTCACCAGCCCGTCGCGGGTGAGGGCGCGCAGCGTCTGGCTGAGCATCCGCTGGGAGATGCCGACGACCTGCTCATGCACCGCGGTGAAGCGCAGCGGTCCGGACGCCAGGGCAGTGATGGTCAGCAGCGTCCACTTGTCACCCACCCGTGCCAGTACGCCTCGGACGAGCTCGGTCGACTGGGCGCATGCCGGCGCGGCCCCCGCGCTGTTCGAGTTCAGTGCCAATGGAACGTGCCATGGCTCTTCCTCACGTGTCACTGGCTGACTTCAAAGTGCGTATCAGGGAGCCGGATTGAAACCGGTGGGGCGCCCTCTCCAGGGAGCCATCCCCGCGCGAGCGGGGGTGTTCCGGACCGCCGTCCCCGGGGACCCCAAGTGATTGTCAGGTACCCCGTCGCTTGCCGGGTGCACCGGGCCGGCGTCTCGGAGCCAGCTGTCTCCCGGCTTCGGAGTGCATTTGGGCGGTGGGGAGTCGATCGCTGCCGTGGTGCACGCCCGCTTGGGGGTATGTGTTCATGGGCGGGTGTCGAAATGCCGATGGCGGTGGTGTGAGAACCGACATCCTTCCTCTCGTTGGTCGCCGTCTCCTGCGTCGTCTGTTCGCGGTGTCCGGCGCCCTGTTGGCCGTCGTGTGTGCCGTGCCGGCCGGCGCCGCGGCCGTGCCCGCGCCGGCGGTACACGCCTTCGCGGGCCCGGCCCTAGGAGCCGGGGGCGATCTGTCGTCGCTGTTCGGGTCGGAGAACCGAACGTTCCCTACGAGCGAGCGCCTGGTGGCGGTGTCGTTCAACGCGGCGTGGAACGAAGCGGGCCTGGACACGATCCTGGCCGAGCTCGACCGCCGCCGCGTCCTGGCGACCTTCTTCCTGACCGGGGACTTCGCGGACCGCCACCCGCAAGCGGTGAGCAAGATCGCCGCTGCCGGGCACGGGCTGGCCAACCACTCCTACAGTCACCCGTACTTCGCTGACCTGACCGAAGCGGGTCGACGCGAGGAGGTCCGGGCCACCGACCGGGCGCTGCGCGCAGCCGGGGCGGGGCAGGCCCTCACGCCGTTCTTCCGTTTCCCCTACGGCGAGACCAGCCCCACCCACATCGCCGAGGTCAACGCCCTCGGCTACGCGGACATCGAGTTCACCACCGACACCAACGGGTGGAAGGGCACAGCCGGCGGCATGACCGTGGACCTGGCCGTGCACCGGGCAGTGGAAGCCCTGCGCCCCGGGGCCATCCTGCAGATGCACATCGGCGCGACCGAAGAGAGCACCGAGAACATCGACACCCTGGCACTCCCGGCGATCCTGGACGCCTACACCGAACACGGCTACCACGTCGTCGACCTGCGCACACTGACCCATAGCGACGACCCGACGGTCCCGACCACCTGACACGCCTGCACACCCGCCTCAGATGCCGCCCGGCCACACTGAGCATGGGGTTCACCAGCGTGATGCGACGGATCCTCGCGCCGCTGGAACGCCATCACGTCGAGGAAGCATAGTGCTGCGGTGCGGAGGTCTTCGGTGCTGGCTGAGAGCGCAGGGAGGCGGCGGGCGCGTTGGGCGGCGCCGCCGCCAGCGAGCGCTGACCAACGCAAACACCGACCGAGCCTTTACGCGCTAGCGAAACCTACAACGAGCCCAGCCACACTCCACACACAACCAGCTCACACCCTGAACTGCCCGCTACAACCGTGCACCCGGCTTCTCTCAACAAACCCACAACACACCAGGCCAACAAGCCCCCGATACACCAACAAACCCCCTCCGAGCGTCAGCGGCTCAGAAATATTCTTCGCGCAGAGGTGTCACATTCCGTTGGGACTCGCGCATTGTTACCTATGAGACGACGACGTCCTCAGCTATGAACGGATGGAGTTACACGTATGCGCATGCAAGTGGCCCAAGTTGTTGGGGTTGCCGCCGGAGTCGCGGTGTTATTCGCGGGGGTGGGAACCGCCGGTGCGGGGCAGGCTTGGGTGGCTGAGGGGGTGCCTTTCGCCCAGGGGTATCTGAATGATGTCGCCCCGCTCGACGGGCATGTGACCTGGGCCGTCGGGGATGAGTGGCAGGCCAACGGCGGCGAGCGGCCCGTGCTCGTCCGGCGGGATGACCGGGACGGCAGGGGGTGGCAGGTCGTGTCGACGCCCGACAGCGGGCAGGACGACGCGTTCTACAACAACGTCGACGTCGCCTCTGCGCAGGACGTGTGGGTCGTCGGCGGCACCTACAGCACCGGCAACGTGGCCCCCGCGTCACACTGGGACGGCACGTCCTGGAAGTCCGCCGACATCCCCGTGCCGGAGAACTGTTCGGCCGGGCAGCACGTCGCTGCCATCTCCGCGAACGAGGCCTGGGCGGGGGGCTGGTACTGCATACCTGAGTCCGGGATGACCAAGCCCCTCCTGCGGCACTGGGACGGCAGCACCTGGACGCCTGTCGAGATCCCGGCCGCCGCCGACCTGCTCAACATCACGGCCATGGAGGCGACCGCCTCGGACGACGTCTGGGCCATCGGGTACGGAGGTGACGACCAGCCCCGTGCCATGCACTACGACGGCACCGCCTGGACCCCCGTCCCGCTGCCCGTCACGGGCCTGTACGGGGAGCTGTTGGACATCGTCGCCCGTGGGCCGCAGGACGTCTGGGCGGTCGGACGGACGCTACTCGACGAGGAGGACCAGGGTCACTCGCTGGTCCTGCACTACGACGGCACCGCCTGGCGGCAGGTGACGGCGCCGAGCGAGGCGGGCCGGCTGGCGTCCGTGGCGCTGACACCGACAGGCATCACCGCGGTCGGCGAGGACGTGCCCCGTCTGCAGTCGCTGGTCCTCACCGGCGGCACCGACGGGCTGTCGCTGCGGACAGTGCCGGACACCCGGGGTAGGAAGTCGCATGTCCAGGGGATCGCCGTCATCAACGGCAAGATCAACGTGGTCGGCAGCGTGGCGGACCAGTACGGGAACATCGCGCCGCTGACGATGAGCACCCAGCTCTGATCTCGTGTACATCGGAGGCCCGGTGCTACAGACCGGGCCTCCGATGCCCACCTCGAACGCCGCTCTGTTCCGCTCCAGCCATGCCTGTTCAGTGTCCGGGAGGACCGTGCCGCGGAAGGGTTCCGGGTCTGGGCATCGGCGTCAGGAGGCCGGAGGCGATTGGCCTTCAGGGGGCGGAGAGCGGTAGAGGGCTCCGTAGGCGAGCGCGGTGCAGCGGCCTCCTGTTCGGCAGGCTCGATGGCACGCAGGTACTGGCGCGGGCGGCCGCGGCTTCGCATTCCATCGTCGACCGCACCTCGGCGATGACAGCGGAGACGTCGCCCGGGCCGGTCAGTTCGACCCCTCAGGCGGCCGCGACCAGTCCGGCCTCCGCGATCGCCGCCTCGGCCCGGCGCCGGTATCCGCACGCGTCGCACAGCCCGGCCGACCGTTGCCGCTCTCAGTCCTCGCACAGCAGAGCCCGACTGACCGCCTCGGACGCGGCCTCGCGTTCGCGCTCGGCCGGCCCGCACCACCGCACTGGTCCAGCTCGCCGAGTACCTGCCACCAACCGTCCTCGCATCCCTGCTTGGACTCCACGCCATCACCGCCGAGCTCTGCCGGCGTCACGCGGCCCCCGGCTGGACCGCCTACCTCGAAGCCTGTATGTCCACTCGGGACGGTGGCCCACCAGTGCTGGGGGTCGTTAACCGCAAGGCGACCCCACAAACCGAGTGATGGGTCGTCATCACCAGCACTCGGTCAGGACTTCAGAATGGCGGCTTGTCGGACCACAAGTGTGTCGTCGGCACGAGTGGTGGCGAAGGGCTTCTGTGCAGCAGGATGGCCAGGGCCTCCTCAACGCGGCCGAGGTCTATATGGTAGCCGACGAGGTCATGGCTGTTCCCGCGGTCGTGCTCCTGGAGGACGGTAACGGCTTCCTCGGTGCGCCCGGCACCGGCGAGGAGGTGTGCAATGTGCTCCGTCGCGTAAGAGGTGCTGCAATCGGGGTGGGCTCGGGCGCGTCGAATCGCCTCGTCGACCCCACTGCAGGCGGCGATCAGCGGCAACCGCACCAGAACAGCTCCCACGCGTCCTCACCCCCGCGCTGGGCGTCGAGGGCATCCAGGTGGGCCAGGCCTTCGGCGGGGCGGCCCTGGTCGAGGCACAGCTCGGACAAGGCGTGGAGAATCCAGTCGTCACTGTGGTGGGCTTCGGCCTGGACACGCATCACGGCGATCGCCTCTCCGCCACGTCCGTGTCGGTACAGGAGCTGCGCAAGCTCGTAAGCCGAGTTCGGGTTCCGGGCCGCAGGGTCGCCGGCCTGCCCGGATACGGCGATCGCGCCCCCCACGTCGCCATCCTCCTCCAGCAGCTCCGCCAGCCGCAGTACGGCCTCCTCATGTCCGTCCTGCGCGGCATAGGCACGCAGCTCCTCGATCCGGCCGTGCTGGGCCAACAGGTCGGCGAGCCGGTTCGGGCTGTTGACCGAGGTGTTCTGCCGACGGCTCAGCAGGGCGATGGCCTCATCAATCCGGCCCTGGCGCTCGCGGATCGTCGCGAGCAGGCCTGGCGCCGTGTTGGGATCAAGACCGTCGTGGCAGCACCACGGGCCGTCGCAGCAGTGGTCTGCCCGAATCCGGCAGGCGACAGCGCGGCAGCCTCCTCGTCGCGGCCGGCAACGGAGGCGACGTCGACCAGGGCGGTGATGAGAACCCAGTCGTCGACATGCGGCATGAGCAGGTCGAACGCCTCGTCGGCGCGACCGTGCCGGGCAATCAGCCGCGTGTAGGTCTCCAGAGCCATCGGGTGCTCGGCTTCCATCCGGGTCCAGGTCATCGCGATCGCCTCATCGATGCGGCCCCAGCCCTCCAGCAACTCTGCCGCGGCAACAACAGCCGTCCACCAGCTCGTCGCCGTGTACGGGGCGAGCACCTACCACGCTTCTACTTCTCGACCCTGATTACCCAGCACCTGAGCCCACGCCAGCGCGCAGAACCACTCCCCGCGTCCGGCCTGCAACTCCACCACGTCGGCATGCCTCGTTCGAGCAACCGCGAGACCAGCTCCGGCGGAATGCAGCCGGCCCGCGTCCGGGCCCGATAGTCAAGATCAGTAGCGTCCACGGCGGAGCACCATAGAGCTCGCCCCTGACGCCAGGCCGAAGACCACCGACAGCTGCCAATACAGCACAGTTGGCTAGCCGCCCCACAACAGCCACTTGGTCACCCCGTGGCAGCGACCACGGCCCCGTCCTTGACCCGCTACCAGGACATCCACATCACGAGCCCGCTGACACCCAGCCAGCGCCTCCCCACCACCCAATCACAGACCTGTCAGGCTGCCAATTGGCCATGGGCAGCCGCCCCCTTCGGCCCGACGGTGGCACGCAGGGGGGTGCACAAGCTCCTCCACACGCTCATGCGAAACTTTTCACATGTGCCTTAGTCGTGCCCGTCGACGCACCCTGATCGCCGTTGGAACGCTGGGCGGCTACACGGTGGGGATCTGAGAGTTCCGATGAGCAAGACCGAAACCGAAACACACGACCTAGGCGAGGCCGGGGCACAGCTCTCCACCGCGCCCCGCGAGGAGAGCGCCGTCGGCGGCCCCACCCTCGGGGTCGTCGACTGGATCCGCTGGTTCTGGCGCCAGCTCACCTCCATGCGGGTGGCGCTGATCCTGCTCTTCCTGCTCTCCCTCGGTGCGATCCCCGGCTCGCTCATCCCGCAGACCAGCGCAGACGAGCTGAAGGTGCAGACCTTCCAGAAGGCGCACCCCACACTCACGCCGATCTACGAGAAGCTCCAGCTCTTCGACGTCTACAGCTCGGTGTGGTTCTCCGCGATCTACCTACTGCTGTTCGTCTCCCTCATCGGCTGCATCGTGCCCCGCAGCTGGCAGTTCGTCGGCCAGCTCCGCGGCATGCCGCCCGCCGCGCCCGGCCGCCTGACCCGGCTGCCCGCGTACACGACGTGGCGTACGGAGGCCGAGCCCGAGCAGGTCCGCGAGGCCGCGCTCGCCCTGCTCAAGGGCCGCCGGTTCCGCGCGCACACCGTCAAGGACGCCGTCTCCGCCGAGAAGGGCTACCTCCGCGAGGCGGGGAACCTGGCCTTCCACATCGCACTGATCGTGATGCTTGTGGCCTTCGCCTGGGGCCAGCTCTTCAAGTCCGAGGGCGGCAAGCTGATCATCGAGGGCGACGGCTTCTCCAACACCCTCACGCAGTACGACGACTTCAAGTCGGGCTCCCTCTACAGCACCGACGACCTCGCCCCGTTCGGCTTCCAGCTGGACAGCTTCACCGGTACGTACGAGAAGAGCGGCCCGCAGCGCGGCACCCCGCGCACCTTCGAGGCCGCCGTCACGTACGCCGAGGCGGGCGGCAAGGACAAGAAGGCGGTCATCCGGGTCAACGAGCCGCTGAAGGTCGGCGACTCCAAGGTCTATCTGATCGCCCACGGGTACGCGCCCGTCGTCACCGTCAAGGACGGCCGCGGCAAGGTCGTGTTCCACGGCGCCGTGCCGCTGCTGCCGTTCGACAACAACATCACCTCCACCGGCGCGATCAA
>NZ_JBICBL010000019.1:0-57886 GCF_043089925.1 Streptomyces sp. NPDC013457
CGGGTCTGGGTGCGGGCCGTACGGGGGAAGGACGGCGTCACCGTCGTCGAGATGGCGGGCCTCGGCCGGAGCGAGTCCGCCAAGCTCCCCGAGGAACTGGCCGGACTCGCGGCCACGCTCCACGCACAGGCGCCGACCGCGCCGGAATCCGAGCGGGCCGACGCCGAGCGGCCGGACGCCGAACCGACCGAAGCCGAACCGGCCGAAGCCGAGCGGGCCGACGCCGAACCGGCGGAACCCGCAGAACCCGCAGAACCTGCCGAAGCCGAAGGGGCTGAGAAGTGAATCTCGCCGCCGAGACCAACGAGAGCCTGGCACGGATGAGCGACATGCTCATCTACTCGTCTGCGATGTGCTGCCTTCGTAACAGTAAGCCCAGCGACTACGGCCACCTGCGGCTGAAGGTCTATGCCGGGGCCGGAACCGGGAAACTCCGTGCGCCCACATGGTTCGCCGACCGACTCCGCTCCAGCACGTTCGCTTTCTGACCCCCTGAACAACAGCCGCGGAACGAAGCCGTTTCCTACGGGTTGAGGCATGCCCGACGTGGGTGCACCGTTCCGTCGAGGGAGAGGGCGCAGGTGTGCAGGGTCTGCCAGAGCAGGCCGTGCACAACGGTCGGGGCTATTGGGCAACGGTGTAGTGGACCACGGTGGTCTCGCGGGCCTCGGCGTCACACCAGCTGGCGCGGAAAAAGATCTTGAAGCCCGGCGACTTCGTCAGCATGGACCCGGGTTAGACCTTGTCCTACGTGGTGAGGCGGACGAGTCGCTTGTAGCAGCAGAGGGCTGCGGCGAGACCGAGGAAGGCCAGTAGTTGCGGGGGGGGCGTTCGTATCGGTGGTTGAGTCTGCGGTAGCCGGTCAGCCAGGACATGGTGCGTTCGATGACCCATCGGCGTCGGCCGAGACGTTCGCTGGACTCAATACTCTTGCGGGCGATACGAACCCCGACGCGTTTGCCGCGGAGCCATTTTCGCAGCTGGGGGACGTCGTAGGCCTTGTCCGCGTGGAGGCGCTGGAGTCTGAAATACCGGCCGCGGTAGGGGTCGTGTCTCGTTTGGTGACCCATGATCATGGGCTTCAGCGCGAGGCTGTCGTGGGTGTTGGCGGCGGTGACGCCGACGAGGAGGGGCAGTCCGTTCGCGTCCGACAGGACGTGCATCTTGGAACCCGCCTTGCCCCGGTCCACGGGGCTCGGACCTGTGAGTTCGCCCCCTTTTTCGCCCTGACGTGGGCGGAGTCCAGGACGGCGCGGGACAGGTCGAGCAGGCCGGCGTCGTCGAGACGGTGCAGGATCTCCTCGTGCAGCCGGCCCCACACCCCGGCCCGGGACCAGATCAGGAACCGGCGGTGAGCGGTCGACTTCGATGTGCAGGGCGGCAGAGCCCGCCAGGCGCACCCGCTGACCAGCACGTAGATGATGGCCGCGAACAGCGTCTCATCAGGTGTGTCCAGCGTTCCGCCGCCTTGCGGCCGCGCCTTCGACGGTGGGATCAGCGGCTCCGCGATCTCCCACAACCCGTCCGGAACAATCCAACTCCACGTACCCCGCCCCATGACGACATCATCGACCGCCTCACCACATAGGGCACGGTCTTATTACAGCTCACCGCACCGTTCGGGAATGCGAAACGACTCCCTACCCTGGGTGGCACGTGGGGGTCTCGCCGATGCTGTCGGGCTTCGGCAACATGAACGCCGACCGGAAGGCCCATGTCCCTTTCCGCGACGCGCTCAGACGACCCTGGCTCCTGACTGGCAACAACACCGGCCGACTGTTCGGCTCCGGCAGCTGGAACGGCTTCAACTCTCTCGTGCGGCACAGTGACCTCAACCAGGACGGCAGGGAGGACGTGATCGCCCGCGAGGCATCCACGGGCAAACTGTGGCTCTACCTCGGCACCGGAAGCGGCTGTCTCGGCACGCGCAAGCTACTGGGCAGCGGCGGCTGGAACTCCATGAGCCGGATCGTCGCCTTCGGGAACCTGTCCGGCGACGCCCGGGCGGACCTGCTCGCCGTGGAGAAGTCCACCGGCAAGCTGTGGCTCTACCCCGGCACGGGCACGGGCGGCCTCGGTGCACGCAAGCTTATCGGCAGCGGCGGCTGGAACAGCATGAACGCCCTGGCCACCGTCGGCGACATGGACATCGACGGACGGGCCGACCTCTACGCCAGCGAGGCATCGACCGGCAAGCTCTGGCTTTACCCCGGCAGGGCCGGCTCCTTCGGAGGTCGGGTTCTCGTCGACAGTGGCGGCTAGAACGCCATCGAGTCCCTTACCGCCGTCGGAGACTTCTCCGGCGACGGCCGTCCCGACCTCCTCGCCGTGCACGACTACTCGTGGCTGTACCGGCATGCGGGCACTGACACGGGGGACTGAGCGCGCGTGAAGAGAGTAGCCTGCAATGGGCCTCAGCGGTGCCGCCATTCTCTGACCCGTAGTGAGGGCCTTCGCTTCCTGCGAAGGCCCTCACTCATGTCCTGCCGGTCGAACGACCGGAATCCCTGTCCATCGCCGTCGAACGTGCTCGCGGCTGCTTCGGCTCGACCGGCTCGGCGTCGAACAAGCCGTCCCTGTGGCGCATACCGCAATCATCTCGCACGCATGAGCACGAGCTACGGGCGGGTGGCGGCCGGATGCCTGCTCAGGCAACTGTCGACTGGAGTTGGTGCGGCATGTTCCAACCCTCAGCGAGCCTCGACGGATGAACGTTAACTCCACCGCCGAAGAACTCGCAGAACTTCATGATCAGCGGGTCCCAGCCGAGCGGGTCCACATAGTGCGTTCCGGGGATGACCAGGTCTTCCTCGACATGGGCGCGAAGGACTTCGACCTCGAAGGCGGTGGCGTACGACTCGGCGCCGCCGAAGGGATGGGCCGAGACCACCTTGCACTCCAGCTGGACCGGACATTCCGCGGCCCTGGGAGCCCGGACCAGATCCGATGCCTGCTCGGTCAGATGGGCTGCCGCAAACTTGTCGGGCTCATACCGGTAGCCCTGCTCCTTCTTGTGGGCCGGTATCGTCTGCTTCCCGGTGGTGAGCGCGATCCGGTCGACAGCATCGACCATCGCCGACGAGGGCAGATTGAGCACGCACTCGCCCTCCCGCAGCAAGTTCGCGGTGGTCTGTGCGCTGTTGCCGAGACCGAGCATGCAGGACTCACCCAGCCACCACGCCGAGGACATCGGCGCGAGATTCGCCGTGCCGTCCTCGTTGAGCGAGCTGATCAGCACCACCGGAGTTCCGAAGTACAGGACCTTGAGCCCAGGGACGACATGCATGCGCTGTGCCTTTCGCGAAGTACCAGACGGACAGGCCCGCGATCGGGAACACGAGCCTTCGCTGACTCTCTCGCGAGCGATCTATTGGCACTGGCGGAAATGCGACATCACGTTCCAAACGAGCAGAGCAATCATCCGATCACAAAACCAACCCGGCGCTGATTACAGGGACACGCTCGTAGCCGAAAGGTGTTGCGGCTGACGCTCTACGCCCGCAGGGTCCGGGCATTTACCGGCCCTCACCCCGAGGGCGCAGAGAACCCCGGCGCTGCACGCCTCCAGCCAAGGATGCGTTTCACCCCCGCCCTAAAGGGCGGAGCACTGCACAAGATCAGAGATAGATACGTATCACGTTCGATGGAACCACGCACACGCTGGATTGCGAGCGTCCAGAAGGGGGTGTTCGGAACATCTCAAAGGCGCCACCCGCGCTGTTCTGCCAGCGGAGAACAACGGCCCAACCGGGCTCGACAATCGCTACAGTCCATTCTCATGACGACAATTACGACGCGTACGGTCGAGTATCCGGCCGACGGTTTGACGATGATCGGGTACCTCGCGCTCCCGGCTGGTGACAACCCCCGGCCCTCGGTGCTAATCGGACCCGAGGGTATGGGGCTCAGCGACGTCGAGCGCCGCCGGGCCGATGCGCTTGCCGAGCTGGGATACGTAGCGCTGGCCTTCGACCTTCACGGCGGGCGATATTTGAGCGACCCCGAGGAAATGCTGGCCCGTTGCCTACCGCTGCTCGACGACCCCGACCGGATGCGGGGCATCGGCCACGCGGCGCTCGACGTGCTGCGCGCCGAACCGCGGACCGACCCCGACCGGATCGCCGCCATCGGCTACGGCACCGGGGGGGCCGTCGGGCTGGAACTCGGGCGCGACGGCGTCAACCTGCGCGCGATCGGGACAGTCAACGCAACTACCACGGGCCGACCGGGCGAGGCAGCGCGCATCCGCTGCCCGGTATGGGCCGGGGTCGGGTCGGAAGACCCGATCATGCCGCCCGCGCAACGGGACGCGTTCACCGAAGAGATGCAGGCCGCGGGCGTCGACTGGCGCCTCACGGTCTACGGCGGCGCCTTGCACGCCTTCCACCACCCGACGGTCGACCACCCCACGGTCCCCGGTGTCGGCTACCACCCACGGCACGCCCAGCGAGCCTGGCGCGACGTCATCGACCTGCTTACCGAGTGCATGCCCGTAACAGAGTGACCTGGTCAGCAACCGCGATTCTGTGCCGTGAACCAGGGCGGCCCACCGCCACCGGCTCCGGTTCGAGAACATCACCGCAGCTCAGAGAAACTTGACGAGGTGCTATGCGGAGCCGTTCCCACTCGGCGGGGGGAACGGCTCCGACCGATACCTCAGCGCCTTGGCTCGTACTCTGCCATTCACTTTCCTGACCTGGCACGACCCAGGCCGGGCGATGGATGCGGAAAGGCTGGGGGCAGGCTGCGTTCGAGGTGGTGTATGCCGATGAGGACTGCGTACGCCGCCGCGAGTCGTTGCTGGCATGCTGGACACTGAGATTCGAGCGGCTGTCGCCGGAGCGTACGTTCAAGTCCTTCCAGGGGCAGAAGTCCGTGATCCGTGACTACTGGCGGCCACTACGGTCGGTCAGCTGTCCTCGAGTCGCACCTGGAACGGCACCACGCGATGCTGATGGACTTCGATCGCAGGTCAATGGCTCTGGCTGGCCAGCCTTTGCGGCCGTTTTGCCCCGGCCGGCGGGGCCGTCGCGGGCACGTCCCGGACTTCTTCTCTCGACTCGATGGCGGCGGCTTGGCGGTGGACGTCCGTCCGGACGATCGGATCAAGCCGGACGATGCGGAGGCGTCGCGGCCACCGCACGGGCCTGCAAGCTCGCAGGTTGGGCCTTTCGCCGGGTGGGAGCGATCGATTCGGTGAAGAGCGCCGCCGCCGCGAAAAAGCCAGACTCCGTAGCCGCGCCCGCGATCTGCTCGTCGAGTCACCGAGTCGAAGAGATCAGAATCAGAGCTCTGACCGACTGGTCCGAGCGTACCGAGTTGGCCATGCAGCGACCTCACTTCCGTCAGACGCCTGGCCGGTTACGGCAGATCAGTCCGTCGCCTCGCGGACGTCCTTTCCCTGCTCGGCAAATGCCTCGAAGTCCTGCATGTGCTGTTGCGACTGCTTGCGGAAGGCGCTGGGCATCAGAAGTCCCACCAGCTTCATCAGAAAGCCGCTGAACCGGTATTCGTTCTCGCTCTCCCAGAGCGTCGTTTCGGGGCTGGCTTCGGTCAGCCGGTCACGCACGGCGCTCCACCTGCTCCCGCCTACGATCTCGTGGTCGAAGTGAACGACGCTCGTTTCCGGCATCTCGCCCAGGTCTGTCGATTCCCATACCGCGCTGAACCGGGTGCTGTCCAGACTGGCGCGGCCGCAGCGCGCTCTTAGCACGACGCAGTCCGCGCCCTCAGCCGACCGCTGGAACGGACGGACGGCTCCTCCTTCAGTTCACCGGCCTCTGCGACAAGTTGTGGCGATCCTTCTCCTGAAGCAGCCTATGAAGGCTATTTGTGGTCGACAGAAGCTTTGCGTCTTCGTCGACCGGAGCAGAGGCCAGCAGGCCGACGGCATCTTCGTGCGCTTGACCTATAGGAAGACTGACACCTGGCATCCCAAGATAGCTAAGGAGCATGGTCGTTCGAAGCGATCGTTGATTTGTCTGGTCGTAAAGCTCGTCGTTGTCCAGGAGCGGCTGGATCTCGGGGGCGGTGTGGCGGACAGTGGGGCAGACGAGGATGCTTTCCCCTATTTCCTGGCGCAGTTGTCGGCGCAACGGGTCCATGGCCCGGTAGACAGGCTCGACATGGCGGTGGTGCTGCGCCGCGTGCGTCAGCCGGCGGAGAATTCCAGGATCGATTCTTTCTCGATGAGTCGGTTCCAGGAGGTACTTGTACTCGCGGTATGCCTCCGCACCAACGATGGTCGTGTTCTGATCCATGATCCGTTGTGCATCCTCAAGAGCGGCTATTCTGCGTCGCTCGATGCGGACGCCGTGCCGGGCTAGGCTTTCCAAGGCGGATTCAAAACGGGTGCGGACGTCGGGGTCGCAGTCGTCCAGGAGCTCGCCACGCGGTACAAGGAGGTGGGTGCCGGCGGCCGTCGACGGCGGCGCGAGCGCCGAGCCCCCGAGCAACCGGTCCGTGGTGAGGATGTCGCGCATCGACTGCGCCAGGATGCCCACGCTGTCCAAGGTGTGCGACAGGGGAGTCATTCCGTTCTTGCTGTAGCGCTTCTCGCTGGCCTTGTAGCCGATGATGCCGCAGAGCGCTGCCGGCACCCGAACAGAGCCCGAGGTGTCCGTACCCAACGAGATCGGAACGATGCCCGAGGCAACGGCCACCGCCGACCCCGAGGAGGAGCCTCCGGGGATGAGGCGCCGGTTGCGGGCGTCCGGCTTGAGTGGCGTCCCGTAGTAGGGGTTGATCCCCAGGCCGGAGAAGGCACACTCACTGAGGTTCGTTTTTCCTATCAGCACGGTTCCTGCTTGGGACAGCAGTTGCACCACGCGGGAGTCCTGGCGCTTTGGCGGTCGTTCGGCGAGCACGGGCGAACCTGCTGTGGTGACAGTGTCTTGCACGTCGAAGAGGTCTTTGACAGCGACCGGCACACCGTCGAGTGGGCTCCGCGGCTCCCCGCTCGTCAGTCGCTCGTGCGCGGCCTCGGCCTCCCGGAGCGCCCGGTCGCCCGTAACGGTGATGAATGAACAGTTCGTTGAGGCTTGGTCGATTGCTCTGGTGGTGACGGAGTGGGTTTCGAGTCGCTCCGTGGCCAGGAGAAGGCCGAGATCCATGCCATCCAGATGCGCTCTTCGGCCAGTCCCTTCCTCAGGCTGCGCCGGATATCCAGCGACGCGCTGTGACACGTGTCCTCCGTCTCACTTACCGACACGCCGTGAGAGACGTGACGTCGATGGTGCAGGGATTGCTTGGCTGTTTCCTGCGGTGTCTCCCAGGGCGCGACCGCGCGTCTCCTCGCCGAGAGTCACGGTGACGAGCAGGCCGGCAATGTTGACCGCAGCCATGAGCCACATGACGCCGCTGACGCCCGAGTGAGTCAGGAGGACCGGCAGGAGGAATGTGCTGGCAGCTGATCCCACGCGGCTGATCGCCACAACGGCTCCTGTAGCCGTGGCTCGTACGCTCGTCGGAAACAGCTCGTTGGGGTAGATGATCTCAATGAAGTTGCAGGCGCCTGAGGTCACCGCATAAAGGGCCAGCGCGATGAAAAGTGCGAGTGGCGGAGCGTCGGGGGCGAGCGCCATGAATAGGAACGCAACGGCCATGATGACAAACGTCCAAGTCAGCAGCGGCTTTCTGCCGATTCGGTCCACCAGCATCAGGCCGGGGATGCCACCGACGAGGAACATGGCACTGATGATCAGTTCCGCGCCGTAGGACGAATGAGTGTTCATCCCTATTTCTACGAGGATGTCAGGGCCGAAAGTGTAGACGGCGAAGAGCGGGATGACATGGGCGGTGTAGAACACACCGACGAAGATCACTCGCCGCAGGTAGACGCCGTTGAAGAGCGCCGAGTATCGGGTGGGCTGCGGTGCTTCCCCGATGTCGCTGACGTTGGCGTGAGGCCCCCACACCTGTCGCGTGATGGCTTCCGCTTCCTGCACGCGGCCCTTGCTCATCAGCCACCTCGGAGACTCCGGGGTTCCCAGCCGGAACAAGAGTGTGGCAAGTCCGAATACGGCTGGTGACGCGAGCATGTAGCGCCAGGCGTCGTCTCCCAGGTGGGACATGGCCCAACCGCAGGCGGCTGCAGCGGCAGCGCCGGCTGCCCACACCACGAAGAGAGCTCCCAGCAGCCTTCCGCGGTGTTTCCGCGGAACGAATTCGGCAAGTAGGGAGCTGGCGATGGGGTAGTCGGCGCCTATCGCAACACCCAGAACGAAGCGCAGGGCGATCAGCTGCCACACTTCGGTGACGAAGGCGGAGGCCACGGAAGCGAGGGTCAGTACGATCAGGTCGGCCAGATACATGACCTGGCGGCCGACCTTGTCCGTCACGTAGCCGAAGACCGCACCGCCGAAGAAGATTCCGACGAGAGCGGCCGCGGCGGTCAAGCCCAGTTCGATGCCCTGCAGCCCGAGTGCGGGTTTCATGGTGATCAGTGCGACACCGATGATGGTCAGGACATAGCCGTCCAGAAATGGTCCGCCGGCGGAGTACAGGGTGAGCTTCTTGTGAAATCGGCTCAGTGGGGCGTCATCGATGACGGAGCCACGGGACACAGGCATGGTGTGACCTCTCCAGGAGGTGGGCGAATTCTTCGATCGTGAGTAATCACGGCCGATGGATCACGAGGGCCCTACGGAAGCCGGAAGGCAGAGTGCACGCGAATAAACCGGGAATCAACACGTCCGATTACTTCCATCTTGTCTACGTCGATGTTTCCGTCTGCCATCATCAGATCCTCAGCGACGTGAAAAGTTTGGATTTCGCCGATGAGAACGGAGTCACTGCCGGGGCGCAGCACCGAATGGAGGACGCATTCCATGCTGATCCGCGCTTCAGCCACCCGAGGTGCCTTCAGATGCAGGGATGGCGCCGGATCAACTCCAGCGAGCCGGAATTCATCAACGTCGGCCGCGCTTTCTACGGCTGTGTGACTCATTTGCTCGGCCAGGTCGGACGAGACCACATTGATGACGAATTCGCCCGTTTCCTCGATGTTGCGCTGGGTATCCTTTAGGCCACCTGCAGAACTGGATTCCAGCGTCAGAGCCACCATCGGCGGTGTAGTCGAGACGACCGTGTAAAAGCTGAAGGGGGCAAGGTTGGGAACGCCCGCTCGACTCAGCGTGGATGTCCAGGCGATGGGCCGCGGCACCACACTCGCGGTCAGCAGCTTGAAGTGGCCCACCGAGTCAAGAGAGGCCGACGGCAAAGTGACCATCTGCGCTGGTTGCCCGTTCACGACTTGGTCCAGTTGGCCCGTTCTGCGGGATCGTAAACCCTTACCTCCGCGTCCTGCGGCTCTTGAGATTCCCCGTTGACCGGGGCCATGTCCTGCGGGCACGCGGACAGGATGATGACAACATCCTCCAGGGCTTCCAGAAGCACAGAGTCGCCGGGCCGGCTGACAGGGGCAGCGAAGGTGAAGTGACCTTCGGCATCAACGGGCACGTTCATGAAGAGGTTCAGCGGACTCGGCGTCCGCGCAGGGACAGAAAGCCCCACCGACGTGAGCGCGAGGCCGTAGTTGGCACTGCAGTTATCGTGCTCCCCCTCGTACCCCAGCTCGCGGTATCGGGCAGCGCTACATGCAGGTATCAGCGTGTCGTGGATGCCGGGCGAGGTGTCTTCCGTCATCGCCAGCAGGGGCTGACGCCTGTCATCAAAGAGCACATCACCGACGCGCACATGCACACGGCCGTGAATGGCTCGCGTGTGCTCCATTGACAGGCCATGGACCGGATCGCTCTGAAGGACGGCCCAGGTATCCACCACCTGACTCCCATGCGTGTTGATCACCTGGAGGGCTCCCCCACGTTCCATGCGGATCGCGGCGGAGGTGCGTGCGGTCAACTTGATCGTTTCCATGGAGCTCCTGCGTTCTGGTCTCAGGACCCGAGAGAGGCAGATGGGCATCGTCACCGGTGATGGGCCACAAATCCGGCCTGGGTGATCTTGTTACGCAATCGGTTGCGTGGCCTTATGCTTCACGCAACCGATTGCGTCGTCAAGCCCTTGGAAAGGTTGCGTTCAATGCCTGCGTCTTCCGCACCTGAACCTTCACCGAGGAAGCGCGTCACCATGGGGCAGGTCGCCGAGCGTGCGGGCGTACACAAGTCCACGGTCAGCCGAGCCCTGAAAACGTCACACGGGCCCGTCCCCGGGGTGGGCGAGGACGTGGTGCAGCGCGTGCGACGGATCGCCGCCGAACTCGGCTACCGACCGGACCCCATAGCGGCCAGCCTCAGAACACGGCGGGCACATGCCATCGGAGTCCTCATCCCACGCCTGACCGACGTCGTACTTGCCACGATCTTCGAAGGCATCGACGATGTCGTCTCCCGTGCTGGCTACCAGAGCCTGGTAGCCAGCACGGGAGACGACATCGAGGAACGGCAACGTCGACTCGACCTGTTGCTCAGCCGACGCTGTGACGGTTTCATCATCGGTGACGCCCATCTGGCCGACGACGAAATCGCCGGCCTCAAGGACCGCGGCGTGCCGTTTCTCCTCGTCAATCGTCGCGCCCCCGGCCATGTCTCCGTCACCTGCGCCGACGTGGCGGGCGGCCGCCTGGTCGGCGCCCATCTGTACGAGCGCGGTCACCGTCATATCGGCATCGTCGGCGGACACCCCTGGGCCAGTACGGCCCTTGACCGCGCCCATGGCTGCCGGAGCTACCTGGCTGAACGGAACGTGCACCTGCCGGACACGCACCTCCTGCAGTATGGCTTCGACGTAGCGGCGGGCCGCAAAGCCGCTGAGGCACTCCTTAACCTGACGCCTCGTCCGACCGCGATCTTCGCCGTCAACGACTACTCAGCCCTTGGCGCGATGGCCACCATTCGTGATCGCGGACTCGCGGTCGGCAAGGACGTCGCCGTCGTCGGATTCAACGACACCGACATGGCAAGCGACTTGCCCATCCCGTTGACCAGCGTCGACAGCCAGCCCCGGCACATGGGCAGCTCGGCTGCTCACCTCCTGTTGAAACAACTCGCCGGCGAGACTGTCGAGTCCCTCGAGATCGAGCCCATCCTGCGACCTCGGATGTCCTCTGATCTCTTCCTCGACACTGCACAGTTGGCGCTGTAAGGCGACAGCCGGCGTCCGATCCGGGCACGCGTACATCGTGAAGTTCCATGGTGACGTGAGCGGGTTCTCCCAGAGCACCGTCAGCGTCCTGCTCGTGGATTTCGGTATCGCCTGCCTGGCCGGGGTGAGCATCACCGGGGTGTTGCTGGATCGCTTTCCGCAGCCCGCGCTGCCCACGGCCGTGGCCACGCAGGCGGTGGCCATGATCGGTCTGTACGCGGTCGGCACTCATCCGGTGGCGGCGGTGATGTTCCTGGGCCTTATGGCGGAGCGCTCGGGGCCGGTTTTCATGGTCACCCAGAACGAGATGCTGTACTGTGCGCCGGGCCGCACGGATCTCGCCCTCGCGGCAAACTCCGGTGCCTACAACGCCGGCATCGCGGCTGTCGCCACACTCGGGGCACTGGTCCTGTCCATCGCCGACGTGTGCGAGGCGTATTCCTCGCCGGTGGATTGCTGACCCTCGGGGCCTGCACGGTACTACTCGGCAGTCGCCTGCTGCCTGAGAGCCCGCTTCAACACCCCGCAGCCCGTTCTCCGTCGACGACTTGCTTGATGAGCCTGACCTTACTTCCCTCAGCCAGTCACGCCCGTCTGACCTGGGCTGATATGTGCGAGATTTTCGATTTGCTGCTGACCACATCGCCGTCTACGACAGACTCGTCCCGGCGACCCGCAGCTCCGGCTCTTCGATGCGCGGCGAACAGCCCTTCAGGAGAGGAAACAGGCGGCCTAAACGGGCCTTCTTCCTCTCCTCGTTCGTCGCCGTGGGCGACCTGGCATCGGGGGCAGGCCTGCTCGGCGGGCTCTGGCAGCCTTCTGGCAGCAACTTCGTCAAGCGGAATTGAGTGCGCGGGCGTTTTTCACGCCATGTGCGTCTCTGCTGCCGTTTCCTGCGTTCGCATTTCAAGTACCTGTCCGGGCCATGGGGCCAGTCCTTCGCGTTCGACACTGAAGCTGGTGGAAGCCATGAACCCCAGGCGTTCGTAGTGACGCACGAGGGCTCGGTCATCGCCCGCGTAGCAGTCGACCCGCAGTAGGCTGATCTCGCGGTGACGCGCCTGCGCCAGGGCATCTGCGCAGAGCGTCGCCCCGACCCCCATACCCCGCACTTCGCGCGCTGTGGCGAGCAGGTGCATGTACAGCTCCCGCTCTCGTGCGGGATCGACGTAGCGAGGGGTGTCTTCCGACAGCGTGCATACACCGACGGCTAGACCGTCCAGCTCCGCGATCCGTACCACATGACGATCGAGGAACTCCGTGATCTGCTCACGCCGGGCGGGGTCCAAGGAGAAGGGAACGCTGCCCCACTGTCCGGTGCGCCCGCGCGCTTCCAGCCAGGCAACGGCGCCGTCGAGCAGTGAAAGGACGGCATCCAGGTCGGCGCGGTCGCCGTCTCGGATCACCACGGGGTTCGTGTGCGGCGGCACGAATACCTCTTGTTCCGGGCAGTGGTGTGGCGGCAAGGAGACGATCCTCCTCATTATCGGCTCTGGACGTGCGCGAAACGGCGCAGACTTCCTCGGCTGACGTATATGCGCTGTGTCGAAGCCGCCCTCGATGCGTCTGGCTTGCCGCACGTCGAGCCAGAGGCCGACCGGGCGGGCGACCCACTACAAGTGGCCCGGGTCGGAGCCCGAGAGGCTCCGGCCCGGGCCGGCAGGCGACAGAGGTGCTCAGCGCACCTGATAGGCGTCGATGAGGGTCTGTTCGATGCCCCGCTGGCCTGAGGCCGAACCGTGAGCCCGTATGGAGACGGTGTCACCTGGGCGAAGTTGCAGGCCGTGGGCTCTGGCGGTGAACCACCGATCGTGTCCGGCCTTTACGGACATCCTGCTCCAGTGCTCTCCGTGGTCGGTCGACACCCACATCTGCAAGGTGCCCTTCTCGACGGTGCCGACGCCATCCTGGTCGGTGCCGGCGACGATGCGGGCCTTCATTGTCATCGCCCGTCCAGGCCGGAGAACACCTGCGGAGATGGTGTCCGGGTCGTAGTCGAGCCGCAGGATGGACGGTGTGCGTACTGGTTCTCCGGGCGCCGACCCCTCCGAGGGGAAGGTCCAGGCCGTGTCCACGCGCCGGCCCATAGGGAGGATTTTCTGAACAGGGTGCGCGGTGTGTTCCACTCTGAACAGGGCGCGTTCTGGCGTGGTGGGGAACGAACCGCCGATGGCCCCGGTCAGTTCCTTTCCGTTGCGGAACATCTTGATCGGTTGTGGGCCGAGGATCTCTTGGTCGACCCCACCCATGTGTATTCCATCGCTGATCTGCGCTGATCCGACGTTGAGCGCATCACTCAAGTGCGTGGCGATCAAGGCCGGAGCGGTGGCCTCGAACCAGACTGCGGAGTATCGCCAACCGGGCTGGTAAACGGTCTCCGGGCTGACCAGTCTTGCGCGGAAAATTTGCGGGGTGCCGTACGTGACATGCTGCCGCCAGGAGATGTCCTTGCGGGCTGTCGCCATTTCCACGCGCCGCTGAGGGACACTCAGGGGATAGCTCAAAGCGACTGAGTCGTTCACCGAATGGCTGTGGGCGCTCACGGTGTCCACGTACGTGTCGGCCGAGCCGAGGACGGAGTGGTAGTCCGACTCGATCCGGGCCAATGCGTCTGCCTGGCGCCTCGAGACTACGAAACGCAAGTCGTCGGGAATGGTAGGGCCGGTTCCCAGAACGAGGTCGTAGATGTCGGCCTGGCGGCTGTGCGATTCGCGGTCGGAGAACAGGCGCCATCGCGTCTCGAAGGCGGCCGCACCGTGCCGGGCCGGTGTCGTCGGCTCCAGGAAGACACGTCGGTCCTCGACTTCGTCACCCGTGGCGACCAGCATGGTGCTGAGGTTGTATCCCTTCTCGTCCCGCTGCTCGAATTGGATGAGCGCCGAGGCGACCTTCGTTCTGGCGCCCTCCACTCGCGCCGGTTCGAGTTGCCGGGCTCTGCGGGCGTCGATGGTGACCAGCCGGTCCTCTTCGACCATGATCTCGGAGTACCCCGTCAGGGCCACCGATTCCGCCTCGTCGCCCTTTGCCGGGGTGCGAACGGTGGCCATCATCGTCATCGGCCCCGGTGCCATCCGGGCCGCTCCCCGGCCTTGCTCGTCCAGGTTGACGAGGCCCCAGCCACCGCCGCCCGGCTGGTATTTGCCGTTGAGGTTGACCAATAGGACAGTGCCGCCGGCCCACGGCTCGCCGTGCCTGTCCAACACCTTGAGACTGGTGGTCACCCGGGGTGCTTCAATCGTGAAGTTGAGAGGCAGGTGGCGTCGCGGACCACCCTGTTCGGCGAGTATCACAAAGCCGTCGTAGGGTCCGGGGTCCCCGTTGGCCGGTGTCAGGGTGATGGTCACGACCTCGGTCGCTCCTGGTGCCACGGTGACCTGCTCCATTGAGCTGGTGACCAGGTTGTCGGGCGCTGTGTCCCCCGCGAGGTCGTTCGCGCGGTCCGAGACCGTGAACGTCTTTGGCGCGTCTCCCTCGTTCGTGATCGCAATGTCCCGGCTTGCCGGCTTGGAGCTGTCCGGGTAGGGCAGATACGCGAAGTCGACGTTGCCGCGGCTCAGTCTGACCGTGTCGGTCGCGGCTCCGGCGACATCAAGGAGGCCGGCTCCGTCGTTGAGGGGCAACTGGCCTTCGAGCTCTTGAACCGCAGTCGTCAGTGCGGTCTTCACTCGCCGTGCGTCCCAGTCAGGGTGTTGTTCGCGTAGCAGGGCCGCGGCGCCGGCCGTCTGCGCCGTCGCTGGAGATGTGCCGGTCATGGCACTGTACGGCTGCGTCGTCCCGCCGCTGGCCTGTGCTCCCATGATGCTGGCAGCCGGGGCGACGAGATCGGGCTTGGCAAGGTAGGTGTACGGGGCCGGGCCGGCACCGTCCAGTCGGTAACCGTTGCCCGCCACGGTGAGTGCGCTTCCCGCGACACCGGGGGTGGTGACGCTGAAGTCACCGGCAGTGTCGTCGCCGGAGGCTACGACGAAGAGGGCGTCCGTCTCCGACGAGAGGGCGTCCACCGCGTCGGCCAAGGGATCATTTGCCCGTGGAACGCCGCCCAGGCTCACGTTGATGACGTCAGCGCCTCGGCGAGCCGCCCACTCCATGCCTGCGATCACCCAGGATGTCAGGCCTTCTCCGCTGTCCGTCACGACCTTGGCGGACCACAGGTTCGCGCCGAAGGCAACGCCCTTGCGGGCTCCGTCGGCCTGCGCTCCGGTGCCCACGGCGACCGAGGCGACATGCGTGCCGTGTCCGTTGCCATCACCAGGAGTGGGGTCGGTGGTGAAGTTGGCCTCTGCTTCGACCTTGCCTTGCAGATCTGAGTGCTTGGCATCGACGCCGCTGTCGATCACAGCCACCTCCACGCCTTCACCGCTCAGGCCCAAGCTCCAGGCTTCCGGCGCTTTGATGCGCTCCAGGTAGTTGTCAAGGCTGGCGCCGCTCTGGTGAGTCGGGGGCGGCGCGCCGTTTGAGGACGGCTTTGATCCCTCGGTCCGTGTCAGGCGGATCTTGTCGTCGAGCCACACCTTGGTGAGCCCCGCGGCCGCCAGCTTGCGCGATGAGGTGTACTGGGCTGTGAAGGCGAACGACGTGCTCTTCGGCACGTTCACCGCGATGGCACCGATACTGGCAAGGTTGCGGGAACGCCGCTCCCCCTTGATCGCGGCCAGCGGGTCGGAACCCCGCACGATCAACGGGAGTTCTTTGGTGGAGGCGTCGTCAAAGCCGCTGTCGATCAGTCGGCGGACGTTGAAAAGTTCCCGGTCGAGCGTGCTAGACAGCAGACTCGTTACGTCTTCCGGAATAACGTAGATGCCCCCTTCCTCGTGGAGGGTCCGGAAGGATGTTCCACGATCCCGGTAGGGAGCAGGATGGACCGACACCGCAGACCGACCCTTGGCGGTGGGCCTCAGGGTGACTTTGTCGCCGGTGATGAGGGTGACCGTGGACTTCTCGGGCATCGGCCCGGTGACGAAAGGTGTTCGCTCGCTGTCAGACCTTGCTGAATCAGACTGGGCTGATGCGGCCGGACCGGAACCTGTGGTGAGGATCAGCGCCGCAAGAAGGCCGCCTATGGCAGTGGCCGCCGTGCCACGTGAGAGACGTCTAGGCATGAACAACGTTCTACATCGGCACAAGTCGCCATGGACATTTCTGAGATGGCGTATTGTGGATGCGCCTCGCCCCTTGCATCGCGGCGCTTCTTGTGCCGTGATGTTCGCCCGCCGCCCCACCGTCATGTGTGTGGCGCCACACCCCAGGCAATCGCTGGGGACACGGGTCCACAAGGCCAACTCCCGTGGCGAACGGGTGGAGAAGCAGCTGATGGCTGAGGCTAAGTGCCTGGTTGAGAACCCGATCCCTCGTAAGCGCCGCGGCTGCCCGGACCGCCCGTTCGAGCCCGTACCGAACAGCCGGGACAAAAGAGACGCACGCGGCGTTCGGCTATGGCGTCACCGTGACGGAATCCTGCGACGCCCGCTCACGCCAGGCCCGCGTCCGGCATCGCGCGAACAGAACACCGCCGGCCCGGCGAAGCTCCACCCCCACCGTCCACTCACGGCCACAGACCGGATATGCCGCCTTCTCACCATGCTGCATCACCGCCACCCGCCGACGGGCATGCTCCAGGGCCCGTCACTGGCGTGACTTGCACCTACACGACAGCGCTGCCGCCGACTTCGTCGACGGTAGCAGCACCCCTTGCCCAGGCCGCGATCCTTGACTGATCACCGAACTCACCATCGAGCGGGGCCGCATCGACCGCATGATCGACGACCTCCACCGTTCGCGCAGGACGTTGGACAACGCGATCAACGCGGCGTCGGGCTCGTAGTCGCAGGCATGCACAGTTGTGGCAGAGTTCGGGCCATGCGCAACGTCCGGAAAATTCCCTGGATCGCAGTTGCCGCCGACACACGGTTCCGGGCTCGAACATGAAGCACACCAGCGCGTCGGCGTGCGCTGCCATCACCGAACTGCTCGACGACTGGCGGCAGGCGTTCGACAACCACCGGCCGGTTGAGATCGCCGCGCTGTTCACCCCCGACGCACGGTTCCAGGGCATCAGCCCACGTCTTCGCATCGGCAGGGCAGAGATCACCGGCTACTACTCAGAAGTCGCCGACGGCGCGAGAGCGACGGTGGAGGTGCTCGACGGCATGCTGCTGGCCGATGGGTCGGCCGCTGGCTTCGCAGGATGTGACCTTCACGGCGTTGAGCGGCGAACTCTTTCCCATTCGGCTCTCCGTGGTGGCACAGCGGACCGCGACGGGCACCTGGTTGATCTGTCAGTATCACGCTGCGGCGCGATGACGAGTCACGGCCGCCGGGCACCGCGTCGCGCGCATTGCATCGACCCACTCCATACGGTCAAGGTCTTCACCGCGTACAGGACACCCTCGCCGAGCTCGGTGCAGCGAGCGCGTATGTGATCGAGCAGTCCCGACAGGCGTGGGCGACAGACAGGCGGTCAGTGCTCGGGTGTTGTCAGTGGACTCGGTTAGCATCAACAGCGTTGCGCCGGACGGAGATCGTCAGGGACTCGCGGCCATGGGGGGTGGGTATAGAAGGTCCCCGGCATCCAGCCCGGGACTGGAATTGGGATCCATACCCCCACCCCCCACATCCCCCCTTACGGACCCCCGTTGGGCACGTCGCGAGGGTGGACGTAGCGGGTCTTGGGGTGCCCGTGCCGATGCAGACGTCCCTGCCGTCATTGGCCCAGTCCTTGAGGCAGCCGACCACTATCTGAAGGGACGTGCCGTACTCCTCGACAACATGGCGGGCGATCACTGAGGCTCCGGCGTCTTCCGGTCCAGCGGCGAGCACGGCCCGAGCTGTCCTGCTGTTCGTTGCGGAACTCGGAGAGAATCAGCTTGCGCTCCTCGCGCTTGTCCAGGTCGGGCTCGTCGCTGGCATCGAACTCGGCGGCAATGAGGGCCTGGAACTGCGCGTCAGCCCCGTCCGCCGCCGGAGTGGGGTGTCGCCCAGGGCGGACAGGTTCAGTTCGCCCGCGCTGGCGGGTGCCTCACTGATGGGCTGCTCGTCGGCCGGGGTGCTGGTGGTCCTCAAGGCCCAGAGACACACCGGCAGTCATGAGCTGGTGGCGCGCCGGGTCGCTGCCGCGTCCTGGGCGGGTGGGCTCGGCCGCGGCCGCGGACCGACTGCTCGCTCTCGGCAACACCACTCCCCTTCCCGAACGCACTTCACAATGATCCGCGACTCTCATACGCCGCCGGGGTGCGCAATTGGGTGGAGAGCTGTAGCCCGGGAGCTGGATGCCCCAGGCCCCGTCACACGTGCCGCCTCTCCTGGGCGAAGCGCAGCAGGAGCAGGGCGATGTCGTCGGTGCGGGGCCCTCCGCCGCGGGCCTGGCCGATCAGGTCGTCTGCCAGTCTGCTCACCGGGTGGTGCTCCTGGCTCGCGGTGATGCGGGCGGCGACGGCCGCGATGCCGTCCTCCAGGTCCTCACCGGGAACCTCGATCAGGCCGTCGGTGTACAGGGCGAGCAGGGTACCTGGCTCGAACGGGATCTCCACGGCCGTGTACGAGGTGTCCGGGTCGATGCCGAGGAGCAGTCCGGGCGGCAGGCGCAGCATCTTCGCTCGGCCGCCGGCTCGGCGCAGTAGCGGGGGTGGGTGGCCGGCCGTGGCGAGGTGGGCGGTGCGGGCCGCGAGGTCGATGTGGGCGTACACGCAGCTGGTGAACAGTCCCGGTTCGAGGTCAGTCAGGAGCCGGTTGGTGCGTGCGAGGACCTCCGCCGGGTGTGCTCCGGCGGAGGCGTGGACTGCTGTGCGGACCTGGCCCATGAGGGCGGCGGCGTTCACATTGTGGCCTTGGACGTCGCCGACGGCGGCTGCGACGGTGGTGTCGTCGATCCGGATGAGGTCGTAGAAGTCGCCGCCGATGTCGAGCCCGTGTGCCGCCGGCAGGTAGCGGGCGGCCACTTCGAGGTGCGGGACGCCGGGCAGGGCGTGCGGGAGCAGGCCGGTCTGGAGGCTGTGGGCGAGCTGGTGGGTGGAGTCGTAGAGGCGGGCGCGGTCCAGGGCTTGGGCGATGAGTCCGGCGAGGGAGGTCAGGATCGCCCGTTCGCCGGGGACGAACGGGCGGGGACGGGCGTAGGCCAGGATGAGGGTGCCGATGGGCCGGCCGGACGCGATGAGGGGCAGGAAGGCCCATGCCGCCATGCCGTCGCCGATCACGACGGCCGGGAAGGCGTCCGCGAGCTCGCCGGCGTCCGCGAAGAACAGCGACTCGCCCGTGCGCAGGCCATGGGTGCTGGCCGTGTGGATGCCGAGCGGGATGCCGTCGTAGCGGGCCATGAGCTCGGCCGTATAGCCGCGGAATCCGACGATGCGCAGGCGCTGCTCTTCGGCCATCAAGAGGGCCAGGGCCTGGGCGCCGAGCGCGGGGACGAGGAGGTCGGCGGCCTTGTCGACGACGTCGCGGGCGTGGACGGCCTCCGTGAGGGCGGCAGCCAGGTGCATGAGCTGGTAGAGGGCGGTGGCCCGGCTGGGTGAGGGCTCTGCGGGGGCGGCCGCCGGTGCACCGGGTGGACGGGCCGGCTCGTCGAGGGTGACCGGGGTGATGCGGACGCTGATCCCGGTGTCGTCCGGGTGGAGGTCGAAGCGCAGGGAGCGGCCGCTGGGGGGCTCGGCGGTGAAACTACGCGGCAGCCGACTGATCGCTGCGGCCCGGTAGTGGTCCTCGATCACTGGGGTGTCCATCCAGGGCAGCGCTTCCCAGGGCATGGCTCCGCGAAGCCGGGAGACGGGTGCGCCCAGCATCTCGGCCGCCTCGGCGGTGATGAAGGTGATCGTGCCGTTCAGATCGAGTGCACAGTTGCCTCCCGGCAGCCGGCGGATGAAGGCCATGGCGGCCGCTGCCTCGGCCGGTCCGGGGGTGGGCGGGGGAAGCGGCCGCAGCATGACCGGGTACGTCGGCGGACGGACGGGTCGTCCGGCGTCCGCGGCCCGGCGCAGGTGATTCGCTAGATGACCGCGGGCCGAATCCACGGCTTCGCGTTCCAGGTCGGTCAAATAGGGGGCATGGGAGCCGGGCCACAGGAGGACAAGACCGGCCCCGGTCGACTCCGCCCCCTCGGGCACCGGGTCGGGGACGAGCGGGGCGGCGGCGAGGGCGAAGTCGTACGGCAGGACGAGGCCGAGGCGCGGGTAGCGCCGGGCCGTCTCCTCCTGGCCGCCCAGCCAGACGAACCGCCCGTCGCGGACCGCGTCGGCCACCGGGATGGAATCCTCCATGACAACCCGGGACCAGGGCAGCGCCAAGGCACGGGCCAGGCCGATGGTCATCGCAAGATGCAGGACACGACGGTCGGGGTCGGGCAGATAGAGCATGCCGACGGTCGCCCCTGCGTCCGCGCA
This sequence comes from Streptomyces sp. NPDC013457, assembly GCF_043089925.1. Taxonomy (NCBI): domain Bacteria; kingdom Bacillati; phylum Actinomycetota; class Actinomycetes; order Kitasatosporales; family Streptomycetaceae; genus Streptomyces; species Streptomyces sp. NPDC013457. The sequence goes on from NZ_JBICBL010000019.1 coordinate 20,475, forward strand.
GACCCGAACCAGGGTCTCACCGAGCGCCCTTTGATCGGCCCCTTCAAAGTCCTCGGCCGGTCCGGCGGGCTCGGACTGCTCGGCTCCCTGGCCGCGTCCTGGAAGATTTCCCACCCACCCATGGTCCCCCCACACCCCGCCCGGGCGTCGGCACCGGCCCTCCGCGGCGAGCCCACGCCGTTGACCGAGGTGCTCGTGAGTGGTGCGCGGAATGTGGTTGAAACCCCTAACGGGGACACGTGGCATCTGTAGGCTTAGGCCGCTCATCAGCACTCTTGAGGGGGACCTCACCTTTGCGTACCTATGCCGCTATTGCCTCCGTGTTCGCCACCTGCGCCGTTGCCGCGCTGTCCGCCGCTCCGGCGCATGCCGCCGAGTACTCCTCCGCGCTGAAGGTCCGCGGAGTCCAGTACGACGCACCCGGCCGGGACTCCAACAGCTGCACCTCCGGAAACACACGCGACGAGTACCTGACGATCACGAACTTCTCGCGCACGGCGACCGTCAACCTGCGCGGCTACGCGGTCAAGGACACCGCCGGCAACCGGTTCACGTTCACCGCGAACCACTACCTGCAGCCCGGCGACTACGTGAAGCTCCGCGGCGGCAACGGCACCGACTCCGACGGCGGCAACGTCGTCTACCGCAACAACTGCAACTTCATCTGGAACAACGACCGCGACACCATCTACCTCGTCAAACCTGGTGGCGCAGCGGCAGACACGCACTCCTACACCAAGACTGCCAACGACCGCGACGGCAACGGCTTCATCACCTTCCACTGACACACCACCCTAGGGATGCCGCCCAAGCGCACTCCGGGCGGCATCCATCCGCATCTGCCACCTGGCCCGGCCCTAGCCACGCGGGGGTACCGGGGCGGCGCGCGAAGCCGCTGATCACTCGTGGCCATGTGCTGCTGGTGGCGCACATGCGGCGGGTCGAACAACTGGCCGACGCTGCCGCCCGCACGGCCCTCACCGACGGGGAGCTTGAAGGGATTGCGTCCAGCTGGTGGCCGACGCCGGCGCCGCGGCCGAGGCCCTACTCGCGGCCGTCGGCCTGTCGGTGTTCAGGCCCCGCGGGATGACCCGCCACGGGATGCGAACGCGCTGCGCGGAGCGCACGGCTGACCCGTGCACCGGCCCCCGCCGCCTGTACAGCACCGCCGGAGTGCTGTACGGCCCGCAGTCGGCTGAAGCAACCGTTACCGCTCGGCTGGCTCCTTCGCGACCCGCTCACCAACGCCAGCGCGAGCACTTTCGCAACTGGCTCAATGCCTTCCGGCGGGACGGCCTGCCCGGCCTTCACACCCTCACCGTCAGCATCGACCGCACCTCAACGCGGCCTGACCCCGCCAGGGCGCTCGGGCACTGTCGAAAGCCATGTCAACCAGATCAAATGCTCAAGCGTCAGGTGTTCGGCCGTGCTGGGTTCATGCTCCTACGCCTACGAGTGCTGCTCGCTTGATGGCGCTCATCAGGCGTCCAGGCCCATCCGTGGAGCGGCCAGGAGTCGTACTGTTCCCTCAAAGCCGTCGGTGGTGCGGCTCTGCCCAATGACCCGCTGCCGAGAGATGCTGGTCTACGACGCGACTCCGCCCGCGCCAGATGGCACGGCACCGGCAGCCGGCTCCAGGTGCAGTACCTGACACGGGTCCCGTCACAGCAGGGCAAGCACCCTCCTCGCCTGCTGGCAGTGGCTCAAGCAGCAGCTCCAGCGCCTCGGCTATGAGCTGGTCTAGGGCATGCGCGGCAACGGCAGGCTCGGCCAGTGAGTACCCACGCACCTGGACAGAGCTCAGCCATCAGTGGTTCCACCGCGCAGAGGCACCGGACGGCGGGAACGACCGTCACCACCCCGAACAAGAGTTTCCGGTGTGGTGCGGCCGCCCCGAGTGTCTGACCTTGTAGTCAGTCGATGGCCTGGTAGAGCGTGGTCCAGAAGTCGTTCATGGCACGCGGAGAATCCGGGGTGGACAGTCCGACCTGGGTGAGCAGGACTCCGGTAAGCTGGTTGGTCCTGTCGGCGTAGGCGGTGGTGCCGGTACCGCCGAACCAGCCGAACTGGCCGGTGGGCGCGTAGTCGCCCCGATGGGTGCGCACCGCCATCCCGAAGCCCCATCCGCCATTCGCCCCCTGGCCGGACGACAGGTGGGCGACGTTGCTGAACATGGCGTCCCGGGCGGCTTGTTGTTCGAGCGAGAGACAGTTGGTGGTCATCATCTGTACGGCGGCCCGAGACAAGATCCGTTCACTCCCGTGCATCCCGTAATTCAGCAGCATCTGGAAGTAGGCGTGGTAGTCGTCGGCGGTGGAGACCAGCCAGCTGGCGCCCTGGAACACGGGAGGCACGCTGGACCTTCCCCCTGCCGCCTCGTCCCACACGATGAACTCGCCGGTCTGCGGGTCGGGCCCGTACAGCGGCGGGAGTCGGTCGATCTTGTCAGCAGGCACGTGGAAGGCGGTGTCCTTCATCCCCAGCGGATCGAGGATGCGTTCGCGCAGGAAATTCTCCAACGACTGTCCCGTGACCCTGGAGACAAGCACACCGACTACCTCGTGGCTGAGGTCGTACTGCCACCGCACTCCGGGCTGGTACTGCAACGGCAGCTCGCCGAGGCGGCGCATCCACTCATCCGGCTCGGGCGCCGGCCCGGATGCCACGCTGTAGTCGAGACGCTCGAAGGTCGCGGCCCTGATCGGGGAAGCCATCGACTCGAAGTCCACTCCGAGCCCGAACGTGGAGGTCAGGAGGTGCCGTACGGTGATCGGCCGCTGCGCCGGCACGGTGTCGTCCAGCGGTCCGTCGGGCCGCTTCAACACCTGACGGTCAGCGAGTTCGGGCAGCCACTGATCCACCGGGTCGTCCAGCCGCAGCCGACACTCGTCGAGCAGGACCATCGCCGCTGCCATCGTGACCGGTTTGGACGTGGACGCCATCCGGAAGATCGTGTCCCGGCGCATCGGCGAGCCACCGTCATGACGCATCGTCCCGATTGCTTCGACGTGTGTCTGCCCGCCGCGGCTGACCAAGGCGACAAGGCCGGGAATCTTCCTGGACTCGACGTGTCGTGCCAGCACCTCGCGCAGTCGGTGCAGCCCTCCGTCGGAGAAGCCGCTGTTGCTTGTTCCCATAACAAATCCCCTGTTCACAGTGTGCCTCACGGCGGCCTGGTGGCTGCCTGGCCCTTCGAGCGGCCAAGTGAAGAGCCTGCGCCCTTGACCCAAGGTCAAGGTCAATCCCCTATCGCAATCAAAGGGTGAGCTGCGCCGATCGCAGGCGTCCCGGCCCTCCTCGGCGGTAGGGGGTGGGCTGGAACTGGTACCCGCTATCCTCGTCCTTGTGATCGTCCGGACTTCCCGGCCGACGCGGTTCCCGAGACCGCAGCCGCCCACGATCTGGAGGTGTGCTGACCCGATGGCAGACGGGCTCACGATCGGTCAGGCAGCGGCGTTCGTTGGTGTCACGATCAAGACTGTGCGGCACTACCACCGGCTCGGCCTGGTCGCCGAGCCGGATCGCGACGGTTCCGGCTACCGCCGTTACCGATCGGGCGAGCTGTTCCGGCTTGTCCAGGTCCGGACACTGGCCGCCGGCGGCGTGCCGCTGGCCGAGATCGGTGACCTGCTCGACGCCGATCCCAAGACCTTCGCCGCCACCCTGGAGGACATCCATCACCAACTCACCGAGCGGATCGAAGACCTGATCGCGCGCCGCGACAGGCTGCACCGCCTCGACCACGGCGATCGGACCCTGCTGCCCGACCGGGCTTGCGCGGTCTTGGACCGACTCGCCGAACTCGACTTCAATCCCGACTACGTGGTTGGTCAACGGGAGGCTCTGGTGCTGGCCCGGGCACTGGTCCCGGAGATCTTCGACTCCTTCCTGACCTGGCTTGAACATTTGCTTGACGATCCCGAGTCCGTCGAGCTGACCAAGCGCGGTTGGGATGCGAGGGCTTGGGATTCAGACGATCCTCGGATCGAGGAGCTGGCGTCCACGCTAGCCGACAAGCTGCTGACCAACCGCGCGCTGCTGGCGATGCCGAGCGGGTTTCGGAGCCAGTCCGACGCCGCGTCCCGGTACGGAATGGTCAACCACCACCGGGAAGACGAGTCGCCGTCCATCGCCCGGTTGAACACGCTGGTCGAGGCGAACCTGCGCGCAGCCGGCATCGCTGTCCCCAGTCAGTAACGGCCACCCAGCAGAGCCGATAATGCGGGCGAGGTTCTCGAGTCACCCGCCCTGTCCGAACCGATATCTGTCAGGCAGACGGCCACGCGTCTGACTGTGGTCGGCACGTCCGTCACACATGACGTCGTACAGCCCCTCTACCGGTCCTCCACGTCAGCTCGGCGCGAGCAAGCTGGTGACTCCGGCGGCATCGCTCCATAAGACCCGCTTTGCCGCGGCCGTGCCTCGAGACGCCCTCGGCCCTCGGACAGCCACGACCAGGGTCGGTGGCGGACCAGAGGGCTTGGGTCACGGCGATGAGTCCCGGGACGGCGTAGGAGAGTCCGATACCGGCGGCTGCGTACCCGCCGGTTGTGAGGGCGAGCAGGAGGGCGTTGGTTTGGCCCCACGAGGTCGGCTGCGCGGCCGAAACCAGAATGCACGGCGGGATGACAGGTGCTGGCGAGGGTGCGCACGCCGTTGGGGAGGGTGACCCAGTTGACGCCGGGCGGGATCTCGGCGAGCAGGACCACCGGATGCGGTACGACGCTGGGGCGCAGGACCGGATCGCCGTACCGGGCAGGGACGCTCTCGTACGGGCTGGGAGGTGCACAACTAGGCCCCTTCAGCGACGGCGACTGAAGCACCGCGGTGGAGTGTCGGTCGGTGCGTGCTTGTCGCGTCGCTCGTCATCTGCGTTGTCGTGCGGCCTGTCGCTTGTCGCCCTGCAGGTCACATGCCGTTTGAATTCTTCGTGAAGCCGCCCAGCGCTCACCCGAGGGGTGGAGGCGACAGGCGGTCAGTGCTCGGGTGTTGTCGGTGGGGTCGGTTAGCGTCAACAGCGTTGCGCCGGACGGAGATCGTCAGGGACTCGCGGCCCTGGGGGGTGGGTGTAGAAGGTCCCCGGCATCCAGCCCGGGACTGGAATTGGGATCCATGTCCCCACCCCCCACATCCCCCCTTGCGGACCCTCGTTGGGCATGTGACGAGGGTGGACATAGCAGGTCATGGCCTTGGCCCGTGCTGATGCGGACGGCCCTGCCGTCGTTGCTCCATTCCCTGAGGCAGCTGACATCGGTCTGACGGGACGTGCCCGTGCTCCTCGGCAACATGACGGGCGATCGCTGAGGCGCCGATGTCTTCCGGTCTGACGGCGAGCACTGCCCGCGCTGTCACGTTACGGAACGCGGAGAGGTTCAGCCGGCGCGCCTCGCGGGTGTCCCGGTCAGGCTCGTCGCTGGCGTCGAACTCGGTGTCGATGGGGCCTGGAACTGCGCGTCGACCCCGTCAGCCGCCGGGGTGGGGTGTCGCGCAGGGCGGACAGGTTCAGTTCGCCTGTACTGGGGTGCCTCGCTGATGGGCTGCTCGTCGGCTGAGGTACTGGCGGGCGCATCCAGTCTGTACGAATAATGTCCCAGCGGTGGGCGTAGTCGGGTCCGGCTGTCTCTTGCACTACGGGCCCGCTGCGATGCGGTTGCTTGTGAGGCTCCTCGACAGCGTCCCGCGTCTCACCGGCCTGGCCGCTGGGCTGCGGTGGCATGGGCATGCATCGTGCGTGCGCGTGCTCCTCAGCTCAAGTTCATGCTCCGGCTGGCCGTGGTCCGGGGAGTGCTCCCGACTTCACGGGGAGAAGCAACCCGTGTGGGAAGTTAGAGCGGCCCGGTGGTACTGCCCCCGAAAGTTCTGGGCACCGGGCCTCACCCGCGCACGCCATATCGGCGCGGGCTGAGGCAAGGATATCGGGCGGGACCCGCTGCGCGGGACCGGTGTGGGTGATTCAAGAAGCGGAGGCGTGGTCCGGTCCTCGCCACGTACTGCGCGGGTTCCCGCCCCACTGCGCCTTCTTTGATATGGCGACTCGCGTGACTGCTCCCCGCCACAGGTCCACTCATGCCTTAAAGCTCTCTGCTCGGCGTGGAGGGTTATCAGTTGCCCGGGCGGGGGCGTCGGCGAGATCCGCCGCGGGGGCGGCGAACCAAGTCACGGCCGGAGTCGGCGGCGGCTCCAGCGGATGAGAACAGGCTCGGCACGTCTGGGCGTGTGGCGGCCGGGATCTGTGCGGCAGGCTTGGCTGCGGCGGGCCGGCTGGGTGTCGCGGCGTATGCGAGGACGCGGGAGTGGGGAATCAACGGCGCACAGGCCTCGCAGACCTCTTCGACGATCCAGACCTGCCCGATATCGGGATCATGCCGCAGAATCAGTACCACAGCACCTGCGCAGTAGGTTTTGTGGTCCGGGTGGGCGTCGCACCGCTCGGAGCGGCAGTGGCAGGCGGCGTCGGGCCGGACGGTTGCGGCCTTGGCGTGGGCTTCAGCATGTTTGGCCGCGAAGTGCCGCAGTGCTGGCAGTTTGCGGGAGCGGGCCGGCATTCGGCACGCTGCGGTACAGGTGACAGTTGCCATGCGGTCGCTGTGACCGGTGAGCCGGATGGTCCAGGCCCGCCCAGGGACACGCATGGTGGAGGTTTCGCTAGAGGCTGTCGTCACGCGAGGCTTCCCGTCGTCTACTGTCCAAGATTGAGTAAGGTCCACTATGTGCTATCCGCATGCCGCTGGGGACACTGGTTTTCTTCCCGCGTCGGCCGGTTACCGAAGCGATGCAACAGGTCTTGCTCCTCCGGGGTGTCCCATCGCGGTCAGAGCGAGGGTAGAGGGCTTAAGGACTCACCGGCATCTGGCGCTAAGCGTCTTCCCTCCACAAGATGGTTGTCGGGCAAGGATGCCGCCAAAGACGGGCTCTCTTCCCCAGGCCCAGGCCTCGAGTAGGCGGCGGGGCCTGATACGCCCAGAGTGCCAGTGTGGCTGCGAGTACGAGCACCGTTCATCCTGCTGCCCTTCCCAGATGAACTCAGTGTGCCGGGCGCGCCGACGCCTCGGCCAAACCCGCACCCCCTCTACCTCATCATCAAATCGGGGACCGGCCACCATATCGACCTCAATACACGCGCGCTGGGTGGTACGGCGGCTTCGCACCTGTCAGCTCCAAAAGCTCAGTCGCTTCCTCGACCACAGGCCATGCGGAGCTTACGGGCGCCCAACGATTCCAGGCTGCCGGCGGTGGCTGCGAGGGTGAGCAAAGCTGAACGCTCGAGCCGTGAAGCACACCCCTCGGCGTATATACGCCGTCGTCTCATCTCCATCCGCAGCGCTCAAGGGCAGGACGGCCGCCGTGGTCACCACCGCCGTATGCACTCAACTCGCGCCCAGATCAGCATCTTTGACATCTGAGTCTCGCGGTGAACCGACTCCTGAGGAGCGCCTCCTCGCGCGAGCGCGCCGACAGCCTCGCTTTTGATCATCGACTTCGCTCTGATGCTGGCACGCATTGCATCTAGAGTCGTGCGGGTGGGGCGGACTGAGCAACGAGACCAGTTGCGCCATCGCCTACCACTCTTGACCTCCTCAGGTGTTACGCCCACAGCGGCGTAGAGACTGAGGTCGTCATCGTGGGCGCCCATAGCCCCCATCAGCACAGCGACTGATGGCGTCGATGCGCCATGCTCGCAAGGATCGACTCTTGAAGTTCTCGCGACCACTCGAGCGACGACTCGGAGGAGAGACCACGCAGTATGCGCAGAGTCAAGATCGTCATAATGTGCTTCGGTGTCGCGAGCCTCGGAGCCATCGGCTATGGAGGGTACAACCTGTTCACCGCAGTCGGCGGTCTGGGGGGATCTGCATACGAGACTTCAGAGCAAGGGAGCAGGGAACTGAGCTCTGAAGAAATAGAGACGACAGCGAAGCGTTTTCTCACTGCTTGGGCTTCGGGAGAGGCGTACAACGCAGCTCAGCTGACAACTAACGCCCTCGATGCCGAGCCGGTCCTTGTCGCGTACAAGGAGAAGGCCCGTGTGTCCGAAGTCGTCATCGTGCCCGGTCGCCCCATGGGGGCTAAAGTGCCGTTCACCGTCAAAGCAACGGTCGCATACCAGGGACACAGCAAACCGTGGACCTACTCGTCCGAGCTGACCGTCATGCGTGGACTTACAACAGGCAGACCGCTCGTGGAATGGCGACCTTCGGTCATTCACCCGCTGCTCACTACAGGCGCATCGCTCGTAACGTCCGAGGCTGCCCCGACGGTCAAGGCCCTCGATCGCTATGGCAAGGAACTGACGAAGCAGGAGTTCCCTTCACTCGGACCGGTCCTGGATACGCTGGCCGACAGATACGGCGCCGTAGCTGGTGGCACGCCGAGGATGGAGCTCTTCATTACAGCTGCGGATGAAAACGTCCCCCGCACGACGCTTGTGACGCTCGCAGAAGGAAACAAGGTCCGGCTTCAAACGTATCTAGATGCCCGGGTACAAGCCGCCGCGGAGCAGGCTGTAACTGAGTACCCCGAGGCCTCAGTGGTTGCACTCGAGCCGGGAACCGGCCAGATTCGTGCGGTTGCCAACAGTCCGGCAGAGGGCTTTAACGCAGCGTTGCAAGGGGCGCAAGCACCCGCTTCCACGATGAAGATCGTGACGGCAGCGATGATGCTGGAGAAGGGACTGGTAAAAGGTCCGAACTCACCCGTTCAGTGTCCTGCGACAGTCACCTGGGAGCGGGAGTTCCACAACCTCAAGGACTTCTCCATCCCACGCGCCACGCTTAAGCAGGCATTCGCACGGTCGTGCAACACCGCGTTCATCAAGCCGGTCAAGCCGCTGGGAGCCGAGGCGGGAACAGCATTGCGTGAGACTGCCCGTAAGTACTTCGGCATCGGCCTGGACTGGCAGGTCGGTATCCCGACCAGGGATGGTTCCGTGCCGACGTCCGTGGGAGCTGAGACAGCTGCCTCCTACATCGGGCAAGGCAGAGTTCAGATGAACGCCCTAAATATGGCCTCCGTTGCAGCGACAGTGAAGAACGGGTCCTTCAGACAACCGGTTCTCGTTCCGGTGACCGTGGACGACCGGAAGTTGGCTGCGGCCGTGCCGTTGCCAACAAGCATGGCCAGCACTCTCCGTCAGCTGATGAGCGCCGCTGCGCACGGAGAGGGTACGGCTGCCTCGGCCATGGCCTCGGTCAGCGGAGCCAAGGGAGCGAAGACCGGATCCGCCGAGGTCGATAGCCAGGGGGCGCCTAACAGTTGGTTCACTGGATACACCGACAGACTGGCTGCAGCGGCTGTCGTCGGCCAGGGGGGGCACGGCGGAGACACCGCCGGCCTTGTGGTTGCCCAAGTACTTCGCAGCGGGCAGGGGATGTGACTATGACCTCGGGCCGTGAGCCTCGGCGAATCAGTGGTCGGCGCACTCTGCGTCGACAGTGGGCGGGTAGGCGGGACCGAGGCCCCATGACACGTCCTCCATGGCGGGGTCTCGAACGTGTCCGTGTCTTGGACTGCGGTCTCCTTTGGCGCTCCGCTGTGACGGCGTTGCCTGGCCCCGGGTAGGAACGGTGTCAACTACCCGGCCCTAAAGGGCCAGGCTTGCAGCTGGAGCACCCTGGGTGTCCGCTGCATGGGGCTGGTTGACCGCAGCCCAGACGTGTTCGGCGCGGGCTGCGATGTTGCGGGCCGCGTTGCGGTCTGCGTGCGCAACGACGCCGCATGACCGGCAGGCGAAATACTCCTGAGTGGGACGGTTGGCCTTCTCCGTGTGCCCGCACCACGAGCACATCTGGCTCGTGTAGGCGGGGTCGACCTGCAGGAACGGAACCCCGGCTCGCTGCGCTTGTACTGCACGAAGGCGGCGAGCTGGGCGAAAGCCCAGGAGTGCAGCGCGACCCGTTGGGGCTTGCGAAGCCGTACCCGATCGCGGATACCGGTCAGGTCTTCCAGACCGATTCCGCGCCCGGTGCGTTCAGCCTCGGTCACGATGCGTTTGGCGATGACGTGGTTGATGTGGGTGGCGTGCCGCGCCTCGCGGCGGGCACACTTCTTCAGCTTCCGTTTCGCGGACTTCGTACCGAGTGCCTGGAGTTCCGCGCGGACGCGGATCATGTGCCGCCGATACTTGTTGAGCTTCTCCCCGGCGAACGGCTCGCCCTCGTCCGAGGTGGAGGCGATGTTGACGATCCCGAGGTCCACGCCGATCCAGCCGGACGGCTGGGTGTTCAGCTCGGCGGCACCCCACGTGGCTTACAGGAGACCCCGTCGATGCGAATGTCGGTGGCGGCACCTACCTTTTGCTCATGACTGATCAGCAGTGGGCGGACATCCGTCAACGAGTCGAGGCTCTGGCGACATCCCCCGGGAGCAACGCCGTGTTCGGGGCCTCGGGGCACGCCTGGGTTCTGGAGCAGCCGCTTAGCCCCTCCGAGCTCGCGGAACTCGAGGCACAGATGAAGGTCAGGCTGCCGGAGGAATACCGGGCCTTACTCCTGTGTGTCGGCGCTGGTGGTGCTGGTCCCGCCCATGGCGTGTTCCCGGTGCGGCGAGTACAAGGCCGCTGGCGGTGGGAGGGCGACGGAGCCGAGCTGGCCGAGCTGGCCCGGCTTGCCGAGTCGTTTCCCGACCGGGGCCCGCACCCCGAGATCGTCGAAGCGCTCCTTGCTGAACGCCCCGAGGAAGAGGAATTCGACGAGATCGAGGCGTTCGACGACGCCATCGAGGCATGGGACGAGCGTCGGGACGCCGTCATGTTCGCCCCCGAGCGCACAGTCGGTGCGATTGTGATCTGCCACCTGGGATGCGCCCAGCGCGAGTGGCTGATCATCAGCGGCAGCCACCGCGGCACGATCTGGTCGGACTGCCGGGTGGACAACGTCGACCTCGCCCCGCTCCTTGGCCGCGACGGAAAGCCTGTGACCTTCGCACAGTGGTACCTCAACTGGCTGCGCCACGCCGAGCGCACAGCGCTGGAAGGAATCTGAGTACGTGGAGGCGCCCCGCGGGGTCGCTCAGAGGCTCGGGCACTCGGTTGGAGTGCTGCGGATTGACCCGGAGTCCTGACCGAGATCACGCTGTGTGTTTTCGAAATGACGTCAGTGCCAGGAGGCCTTATTCTGCAGCGTGTTGAGTTGCTCGGGGCAGATCCGGTCGCAAACGGGAGTTGGAGAGCGCCTCCTTCCGCAAGCTGGCTCGGCGTGGTGCGGTCCACCGCCGGGTGGTCCGCCAGGCCCTGAACAGCGCGTTGCCGCCTTAAACGCAAGGAGCACGTGATACGCCAGTCGGCGCTCGTTCCGGCCAAGATCTGGATCGACGTGATGCTGCGATCGCATCTGACGGTGCCACGAAGCAGCAACACGCCAACAAGCGGATCCTGGACCGGTTGCGTGACGAGTATGGCTTCAACGCCGTCGCCTCATACTGATTGACGACAACGGCAGCGTCAGGTGATGGTGACCCAGGTCCGCAGGAGTGTAGCGATCCCCGTCGTGGTGCAGGCCGGGTCGAGGAGCAGGTCCTTCAGCGCGATGGCGTCGACGCGGCTGGGTTTCACGGAGATGCCGGCGGCTTCGAGGTACATGACGCCGGTGGCGGCCGCGACCGCCATGTTTGAGCGTTCCAGCCAGCGGCAGCGGCCCAGAGTGTGGACCAAGGCTGCAGCTTTCGCGTACGGACCGTCGTAAACGGGGTGCTCGAACAACTCGGCCCTGTGGCGCGCGACCGCGGCGACGGGGACCCCGTAGTCGTCTGGGGCTGGGTCCCCCACGCCTGCCGCTTCGGCAACCTGCAGGATCCAGGGGACGTCGATGTTCAGGTCCATCACGCGGCGCGAGCCCCACGCGAGGTCTGGGCTTCTTCTGCTTCGTCGAATACGTCTTGGTGCTCGGCGAGAAATCTGGCGGCCGCGTCCACCGCACGGGCCCGCAGACCACTTGCATCGTCCTGCACCAGGCGTGCCAGGTAATCCCCGACAGACAGCCCCAGATCAGCGGCCCGCTTACGCGCAAGCTCGGCGACGTCTGCGTCCACGCGAGCACCCAACTGTGTCTTTCCCATACCTGAATGGTAACAGATGTTACCTAGCATATCACCGGGACCGTAAGGCGACTTTGCGCCAGCCGGGGAGTTCACGGCGACGCCTCGCGCAGCTAGCCTCATTACCGGGCAACCCGGACGTGCAGCGCTGACAGCGGCACAAGGTGGCGGTGTCTTGCCTCTGCCCGCGGCTCGGGGAGCCCTCAACGGTTCCTCTGTAGCGCCTAGCGATGATGGCTCTCCGGACTGACCACCGCGCGCAGTGGTACTGAGCGACGTAGGGGATTGGTCACGACGCGGGGCTCAGCTCGTGCGCCGAGCTCTCCATGAGCACCTCGACAAAGGCGCTGCCGAGGGCGTCGAACTCCGTCCTGGCGTACGCAGTGAGCAGACGTCGCACCGGAGGCACAGGTGTCAGAAGCGCGCCTTGGTAAGTGGCAGGCACCAGGTTGGCCGGGATCAGCGCGGGACCGAGTCCGGCCGCTGCCAGGATGGGAGCGGCTGCCGTCTGCTCGGTACGAATCGCGAGTTGTGGCTGAAATCCCGCTTGCTGGCAGGCCTTGTTCAGCACGTCGGCAAGGCCGTGGTCGGGCACGAAGTGGACCCACCGCCGTTCAGCCAGTGCGGTGAGATTCACCTCCGGACGCCCCATCGCAGCCAAGGGATCATCGGCGGACACGGCCACAACGAACTCCTCGACGCCCAGTTTTCGTACGGGGCCGCTCCAGCCCGGGGGCTCCGGGCCGATTGCCACGTCCGCCTGCCCCTCCGCCATGGCGCCGGCTAGTTCGCGGGCATGGCGGTGCTCGAAGAGTCTGATGTCGACGCCAGGGTGCAATCTGCTCCACATTCGCAGTGCCGACGGAAGGATGCCGAGGCTGATCGAGTAGACGGTTGCGACCCGCAGCTCGCCGGCAACAAGGCCCCCTGTCCGGCGGGCGGCTTGGATCGCCGCCGCTGCTTCCTCGGTCGCCAGACGAGCGTGGGTGAGCATCGCACGCCCAGCGGCGGTGGGCTGGACCGCGCGTGGCAACCGCTCGAGCAGGGGCGTACCGACTTCGCGTTCCAGGGCCCTGACCTGGTGGGAAAGGGCCGGTTGCGTGACGTGGAGCGCCTCAGCTGCACGCGTGAACGACGCGTGATCCGTGACGGCCACCAGATACTCGAGCTGCCGCAAGCTGACCATGAAGGAATTTTATCGTAATCATGAGAAGTATGGCTTGGACTTATAGGAAACACCTTGCGACAGTACAAAGACCGCGAATGCACCCGAGGCATCGACGAACGAGGACGCGGAGGCAGACATGACTTATCTGGACCGGCTCCCCCTGGCCGGCAGTCTTCTTGCGACGGATTACGGGCAGTGGTCCCCGGAACTACGACAGGAGTTCGAAGACAACGCCTTCAACGGCCAGGTCGGCGGTCGGTTGCTTCTTGAGGACGACCGCACGCGAGTCTGGGAGATCCGCCTGGCTCCGGGAGAGCGCGTATCGCCCCATCGTCACGTTCTCGACTACTTCTGGACGGCGCTGACTGACGGGCGCAGTCTTCAGCACACTCATGACGGCACGACCAGATCGGTCAGCTACCTCGCCGGTGAGACTCGCGCATACACGTTCGACCGCGGCGAATACCTGCTACACGATCTGCAGAACACCGGTGACAACCTGCTGGCCTTCATCACGGTCGAGCTCAAGCAGAGCGCCAACCGTCCACTTCCCCTCTGAGGCACCAGGCGAACGGACTATGACTCTGAATCCTGGCCCTGAATCGGCTGCAGCAACGGATGGATCGATTCGGCATCGCCCGGGAAATGTCCCGGGACACCACGAGGGCCACCTGGCTGCCGTGATGCGCCTGCCGGCCCGTGACGACGGCGGTCCCTGGCCCAGGCTTCTTCACACCGCTGTATCCGCTGCCGAAGGTCCGGTACGCCACCTCTTCCTACGTCCCCATGCCATGGGGAGCGGAATCCAGGCACGCGATTTGAGGTGGTGCGGGACCTGGCACCTCGGCGGCCGTGGGCGGCCGGTCGCCCGCTTGCGCCCCGGCTGAGTGCAGACTTCACAGGTTCGCCGGCAGTGCTTGTGGAGACGGCGAGGTACGACCTCGTCTGCGATGACGGCGAGCTCTACGCAGCACGTCTCGCCGAGGCCGTGGGCCAACCACTCAGCCGGTTCGACGGCGTAATCAACGCCCCAAGAAGACATCCTCAGCAGGACGGGCGCCAGCCTCGCCCCGCCAAGATCGTCCGGAAGGCAACACCACCATCCAGGGCAGCGCGCTGCCCAACTTGCCGCTCTGACTGGCCTTGCTCAGAGCGGTCCTATCGACATTGGAGGCAGCATGAACGGCAAGAAGAAGGTCGCACTCGTCGTCGGAGCACAGGGTGTGATCGGGCGAAATCTTGTCAATCACCTGGTTGAACTGGGCGATTGGGAGGTAATCGGGCTTTCCCGGCGAGGTGGGGAATCCTCGGGACAGGTACGCCATGTCGCCGTCGACCTGCTCGACCTAGACGACTGCGCTGCGAAGCTGGGTCGACTGGCTGATGTAACCCACATCTTCTACGCGGCCTATCAGGAGCGTCCCACGTGGGCCGAACTGGTCCCGCCGAACCTTGCCATGCTTGTGAATGTTGTCGACGCTATGGAGCCGATTGCCAAGGGGCTCGAGCACATCAGCTTGATGCAGGGATACAAGGTCTACGGTGCGCATCTGGGCCCGTTCAAGACGCCGGCTCGCGAGAGCGACGCAGGTCACATGCCGCCCGAGTTCAATGTGGACCAGCAAGAATTCCTGGAGCGCCGGCAGCAGGGCGCTCAGTGGACCTGGTCCGCTATCCGCCCTTCCGTGGTGTGCGGATTCGCGCTCGGCAATCCGATGAACCTCGCCATGGTGATCGCGGTCTACGGCGCTGTCTCTAAGGAGCTCGGGCTCCCCCTGCGGTTCCCCGGGAAGCCGGGCGCCTACGACAAACTGCTGGAGATGACCGATGCCGGGCTGCTGGCCAAGGCGACAGTCTGGGCAGCGACGGACGAGCGTTGCGCCAACCAGGCTTTCAACATCAACAACGGCGACCTGTTCCGATGGAACGAGATGTGGCCGAAGATCGCCGAGTTCTTCGACCTCGAAGTCGCCAGCCCGCTACCCATGTCTCTTGACGTCGTCATGGCGGACAAGGAACCGCTGTGGAATTCGATGATCGAGAAGCATGACCTGGCACCGCACACCTACAAGGAAGTCTCCTCATGGGCGTTCGGCGACTTCGTCTTCTCGTGGGACTATGACATGTTTGCCGATGGGTCGAAGGCACGCCGGTTCGGCTTTCACGAGTACGTCGACACGGAGAAGATGTTCCTCGACATCCTCGCGGATTTCCGGCGCGACCGCATCATCCCCTGATCTAGGGCACCGGCGCCGCCCGGGCTGCCCTGCGGCAGCCCGGGCGGCTGCTCATAGCGTGAGACTGCACGGTCCCAGATTCGTCGAGCGCATGCATCACTCCGCGCATGGACGATCTTGCCGAGCGGTCGGCCGGAACTCCGGGGGGGCACCTCTGAGTACAACTGGGGCTCGTAATCGACTCGATTGGACAAATGAGTGAAGCAATCGGCCGGGGAGGTAGGCATGGCTCCTGAAGTAGCGAGTGAAGAGAGGCATCTGACCTCCTCCACCCACGCGGTGCCTGTGCGGATCCACCGACCTGACAGGGCTTCCGGCTGGCTCGTCTGGGCGCACGGCGGAAGCTGGCGGTCCGGGTCAAGCCGTGAGTGGCACGACGCATGCTCCCATCTGGCCAGCGTGGCGCGGTGCACGGTAATCAGCGTGGACTATCGCCTGACCCCACATCGGCACCCTGCAGCATTGCACGACGTTCTCATCGCTCTCGACTGGGCTCAGGCCCAGGCAACCAAGGAGGGCCAGCCGCCGCGACTTGCCGTGGGAGGAGACAGTGCGGGGGGAACTCTCGCCGCGTGTGCTGCCCTTGTGCGTCGTGACCGCGGATGGCCCCTCACGGCACAGGTGCTGGCCTACCCTCCGCTCGACCCGACGTGCTCGGCCGACTCTTACCGTGAGACGCACGGATTCCCGACTCGCGACGGAATGATCGCCGCATGGCAGGCGTACCGTGGCGAGGGAGCGCCCATAAGCTGGGAGGGGATACGGTTGCCCAGTACCCCCCTCGAAGCAGCTACCCTGGCCGGGACACCGCCGACCGTGCTGGCCGTCGGTGACCTTGATCCTGTCGCCGACGACGTGCAGCACTACGTCGGCCTGTTGCGGGACGCTGGTACAGCAGTCCAGTTTCGTCTCTTCTCGGGGATGGCGCACGGCGCCTTCCGCACCGGTGTCCTCGGACAGGACGGCCAGGGAGACCAGAGTCATGCGCTGCGCCGGTACCTCGGCGTCGCGCTACGCCGCCATTTCGATGAGCCCCCAGCCGCCTTCGCCACCCCCTCTCAGGAGTGTTCGTGAGCGCCAGCCCCAAGGAGCAGGCAGCGCCGGCCGACCTCAGCGCCCTGCTGCGTCACTTCGCCGATCTGCGGGACGGTGTCCACGGTGACAACGCGTACTCGCGCGAGAGCAAGGAACAACTCTTCGTTGCGGCCGTCTCACTCCTCGGTCCTTTTGCCCGGCAGGCACTCGAGGAGATGAACGCACAACTACTGCTATCCGCCGGTGAGATCACCGGGGGCCAGGCACGGCGCACCCGGGACGGCAGTCTTATCGCTGTCTGGGCCTTGACCTGGGCCCAGCAGCGTGAAGCGGGCCTGGCGCCTGTGTCGCTTCAGGCGTACTACGGGGCGGATTTCCACCATCCACACCTTCGCGGCGCCACCGTCGGTGAGTGGCCGCTCAATGTGTTCACACCAGAACAGGCAGCGAGAGAGCTCCCCACTCTGCGAGCCATTGCCTCCGCAGACCTGCATAACCTCGTCTTCCAGCGCAACTACGGCATCGTTCCCGCCACGGTCGAACGGGATGACGGGATTGGAGTTCAGAAGGTTTAGCAGAAGCCAATTTCGAAGTGACTGTGAGCTTGGATGCTCGTTGGTCCGGGTCACAGAGCAGAGCGCGTCTCGGCCCTTGGCTTCCTATGTGGGCCAGTTCCGCACGGCGGTGTATCTGTATGTGAGGGCAGCCCGTGAAGTGCTTCGGCCAGGGCCACCACTTTACGAACGACACTTTCAGCCTTTAAATTCAAGATCACCATGAGCATCTCCAGACGGTGTCGATGCTCGAGCGGTACAGTCCCGCCTCGGTGGCGGCCCGTTGGACAGGGAGAGGCCCGGCTGGTCGGGACTACTGAACTTGAACTCGTGATGTCGGTCGGCTCGTGGTGACGGCGTCAGGGTCCGAGACCGCCGGCTGTTACCGGCTCGGGTTCAGGGCGATGGCTGTAGCCAGCGCCGCGGCGAGACTCACCTCGACGTCATCGCTCCAAGAGCAGACCTCCAGCCATGAGAGGTAGCCGCCTTGCGCGAAGACCAGGACCTCTCCAGGGCACTCGCCGGTTTCGGTGAACAGCTGTACGTCGGCAGCCACCACGGTGCCGGGGCCCGTTGGCGCGGGCTCCACCGCGTCGGCGTCAAGGCCGAAGTAGGCAGTGCCGCAACCGCACTCACAGCGGGATTGCACCCTGAGTTGGGACACCTGCCGTCGGAGCGCGACGTGAATGGGCTCGTCCGGGTTCAGGACGAGGTCAAGCACGTCGGCTACGTCCTCCGGCAGGCTGTCAGTCATGCCGCCACCGTAGCTGACCAGCAGCTTTGGGCTTCGGCCAATTTCGGGTCCGTCGACCCGACGCTCACAGGTCCAGGGCCAGGTCGGTGCCGGCGAGGCAGCCGTCGATGGCCTCCGGTCGGTACTGCAGCATCTTCAGTTTGCGCTTCACGGCGCGGGTGATCTGGCCGAGGTCGGCCGCAGCGAGGTTGCCGATGTCCCGCTTGACCAGCGACCAGACGCCCTCGGTCGGATTGAGGTCCGGGGCATAGGTGGGCAGCTGGAACACGGTGAGCCACTCGGCGTTCGCGTCGATGAACTCGCGGATGCCTGCCGTCAGGTGCAGGCGGACGTTGTCCCAGACCAGCACGATCGGCCCCCCGAGCTGGATCCGGGCGCGGACGATCAGGTCGCGGAAGTCGCGCCAGCCGAAGCCCTTCGGCTCGTCCTTGCGGCCCCGGTACTCGCGGATCGCGTAGATCAGCCGGGACCGCTCGCCCGGCTTGTAGCAGGCCATACCCGCCATCGACACGCGCCCCGGCCCTCACCCTCACGACCGGGGTCCGGCCGATCCGGCCCCAGGTCCTGGCACGCGGCGGAATCATCGACCGCCCGGCCTCGTCCTCGAAGACGATCCAGGCCCCGCGCTCCGCCGCGGCGCTCTTACCCGCGGCCAGGTCTCCTTCTTCCACACCTCGACCGCATCGTCATCGCGCTCGATCGCGCGCCTGGTGGGCTGCTGCCAGCTCCAGCCGTGGCGCTTCAGCAGCCGCCAGGTGCCCTCGACGTGTAGGAGACATGGAACAGCCGACCGATCAGCGTCTTGATCCGCGCCAGGGTCCACCGGTGGTCCGCCCAGCCGTGAGCCGGCGGACCACGCTCCAACTCCCGTGCCAGCCTGGCGATCTGCGTTTCGCTGAGCAGCGACCGCCCCGGAGAACCCTGCGACAGGACTCCCGCCTCGCCGCCCTCGCGCCAGGCCCGGCGCCACCGCTCCACCGACCGGACGCTGACCCGCAGGGCAGCGGCAATCTCCGCGTTCTTCTGGCCGCCCTCGAAACACTCCACGGCCTGGAGCCGTAACCGCTCCCGCGTGGTCCTCTCGGCGTCGGTCAGCCCGCCGCCCTGTGCATACCTCACACCCAAGGGCTATCGGTGCTCACGGCCAGCTGTCAGGCGAACGGCACCGACATCACTCAATCAAGTTCAGAAGCTTCAGGTGGGGCCTTGTCATGTTGCGGATCTCGAGGCCTTTCCGAGGAAGCTGTCATGTCGGGTGCACACCGACTTGGATCCGAACGGAATCTGGCCGGTGGCGGCACCAAGACAGCTGATGACTCCGGCGATTCTTCGACCCGCCGAGCGTCGCATCAGGCATGGATGGCCAGCTGACAGGAGAGTCGGACTTCGGTGTTGCACTGGCCGATAAGGCGAGCAGGCGTGGTTGCCCGCCGGGCTGTACCACACATGAAAGAACCGGATTCCCTCCGGGGACGCTGGATCTGCGGCGCAAGCCTTGTGTCATGCGCGGACTCCCCGAGCGCCACGCCGCTAGGCGGCGTCGCATGCTCGCGCTAGGCACTGTCCGGCGGATCATGGGCAGAGCCATAAGCGGACCGCCGCAACTGTGACGGTGCCATGGAAGACGTAGGCCCTCTTGTCGTAGCGGGTGGCGACGGCTCGGGAGTTCTTGAGCCGGTTGACCGTCCGCTCGACCTCGTTGCGACGTTTGTAGATCTCGGTGTCGAAACCGGCGGGCCTGCCACCTTTGCTGCCGCGCCGCTTGCGGTTAGCCTGCTGGTCCTTCGGCTCTGGGATGGTGTGCTTGATCTGGCGTCTTCGCAGGTAACGGCGGTTGCGGCGTGAGCTGTATGCCTTGTCGCCGCCGAGATGGTCCGGCCGGGTGCGCGGTCGTCCGCCCTCCGGACGGGGAACGCGGATGCGTTCGAGGACTGGAGCATCTGCGGGGCGTCGCCCCACTGTCCGGGCGTGACCAGGAAGGCTAACGGTCGGCATCCACCCTCACCGGCAAGGTGGATTCTGCAGGTCAGACCACCCCGGGACCGTCCGAGTCCTTCGTCGGAGTGGTGGTGCTGGGGCGTTGTCCCTTGTTTCGGGACGCGTGGCTTCTTCTTTCGAGCTCCGGCCGCGTGCTGATGGGCCCGGCATGATGTCGAGTCGACACTGACCATGCTTCAGTCGATCCGGTCCGCGAGATCGGCCTCCGCTAGGACGGCACGCAGGATCTGGTCCCACGTGCCGTCCGCCGACCAGCGCTGGTGCCGTTCATAGACGGTCTTCCATCTGCCGAAACGCTCGCGCAAATCCCGCCACGGTATGCCCGTCCGGAGCCGGAACAAGATCCCGTCGATCACCTTGCGGTGGTCGTTCCACCGCCCGCCGCGCCGTCCCGATGCCGGCAGGTGCGGCTCCAGCCGGATCCACTCAGCATTCGTCAGATCACCCCGCCCCATGCTGGACCAACGAGCGAGCAACTGGCAGGACCTGGCGTGGCGTCGAGAAGGGGGTCTCCCCACCTGATCCGATCATCGTTCTTGCGCGCCTGGCCACGGGTATTCTCTGGCGATGTCGAATCAGTCAGTGGCGGCGGGAGTCAGTCTCGCTGGTGTGATGGCGCACTGCGGCGGAAGCCCGGTGGGCGCCGTGGAGCTTCTGGTGGGAGCAATAGCCTCGGCACCGGCAGCTCCGGAGCCCTATGCGGCCCTCGCCCAGTTGTGGCAAGGCCGACGCTCGGAACTGAAGGAGAGCCTCGAAGGGGACGGCTCCTTGAGCGCTGTGCTGGCGCAGGCGTACTTCTTGTTCCTTGAAGGGGACATGGACAACGCGGTGATGGCCCTTGGTTCGGTCACGGGTGTGCGGCCCGACGTGGCATGGGGCGCTGCCCCCTGGTTCGGCGATGCGCGCTTTCTCGGCGCGGTGAGCGCTGCGGCGCTGGCCGAGGCGTGTCTGCGGACGTTGGACTACGGTCACGACCTGGACACCGACGAGATGCGGGAGCGGTTCGCGCCCTGGTTCCATGCTCTCGACGTGGTGTCCGAACGGGATCCCGTGCCGGAGTCGTTGGCGGCCATGGCCCGGCTGCCGCGGGCCTGCGGTCGGTAGGAACAGTCCTTTGCGCTGTGTGACCGCGCCGATGGCGTCGATCGGGTCATGTGGACGGCCGTCGCACGTGCGGCAACATGGCGTGTGAAGGGCGACCTGGATCAGACTGCTGCTGCCTTCGAAAGCGCGCTGCTCCTCGACTCCGCCAACTGGTCCCTCTACCTGGACCTAGCCGACGTGCGCGCCGAGCAGGGCGACTTCGCCGCAGCCGCGTGCCTCGCCGATCAGGGCTTGAAATACGAGCCTCACGAAGTCACCCTGCGCGCGGCAAGCGCCGCCTACCGCACACGCCTTTCCGGCTCGTCGGACGACCTGAGTGCCCTGATCGCCCTGGCGCCGGAACTCGCAAACACCACCTACCGGGACCTACTGATCGACTACGCATGTGCGGGTCCGAAGCTGCCTCACAGACTCGTTGCCAAAGCCCGCCGAATCCGTAAGAACTGAAAGGGCTGTCGTGTCAACCGGTGCCAGGCAGGATGCCCTTCCGGTTCCTAGTCACATGATCCGCCGGACAGTGCCTAGCGCAGCAGGCCTTCCAGAAAGTCGCTGCCAAGTCTCGACAGCATGGAGAGGTCGAGTTCATGAAGTGCATAGCGACCGCGCCGGCGTGTGGTGAGGAGTTCCGTCTTCTTCAGTACTGCGACGTGGCGGGAGATTTCCGGAGGTGTCAAACCGATTATGGAGGCCAGTTCGCCGGTGGTGTGGGGGCCGCGTGCGAGCGTACGGCAGACGCGCATGCGGGTGGGATGGGCCAGCGCCTCAAGACGTCGCTGCGTCATTTCGAGCGAGGCAGGCTGCGCCAGCCAAGGAACCTTAGCCGGGTACTGGAGGGCCGGTCGCCCGTCGTGGGCGTGCGAGACGATGAGATGAGGTCGACCGAAGTGTGTGGGTACGAATATGAGGCCGTTCTCGGAACCTGACACGGCGCCGTCCCGCAGTTTGTCTACCGCAATCGATGTGCTCTCCGCGTTCAGGCTCAGGGCCGGGGAGACCGCGCTGATCGCCTCGGCGAGTCCGCGGTGACGCAGCAGGTCAGCTTTATGTCGTGCGTCGGCAGCCAGGTGTGGTCTCAGGCGGAGCCAGTTTTCACCGAAGAACGCCGCATCACAGTCCTCGAACAGTCTGCGCAGCCAGACGCGTACGCTGTGCGGGTCGTTGAGCAGCCGGTCGGCGAAGGCGGCCTGCTGGGGGCCACGGGCGGCAGCTCGTTCTCGGGCGCGCCTTCGTTCCACGACCTGGGTTAGCGGTGAGGTGCCGCTGCGGCCGTAGCGGGCCGCGCAGGTGATTTCCAGGGCTGCGCTGACGAAGGCTTCATCGTCCAGCTTGTCCAGCAGGTCAAGTTCTTCAGCAAGAGTTGACTTGGGTTGCGCGGGCATCAGAATGTCCGAACGGGTGGCACTCCAGAGGAAGTCTGCCTCGTACAGTCGGTCAGCAAGGTCGGGCGGAAGGTGCACGGTGGTGGCTGTCACCCATGCGTGCAGACCTGGATGGTGGTCGGGTTCGGACAAGACGTGCAGCATCTGCCCCAGCTCGGCGAGCGGGGAGAGGGTAAAAACGATGCCGTCACTAGGCATTTTGGTGATGGGGATGGTCAGAGTCACCGCGTCATCATGCATGCCATAGCCGCGGCACCAGCTGTCCATTGACCGCGATCGTCAAGTGAGCTGCATACACGCGCGGCCAGCCTGACACTCGCCGTCATGGATCCGAGTCAGCGCTACATCCTTGATGTCTGTCAGGCCCCTCGTGGTAGTGCCCCCGCCCCCGTACTTTTCTGCGCAGCCAAACCGGCAGAGTCGATGGCCCGTGGTTCGTCCCGAAGGACCATGACTCTGGCCTGTCTTGCAGTGTTCATGACGCAGATGGCTACGACCATTTACCTTCCGTCACTGCCCGCCGTCATGCGCGAGCTCCATGTCTCACATGCCTACGCGCAGCTTTCTGTTGCCGTGTTCGTGCTCGGTGCCGCGTTGCCCGTATTGGCGTGGGGTTCGGCTGCTGACCGATACGGCCGACGTCGCCCGATGCTGTGGTCGCTTGCGCTGTTCGTCATATCCAGCGGTTCGCTGGCCCTGGTGCACACGCCAGCGATGCTGCTCGTGCTCCGTGCCCTCCAGGGCGTCGCGGCCGGTGGCAGTGCCATCATCGCGCGGATCCTCGTAAGGGACCTGTGGAGCGGGGACGAGCTGGCCCGGCGGCTGTCTGTGCTCTCGATCGCCTTCATCACGGCACTGGGCGGCGGACAGTTCATGGGCGGTCTGATCGGGCGCTACGCACGCTGGGAGGCCGGGTTCGTTGTGCTGGCGGCCTTCGGCATGGTGGCGGCGATGCTGACATTGACGGTTCCCATGCAGGCGGGCCGCCGGAGGCTTACCGGCGCAAGAGGCACCTACGCGGCCATCGTTCGACGGAGCGGTTTCCTCCCTTCAGCCTGCGCGGGCGGCCTGGGCTTCGCGGCCATTGTCACCCTCCAGGAAGTGGCGCCTTTCGTCTTCGAGGAGCACTTCGGCCTCAGCGTCGCAACCTACGGCACCATGGGACTACTGATCGGGATTTCGTACTTCGCCGGCGCCGTAACCGTGAACAGGACCGTGGCGACGGCTGGCATGACCAGCCTTATGCGCCGCGGAACACTTGTCATCACCAACTCCGGCGTTGCGATGTTCGCGCTTTGGGTAGTGGGAGGGTCAGGGGACTCCGTGACGCTCATGGTGTTCGTAACGCTGTACTGCGCCATGACGTTCGGACAGTCGATGCTCTTCCCCAACAGCATGGCAACTGCGGTCAGCCGTGTGAGCGGCGACCAGGGAGCGCACGCCGTCGCACTATGTGGGTTCCTTCAGCAGTCGATGGCGGGACTTGCGGCAGCCGCGGCAACCCTGCTCCGGCCCAATCTGGCTTGGTCAACCGCGATAGCTGTACTCGGTGTCACGGCGTGGGTCTTGGCCAGATTCGGCAGCCAAGCCAGCTCCCCCACGGATGGATCACCGCCCCGCGGGTAGTGTGACGCACGCTAGTCCGCACTGGCCAGTCATCATCACTGCCCCTGAACCGGCTTGCCGAACATACCTGTGCACCCGTGCGGGTTACCTCTCCCTTCCACCTGGCTAAGGGCTGTCCCGTAAGCGATCTTGCCCTGCGATGATCTCGACTGTGTCAGGCGTGATCACGGCGTCCGAGCCGTCATGGATAGCTTCGTTCACCGGTCTGAGTCCCCGCGTCTTCGCCAGGTTGGTGACCGCGCTGCGTCGCGAGGGTGCCGACTCCCCGGGTCGGGGCCGGCCGTGGAAGCTGTCGTTGGAGGACCGGGTACTGCTGGTCACACCGCGTATTGGCGGACGAACTTGACGATGCGGCAACTGGCCCTGTTGTTTGGGGTGTCGAAGTCGACCGTGGACCGGGTGATCGACGACCTCGGCCCGATGTTTGCGCTGCGTCCCCGCCGACGGTTCGCCAAGGACGCGGTGCTGATCGTGGACGGCACCCTGGTGCCCACCCGGACCATGGGGTGGCCGAGCAGTCGAAGAACTACCGCTATTCCACCAACCATCAGGTGGCCATCGACGCCGACACCCGCCTGGTCGTCGTGGTCGGCCGGCCGTTGCCGGGCAATCGCAACGACTGCCAGGCTTGGGCGGAGTCCGGCGCGAAGGACGCCGTCGGCAACACGATGACCATCGCCGCTGGCGGCTACCTGGGTACCGGGCTCGTCATGCCGCATCGGCGCCGCAAGGGAGAGGATCTCCCCGACTGGAAACAGGCACACAACAAGTCTCACAAGTCGGTTCGCGCCCGCGTCGAGCACGCCTTCGCCCGGATGAAGACCTGGAAGATCCTGCGCGACTGCCGCCTGAGGGGGGATGGAGTGCAGCACGCGATGCACGGCATCGCCCGCCTGCACAACCTCGCCCTCACCGGATAGTCCCACCCTGCAGGGGAGCGGTTCGCGGGCGGACCGTCTTGCTCGAATGGCGTCGCACGGTAGCTGTCCTCGTCCGGTGAACTTGGACCGATTGTCATCGGAGTCGGATCCCGGGCTCTTGTCAGTGGAGTGCGCTTTCCTGTCCTCCATGGAGTTCACTCATCCGATGCTCAACAACCTGCTGGACCGGATCCCCCGGCCGAGCGGGGTTCTGTACCTCTCGCAGGACAGCGACCCGCACGCGCTGGTCGAGAAGCTGGCTTCCCGCCACGGGGAACCACGGACCCTGGTCCTGGACGGCATCACGGCCCGGGACGTGAGCGAGGTTCATGGCGCAGGTCTCCTCGACCTCCTCGAAGACCGTGCCGAGACAGTAGTGGCCTGGGCCTATGGGGGACAGTGGCTCGGCGCGGGTACTGCACGGGATGCGCAGGGCGACATCGTGCCGGTGCTGGCGGTCACCCCGCGGCAGATGCAAGCACTGCCCGCAAGGATCGCCGGCCGGGACGGAGACTGGGTCGAGAGGCTCATCGGTATCACCGGCTGGATCCTGCCGCCGCAGCGACCGGACGTGGACTGGGCGCAGGTCGAGGCGCGCGTGGGCACGCGTCTCCCCCGCGACTACAAGCGCATGGTGGAGACGTTCGGGGAGGGCGCCTTCGACGCTTACCTCCACCTGCATCAAGAACCGTGGACCGACTTGAAGGAGGACGGCCTGCTCGTCTGGGCAGGCACCGAGCACGAGAATCTGTACTGCTGGCAGATCGACGACAAAGACCCTGACCGCTGGCCCGTCACCATGCAGACATTCGACGGCGAGAACGTTCCCTTCGACTGTTCAACCGCGGAGTTCGTCTGCCGCATCCTCCTTGAGAAGGACCACCCCTTCACGATGGCTCACTACTTCGACACTCACTGGTTCATGACCTACCGCACGAACGCGTGAATCCTCCTGGCCACGGCCACGCAGGAACCGGTCCAAGTTCGGTGGCAACCGATCCAGGGCGGATGGTTACGGGACAGCCCTTAGGGGGCGCGCACCCTGGGGCAAACCTCGCGCGGACCAGCGCGGTCCGCCCGCCGGACGGCCGTATGGTGCACCGATTCACGTCCCGTCTCTCGCGCTGGAGGGCTCAATGACCGCTGCACGTCTCGTCTCCACCGTCGCTGTGCCGTTGGCCCCGGGGGCCGCGGACGCGCCAGCGCTCCTATGCCGGGACAGCCATAGGCTGCTCGTGCAGCGCGGCGACGCCGAGCTCGTCGCGTTCGACCTGGACTCGGGTGCCATGATGCGCTTTCCCGCCCCCTGGCCGCGCAGCTTCGGCGCCGTGACGGTCTCGCCGGACGCCGACTCAGTCGTCTTCGCCGGGGTGCACGCCTTGTGCTGCGTGGACGGGTCCGGGGCCGTCGTGTGGGAGGTGCGCCACGGCTGCTGGACCGGCGAATGCCCCCAGCTACACCGGGAGTTCGCGGAGTACGCCGACGACAGCGAGCACGGCTATGCCGACAGCGGCTCGGCCGCCTACTCTACCGACGGCAAACTCGTCTGAGCCCACGTGCGCGCCCCGCTCGCCGCTGACGGTCCCGACGCCGAAGTGGACTACGACGAGACTGCGGAAGAGCTCTGGCTAGTCCTCGACGCAAGCGACGGTACGGTCCTCGGACATGTGCAGACGCGCACTGTGGCCTCCGGCTCGCACCACACCACACATCCCGATCCGGCTCAGATGGGCCTGAGCATCGGCGAGGGCGCGGAGGGTTCGCCCGCCCTGTGGGGCCGGTTCGACGGCAAGGTCCTGTCCGTCGAGAAGATTCAAGACGAAACGGTGCATCTCGACGTGAGCCCGTCGGGCCAGCATTTCCTGGCGACGGACGTCCAGCAGGACGCCCTCTATCTGCACGCGGTCGGCGACGGCGCGATGCTGCGGGACCTGGACGCGGTGAACACCGGAACGGAGTGCCCAAACGGCGACGAGGCCTGCTGGGACCTGGAAGCCGCCTTCCTGGACGAGGGAACCGTGATCGCAGGCACCTCGGGGAGCAATGCCAGCCATGGCGAAGCCCGCTACTGGCTGATCGGCACGGACGACATGGAGCTGGTGGCGCCGATCGGGTATCCCCAAGTTGTCACGGGGTCGGCCAGATCCGCGGGCGATGGCGCCTGGTACACCGTGTCCGAGGACGGAGCGATCGTTTACGTGTGGGAGCTGGTGGCGGACTGAGCCTTCTACCCTTTTCACCCCCAGGCAGACCGGGCCGCAAGCCGGCTCGCCGGTCCCAAGCTTTGCACACGACGGCGCCACCACGACTGAACTGCAAGGTGACTGCCGCTGCCGGTCATGCTGCGGTTCCGCAGACCATCATCGACTGGGGGCGGCTTCGATTGTTCGAAACATTCCCGAACGCCCAACCGCAGGTGTGCTCCGCACAGCTCTTGAGCCGGGCGGCAGCCCCGGCCGTAACCAGCTCGCTCCACGCGATCGCCAGCGCGGTGAACGGCCTGCGTTCCCTCGACAGCCCCGCCGCAAGGGTCAGGAGCCACGCCACGGCTGTGCCGAGGTACTGGCGTTGGACACCAACGGTGTGCATGCCCTTCTGCACGTCCCCGGTCTCATCAAGCACCTGCACTCCAACCTCGTCGTGAGGTTGATCCAGGACATACTCGCGCACGCCGTCGGCATCCCATGGGGCCGGGCCGAGCTGGTGCTGCATGCCGTTGGGGCGGCCTCTCCGGCCCACTCAGCGATGCCCTAGGAGTCGTTGCATGGCAGGTCCGACAGCCGCTCCAACATCAAATCCCGTACCCGACGAGGGGGTTCAACCCTGGCGAACCGGTCGGCTATCCGCCTCGAACTTCCTCTCAGCGAGCAAGGTCTGAGCGGCCGCCGCAAGGCCGTTAGTCCTCATACACCGACGATCAGCAGTGACCACATTCGTCTCCCAGGCGATTTACGGACGAGAGCAAGGTCTATGGCTGGAGGTCGCGCTGGTACCAGGTGCCTGACTTGCCGCCGACATCGGCCGGGGTGGCCGGGCCAACCGGAACGAACCCGACCTTGGCCAAGACTTTCTGGGACGCGGCGTTGTCATGGGAGGTGGCCGCCCGCAGTGTGCGCAAGCCGTACATCGCTGTCGCCATCCGGCACAGCTCCCGGATGGTCGCGGTCGCCACACCGCGGCCGGCGACCTGCTCCGCGACCCGGTAGCCGAGCCTGGCAGTGCCGTCCTCCAAGTCGTACAGGTTGAACCTGCCGAGTACCGAGCCGTCCTCGGCGACGAGCACGTAGAAGGCGCAGATGCCGGCCTCCTGCTCCGCCAGCGAGGCGTGGTACCGGTCGGTGAACTGGTTGAAGAAGTCGTCGCCGCGGTCGGAGATCGATGCAGCGAAGTAGCTGCGGTTCGCCAGTTCAAAGGCCAGAACCGCCGGGGCGTGGCTGACGTGGAGCCGCTTCAGTTCGGGCATTCTCCAACTCTATCCAGATTGTGCACTGCGACCAGCTGAGTTTCCGCCAGCGGACAGGACGATCTACGGCTGGAGAATTGAGGGAGCCCGTTGTGGGGATCTATCCGTGCATTCCGACAGTCGTGACCGTCAACAGCCTCCTGGCCCGCAGCGATCGGTCCCGGCTGGCGTAAATGCGCCACGGTCATCGCGTTGCATTTGTTTGCTGAAACATGACAACCTTCCGTACGCGCTGCCCGTACCTGGATGAACGGCAATCAGGACTGCATTCTGGTCACTCTCTAGTGCGCCTGCAACAGGCTCTCGCGTTATGCGTGACAGTTTCAAGTGCGGACTCTATCGTCTTGATGACTGTCGCGCAGACGTGGTCAATCAATGTAGGCGCAAGGGTGCGCTCGGTTCCTGGCGCCAATTGACCAACACGCCAAACGTATCGATAGACCCGAAATCCTCGATCGCATGAAAATAGTTCTCTATGCCATAGCCGCATGCCGGCTCGGGAGGAGGAAGAGCCCGATGATCAAGGGAACCAATGCATCCTCTGGATAACCCTGATGCTGTTCAACCAAATCATCTACAGAAACCGTTGATTGTCGAGTCGTATTGCCATGCTCTTATAGCGAGGTCTACACATGAAAAAATCTTCCAGTCGAATGCACTGCATAGCCGGAGCAATCGTGGCCGGGGCGCTGACATGCGGGGTCGTAGCAGTTCCCGACGCCTCAGCCGCTGCTGGCCACAAGCCGCCCGCTGAGGTGATGGTGGCAGTGGCCACCGAGGACATGCCGCACGACGGCTTTGAAGACGAACCTGGCGGTGAGCAGGACGATTTCGCGGGTACCTCCGCCACGCCTTCGGCGAGGCCCGCTCCTTCGGCGTCCCGCTCCGCGGGGCTCTACGCAGCCCCCATCCCTGGTCGTGCCAGCGACTTCCAGCTGGCTGCGGGCGCCTCCCTCACCTCTCTGGTGAATCAACTAGACGCCGCACTGCCCAAGCAGGGCCTCACCGACCTTATGGAACAGGCCAACCGGGAGGCTGGCTGGGAGGGTGCCTGCGGCTCCACCGACATCTACGGGCCCGACCTTTCCGTGAATCACCGGGTGTGCTGGAAGAGCGACGATGCAACGTCCTCCGAGTGGGTTCCACAAGCCATCACCGGCGTCTCGGACGCGCAGGAGGACGAGGACTGGGGAACTTCCAACTCCGATCCCATTGCCGTCGCTTCGTACGATGCGGAAAACCCCGGACGCAGTGACTACGAAGCAGGCCGCGAAGACTGTGTCCAGACCACGGCCTCCGACGCGTGCAACGAGAAGGGCGTCCGGGTCACCTTCTTCAACGCAGCCACCCAGATGTACCGCCACGTGCTGCTGGTCTGGCCCTACATCAACTCCGCAAAGCATGTTTCCTTTGACGGTCTACATGCACGCGAGGGCACATGCACCAGCTCCGTGACAACGAGCTGCCAGGCCCTTAATGGCATTCACGCGGGCGGCATGGTCTGGTACGGCGACTATCTGTACGTTGCCGACACCGCCAACGGCATGCGGGTTTTCGATCTCCGTCGAATCATGGACCTCAACCCCGACAACAACGCTGACGTCAATGACCCGACGCCCGACGGACTCGTCAGCGACGTCCTTGATAAGAAGCGGGTAGGCCGCCAGAGCAACGTCTGGTACAGCTTCGGCTACCGATACGTCATGCCGCAGGTAGCCACTCTCAGGTTCACCGCACGCAAGGCCACCGGCGACAGCAGCGGCAACCAGTGCTACGCCACCGCCCGTCCCAAGGCATCCTATGTCTCCCTGGACCGGACGGGTACGGACCACCTCGTCCTTGGCGAGTACTGCAACACGAACAACGGCGGTACCAGCTCGGGACGGGTGGGCGCCTATCCGATGACTGCCCTCACCGCTGCCGTCGAGGGCGCGACCGGCACGACCGCCAGCGCGGACATGGCGTTCGGCCTGCCGACCGGAGCGACCTTCAACGGCGAGGCGCTCTGGCACAAGATCCAGGGCGCCACACGCTACGAGGGTAAGTGGTACTTCCACCGCAGCAACGGATACGACAACGGTCGGCTGCTCCAGGCTGCAGCAACCCTGGTCGACGGCACCACCCAACTGGCTGGCAATGGGAGGGCGCTGCAGAGTTCCTTCGGTCCCGAGGATATGTACCTCGCACACGGCCGCGGCGACGGCTTCGCACCGCAGCTGTGGTCGCTGAGCGAACACGCTCAGGGCAGCAAGTGCTCGCTCTGTAAGCGTGAGTTGTACAGCTACAACATGAGTGAAGTAATCAGCGGCTTCACCTCGTAGCGCACACACCTGCCCCGCACGCCCTGGAGCGCCGTGCGAGCACAGAAACTGGCTCGTACGGCGCTCGGTTGGCGATGATGCTCGGTCTCGGGGATCTGGCAGGTACCACCGGCCGGCTTCGGCTCTGGCCAAGGCCGTGGGTAGGAGCAGCCGCCAGGACATGGAGTAGGAAGCATTACCGCAGGGCGCGCGCAGCGCTGGAGAAGAAGTGACACAGGATCGGCGAGGACCCGCGCCTTCTCGCCGCGCCACAGCGCGCTGCTCGGCCTTCATACGGTCAGCGATGTACCGCATACCTCAATGTGCCGACACCAGCCAACAAACCCAACTAGGTGGTGGTGCGCTGCTGGAGGAACCGTGACCTCGCGGCGGCGCGGCGATGGGGTGAGGTGATGTCGATCTGGCCGCCGGCGCCCTTGCCTGGCTTCTCGCTCCAGCCTTGGAGTTTGTGCGCGACCTGGGTGAGGTGGCGGCTATCGGGTCTGACGTCGATGTAGAACAGTGATTCATCGGCCTTAGCGTCATCGCCGCCCCAGCGCACGACACCGTCGAGTTCGGCGAGAATGTCGCGGATTACGAGTTCTTGATTCGGGAAGAAGCCGCCGGTCACGCCATGCGGGTAGTGCCCGGGACGAATCTGTACGGCGGTGCCAGATGCCTGGTTGCCTTCGGCGAGGCCCTTACGCACTTGTCCCGGGCTGCGCCAGCCGGTCACATCTCCCTTGCGCAGGGAGTCGACCTCGTAGTGGAAGCGGCGGATCAGGTGGACCAGCACGGTCTCGACCTCACCGATTCGCACCGCGACTCCGCTGATCGGTGTGCCGGGAACGGGGCGTGTCCTGATGGACCCGCCCTGGTCGGTGGCCTTCTCCATCTCCCATCCGTTTCGGCTGGGAACATCGGTGGACACCGCCTTGCGGCGGGCTCGAGCGCGGCGGGCCGCATCGCGGATCAGTTTGGGCTCGATCCAGCCTTGCGCGGCATAGGCCGGGGAGGCCAGGTACTGGGAGAAGGGCAGGGCGCCGGCTACCGCGGTTCCGGTCACGACCGCAGCGCGGCGGAGGAATGTGCGTCGGGCGATGGTCATGGGCTATCAAAAGCCTTCCTTGGATTCTCGGCTGTCCCGGCGATGCTGTGCCCGCGCAGCAGATACTGTGAGGGCTACAGCGCTCAGGCTGAGGGACGCTGCCGCGGGATTGACATAGCCGGGGACACCGACCTGATAGGTGACTCCGTGGGAGACATGGCATCCAAGGCCCAGCGGAATGAAGGAGGGCTGGTAGGCGTCGATGCTCCCGGACTGCGCTGGTCCCACTGCCTGTTTGCAGGCTTGATCCCGCCGGGTCTCGTCCATCAGCACCAGGTGTGCCGAACCCCAGACGTACAGCGCGGCGGCCGCTGCCGCCGCGAGTGCGGCCGCACACCGCAAGAGCAGCGGTGCGCTGGTGCGGCGGATTCCGCGGCGGGCGAGGTTGGTTCCTCCGTAGACAATCAGAGCGCCGGCGACGGGGAGTCCGATGAGAATGATCAGGATCAGCGCCAGGGGACTGTGGCCGGCGTATGAGTCGGCTGCCATGACCCTTCTCCTACGATCGGGACAGGCCGTTGTACTTCTCAAAGATCTGGTACAGAGCCATGCGCTTGGTGGCGTGCTCCTCCGCCTCGGCACCCCAGCCCTGGTAGCGACGCAGGATCTCGAAGATTTCAGACTGCGTGTACTGAAGGTTCATGGTCCGCATGACAGTCTCGCCGCCGGGCGGGTTGTTTCCGCCGGGCTTGCCACCCGCGTCCCACAGATGGATTAGCGCGACGGTGGACACGGCGAACTTGTTGTCGCCGTTGACCTGCTGCCACATGGTCCAGA
Source organism: Streptomyces sp. NPDC013457 (assembly GCF_043089925.1). Classification (NCBI taxonomy): domain Bacteria; kingdom Bacillati; phylum Actinomycetota; class Actinomycetes; order Kitasatosporales; family Streptomycetaceae; genus Streptomyces; species Streptomyces sp. NPDC013457. The sequence goes on from NZ_JBICBL010000019.1 coordinate 52,928, forward strand.
TGTCGGCGTCCTTGGCCGGATCCAGGGTGGGGCCCTCGGCGTAGCCCTTGGTGATGCAGTAGTTCCAAGCGCGGATGCCGACATCGCCGCTGATCTGGGCGATGCCTGTGGAGGTGTCGCGCAGCGGGATGACGCCTCCGCCGACGCCGGTGTGATAGTAGGCCACGGCGTGGTCTGCAGCTTGGTCGAGCAGGTCGTAGTGGCGCATCTCCCAGTAGGTGGAGGTCTGGATCAGTGCCTTGCGCATGTTGTAACGCAGAGACAGGTCGGTGATCTCCTCATCGAGGCTGAGCACGGTGTCGAGGCACTCGGTATGGGTGAAGATCCGGCCACCGTCTTCGTCTGCAAAGCCGATGGACTGCATGTAGGAGCTGATGCTGCTGTGCATCAGCGTGTACCAGCCGAGGTCGAACCGGGTGTCGGGCCCGTCGATGCGGGGCGCGTTGAACGAGTTCTGCCCGATGTCGCGGCCAGACGCGATGTTGACGTCCAGGTTGATTGAGCCGTCGCCGGTGCCGAGGGTGCGGGTGACGATCTGGTCGTAGGCCCAGTTGGCCGGCAGCGGATAGCCGTAGTTGCCGGAGAATCCGCTGGACATGTCCGAGACGAAGCTGGCCGTGGCGTGTCCGGCATCGGACACACGAATACACACGTTGCGCGGACCGTAGACCCCGATCATGTACGGGCTTCCGGAATTGGCCATGGCGTCTTCGACGCCCTTGAAGTAGGGCAGGACGTTGTCGGTGATCTCGTAGTCGTAGGCATCGAAGTCCACGGCGAAGAAGATCCGACTGCCCGTCTTGAAGCCGTGCCGCTCGGCCGCGTTGACAGCGGCGTAGCCGTCGGCGCTCCCTGAAGCGTAGGTGAATCCCTCCGCGTCGCGGCCATACGTCTGATAAATGGGAAAGCAGCGCAGTCCGTTGTCGGCGATGGTCTGCAGCTCGCCTGGCTGGATCTCCTTTTCCGGCAGGCTGGTCGTGCTGGGGTTGAGCAGATACCGGCCGACGTACTTGATGCCGGCGTTCTTCAGCGTCTGCGCACGAGCCGGAGTGATCTTGGTGACGCCGTCGCATGCCTCACCCTGGCGATCCTGGTCACCGTAGGAGACCAGGAGAGACGCCCAGGTGGAAAAGTCGCCCTGGCCGGTGACGGGGAGCTTGACGAAGCCCTGGAAGTCGCGGACCGCGGTAGCCAGATTGGTGTCGAAGCTGCCGGTGAAGGTGACGGGCCTCAGATTCAGCGCCATGGCGGCGGAGAACAACCGCACCCACACATCGGACGAGCCCGCCGCGACGGTGTGCTCCCTCAGCCCTGCCTTGGTCCCGGGGCCGAAGACACCGTTCGCAACGCCGTCCGCCATCCCCAGCTCGTACTGAATGGCGTACAGCATCGACTTCGCGACATCACGAGAATTGTGCCCGTCGCACGGGATGATATAGAAGTCCCTGCGCCGAACATAACGGCCGTTCAGCCACTGCTGGGCGGCGCGGATGACATTCGATCCGTTGTTCACGGGGACGTAGGCGTCCATGTTGAACAAGCCCTTGCAAACCTTCGGCCAGATTGAATGGCCAGGATAGGTGGTGGATACGCCCATGTCCTGGTTCAGCTTCAGGACCGCCGCTTGAACCCGCGCGTTGTAGGTGCCGTCTATCCCACCGCCGTCGTAGCCCTTGCAATACAGGGCGGACTGCAGAATCCGAACCAAGTCCCCCGCTGGCAGGGTCGTCTCGTCGAACTTCCCGTAGATCTCCCCGATCTTACCGAGGGTGGTGGGTCCGAAATTATCAGAAAGAACGGCAATGCCCAGCTCGTGCTGCAGCGCCCGTGTCAAGGCGTACATCGTCGGCCAGCCCGTCGAACCGTCCTCTGTAACGGTCATGCCGATGACACTGCCGTACCTGCTGTTCACGAATCGCTGTGCCTCAAGCACCATCGCGTCGACCATGCCGCGTCCCTATGGAGAGTGAGTATGAATTGCGTCAGCCGGAGATAGAGCTGCGGAGAGGTCGTCAAATGCCCAAAACCTTGCGCCATTCTTCGGCCGGATAGCGAACCCGACGCCTGCGCAGCCCGTGGCGCAAACAGGAGCCCGCCGGATGCTGCCACCATTGTGGCGTGCTGACTAAGCCTCTCCGAAGGCCACGGCGCCGCACGAGCTCCAGATAACGGTCTTCGTGCCGTATTCACCCGTGCACGCCTGGATGGCGACAGGCGTCCCCTCAGGAAGATCAAAATCATACAGCTTCTGTGTCCCCGCTCCCTGAGCGTTCCACAGGGTATAGGTGGAGGGAGTGCCGGTGTTCACGTCGACGATCGCGACTGCCGAGTGCCCGTCCGCCTCCTCGTCGATGATGCTCACCCACTCGCCGTCCGCCGTGAACGAGACCATAGACGCATAGAAGTTTTCGGCGCGGGTATAACAGTCGGTCCCCGCCCAGGCATTCGTACTCATCGTGACGGTTACGGCCGCCGCGGTGCCTACAGTGCACAGTATTCGCTGGTAGGTGCGCATGGATTCCCTTGGGTCAGAAGTCAATAACTTGGCAGCGCTTGCGGCCCTTTTCTGGGCATCCGGATGCCGTGATTGTGACACCCACTCAGACGATGCTCTGCGGCGCAAGACCGGGCCCTGCTGGCTTCACGTGCCACCGGCCGCAGCGACAGGAACCACGTTGCCCTGCCGAAGTGACAGGCCGTCGGCTAGATTAGACGACGAAAACAGCCATCGGAGTCTCCCGTCATGGCGCATATATGCCATTGGAGGAGCGCTTCCGCTCGGTAACCGATCGTGCGGCTGCGTCGCGTACGTCGGGCGACCTCGCGGCCTTCGGGAGCCTTGGTGGTCGAACCATCCGCAGCGATATGGATGACAAGGCCGACGACCCAGTCGTAGGAGTCGTGCGCGATCTGCTTGAGCCGCGCGAAGCTGCCCAGTTGTACCCACTCGTCGAGGTGGCTTCGGAATGTACTGGCTGAGAATGTCATGTCGGCGATCGCCTCGTAGGAACAGCCGAATGGCAGCAGTTGCGCAACCCAGCCAGCCCACAAGGCATGCCCCCGTTAGCTCGACGCGGTTGGTGTACGCCCGTTGGAGAGAGGTCTCTGCTCAGCGCTGGCCGAGCGCTGCCCACGGCGGCTTCGGCTGAGTGGGAGCGGCTTGCCCCGCCTCGCTGTTGATCGGCTCGCGGTGAGGCCGTCGGCGGCGATGCGCTCAAGCTCGGTCTCGATCGCGTCGGCGGCGCAGGCGTCGAACGGGCGGTCCGCGAACGGCGGCGACAGCGTCTGGGGATCCGTCGGTGACAAGCCCCGGCGGGTGTTGCTGCTCAGAGTGACGATGCGGCCGTCGACGGTGACGTTCGGGAGTGCTTGGGCAGCTCGGCCGGCTTGCAGGAGCCATCGGCTGCGAAGTTTGCGCAGCTTGCTAGGGATAGGGACTGGGGGTATACATAACAACCCAAGTCATACCCCCCACGGGTATGAGGATGAAATCAATCCAGGAGGCTCCCATGTCCTGCTGCACCTCTGACGGCAGCTGCTCCACCCCCAACTCCGCCGCACCGGCCGACAGCCAGAGGCTGATCACCGTCTACAACGTGTCCGGCATGACGTGCGGACACTGCACGGCCACGCTCACCAAGGAGATCGGCGCGCTCGCCAGCGTGCAGGCGGTGGAGGTCAACCTCGACAAGGGCCAGGTCTCGGTGACCACCACCTCCGCACCTGACGACGCGCTGCTTGAGAAGGTCATAGACGAGGCAGGTTACGAGCTCACCGGCCGAGCGGCCTAGGTCGTGTCCGGAAAGTCAGGGGTGCCAGAGTCGGAGGCAGGCGAGGGTGACCATGGCTTCGAAGTGGGCGGCTCGTTTGTCGTAGCGGGTGGCCAGGGCCCGGTTCTGGGTTGAGGCGGCTGAAGCAGCGTTCGACGACGTTGCGGCGTCGGTAGGCGGCTTTGTCGAGCCGGCATCGGGCTTCGCCGCGCCGGATGCGGCCGTTGATCTGGTCGATCCGCTCCGGGATCGTGCAGGCGATTCCCCGTCGTCGCAGGTAGGCGCGGATCTTGCGAGCCGAGTAGCCCTTGTCGGCGACGACGCGGTCGGGCCGGGTCCGGGGCCTGCCCGGGCCCGGCCGGGCGACCTTGATCCGGTCCATGACCGCTTCGAACTGGGTGCAGTCGTTGACGTTCCCGCCGGTGAGGGTGAAGGCGAGGGGCCGGCCCCGGCCGTCGCAGGCCAGGTGGATCTTGCTGGTCAGCCCGCCGCGCGACCGGCCGAGGGCCTCGCCCTCCCAGGGCCCCCTTTTAGGGCCCCGGCCGCGTGCTGATGGGCGCGGACCGTCGTGGAGTCCACGCACACGATCGACCAGTCGACGGTCCCGACGGCGTCGGAATGCTGCTGGACATGCGCCAGCAGCCTGTCCCAGGTGCCGTCGGCGGACCAGTGCCGGAACCGTTCGTAGACCGTCTTCCACGGCCCGTAACGATCGGGCAGGTCACGCCAGGCCGCACCGGTGGACAGCTTCCACAGAATCCCGTTCACCACCAGGCGCCGGTCCCGCACAGGCCTGCCCATCCGGCCCGGCGCCAGCAACGGAGCGATCAACGCCCACGACTCATCCGTCAGTTCATGTCGACGCACCACGAACGGAGCAACGAGCCATCGACTTTACGGACACGACCTAGCCCAGCTTGTTGTCGGGCCCGCTCCCGGGTCCGACACTCTCTATGCCCCCTCCCGCATCAGCCGGAGGAGCAGCACTGACGACCGCCGTCACCGACACCGCCGTGTCGAGCTCGTCATAAGCGGCATGACTTGCAGAACCAAGCGCAACCACGAGACTTTTGCATGAACGCCGTGTTCGGGTGGGCTGGACCGTGGCAACAGCTGGGTGGGGTGGGTGGTTAGCTGGCGAGGCGTGCCCAGACTTCTCGGGTGTCGGGGGTGATGTGGGTTCCCCAGT
>NZ_JBICBL010000020.1:0-57061 GCF_043089925.1 Streptomyces sp. NPDC013457
TCACGTCCAGAAGCAGGACGTCCTTGACCTCACCCTTCAGCACACCGGCCTGCAGGGCGGCGCCGATGGCCACGACCTCGTCCGGGTTCACACCCCTGTGCGGGTTCTTGCCCGTCAACTCCCGTACCAGCTCGGACACCGCGGGCATGCGCGTCGAGCCGCCCACGAGGATCACGTGGTCGACGTCGGGCACGTCGATCCCGGCATCGCGTACCGCCTGGTGGAACGGCGCCTTGCAGCGCTCCAGAAGGTCGGCGGTCAGCTGCTCGAACTGAGCACGCGTCAGCCGCTGCTCCAGGTGCAGCGGGCCCTCGGCGGACGCCGTCACGTACGGCAGGTTGATCGCCGTCTCCGTCGCCGCGGACAGTTCGATCTTCGCCTTCTCGGCGGCCTCGCGCAGACGCTGGACGGCCATCTTGTCCTTGGTCAGGTCCACCCCGTACCCGTTCTCGAACTCCTTGGCCAGGTGGTCCACGATCCGCTGGTCCCAGTCGTCACCGCCGAGGTGGGTGTCGCCGTTGGTCGCCTTCACCTCCACGAGCCCTTCGCCGATCTCCAGCAGGGAGACGTCGAAGGTGCCGCCGCCGAGGTCGAAGACGAGGATCGTCTGGTCGTCCTCCTTGTCGAGGCCGTAGGCGAGCGCCGCGGACGTCGGCTCGTTGATGATCCGCAGCACGTTCAGCCCGGCGATCTCGCCCGCCTCCTTCGTGGCCGTGCGCTGGGCGTCGTTGAAGTACGCGGGCACCGTGACGACCGCGTCCGTGACGTCCTCGCCCAGATACGCCTCCGCGTCGCGCTTCAGCTTCTGCAGGACACGGGCCGAGATCTCCTGCGCCGTGTACCTGCGGCCGTCGATCCCGCCGCTCTCGGGGAAACGCCACCGTGCGTCGCCGACATGCCGTTTCACCGAACGCGCGGTCCGCTCGACGTTGGTCACCGCCTGCCTCTTCGCGACGTCGCCGACCAGCACCTCGCCCGTCTTCGCGAAGGCGACCACGGACGGCGTCGTCCGGCCACCCTCGGTGTTCGTGACGACCGTCGGCTCGCCTCCTTCGAGGACGGAGACCACCGAGTTCGTCGTTCCGAGGTCGATACCGACTGCGCGTGACATGTCCCTCTCCTCAGCCCGTCGTCCCTGTCTGGCACCTACCCGCACACGGCCCGATCATGGAGGGAGATGTCCTGATTCGGTCGAGGTCCAAAACGGTCGGTGAGGTGCGATGGCGCGGGTCACGGTGGACGACGCCGGGTATGTCGTCGTCCGGCTCTCCTCGCGCGAGAAGCTGGCCGCGCGCCGCCGCGACGTGCGGGTGCCGGTCGGCGCCCTGCGGGAGGTACGGATCGAGCCCGACTGGTGGCGCGCGCTGCGCGGAGGCCGCGGCCGCGGGCTGTGGATACCCGACCGGATCTGCGTCGGGATCCGCGTCCTGCCGGACGGCCTGGACTTCGTGGCGGTGAAACCGGGCACTCCGGTGGTCTGCGTCGAGCTGCGCCGGGACGCCCCCTTCGGCCGGCTGGCCGTCTCCGATCCCGATCCGGAGCGGGCGGTACGGGAACTCGCCCCGCACGTCCCCACGGACCTGCTGAGATGAGGGCCGCCGCGAGGTGGCGGCTCGAAGCTGGCCAGGCGGTTCTGCCGGATTCAGGCGGGACTGACGTTCTCGGCCTGGGGCCCCTTGGGACCCTGCACGACGGTGAACTCGACCTTCTGCCCCTCGGTGAGTTCGCGATAGCCGGTGGTGGCGATGGCCGAGTAGTGGACGAAGACGTCCGGGCCTCCGCCGTCCTGCTCGATGAAGCCGAAGCCCTTCTCGGCGTTGAACCACTTCACTGTTCCGGTTGCCATGGTGATCTCCTCGGCACGGGCGAACACCTCCATCCTCCCTCGGCGCGGGCCGGAAGTCCCGGCGGGTAGCGTGGCGCCATGGAACTCATCGGAGACATCACCGCCGACCGGCCCCTGCTCGTCCTTGCCGTCAAGGAAGAGGCTCAGTTCCTCGACACGGATCTGCCGATCCTGCTCACCGGCATGGGCAAGGTGAACGCGGCGTCCTCGCTCGGCACCGTCCTGGGCCGCGGCCCGCGCCCGTCGGGCGTCGTCAACCTGGGGACCGCCGGGGCGCTGCGGCCGGGGTGGACGGGTACGCACGTGGTGGGCACGGTGATCCAGCACGATCTCGACGGGGAGCTGCTCGCGACCCTGACCGGTGAGACGTACGGGGCGCCGCTCAGCCTGCCGGACGGCGGCGACGTGGCGCTTGCGACCGGCGACGCCTTCATCTCGGACGAGGCCGCCCGCGCCCGGCTCGCGGCCCGTGCTCCGCTGGTCGACATGGAGGGCTACGCCCTCGCGAGCGCGGCGGTCCTTGCCGGGGTGCCGATCCGGATCGTCAAGCATGTCAGCGACGAGGCCGGCGACGGAGCGGCGAGGACCTGGCGGGAGTCGGTCGCGGAGTGCGCCCGAGCACTTGCGCGGTGGGCGGCGGAGAACACCCCGTACCACTCCTAGGAGATCGCCGCCCCCGGAGCCGGCTGCGCGGACACGGACGTGGCCGGGCCGAAGCGCCGGCGGTACGCGGACGGGGAGAGCCCCGTCTCGCGGTTCATCAGGGCGCGCAGATGGGCGGCGGTGCCCAGCCCGCTGGCGCGGGCGACGACGTCGAACCGGGACTCACCGCGCTCGATCAGCCGACAGGCGAGTGTCACCCGCTCGCGCGTGAGCCAGGCGAGCGGGGTGGTGCCGAGCTGCGCGCGGAACCTGCGGTGCAGTGTCGCCGGGCTGACCGCCGCCCGGGCGGCCAGGTCGGTCACGGTGAGTGGGGAGCCGAGACGCTCCTGCGCCCAGGCCAGGAGCGGGGCAAGGGACTCGTCGGGGGTCTCGGGGACCGGCCGCTCGATGAACTGCCGCTGGCCGCCGTCCCGGTGGGCGGCGAAGACGAGCCGGCGGCTGACCGCGTTGGCGGCCTCGGCGCCGTGGTCGCGGCGGACGACATGGAGCCCGAGGTCGAGGGCCGCGGCGCTGCCGGCGGCGGTGAGGATGTCGCCGTCGTCGACGAACAGGACGTCCGGTTCGAGGTGTACGGAGGGGAAGCGGGCGCGGAAGCGGTCGGCCCACTGCCAGTGGGCGGTGGCCCGCCGGCCGTCGAGGACCCCTGCCTCCGCGAGGGTGAACGCGCCACTGCAGAAGCCGATCAGGCGGGCGCCGCGCGTGTGGGCGCGGCGGACGGCGTCGAGTACGGCGGGTCTGCGGGGCACCTCGACGTCGGGTCGGTTGGGAACGATGAGCGTGTCCGCGGTGTCGGCGGTCTCGAGCCCTGCGACACCGCTGAGCGTGAAGAAGCCGTCGCGCATGAGGGTCTCCGGCTCGGGCGAGCAGAGCCGGAAGTCGTACAGGTCGCGGCCGAGTTCGGGGCGGCGCAGGCCGAAGACCTCGGTCGCACAGCCCAGTTCGAAGGGGTTGGAGTTGGCGTCGACGATGACGACGACACGGTGCGTCCCGGCGTGCGAGGATCCTTGCGACATATGCTATTTCTAGCACTCACGCTCGGTGACCGTCACGGGCCAGGATGGCTCCATGAGCAGGAAAACCGCTGATGACAGCGCTCCGATCGCCCTTGCCACCGCCTTCGCGTCCTTCGAGGAGCTGTGGAGCCCGCGCATCGTGACGCGGGTGAACGACTACGACGTGCGCGTGGCCAAGGTCGCGGGCGAGCACGTGTGGCACGCCCACGACGACACGGACGAGTTCTTCCTGGTCGTCGAGGGAGAGCTGCACATCTCGTTGCGCGAGGACGGCGCGGAGCGGACGGTCGCCCTCCCCCGGGGCTCGGTCTTCACCGTCCCCAAGGGTGTGGAGCACCGCCCGTACGCCCCCGCCGGCGCGTCGATCCTGATGTTCGAGCCCACCGGGACCCTCTCGGTGGGCGACCGCCACGAGCAGATCCCCGACCACGTGGACGCGACGACGGGCCACGCTTTGGACGCGTGAGTCCCCGGCCGCTTCCACACGGTGCTGTACGAGTCGGTACCCGAGGGCCCGGAGGCTTGAGGGCGCGACAGGGTGAGGGGCTAGGGCTGCCGTACGACGAGCACGGCGGCGACGTCGTCGTCGACACCGTGGTCCGCGTAGGCCGTCAGCTCGTCGTGGAGCAGGGTGGGAACACGCGCGCCCGGTTCCTCCACCCAGTGACGCATCCGCTCCTCCAGAGGGTAGAAGGTGCCCTCCCGGTCGCGGGTCTCGCTCACTCCGTCGGTGTAGAGCAGCAACCGGTCCCCCGGCACGAAGGGGACCTCCTCCACGTGGTGGCCGGAGTCGAGCAGGCCGGACAGGTTGACCGGCAGGGACGGGTCGGAGAACGGGACCGGCCGCACGTCGGCGCCGTGCTGGAGGAGCGGGGCCGGGTGCCCGCAGCTGAGGAGGCGCGCGACGGCCTCGCCGTCGGGGATCTCGACGAGGACGACGGTGGCGAAGCGTTCGGCCGCGTCGGAGTCGGGGTCCCATGCCGAGTAACGGCCGAGGCCCTCCTCCAGGCGGTCGGCGAGGGCCGGAAGGTCGGGCGCCCCGTCGACCGCGGCACGGAAGGAGCCGAGCAGGACGGACGCGGTCTCCACGGCGCCCAGCCCCTTCCCCTGGACGTCTCCCAGCATGATCCGTACTCCCCCGGGCACGTGTACGGCCTCGTAGAAGTCGCCTCCGATCCGGGCCTTGGCCGCGGCGGCGACGTACAGCAGGTGGAGGTCGACGGGTCCGAGCCGCGGCGGCAGGGGGCGGAGCACGACCCGCTGGACGACCTCGGCGACGGCGGTCACCTCGCGCAGGTCCCGCTCGTAGCGGAGCCGGGCCCGGCTGACATACGCGGCGGCCACGGTCACCAACGCCAGCGCGACCATATTGGCCGCGATGACGGGGAAGAAGGGGTCCTCGCTGGTCACCCCGAGCAGCGCGCTCAGGGCCATCGCGACCACGCCGATGAGGACGGTTCCCCGGACGCTCCACGTCACGGCGGCGAGCGCGGGGGCGGCGCCGAGCAGCCGGTCGTAGCGTTCCTCGTTCGCCGCCAGGAGGTCGGCGACCACCGTCACGGCCATGACCAGCACCGGCAGGACCCGGCCGATGACGATCTGCTTGCGCGGCCGCTTCCTGGGGCCGCCACGGTGAGTACCAGAGGGCATTTCGTGATCGTACGGAGCGGTGGTGGTGCGGCCCGGGTGCCCGCGCCGCGCTGGCGTGTCCGGACCGGACACGCCGGCGCGGCGAAGGCTCAGCCTGAGGTGGAGACCGAGGTGGACGGTGAGGCTGAGGTCGAGGTCGAGACTCGCCGCCCGGGCAGCCCGAAAGCGGCGGCGGCGCCGAGCGCCGCGAGACCGGTCAGCACGAGCAGCGCGGTCCTCATCGCCGGTACGAAGCCCGAGGCCGGGTCCAGCGTCATCAGCAGGGTCGCGGCGGCGACGCCGAGCGCGGGGCCGACGTTCATGGCGGTCTGCTGGAGTCCGCCCGCGACTCCGGCGTCGGCCACCGGAGCCTCGTGCACGACGACGGCGGTGGCGGTGGCCATGACCGTGCCGAACCCGGCGCCCAGCAGCCCGAAGCAGACACCCGTCGTCGCCGCGGTGGCGGACTCGTCGAGCCGGGAGAGCAGGAGCACACCGGCGGCGAGCAGGGCTGCGCCCCCGACGGTCGTACGGCGAGGACCGAACCGCCGTTGCAGCAGGGCCGAGGCGGGCGCGCCGAGCACCATGAGGACCGCGAGGGGCAGCACCCACAGGCCGGTCGACAGGGGGTCCAGTCCGCGGACGTCCTGGAGGAAGTAGGTCGCGACGAACAGCGCCCCGAACAGGACGGCCGAGGTGGCGAGCAGCGTGGCGAGGCCCGCCACGACGGGCCGGGACCTCAGGAGGGCGGCGGGCAGGAGAGGCCGGGCCGTACGCCTCTCGTGCCGGGCGAAGGCCGCTCCCGCCGCGACGGCTCCGCCGAGAGCGAGGCCCGTCGGCGTCGTCCAGCCCGCTTCCGACACCGCGACGAGCACGTGGACCAGACAGGCGAGCGTCACCGCGAGCAGGACGGCACCTGGCAGGTCGAGCGCGGACCGGGAGCCTGCTGCCGTCTTCACCGGACCGCCGTGCCGGTCGCCCGGACCCGCCGGGCCGCCCTCGGGGGCCGGCGAAGGGTCCGTCGGACGGGTGACGGCTGCCAGGACTCCGATCGCCAGCGCGGGGATCGCCGTCACGGCGAAGACCGCGCGCCATCCGTAGGCCGCGACGAGGGCGCCGCCGACGAGCGGGCCCAAGGCCGCCGCGAGGCCGATCGCGCTCATGCGCAGAGCGATGGGCATGGCGAGCCGGTCGGGCGGGAAGGCCGCCCGGAGCATGCCCAGGGTGGCAGGCTGCAGCAGTGCGCCGAACACGCCCTGGAGGACCCGCAGGGCGATCACCCAGCCGATCCCCGGCGCCAGGGCGATCGCCGCGGAGGTGGCGGCGAAGCCGAGCGTGCCGAAGGCGAAGAGCCGCCGGTGGCCGTACGCGTCTCCCAGCCGGCCCGCGAAGACGAGGAGGCTCGCGACCGCGACGAGGTATCCGGTGCTGGTCCACTGGACCTCGGCGAAGTCCGCGTGCAGATCGCGCTGGAGCGTGGGCTGGGCGATGGTGAGCAGGGTGCCGTCGAGGGCGACGACGGCGGCGCCCACGACGCTGCAGGCGAGGGTCACCCACCGTTGGCGTATCACCGGTCCCGCCCCGCGGGGCCGAGGTGCGCGTCGAGGACGGCCCGGAGCAGCGGCTCGACGTCGTCGGTGCGCGCGGCGAGCTGGAGGCTGCCCCAGGCCCAGAGCTGGGCGATGCCGTGGAGGTTCGCCCAGAGCGCGGCCGCGACGACGGCCGGCCCCGGGACGGCCGCGTCGGGACGGGCGCGGTCGACGAGCCCTCCGAGGAGGTCGAACAGCGGCAGGCTCGTCTCGCGCAGCCCGAGGCGGCCGCTCTCCAGCAGGTCGTGCCGGAACATCAGCTCGTACATGCCGCGCCGGGTCAGCGCGAAGTCGAGGTGGACGCGGGCGAGGGCGTCGAGCTGGGCACGCGCCCCGTCGCGGGTCTCCGCCTCCGCCCCCACGGTGGTGGTGATCCGTCCCGCGAGCTCGGCGAAGCCCTCGCGGGCGATGGCCGACAGCAGGTCGAGGTGGGTCGGGAAGTACCGGCGTGGCGCCCCGTGGGAGACGCCGGCGCGCCGGGCGATCTCGCGGAGGGACAGCGCCTGTGCGCCTTCCGTGTGCACCAGGTCGACGCCGGCCTCGATCAGTCGGCCGCGTAGCCCGGCCTCGGTCTCGTCGTTCATAGACACTGTCTACCAGGAGGTAGTAGACAGTGTCTACCGAGCTGCCGACCCAAGATCGAGAGCGCGCTCCGCTACACTGTTCGACAGCGAAGGGGAGTAGCCCTGCGAACCGGTCGTCGACACACTGGAGCCCTCGGGTTCCCGGTGGCCGGGTCTGTGCGACAGCGCGGACGGGCGAGACCTTCGGCCAGGCATTCGCCATGTCCATCCTGTGGGCGTGGTCCGTCATGCCGGGCCGAGTGGTTCTTCCCGTCGCCCAGCGTGGTGCCGTGCGGATCCCGGGCCCGGATCGAACAGAGAGCCCCCGGTATGCACCTCGACCCCTTGGCGATCCTCACCGCCTTCGGGCTGATCTTCCTCGCCGAGCTGCCCGACAAGACGATGTTCGCGTCCCTCGCCATGGGCACGCGCATGCGTCCGCTGTACGTCTGGTTCGGCACGTCGACCGCGTTCATCGCGCATGTCGCCATCGCCGTGGGCGCCGGCAGCCTCATCGGGCTGCTGCCCGACTGGACCGTGAAGCTGATCTCTGCCCTGCTGTTCGCCTTCGGCGCCTTCATGCTGCTGCGCGGCGGGGGCGACGACGAGGACGACGAGGCGGGCGGCAAGGCGGTGACCGGCTTCTGGCCGGTCTACTCGACCGCGTTCATGGCCGTCTTCATCAGCGAGTGGGGCGACCTGACACAGATCACCACGGCCAGCCTCGCCGCCACCAACGGCACCTGGTCCACGGCGATCGGCTCCGCCGCGGCCCTGATGAGCGTCTCGGCCCTCGCCCTGATCGCGGGCCGCTTCATCGCCAAGCGTGTGCCGCTGAAGACGGTCCAGCGGATCGGCGGTCTGTGCATGGCGGCGCTGGCGATCTGGTCGCTGACCGAGATCTTCGTCGGCTGACCTGGCACCCGTCCCGGCCGGCCGACTTCGGCCGGCCTGACACCCGCCCCGACCTGACACCCCGCCCCGGCCGGCCGCCTTCCGGCCGGGGCGGGCTGCGCCGCCCGGGCGCCGCGTTCGTCGCCGTCACCACTCGCGCGCGGCCACCAGCTCCTCCACGTCGGCGTCCGCGAAACCGTACGCCGTGGCCACGAACCAGAAGTTCTCGGCGATCTCCTCGCGCGCGACGGTCTCGATCTCGCTCCCCGCCTCGTCGAAGTCCGCCTCCAGCGCGTTGAACTCCTCGGTGGCCACCTCCGTGAGCGCGTACAGCCCGGTGAGGTCGGCCGGCTGCTCCGCCTCGATCCGCGCGCAGAGCCTCAGCAGGATGTCCCGCCCCTTGTCGACGACGTGGTCCGGGTAGTACCCGTCCTCGTACAGCGCCTTGAGAAAGGCGTACCCCGCCACCTGCTCGTTCGTGATCGTCATGTGTGTCCCTTCCCCGCATGATCACCGGACGTTCCCCATCGTGCATCACGCCACTGACAACGCCACCTCGGTCGGAGCCGGTTCGTTCCATGGGCGCGGCAGGACCGCAGTGGCACCCTGAAGGGACGGTCCGACGACGAGGGGTGGCCCTTGAGCACCGATCCGATCCATCAGGAGCTGGACCAGCGCGCCGAGAAGACGGCCGCTCAGGTCGTCGCGTGGCGGCACCATCTGCATCGGCACCCGGAGCTCTCCAACCGCGAGGCCGGCACCGCCCGGCTGATCGCCGGTCATCTCCGCTCCCTGGAGCTGGACGAGGTCCGTACGGGCATCGCCGGGCACGGGGTCGTCGGCGTGCTGCACGGTGGCGGCGGCACAGGCGGAAGATCGGCGGCCGGAGGCGGGCGGGCCGGGCGCGTGGTGGCGCTGCGCGCCGACATCGACGCGCTGCCCGTCGAGGACCTGTGCGGTGAGGACTTCGACTCACGGGCCGTCGACACCGACTACCCCGGAGGCCCTTTCCCCGTCTCGCACGCCTGCGGACACGACTGCCACACCGCGATGCTCATGGGGGCCGCCACCGTGCTCGCCGGCGTACGCGACCGGCTGCCCGGGACCGTGCTGTTCGTCTTCCAGCCCGCCGAGGAGGGCCCGCCGGTCACCGAGCGCGGCGGTGCGCGGGCGATGCTCGACGCGGGCGCGTGCGACGACCCGGTGCCGACGATGACGTTCGGGATGCACGTCACGCCGTACCCCAAGGGGTACGTGGGGTACCGGGTGGGCAACCAGTACGGCGCCTCCACCCTGGTGAAGATCGTGGTCACCGGCAAGCAGGTCCACGGCTCCACACCCTGGCAGGGTGTCGACCCGATGCCCGCGGTGGGCGCGGTGCTCACCGGCATCGGTCAGCTCTACCGGCAGGTCTCGGCGTTCGACCCGGTCACGGTCTCCATCGGCCACATCGAGGACGTCGGCCGGTTCAACATCATCGGTCAGACCGTCACCCTGTGGGGCACGGTCCGCTGCGCGGTCGAGTCGGACATGGCTGAGGTGCAGCGGCGACTCGCCACGCTCGCCGAGCACTCGGCCGCCGCGTACGGAGCCACGGCGGCGGTCGAGTACCTGCAGCCGGTCCCGCCCGTGCACAACAACGCGGAGTGGGTCGCGGCGGGGCTTCCGACGATCCGCCGGGTGGTCGGCGAGGAGCGGACGGTCGAGACCGGGGCGACGCTCGGGTACGACGACGTGTCCGAGTTCGTGAACCGCTTCGGCGGCCTGTACGTGATGCTGGGCGTCCAGGACGCCTCACTGGACGCCGACGGCCGCCCGGTCCCGCTGCCGGGCGGACGCGGCCTGGTCACCAACCACAATCCGCACTTCTACGCCGACGACGACACCCTCGTCACCGGCGTCCGGCTGCACGCGCACATGGCGTACGACCATCTGACCGGCGCACTGACCCCCTAGGGGATGTCTCGTCGATCAGGCCAGACCCCGCGAGCCCGGCATGATCGGCGAGACACCCCCCTAGGGCGTGTTGCGGAAGTCCCGAGTTGCGCCACGCGTGACAGGCGAGAGGCTGGAACTGGAACCAGGGAGAGACGATGAGTGACCTCGCAGCCCTCGCCGACGAGCATCTGGCCGCCGCGCGCACCGCGCCGCACGAGCGGAGCGCCCAGGTCGTGATGCACGACGGCGTGCTCCGGCAGAGTGTGATCGCCCTGCTGGCGGGCGCTTCACTCGACGAGCACACCGCGCCGCCCGCGGCGAGTCTGCAGGTGCTGCGGGGGCGGGTGAAGCTTACGGCGGCGGAGTGGTCGGAGGAGCTGGGCACGGGGGAGCTGAAGATCATCCCCAAGGAGCGGCACGGACTCACCGCTCTGGAGGACGCGGTGGTCCTGCTGACCGCCGTCATGGACTGATCCCGATCCCATCCCCATCCCCATCCCGAGCCCCGCGCCCCAGCGCTCAGAGGGTCTCGTCCAGGTCCTCGGCGTAGTGCTCGATGGCCGGGCGGTACCGGCGTACGCCGGGGTCCTCGCTCGTGGCCGCGACCAGGCGCAGCAGCAGACGCGTCGATTCGTGGTGCTCGCCGGTGTTGTACAGGGCCATCGCCAGGAAGGCGCGCAAGGCGCCGTCGTCCGGGAACTGCTCGACGCCTCCGCGCAGGGTGGCGACGGCCTCCTCGTACCGGCCGAGGACGCGGAAGGTGCTGCCCAGGCCGAGCAGCGCGCCCCTGCGGTCATTCTCCGAGAGCCCCGCGCCGGTCGTCGCCTTCAGCGCACGCTCGTAGTAGGGCACGGCCTCGGCCTCCAGGCCGAGCACGTCGTGCGCCCAGGCTGTCTGGTAGGCCACCTCGGCGTCGTCGGGGTGGCGCGCGGCGAGCGCCACCAGGCGGTCCCGCGCCTCCTCCTGACGGCCCTGCTCACGCAGTCCGACCGCGGCGGTCAGCAGGGCGTCCCGTTCGGGGCCGGAGCGGGAGTCGTTCGCGGTGCCTTCGTCGTTCAGGGAGTCGCTCATGATGGCATCGTCGCAGGTCGACCACGCGCGTGTGGTGGCGGCTGCCAGATGACGGAACGCCATACTCCTGCCTGCCGGTTGTGGCGCCCGGGCCCATAGAAGGCCCCCGTCGCCCGCCCCTAATCTCCCGGCCACCACCCCGACATGCCGATGGCATGACCGAGCCGCCCGGGAGATCCCATGCGCCCACCCCGTACCCCCCGCCCGCGCGGGCCACGCCGGCTGGCAGCCCTGCTGCTGTGCGCCGTCGCGACCCTGTTCCCGTCCGTGACACCCGCCCTGGCCGCGGCCCCCACACCCGTCCCCGGTGAGCTGCTGCCGTACGACATCGACGCCGTCTACAGCTCGGGCATCTCGTCGGGCGGCTACATGGCCACACAGCTCCATGTGGCGTACTCGGGCACGTTCAGCGGCTCGGCGGTGTTCGCCTCGGGTCCCTACGACTGTGCCCAGAACACGCTCGCCACCGCCCTCAACGCCTGTATGAACACCGTCCAGGACCTCCAGCTCGCACAGCTGGAGCAGACCACCCGGAACTGGTCGGCGCAGGGACTCGTCGACCCGGTCGCGAACCTCGCGGGCGATCCGGTGTACGTGTTCAGCGGATCGGGCGACTCGACCGTGAAGCGGCCGGTGGCGGACGCGCTCGCCGACTACTACGGGCGGTTCGGCGCGCGCGTCCAGTACAACCGGAGCACGGCGGCCGGTCACGCCTGGATCAGTCCGCTCGGCCCCAACTCCTGCACGGTCACGCAGAGTCCGTTCATCAACAACTGCGGCTTCGACGCCGAGCGTGATCTCCTCGGCCACCTGCGTGGCTCCGTGGCGCCGCCCGGCACGACCCCCGGCGGCACGCTGATCCGGTTCGACCAGAACGCCTACGCCCCGGGCGGATCCGCCACGGCGCTGTCGCTCGACGACAACGGCTTCGTGTACGTGCCGAAGTCCTGTTCCGAGGGTGCGTCCTGCTCCTTGATGGTGGCGCTGCACGGCTGCAAGCAGGGTTACGGATACCAGGGCTTCGGAACCCAGTTCGTGGACAAGGCGTATCTCAACGAGTACGCCGACACCAACGACATGATCGTGCTCTATCCGCAGGCCAGGGCGACGACCACGCTCGAGAACCCCAACGGCTGCTGGAACTGGTGGGGTTATCTCGGCGACTCCGACTACGCCCGGCACGGGGGCGACCAGATCGAGACGATCATGGCCATGGTCCGGGCGCTGCGCGGCTCCACTCCCCCGCCCGTGGCCGACCGGGTGACGCTGCCGAGCCTCGATGCTCAGGACGGTTACGTGAAGGCCTCGGCCGACGGCACGGGGGCGGCGGTGGGCACGCTGGAGGACACCTACGGGCTCGCGCTCGGCCGTGGCACGGACGCCAAGGTGAACCGGACGCTGCTCTCCTTCGACACGTCGAGGATCCCGGCGGGCAAGGAGATCACACGCGCGTACCTGTCGGTGGTGCGCAGCAGCGGTGCGGGCGACCCCTGGACCTCCCCGGTCGGCAACCGGCTGCTCGCGGACGTGACGACAGGCTGCTTCGGCGGCTGCGCCGTGGAGCCGTCGGACTGGTCGGCGCCCGCGACCGTTCCGGGCGGGGCGCAGGTCGCGGCGTTCTCCTCGGGCTCCGCGACCTCCACGGACCTGTCGGCCCAGGCCCTCGCGGCGCTCGGCCGCAGCGGTACGACGCAGGTCCGGCTGCGGTTCGAGTCGGCCCCGACCTCGAACGCGTACCTCTTCGTGAACAGGGACACGCCGGTGACCCTGACGGTCGAGTACCGCTGACCGGCCCGAAGACGAACGGCCCCCGCGGATCGATCCCCGGGGGCCGTTCCGCTGTGCCGAACCCTCACCAAGCCGTACCGGGCTTGATGTAACGCCTGCTACATTTCAATGCGTGACGCGAGATGATGCGCAGATACGGTGGCTGATCCTGGTCCTCAAAGTGCCCGCCGATCCTTCTCGGCACCGCGTGGCCGTCTGGCGCGAGCTGCGCAAGGCGGGTGCTCTCTCCCTGGGGCAGGGCGTCTGGGCCGTACCGGACGTGCCGGCCTTCGCCGACGGTGTGGCGCGCGCGATCGAGCTGACGGACACGGGCGGCGGGCAGGCCGTGACTCTGCAGGCCGCCGGGCGCTCGCCGGAGGACGCGTCGGGTTTTGAAGCGATGTTCACCGCCGCCCGCAGCGCCGACTGGGTCGAGTTCCTGGCCGACTGCGGGAAGTTCGAGCAGGAGATCGCCAAGGAGATCCGCAACGAGAAGTTCACGCTCGCCGAGCTCGAGGAGGAGGAGCAGAGCCTGGAGCGGCTGCGCCGCTGGCACCGGGACCTGACGGCACGCGATGTCTTCGGGGCCCCCGAGGCGCGCGAGGCGGGCGACCGCCTCAAGGTGTGCGCGGCGGTCTGCGAGGACTTCGCCGAGCGCGTCTTCGCCACTCTGCACGGCGGTCAGGAGGGGCGGGCATGAGCGGGACACTCCCGTCCCCCGGCACACCTCCGGCATCCACCGGAGCCGCCGGCAGTGGGGCCGCCGCGCCGAAGCGGTCCATGTGGCCGCTGTACGCGGCCGGGTTCACCACCGCGTTCGGCGCCCACGGCATCGCCGCCAACCTCGGCGGCTTCTCCGACGACGCCGTCACGTCCCTGCTCGTCCTCGGCGGACTCCTCGCGCTGTACGACGGCGCCGAGGTCGTCCTCAAGCCGGTCTTCGGATCCCTGGCCGACCGGATCGGTGCGAAGCCGGTCCTGCTCGGCGGTCTGCTCTTCTTCTCCGCCGCCTCCGCCCTGTACGCCGTCGCCGACAGCCCCGGCTGGCTCTGGGCCGCCCGGCTCGGCCAGGGCGCCGCCGCCTCCGCGTTCTCCCCTTCGGCCTCCGCGCTCGTCGCCCGTCTCAACCCGGCCGCCAAACGGGGCCGGGCGTTCGGCAGTTACGGCTTCTACAAGTCCATCGGCTACACCCTCGGGCCGCTCCTCGGCGGACTTCTGGTCTGGGCCGGCGGGCTGCGACTGCTGTTCGCGGTCATGGCGGTGCTCGCCGCGGCGGTCGCGCTGTGGGCCCTGCTCGCCGTACCGGCCGTACCGCCGCTGCCCAAGCAGCGGCAGACCCTGGCCGATCTGGCCCGGCGTCTGGCCGACCGCTCGTTCCTCGCCCCCACCGCCGCCCTGGCCGCCGCCACGGCCGCACTGTCGGTCGGCGTCGGCTTCCTGCCCGTCTCCGGCGCCGTGGCCGGGCTCGGCACCGTGGCCACCGGCGCGGCCGTCTCCGTCCTGGCCGCGTGCGCCGCCGTCGTCCAGCCGTACGCCGGACGCGCCCTGGACGCAGGCCGCCTGACGACGCGTAACGGTCTCGCCGTGGGGCTCGCGACCACCGCCGCCGGCCTGCTCTGCGCGACGCTGCCCGGCCTGGCCGGCGTCCTCGGCGCGGCGGTCCTCATCGGTGCGGGCACCGGGCTGATCACGCCGCTCGGCTTCACGGCCCTCGCTACCAGCACGCCCGAGGAGCGCATGGGCCAGACCATGGGGTCGGCCGAGCTCGGCCGCGAGCTCGGCGATGCCGGAGGGCCCCTGCTGGTGGCCGCCGTCGCCACCGTCTCCACCCTGACGTACGGCTTCGCGGCCCTCGCCGTACTCCTGGCCGTCGGCCCGCTGCTCACCCTGGCCTCGCTGCGACGCCGGAAGGCCGAGACGCCGCTCTGAGCGACGGGGCACCTACCTGGATTCCCCGCGGCGCCACGCGCATCGGGTGGGGCACCCCGGTCGCCGGTTCGCACGGCTCACCCGATCGGCGGACCGGGTGGGCCGAGGCCTCGTTCTCGGCGCGGACCGCCGAAGGCGAGAGCCGGGGCGGCGGGTGCCCGTCTCCGCCGCGCCGCGCGGCTACGGCTCGGCAGGTGGTGTCGGCCGGCGGCTGGTCCAGTGGTAGGGAGTACTGCCCGGACGTCGACGCACCTGGACGGCACCACATGACCATGTCCCCTTTCGGTTCCCTCGGTGGATCGGATCCGTTCAACGAGCTTCTCAACCGCTTCTTCGGCATGTCGCCGGCCGCCTCTCCCCCGGCCGTGCAGCGCGTTCCGATCGGCAGACTCCTGACGGACTCCGCGCGGGACCTGATCGGCCGGGCCACCGTCCGCGCCTCCCAGGACGGCAGCGCCGACCTGGACACCGAGCATCTGCTCTGGGCCTGCACCCAGATCGACCCGGCGCGCTCCCTGCTCGCCCAAGCGGGCGCCGATCCCGACCAGCTGGCCACCTCGATCGCCGGCGCGCTGCCCGGCGAGAGCGGCATCCCGTCGGCGGAACCCGGACTCACCCCGTCGGCCAAACGCGTCCTGCTGCGGGCATACGAGCGCTCCCAGGCTTCGGGGGTCTCGTACATCGGCCCCGAGCACATCCTGGGCGCACTCCTCGACGACCCGCACTCGGCTGCGGCGAGACTGCTGACGGCGTACGGGACGGATGTCGACGGACTGCGGTCGACCGCCGAGCGCGCGGTACGGCCCGACGGCGCCGCCACGCCACGGCCGGAGAGCAGGACTCCCACGCTCGACGAGTACGGCCGGGACCTGACGGAGGAGGCGCGGGCGGGAAAGCTCGACCCCGTGGTGGGGCGGGCCGAGGAGATCGAGCAGACCGTCGAGATCCTCTCCCGCCGCTCGAAGAACAACCCGGTGCTGATCGGCGAGCCGGGCGTGGGCAAGACCGCGATCGTGGAAGGGCTCGCCCAGCGCATCGTGGCGGGCGAGGTCCCGAAGACGCTGGAGGACAAGCGGGTCATCGCCCTGGACCTGTCCGGTCTTGTCGCCGGCGCGCAGTACCGCGGCCAGTTCGAGGAACGGCTGAAGAACGTCATCGACGAGGTGAAGGCCGACGCCGCCTCGACCGTCCTCTTCATCGACGAACTGCACACCGTGGTCGGCGCGGGCGCCGCGGGCGAGGGTGCCATGGACGCGGGCAACATGCTCAAGCCCGCGCTGGCACGGGGTGAACTGCATGTGGTCGGCGCCACGACGATCGAGGAGTACCGCCGGTACGTGGAGAAGGACGCCGCCCTGGAACGGCGCTTCCAGCCCGTGCTGATCCCGGAGCCGTCGGTCGAGGAGACCGTCCAGATCCTGCAAGGGCTGCGGGACTCCTACGAGGCCCACCACCAGGTCCGTTACAGCGATGCCGCGCTCGTGGGCGCCGCCGAGCTCTCCGATCGCTATGTCACCGACCGCTTCCTGCCCGACAAGGCGATCGATCTGATGGACCAGACCGGCGCCCGGGTGCGGCTGCGCTCACTGGGCAAGTCGACCGAGGTGGTCGACCGCGAGGACCGGCTGGCGAAGCTGCGCCGTGAGAAGGACGAGGCCGTGGCTGCCGAGGACTTCGAGAAGGCCAACGGGCACAAGAACGAGATCGCGCGGCTGGAGGCCGAACTGGCCGGGCTCGAGGAGCGGCGCGAGGGCGTGATGGAGGTGACGGTCGACGACATCGCGGAGGTGCTGTCGCGCCGTACCGGCATCCCCGTGGCCCAGATGACCCAGAGCGAGAAGGAGAAGCTCCTCAAGCTGGAGGACGCCCTGCACAGCCGGGTGGTCGGCCAGGACGAGGCGGTCACGGCGATCGCGCAGGCCGTGCGGCGCAACCGGGCGGGCATGGGCGACCCGAACCGTCCGGTCGGCTCCTTCCTGTTCCTCGGCCCGACCGGTGTCGGCAAGACCGAACTCGCGAAGGCGCTGGCGGAGCTGCTGTTCGGCGACGAGACGCGGATGGTCCGCTTCGACATGAGCGAGTTCCAGGAGAAGCACACGGTCTCCCGACTCGTCGGTGCGCCGCCCGGCTACGTCGGCCACGAGGAGGCGGGCCAGCTCACCGAGAAGGTGCGCCGCCGGCCGTACAGCGTCCTGCTCTTCGACGAGGTGGAGAAGGCCCACCCTGACGTCTTCAACACCCTGCTCCAGGTCCTGGACGACGGGCGGCTGACGGACTCGCAGGGCCGGACGGTCGACTTCCGTCACTGCGTGGTCATCATGACGTCGAACATCGGCGCCCAGCGGATCCTGGCCCACCACGGCGACGTCTCGGAGATCCGCGACGATCTGAGGCAGGATCTGCGCGGCCACTTCACGCCGGAGTTCCTCAACCGCATCGACGAGACGATCATCTTCCACGGTCTGGGCGAGGACGATCTCGGGGACATCCTCGCCCTCCTGCTGCGCCAGAGCGAGCGCCGGGTCCGTGCGCAGGGGCTGGAGCTCGAGGTGACCCAGGCGGCGAAGAAGCTGCTCGTCGCGCACGGGTACCAGCCGGAGTTCGGCGCGCGGCCGCTGCGCCGCACGATCCAGACGGAACTGGACAACCGGATCGCCGACCTGATCCTGGGCGGTGAGGCGGACCCGGGCGACACGATCGTCGCGGACGTCGTGAACGACGCGCTGGTGTGCCAGGTGCAGCACCAGGAAGCCGCCACGCGCTGACGCCCCTCGAACCCCGCGGGGCCTGAAGCGTGTTGTCCTCGGCTTCAGGCCCCGCGGCCATGAGGTCCTATACCCAGCAGGAAAGAGTGATGCGCCCCATGAAATACACCGTCTCCATGGAGATCGCCCTGCCGCGGGAGAAGGTGGCCCAGTTGCTCGCCGACCCGGCACACCTGCCGAATTGGCTGCGGGGGCTCGTGGCGCACGAGCCGCTGAGTGGGGAGCACGGGCAGCTCGGCACCACGTCGCGGGTCGTGATGCAGATGGACCGGCGGAAGATGGAGTGCACCGAGACCATCACACGCCGGGAGCCGGCTGACCTGCGCGAGATCCCGAGAACGAGCGTCGTTCGCTTCGACCGCGAGATCGTCGGCGAGGGAATGTGGAGCGCGGTGCGCGACCGGCTGACCGAGTCCGGCCCGGGGACGACGCTCTGGGAGAGCGAGAACGAATACCGGTTCAGCGGCTTCATGATGAAACTGGTGGCGCTTCTGATGCCCGGTGCCTTCCGCAAGCAGTCGCAACAGCACATGCGGGACTTCAAGGCGTTCGCCGAGCAGGGAAAGGACGTCCGCGAAGCGACGGACTGATCTGCCGTGACGCCGGGCGGCGGGACGGTTCAGCGCGGGGGTTCCGGGAGTTCCTCGCCCGTCTCGAGCAGGGACTTGAGGCTGGAGATCAGAGCCGGCCATCCCTCGCCGATCATGCCGCGCATGGTGCCGCCGGGCTCCAGGTCGTCGTGGACGACGGTGAGCTTGACCATGTCGCCGGCCGGTTCGATGTCGAAGGTGACCTTCGAGCGGCGCTCCTTGGCGAGCTTGGCGTACACCTCGTCGCCGATCCCGACCGCTTCGGCCCACTCGGGTGTGAAGGTGTGCCAGGTGTAGGAGAGGCGGCGGCCGGGGTCGGCGGCGAGGACGACCTGCTCGGGGTCGCTCGTCCTGCGGCCGCCCTCGTCCCAGACCATCGGGGATCCGGCGGTCCAGGTCGTCTCGAAGGCGACACCCCAGTAGCGCCGGGTGAAGTCCGGGTCGGTGAGCGCCTGCCAGAGCTCGTCGGGCGTGGTGCGGATGTAGGTGGTGTAGACGAACGCGTTGCTGTCCATCGGGCTCTGCTCCAATGCTGACTTCAGGTCGGCGAGCGCGCTGACGCGCTCGCGGGCGTACCGGCTGATCCAGCGGTCCCCGATGGCGTGGATCGGAGCGGCGTTCAGGTAGTGCAGCTTCTCCCGCCCGCGCCGCACCGTGACCACCAGCCCAGCCGCCTCCAGGAGCGCCAAGTGCTTGCTGACGGACTGCCGTGCCATGTCCAGGCCCGCGCAGAGTTCGCGCAGGGTCTGGCCGTTGCGGGCGTTCAGGCTGTCGAGCAGCCGTCGCCGACTGGCATCGGACAGCGCCTTGAACACCTCGTCCATCGCCCCACCTCAACATGCAGCCATTTGACTGCCTCTACGATAGGCAGCCAATCAGCTGCATGTCAAAGGCCGACCACGCCGCAGGGCCGCCACCACCAGTCCTTCCACCTCCTCCGCGGAGACTTTCCCGTAAGACCAGGATTTCGCGGAGTTCGGGGTCCCGCACGCTCTCGACGGGCAGACGTGGCGAGCGCAGGCGTCGGACCGGTCCGCTCGGCAGGGCCGAACGGGTGCGGCACCCCGACCGTGCCCCGCCGCGCCCCGCGGAACCCACCGCACCGCCCCAACCTGTCGAATCGACGCGAAACCACCTGGTCAACCGGGCTGCTAGCGTGTCCGGATGTCCCTGAAGCACGCGGTCCTCGCGGCCCTCCTGGAGGGCGAGGCGTCCGGATACGACCTGGCCAAGATCTTCGACGTGTCCGTGGCCAACTTCTGGGCCGCCACGCCCCAGCAGCTCTACCGCGAGCTCGACCGGCTCTCCGAGGCCGGACTGATCGCCGCACGTGTCGTGGAACAGGAACGGCGCCCCAACAAGCGCATGTTCTCCCTCACCGATGCGGGCCGGCAGGACCTCATGGCGTACACGGCCCAGCCGCCGCGTCCGACCGCGATCCGGGACGAGTTGATGGTCCAGGTGCAGGCCTGCGACGAGGGCGACACCGAGGCGGTACGCGGCTTCGTCCAGGAGCGGATGGAGTGGGCCCGGGGCAAGCTCGCCCGGTGGGAGCGGCTGCGGGAGTGGATGCTCGCCGGCCGTGACGAGGCCACGTACCTGAGCGAGGCCGAGCGGATCGGGCCGTATCTCACGCTGATGCGGGGCCGCTACCTCGAAGAGGAGAACCTGCGCTGGGGCGAGCAGGTACTCGCGATTCTGGACCGGCGGCTCGCCGCGCGGCAGCGGGCCTGAGACTCGTCCGCCCGCCGGTGACGCACCTTCCTACCCTGCGGTAGCGTCACCCGTCGACGACCGGACGGGCCGGTCGGAGACAAGGGGCGGGCCGGATGAACGTCGGTGACATCGTCGAGGACTTCACTCTTCCGGACGATACGGGGACACCCCGATCGCTGGTCGGCCTCCTCGCGGACGGACCCATCGTCCTGTTCTTCTACCCGGCGGCCATGACGGCGGGCTGCACGGCGGAGGCATGCCACTTCCGTGACCTGGCCGCCGAGTTCCAGGAGGCGGGAGCGCGCCCCGTCGGCATCAGCTCCGACGTCGTCGAGCGACAGCAGGAGTTCGCCGACCGGCACTCCCTCGGCTATCCGCTGCTCTCGGATCCCGAGGGCTCGGTCCGCGACCGGTTCGGCGTGAAGCGCGGCTTCTCTCTCGCGCCGACCAAGCGGGTCACCTTCGTCATCGACGAGAACCGCCGGATCCTGGAGGTCGTCCGCAGCGAGCTGCGGATGAGCGCCCACGCCGACCGTGCTCTGGCGGCGCTGAGGGCACGCACGGCCTGAGTGTGGATATCGGATCGTGGATATCGGACCGTGGATCCAATATTCAAGATCCGGAGAGCCTTCGACATGCGGGCCGGCGGGGGGTGGGCGAAACTCGCTCATACGAGTGGCCGACTTCGGGCGGCCACCGCAGGAACGGAGCGCAGGAATGGACGACTACCCCGCACTCAACCTCTTCTGGACCATGCTCTGGTTCTTCCTCTGGATCATGTGGCTGTTCCTCCTGTTCAGGGTCATCACCGACATCTTCCGCGACCACGAGATGAGCGGCTGGGGCAAGGCGGGGTGGCTGATCTTCTGCATCCTGCTCCCCTTCCTCGGCGTGCTGGTCTACGTGATCGCCCGCGGCAAGAGCATGACCCGGAGGGACATCGCGCAGGCCAAGGAGAACGAGGCCGCGTTCCAGTCGTACATCCGCACGACGGCGGGTACGGGTGGCGGCGGCCACGCCGACGAACTGGCACGGCTCGCCGAACTCAAGGACAAGGGCGCCATCACGGACGAGGAGTTCGAGAAGGCGAAGGCCAAGGTCCTGTCCTGAGGAAGGGCGCCGCGGAGACACCGGCTCCCGTTCTCTCCCGCTCGCTTCTGCGGGAGGCTTGGACCCAGCCCGGCTGGCTGCCCGAACTGCTCGCCATGTTCGCCCTGCGACACATGGGCCCGCCGGCCGGGCGGGCCGTGGAGCGGCTGCGCCGCGACCATCCGGAGGCGACCCCCACCGAACTGCGTGCCCTGGTCGCGGCACGCGGCCGGCGGGCGGTCACCGCCGAAGGGGCTTTCGTGGGCGGGCCGTTCATGCTCCTGATCCCCGTCGCCTTCTGCGGCGCGCTGCTGCTCCAGGCGCGGGCGATCCTCGTCCTGGCAGGTCTGGACGGCCGGGACACCACCGACCCCGAACGCGCCGCCGAGCTCCTGGTCCTGCAGGGGGTGTACGCGGACACGACGGCCGCCGCGGCCGGTCTGCGCGCCCGCCCGGCTCCCGCCGACGACACAGAGCCCCGCCCGGGCCGGATCGCGGTGCTCTGGAAGCTGACCCTGCGGATGGCCCGTCTTCTCGGCATCGTCACGCCGGACGACGACGGCCCGGGCAGGCTCGCCCGGATCGGTCAGTGGCTGCTGCTGATCGCGGTGATCCTGACCGGCCTGGTGGCGCCTCTGGTGTGGCTGCCGTACATGGGAGTCTCGTACCACAAGGCCACGACCAAGCTGTTGCATCGCGCCGTCGTCTTCTACTGCGGCACCCCGGACCCTCCTCCGCCGCGCACGGGCCGGCTTCAGCCGGAGATGGTGGTGGCCTCGCTGCGGGCGCTCGCGTCGATCGTGCTCCCCCTGGTGGCGGTGATCGTGGTCCTCTTCACGGACCGGGAACTCGGCGGCGGGCGGTGGCCGCTGCTCGCTCTCGTCCTGGTGGTCACTCCCCTGGTGGTGGGCGGCACGTGGCTCTGGCGCCACCTCTCGGCTCGCCGCTCACACTGAGCAGGGCCCCACCCCCTAAATAGGTATCGAGAATACTTGTTTGATACGGTCCCGGTGTGCGGTTGACGAAATTCACCGACCTGGCGCTGCGTGCCGTGATGCGTCTGGCGGTCCTCGGAACACCCGGCCAGGAACCTGCGATCACCACGCGGGAGGTGGCCGAGGTGATGGCCGTGCCCTACGCCCACATGGCGAAGGTCGTCACGCGGCTCCAGCACCTCGGCGTCGTCGAGGCGCGACGCGGACGCGGCGGCGGCCTGACCCTCACGGAGACCGGGCGACGGGCCTCGGTCGGGTGGCTGGTCCGGACGCTGGAGGGCGAGGAGGAGGTCGTCGACTGCGAGGGCGAGACCCCCTGCCCTCTGCGCGCGGCCTGCCGACTGCGCGGCGCGCTGCGCCAGGCGCAGGAGGCGTTCTACGCGTCGCTCGACCCGTTGACCGTGGCGGACCTGGTCGAGTCGCCCACGGGGCCGGTGCTCGTCTCGCTGGGCATCCGGCACGACGGCTGACGCCCACGCTCGGTCCACAGGACTTCACCGCCCGTCCACTCACCCTCTTAAATACGTAGATCATCTACCACAATAGGAGCTTCGATGCTGTCCGAGCAGGCGACCCCCGTCGTCCGAGCCACTCTCCCCGTCGTCGGGGCCTCGCTCGGCGAGATCACCGAGCGCTTCTACGCCGGGATGTTCGCCGCCCGCCCTGAACTGCTCCGCGACCTCTTCAACCGCGGGAACCAGGTCAATGGCGACCAGCGGCGGGCACTGGCCGGCTCGATCGCGGCCTTCGCCGGGGCGCTCCTGGAGAGCCCCGGCACCCGGCCGGACGTCATGGTCTCGCGCATAGCCCACAAGCACGCCTCGCTGGGTGTCACGTCGGAGCAGTACAAAGTCGTCCACGAGCACCTATTCGCCGCGATCGTCGACGTGCTCGGCGACGCCGTCACACCCGAGGTCGCCCAGGCCTGGGACGAGGTCTACTGGCTGATGGCCAACGCCCTCATCGCCCTGGAGTCCCGGCTCTACGACGAGACGGGTGTCGAGGAGGGCGGGGTACACCGGCCCATGGAGATCGCCGGACGGCATCAGGAGACGGCCGACACCGTCTCCTTCGTCCTGCGCCACGCCGACGGACGTCCCACGGGATCCTTCCGGCCGGGGCAGTACGTGAGCGTGCGCGTCACACTGCCCGACGGCGCCCGGCAGATCCGTCAGTACAGCCTCTCCGCGGCACCGGGCCGTCCTCAGTGGCGGATCACGGTCAAGCGGATCGACGGGGACCCCGCGGGCGAGGTGTCGACCTGGCTGCACGACCACGCGCGCGTGGGCGACACCGTCGAGGTGTCCGCGCCGTTCGGGGACCTCGTCCTGCCGGAGGGTGAGGGACCGCTGCTCCTCGCCTCCGCCGGGATCGGCAGCACGCCGATGCTGGCCATGCTCGACCACCTCGCCGCCACCGGCTCGCGCCGTCCGGTCACGGTCGTGCACGCCGACCGCTCCCCCGCCGACCACGCGCACCGCGAGGAGCTGCGCCGACTGGTCGACGCAGCTCCGAACAGCTCCCTGCACCTCTGGTACGAACAGCCGGGCGCGACGGACGCGCTCCGCGGCCGCGCGGACGTCACCACGCTCGACCTGCCGTCGGACGTGACGGCGTACCTGTGCGGTCCGCTGCCCTTCATGCGTCAGGTGCGCGGCGACCTGCTGGCGGGCGGCGTCGCCGCTTCGGCCGTCCACTACGAGGTCTTCGGCCCGGACCTGTGGCTGGGCGCCGGGAACTGACCGCCCCCGCACCCGGAGGGGGGCGGGGGCGTCATGGCGGGAGAACCGCTCAGCAGCTCATCGCCCAGGTGTGGGAGTCGCCGCGGTCATTGGCCACGCCGTTGTACCCGACCTCCTGGCCGGGAGTCAGGCAGATGGTCATCGCGCCGCCCTGATGGGCACTCTCGTAGACCCGGACGTGGTCCTTGATGCCCGGTCCCGAGATGCCGTGGTTGGCCCAGGAGGAGTCGGTGTCGGCGATCCAGCTCTCCCACCAGCCGTCGTCGCCGCTCCAGTTGGCGCGCTGGCCCCCGAAGTTGGCGTTCTCCCAGGCACAGAACTCGCCACTCGGACAATCGGCCGCCTGGGCGGGTGCGGTGAGGGCGAGTCCGCCCGTGAGGGCGAGCAGGGCGACGGCCGTGGTGAGGATGCGCTTCATGAAGCGTTGTTGCCTTCCTGTGCGGTGACGGGTGCGGACAGCTCGGCTGCCCGCCGCAGCGCGCGGGTGCGCAGCTGCTGGTAGGTGGTGAGCTGGTCGCCGCGCAGTGCGCGCACCTTCGCCAGCTCTGCGGGTTCCAGCCGCGCCCGCACCTCGGCGAGTCCGCTCTCCCGGTCACAGCGGGCGACGACCGTGGGGTCGGGCCGTTCGGTGCGCGGGCGGCCGGACGGGGTCGCGCACCGGTTCCAGCGCGCGAGGGCGGCCCGGTGGGCGGGGTCGTCCTTCATCCGGTCCTGGGCCTCGGCGCGCAGGTTGTCGACGGTCACCTGGGCGCGGAACCAGCGCGTCTGGTCCCCGTACAGGGTCCGGCGGGCGGAGGCGAGGCAGCCGTCGGTGTGGGCGGTGACGGTGTGTCCGGTAGCCAGGGTGAGCGACAGTTCGCGGGGGCCGGTGCCGAAGAGCGCCCCCTGGAGGCGCCGGTCTTCCTCCGGGGTGTCCGGCCGCCGGGCGAGGGTGAGTCCGCGGGCGTCCAGACAGCGGTCGACCAGGGTGCGCTCGACAGCCCTGAGCAGCGTGTCCTGGGCCTGCGGCGTCCGCGGAACGGCCGGACCGTCGGTCGTGACGCATCCCGCGAGCAGCAGCCCGGCGGCGAGGGCGCCGACGGCACGGCGGATGTGCGCGATCGTGTCCGGCATGGCGGCCCCCTCGTGACGTCCCAGGTCAGCGGGCTGAGTAACGGGTCGTCACAGCCCGTGACGATCTTGCCCGGTCACGGAAGGTGCATGCGGGGAGTCACCCGAAGGGGTTGAACGCGCCGGAGCGTGCGCCCCTCACGAGCGGTCCGCGCCCGGGAATCGACGGGGGACACGGCCCGAGGAACGACAAAGCCCCGGTTGGACGGGGGATTCCAACCGGGGCCGATTGCCGCGACGACGAAGAGCGGTCACCGCAAGGGGGGGACCTGGGGACCGGGCCCCTTCGCCATCACACATTGATGAACGATAAACCTTCAAGACGAGTTCCGAGGACTCCAGGGTGCCCGATGTGAGACACCTCACCCCCTTTTTTACCGTTCGTGCGTCTCACATCACGGACGGTAGACCGACCCCGGCTCCGCCTTGCCGGGCGCAAGGAGCTGAGGGACCGTCACAAAAGTGAACCCCTGTTCCTTCAGCTCGTCGATGATGCCCGGCACGGCGGGGACGGTGCCGTCGTAGATGTCGTGCAGCAGGATGATCCCGTCACCCTGCGCCCCTTCGAGCACCCGCTTCCGTATGAGGTCCGAGTCGGTCGTGGAGTAGTCCTTGGCCGTGACGCTCCACAGGATCTGCGCCAGCCCGAGGTCCCGGCTGACCTCCGAGACGGTGTCGTCGGTCCGCCCCTGCGGAGGTCGCATGAGAGTCGGCCGGCTTCCGGTGATCTCCTCTATCGCGTCCTGGGTGCGGGACAGCTCCTCCCGCACCTCGCCGGCCTCCAGGTCGGTCAGGATGCGGTGCGTCCACGTGTGGTTCGCGACCTCGTGCCCCTCGTCCGCGATGCGCTTGACGACGTCGGGATACCGATCGACGTGCTTCTTGCCGAGCAGGAAGAACGTGGCGGGGACCTTCTTCTCCTTGAGCACGTCGAGGAGGTGGGGCGTGTCCTTGCCGGGGCCGGCGTCGAAGGTCAGGGCTATGCACTTCGCCTTGGCGCAGTCGACGGGCCCGGCCGAACCGCCCGATCCCTCAGCGCCTTCCCCGCCCCGCTTGTCGTCCGATCCGGCCGCCTTGCCCCTGGCTTCGGCCGGGGTGATCGGATCGACCCCGCACCCGCTGAGGGCGAGTACGAGAGTGGCCGCCGCCAGAAGGGCGGCGGCCGATCCCCGGCGTTTCCGCGTATCGGTTCGGAACATGCTGCAACCCGCTTTCCCCGTAGATGGCTTCGAAGGGCGACATGCGCCTGGTCAGGGGCGCCGTCGCGGCATACGGAGCACTCTACATATCGTGTATACACGCGATGCATAGGGGGTGCGGGGCAGAGAAACGCCCCGGACGGCGCCCGTCCGCTCCGTCCGGGGGGTGTCAGTGGGCCGGCGGGGCCGACCGGGTCAGCGGGATGCGAGGAGCAGGCGGGCCTCGGTCTCCTGGTCGCCCGAGACGGACTGCGTCGACCGCACCGCGAAGGTGGCGGCGAGTGTCTTCTCGACCTCCTCGACCGCGTGGTACCCACCGGTCAGCAGCGCGCCGACCTGTCCGGCGAGATGGACCGGACCGGCGTCCTCCCGACGCCCGCCGGCCGTGTCGAAGGTCGCCATCCAGACGGTGGGGGCGGGCGCCGAGGCCGCCTTGGGGCCGGGGGCGCTCATGTCCTCGAGCCGGTAGACATGGTCGAGGACGTCGAAGACCGCCTGGGCGTCCTGTCGGTCGCAGTCGCTCAGCTGCACGGTGACGTCGGTGTCGATGTGGGTTTCGTACACGTAGCTCATCTCCTCGCTGCCAGGCGTTGGCCGTCCTGCCACGCTTCCAGCATCCCTCGCGCCGGAGCGTCCCGCGACGTCCCCGCGCACCCGGGGCGGGCGCGGCCGCCCCCTGGCTCGGGCGGCCCGGGATTGAAGCGGGCTCCAAGCGGTTACCCGCGAAGAGAGGGCCGACAACAGGAGGTTCCGTGTCCACTCGACCAGTGCGGGAACAGTCGGACGGCGGTGATCTCGTCCGTGGTCGTCACGAGACGCAGGAGGAACGCGCGGACCGGCGCTGGGCCGAGCTGATGCAGGAGATCAGGGTCGCCCAGACGGGCGTGCAGATCCTGTTCGGCTTCCTGCTCACGGTCGTCTTCGCGCCCCGGTTCGCCGACCTGTCGGACACCGACCGGGCCATCTACGTGGTCACGGTGTCGCTGGGCGCGGCGGCGACGGGGGCGCTGATCGGGCCGGTGTCGTTCCACCGCATCGTGGCGGGGCGCCGGATCAAGCCGCAGACCGTGGTCTGGGCCTCGCGGCTGACGTTCGTGGGGCTCCTGCTGCTGCTCGCCACACTGACCTCGGCGCTGCTGCTCGTCCTGCGGGTGGCGACGCACGACGGGTACGTGCCGTGGCTGGTGACCGGGCTGGTCGCCTGGTACCTGCTGTGCTGGTACGTGCTCCCGCTCTGGGTGCGGCGTCGCTACACCAGCGGAGACTGAGCGAACTCCCCCGGGTCAGGCTCCCGCGACGACTCGCTCCACGGTGTCGGCCTCGGAGGCCGGCTTGTCCGGCCGGTGACGCAGGACGCGGGCGAAGCGCAGGGTGACCCCTGCGGGGTAGCGGGTGGAGCGCTGGACACCGTCGTACGCGATCTCGACGACGAGCTCGGGCCGGACGCGTACGGTGAAGCCGTCGTCGTCCACGGCGAGTTCGCCCAGCTTCTCGGTCTGCCAGCGCAGCATCTCGTCGGTGAGGCCCTTGAACGTCTTGCCGAGCATCACGAAGGTCCCGTCGGCGGCCCGGGCGCCGAGGTGGAGGTTGGAGAGCAGCCCCGTGCGGCGGCCGTGGCCCCACTCGGCGGCGAGGACGACGAGGTCGAGTGTGTGGACCGGTTTGACCTTGAGCCAGGTACGTCCACGGCGGCCGGCCACATAGGGCGCGTCCAGGGCCTTCACCAGGACGCCTTCGTGCCCCAGGGACAGCGTGTCGGTGAAGAACCGTTCGGCCGCCTCCACCTGTCCGAGCACGCCGGGATCGTCCACGACGAAGCGACGGACCCGCCGGTTCTCGGGCAGCAGACGGGCCAGCGCGGCGTGGCGCTCCTGGCCCGGCCGGTCGATGAGCACCTCGCCGTCGGCGGCGAGCACGTCGAAGAAGACGGGTGAGAGAGGCACCGTGGCGCTGGCGGCGGCGACGTCGACGCGGGAGCCGACACGCGAGGCGATGTCCTGGAAGGCGAGCGGCCGACGGGTGGCGGGGTCGAGGGCGATCACCTCTCCGTCCAGGATGAACGGGTCGGCGGCCGTCTCCCGGGCGACGGCGACGACTTCGGGCAGCCGGCCGGTGATGTCGTCCAGGGAGCGGGTGAACACCCTCACCTCGTCGCCGCGGCGGTGCACCTGGATCCGGATGCCGTCGAGTTTCTCCTCGACCGCGCACCGTCCGAGACCCGCGACGGCCTCGGTGACCGAGGCGGCCGTATGGGCGAGCATCGGCTGGACGGGGACACCGACCCGCAGCGCGAAGCCTTCGAGGCCGGCCGTCCCCTCGGCCAGCACCGCCTGGGCGACGCGGGGCAGCGAACCCTCCAGCATCACGGCCCGGCGGAGCTCGGCCGAGGACACGGTGGCGGCGCGCGCGACCCCCTCGAGGGCGATGGCGTCCAGGGCTCCCTGCCGTACCTCCCCGGAGAGCAACCGGATCAGGAACTCCTGCTCCTCCACGGTCGCGGCAGCCATCAGCTCGTGCACGATACGGACGCGCTCGGCCTGCGACCCGGCGCCGGAGACGGCGGCCAGCTCGGTCATGACGGCGTCGGTGCCGGCGAGGGTCAGGCCGGGGTGCGCGGCGGGCGGTACGGCCGGTGGGACCACGTTCTTGAGCACGCCCCAGCCGACGCCGATGCGCCCCTGCGGAAGCCGGCCGGAGAGATACGCGATCACGAGCGGGCTCTCCTCGGGCACGGCCTCCGAGAACAGCTCGGCCAGCACCGCGATCTTCCGCGAGCGGGCGGACGTGGCGGCGACCTGCTGGGACGCGTCGGCGAGTCGTGCCAGAAGCATGCGCCCATACTCCCCCGCCGGTGGCGCGGGCCGCACGTCGGACACGGGCCGGACGGCGCGTGGGCGACGCGAACGGACTGGTCACCTACTCGTCCGGGGTCCGTAACGGTCCTCCGCCCAGGCGAGCACGTCCGATGCCGCGCGGAGTCCGGTCACGACTCCGGGCGACCCCGGCGCCCCCGGCGACAAGGCCCGCACCCTCTACCCACCACCCGTACGTCGGCTTCGACGCCGAGATCGACGGGTCGATCGAGGCGAGGAGAAGTACGCCGGGGTACCTCTTCAGGGGCGGCGAGAAGACGGTCGCCATGCAGGCGCTGCCCATCGGCTATCTGGACCGCGCCCCCGGCAGCAA
Organism: Streptomyces sp. NPDC013457; assembly: GCF_043089925.1. Classification (NCBI taxonomy): domain Bacteria; kingdom Bacillati; phylum Actinomycetota; class Actinomycetes; order Kitasatosporales; family Streptomycetaceae; genus Streptomyces; species Streptomyces sp. NPDC013457. The sequence continues at coordinate 29,295 of NZ_JBICBL010000020.1, forward strand.
CGGAACGTGGCGATGCCGCCTGTCTCGCCCTCCGACGAGATGGGCGGCCTCGACGTCGGAACCAACCCCCGGGTCACCTACTGGACCCGGGATCTCGGCGCGATCGAGGATCCCCTGTTCAGGTCGAACGTCAGCCGGCCGGTCGGGGTCGGTCCGAACTGCCGGCGCAAAGGCCCGGCGGCGGGCGGCGGACGCTGTTCTGCGCCCACCGGCCCGCCGCCGGGTCCCGTCATGGACCGGACGGCCTACTCGCCGGCCGTCCTGCGACGCCGCATCCACCACAGCAGTGCTCCGCCGGCCACGGCGAGGACCGCCGCGATGCCCACGATCATGCCGACGGGGGTGCTGCTGCCGGTGTCGGCGAGGTCGCCGTCCGGATCCTTCGTGGCCGGCGGCGCGCTGTGGTCACCGCCGGGCGTGGAGGGGCCGGGTGCCGGAGTGGTCGGCTGCTCGGTGGGCTTGCCGGTGCCCGACGGAGTCGGCGTGGGCGTCGGCGTGGGACCGCCGCCACCGTCACGCTCACCGGACGAACCGAGGAAGACCTCTTCGGTACCGCGGTGTGTCGTCTCGGTCTGCAGAGACGTCCTGGTGGTCCTGTCGAGGTCACGGTGCTGGACGTTGAACTCGGTCCGTGTGATGTTGCGCTTGGGGGACTTGGAGAAGTCGACCCCGCCCATGGACAGGATCCAGACCTTGCCGTCGTAGACCCGCTCGAACTTGTAGTCGCCGTTCTTGAACGAGTGGACGTACTTGTCGTAGACGGTCTTCTTGTCCCAGTCCTTGTTCTCGCCCCTCAGCGGCCACCGCTTGACGTCGTTGCTGTTGATGACGGTGCGGAAGTCGGTGGGCTGGGCGGCGTCCGCACGGCGGACGTGCTCGGCGGCGACGCGGGAACGGTAGACGTAGCGCAGGTCGGCGTAGCCGGCCTCCTGGTTCACGCGGCGCTCCACCTCCGGCAGGATCTCACTGCGGATGAGCGCCTCGGCCTGCTTGGACTGCGCCTCGGTGATGTCGCAGGTGTTCGGCGGCTTGTTGGGACCGCTGGCCACCTCCATGTTGACCTTCAGCGGCGCGTCGAGGATGTAGATGCCGCCGTCCTGCTCACGGACCGTCGCCGTCTTGGGGGTGATCCACTGCCGGATGATCGGCAGGCAGGGCGCACCCTCGGCGGTGCGCGGCGCGGCGCGCCAGAATCGCTCCCCGCGCTCGTACTTGTCGGGGTTCATGGCGTCGGCGTAGTCGTGCTTGAGGGTGAGGTCCGCCTCCAGCAGGATGCGGCCCGCGTCGGTCTTGGCGAACTCCTTGTCCATGATGACGTCGGGCTGCACGGGGTTGAGGTTCACCCAGAACTTGTCGGGGGTCAGTGCCAGCCAGGTGAAGAACGCGTCGTTGGCGAGGTTCAGGCGCGCCTCACCGCCCCAGCCGGGCTTGGCCTCGGCGTCGGGGACGTACGTCGTCTTCATGGAGTACCGCATCCCCTTGCCCTTGGCGGGGGTGGAGACGTAGTTCAGTTCCATGCTGGAGAAGTCGATCCCGCCGGGGCCCCGGTTGAAGTAGCCGCCCCGGTTGTTGGCCTCGTACTGCCTCTGCATACGGAGGGCTTCCGCGGGGGTCTTCCCCGAGCGGAGTGCCTGGTCCATGATCGAGGAGCGACCGGCCTTCAGCGGGTCGGCGTTGAAGCGCGGGTCGGCGGCGGTGTAGACGTTCGGCTTCAGCGGGCGCTCGATGGCGTTCGAGCGGCGCTCGACGATGTTGGCCTGCCGCGCACTGGTGCCCCGGTCCGCCTTCATCTCCTTGTTGAAGGCGTCGACCTTCTCCTTGGTCCCCTTCTCGGTCGTCTGCCCGGTCAGGTACTGGAACTTGTCCTTCGGGTACTGCTTGGCGAGCGCCTTGTCGCCCTTCAACTGGTCGTTCTCGATGTGTCCGTTGGACTTCGCCTCGACGTTGACGCCCTTGGCCCGGTTGCGTGCGTCGATGCGGCGTTCCTGCTTGTTGCCCTTCTCGTCGGTGTATTCGAGGGTGTCCTCGCACCACCAGTCCGGGCCGACCATGTTGTACTTCTTGACCATCCGCTGCATGAACGCGAAGCCGCGCGGCGGGTTCCCGTGCGGGGCGAGCCAGCGTATCTGCTTCCAGTCGTCCCAGTTCTTGTAGCCGGTGGAGTTGTTGTACTGGGCGTTGTAGCGTGCGTACATCTCCATGACGCGGTCGGCCGGGTTGCCGTTCTTCTCCCAGAGCCGCTGCCACTTGCGGTAGTTCGTGCCCGCCTTCTCGCGCTGCTTGTCGGTGGGCGCGAGAACCCCGTCGAAGTCCTTGGCCGGGTTGACGTACGTGTAGTTCTCGTCCGTCGGGAACGGGTCGTAGTCACCGGTCATCGGCGGGCCGGAGTTGGCCGGGGTCCTGCCGTAGCTGTGCCCCAGGTACATCTCGTCGCAGCGCTGCGGCTTGGGCGCCGCCTCGGCCTCGTCGATCTGGAAGCCCGGCAGCCCCGGAAGCCCGGTCAGGGATATGGCGGTCGCCGCGCTCAGAGCCAGCACGGTGCGTGGCCACAGTCGACGGGTGCGGCCTAAGGGCCGTATCTGTGCAGTCACGTTCTTTGTCCCCCTGGGAGAGCCCGTGTACAGCGCCGCGCGGGGCTCCTGAGATCGGCGATGGGTGCGGCACTGGAGACCGACCACCCTAGGGGACATAGCAAGTGCGAAGGCAAGAACACGACGATCGATTGCTGACAACTTCCTTATGTTTCCCGATCGTTACTCTTCCATCCAGGTCTCCTCCAGGTGATCGACGGCCTCGGGCGTGCGCTCGACGCGGAAGACCGACAGGACGCGCTCGCGCCGGTCCAGCGGCATCATCGTGCGCAGCACGGCGTCTTCCAGCTCGCTGAAGTCCATCGTCGGCGGCTCCGCGTCGAGGTCGAAGTCGGCGTCGAGAGCGGTCCGCGCCTGGAAGGCGTCGAGGATGCCTTCGACGCTTCCCTGTACGTTCCACGGGCCCTCACCCGACCATCCCTCGGCCCAGAGGCGAGTTCCGTCGGGGTGGAGGAAGACCCATGCCCCGTACCGGATGGGGAAGTCGACGCGGACCGACCCGATCACGGCTGCCCCCGGGTATCGCTGGGCAAAGGCGGCTGCCTGGTCGTCCAACGGGAAGCAGCCGCCCCGGAAGGCCAGCGCCGCGTCGGTGATCTCGGTGACCGAGCCCCAGCAGCCCACCCGCACCCGCTCGAGGTCGGCGCGGGTGTCCTGCGGCACCAGTTCCGTGGCGGGCTGCGGAGCCAGTTCCGCGGCGACGCCGGCGACGGTGATCAGGGACGCGACCACCTCTCGCGCGCGTGCGGGATCGTGCGCGGGGAGCGCTTGAACCTCACGGGGCGAGGGCTCGTCGATGACGGTGAGGCTGTAGGTGCCGCCGCGGAGCATGGGGGCGTCGGGCGGGGAGTCCCAGAGGGTGTCGTCGGTCATAGCCATCCACCGTAGTGCGGGCGACGACGGAGAGGGCGAAGACGGATCACGCGGCGTCACATCGGCCGCGGGCGGGAGCGGTTGCGGCCGCAAGGGTGCCACCGGGCCGTCCGCGCGGCCGGCCCTTGCCGTCCGCTACGAAGCGAACGTGCTGGTCGTGGCCGTCGATGATGGGCCGGGACGCCGATTGTCGCCGACAGGAGCTAGCCCCGTGGCCTCCCCTCCGGCTCTGCGCCGGCCAACCCCCTACGGCGCCTCAGACGGTCGAGGAGACTGCGGCGCGGACGGTGCGCGGGCGGGCGGTGGGCGGGCGGGCGGATCAGGACGGAAGAGCGGGGTGGGCGTGGTGTCGGCGCGTCCGGCGCGGGCGCGGTGTCGGGACGCGGGGCGGGACGGTCCGCTCGGGCCTCGTCCAGAGCGAGGGCGAGGCTCATGCGATGCCAGAGGATCTCGTCTGGGTCGTCCGCCACGGTCAGCCGGTCCACGATGTCGCGCGCGGCCGCCGACTCCGTTCGCCCCGAGGGAGGTTCGGGGCGCAGACGGTCGAGGTGGGTGCGTTCGTACGGGTCGTCGACGACCTCGGACAACTGCCCCGGGTCGAGCAGCGAGGCGATGGCCGCGGCCCGCGCCCAGGGGTCCTCGGCCGACCGGAGCAGGAGCCCCAGGCGGCGGGCCCGCCAGTTGCGCGGCCGTCGGTCCTCTCCGCCGTCGAGGCGCTCCCTGGTCTCCCTCGGGAGTCTCCCGGTGAGCAGCCCTGGATGGGTCAGGGCGAAATCGCCCAGCTCACCGGCGAGATAGAGCCAGACCACCGCGCGGTAGCGGTTGAGATAGAACCGCACCGGGCTGAAGTGCCCGGTCCTCGCGAGCCTGGTGAAGCGCTCCGGCGGCACGGCGAGCAAGGCGGCGGCCTCGCCCGTACCGACCGTGCGAACGCGGTCGCGCAGTCCGGCCGGGAAGTCCGGCGCGCCCCTGAGCCGGTCGATCTCCGACCGCTCCACACGTCGACCTCCGCCCCGCGTGCCGGCACCTCCCGGCACGGTCCGCACCAGACCCAGCTGGACGGCGAGCTGGAACTCGTCCCGCCGCAGCTCCAGTTCCAGCGCTGCCCGCGTCAGCGCCAGCGCGGGCACCGGCGCGGGCATGGGCCCAGGCTCCGCCGGCGTGGGCGGCCCGGCCGGCGCGGGCGCGACGCGAGTGGTCTTTTCTCCTGTCATGACGGTCTCCCCCGTGAGTGACGATTACTCTCGGTGACGACCGTACCTCCGTCAGGCCGGCTCCCGCTCGGCCTGTGGACAACTCACAGGCCGCCGACTCCCGACTGCCGCGCCGCCACCCCGAGGTGCTCGCCGACCCGGTTGACCAGCAGCGTCATCTCGTACGCCACCTGACCGACGTCGGCGTCCGCACCGCTCAGCACACACAGGCAGCTGCCCTCGCCCGCCGCCGTCACGAACAGCAGGGCCTCGTCGAACTCGACCATCGTCTGCCGTGCCCGCCCGGCCTGGAAGTGCCGGCCCGAGCCGCGCGCAAGGCTGTGCAGGCCCGAGGAGACGGCGGCCAGATGCTCGGCGTCCTCCCGTTCCAGGCCGCTGCTCGCTCCTGTGACCAACCCGTCGTTGGAGAGTACGAGCGCGTGCCGGATGTACTCGACCCGCCGGGTCAAGTCGTCCAGGAGCCAGTCCAGTTCCTTGTCCAGCGCCATCTGTGGTCCTTCCCCCTGTGTGTGGCGTCCCCGTGACCCCGCAGTCCCCGCGGTCCGCCTGTCGCGGCAAGCCTTACGCACTGTCGTGGACAGAGCAAGCACCCCTGGCGATGCCGGGGGTGGCGAGCACGCCGCACATGCCCCGGTGGCGCACCATGGAGGTATGCCGAAGATGACCGAGGAACAGTGGCGGGCGTTCGTGTCCGAGGGAACGCGCACGGGAAAGCTGGCGACCGTACGCGACGACGGGAGTCCGCACGTGGTCCCGATCTGGTTCGTGCTCGACGGCGACGACATCGTCTTCAACACGGGTAAGGGCACGGTCAAGGGCCGCAACCTGGCCCGCACCGGACGGGCCGCCCTCTGCGTCGACGACGACCGGCCGCCGTTCGCCTTCGTCTCGCTCCGGGGCAGCGCCGAGATCAGCGAGGACCCGGGGGAGCTGCGCCGCTGGGCCGCTCGCATCGGTGCCCGGTACATGGGCGAGGAACGCGCCGAGGAGTTCGGCTCCCGCAACGGTGTCCCCGGCGAACTCCTCGTACGCCTGCGGATCGAGAAGGTGACCGCCGAGAGCGGCGTCTCCGACTGACCGCGCACGACCGCACGATCCGCACGACCTCACGACCTGCGCGACCCACGACGAATCGGTCGCGAGGCTCCGGAGCAGCCTCGCGACCGCCAAGTCGCGGTCGCTTCGTCGCGGTCGCCTCACCCGACCGAGTCGAGCAACCGCGCCGTGTGCATGCGTCCCGCGTACTCGACCAGTCTGATCAGCACCTCCTTGCCCGAGTCCCGGTCGCGCGCGTCGCACAGCACCACCGGCGTGCCGCGGTCCAGGTCCAGCGCCCGCGAGACCTCGTGCGCTCCGTAGTTCCGTGCCCCCGCGAAGCAGTTGACCGCCACGACGAAGGGGATCTTGCGGTGCTCGAAGTAGTCGACGGCGGGGAAGCAGTCCTCGAGCCGTCGTGTGTCGGCGAGGACGACGGCTCCGAGAGCCCCTTGGGAGAGCTCGTCCCAGAGGAACCAGAACCGGTCTTGTCCCGGCGTACCGAACAGGTACAGGGAGAGGCCGGAGCGGATCGTGATGCGGCCGAAGTCCATGGCGACCGTCGTGGTGGTCTTCTGGTCGACTCCCCCGGTGTCGTCCACCGACTCCCCGGCCCGGCTGAGCTGTTCCTCGGTGCGCAGCGGACGGATCTCGCTGACGGCGCCCACCAGCGTGGTCTTGCCGACGCCGAATCCGCCGGCGACCAGAATCTTCAGGGCGAGGGCCGTGGTGTCCACGCCGCCGCCCGCACCCGTGCTCTCAGAGCGCTCGTAGGCCATCGATGACTTCCCTCAGGATCCGTTCGTCGGGCAGCTGCGCGGGCGGTACGGGTCGGCTGACCCTGACGAAGCCCGCTTCGAGGAGGTCGCCGAGGAGGACCCGGACGACGCCGACGGGCAGATCGGCGTCGGCGGCGAGTTCGGCCACCGACTGCGTCTCCGCCCTGCACAGGGTGAGCAGGGCCCGGTGTTCGGGGCCGAGGAGCGACTCCTCGGCCCGGCCGGGCGGGTCGTCGTCGACGACGACGAGTGCGATGAGGTCGAACCGTACGTTGCTGGGCCCCGGCTTCGTGCGGCCGCCCGTCATGGCGTACGGACGGACGAGCGGCCCGGCGTCCGCGTCGTACCACTGACTGCCCGGCGGGGCCTGGCCGTCGCCGGGGCTGTCCTGGTTCATGGATGGTGTCTCCGGTCAGCCGGCGGCCGGCGGGGTGGCGGTGAGCCGCGGCGGGGTGTGCAGATGCTCGCCGACTCGCTTCACCAGCCGGGCCATCTCGTAGGCGATCAGGCCGATGTCGGCGCTCACGGAGCTGAGGACGGCGAGGCAGGAGCCGTCACCGGCGGCGGCGACGAACAGGAATCCGTCGTCCATCTCCACCATGGTCTGGCGTACGCCCCCGGTGTGGAACTGGCGGCCCGCGCCCTTGGCGAGGCTGTTGAAGCCGGAGGCGATGGCGGCCAGATGCTCGGCGTCCTCGCGGCTGAGTCCGCTGGAGGAGCCGACGGCGAGTCCGTCGTTGGACAGCACGACCGTGTGCCGGACCTCGCGGACCCTGACGACGAGGTCGTCGAGGAGCCAGTCGAGTTCACCGGAGCGGTGGTGGGACATCCTCTCGTGGTCGATCATGCGTGGTCTCCTTCACTGCCGAAGTCGTGGCCGAAGTGGCGGCCGTGGTCTGAGGCGTTACCGAAGCCGGGGCCGGAGCCCGGAGCGGATTCACGGCCGGCGTCACGGCCGGCGCCCGTTCCCAGTGGCCGTCTGGTGCCGGGGGCCGGGCCGCCTCCCCGGGCCCAGCCGTCGCGGTAGGCGGTCATCCGGTCCCTGACCTGCTCGGGGGTCCGTTCCTCCGCGCCCTGGACAGCCGGGGTCGGCGGCAGGTCGGCCGGTGGCGCCTCGCGCAGCTGCGGTACGAGGCTGGCCTGGCGTACACGCCGGGGCAGGTCGCCGGAGTCGTCGGAGGGCGGCTCCGACGGACCGGGCGCGGGCGCCGCGGAGGGTGTGTGCGGCGGCGGAGTGGCGGAGCGGGCGCGCTGACGCAGGGTCGTGACGCCGGCCGGTGGCTGCTCGGGGGACCCCTGATCCTGCGCCTCCGGCTGCCCCGCGAGGGCGGGTATCCGGGGCGGGCGCGGCAGCGAGGCCGCCGACGCCTGCGACGGCGACGGTGACTGCGGCTGCGACGGCGACGGCGACGGCTGAGCGGAGGGCGACGCGGACGCGGGGGACGCCGGCGGGAAGGCCGACGCGGGCGACGAATGGGGCCGGGGCGAGGACACGTTCCGGGACGGGGGCAGCGCCTGGGTCTGGGCCGGGGGCGGTACGGCGCCCACGGAGGCGGGCGACTGCGCGCGGTGCCGCGGGTAGGGCGCCTCCTCGGCACCCGGCCGCTCGCGGTGCACCGCGTACTCCCGCGGGTCGTCCCCGCGCGCCGGTTCTGCCGTCCGCCCGTGCGCCGTGCTCCTTCCGGGCGGGAGCGCGCCCTGCAGCACGTCGGTGGGGAGCAGGACGACGGCGGTCGTGCCGCCGTACGGCGAGGTCCGCAGATGGACCTTGATCTCGTGGCGGGAGGAGAGCCGGCTGACCACGAACAGGCCGAGCCGGTCACTGTCGAAGAGGTCGAGCGCCTCGGACTGCGCGATCCTCGTGTTGGCCTCCGCGAGGGTCTCCTTGCCCATGCCGAGACCCCGGTCCTCGATCTCCAGGGCGTAGCCGTTGCCGACGGGCTCCCCGCTGATCCGCACCTTCGTGTGGGGCGGGGAGAACTGGGCGGCGTTCTCGATGAGTTCGGCCAACAGATGGGTGAGGTCGGCGACCGCGCCGCCGATGACCGACGTCTCGGGCAGCTGGCGCATCTCCACGCGCGCGTAGTCCTCGATCTCGGAGACGGCGGCCCGTACGACGTTGGTCAGCGGCACCGGCATGCGCCAGGCGCGGCCCGGGGCGGCGCCGGAGAGGATGATGAGGCTCTCGGCGTGACGTCTCATGCGCGTGGTGAGGTGGTCGAGCCGGAACAGGTCGCCGAGTTCGTTCGGGTCGTCGGCACGGCGCTCCATGCTGTCGAGCAGGTTGAGCTGACGGTGGACCAGGACCTGGCTGCGGCGGGCGAGGTTGACGAAGACGCCGGAGATCCCGCTCGCGAGTTCGGCGCGTTCCACGGCGGCGGAGAGCGCGGCCCGGTGGACGGTGGTGAGGGCCTCTCCGACCTGACCGATCTCGTCCTGCGGGGCGGGACCGGGCGGGGCCTCTGCCTGTACGTCGATCTCCTCCCCGGCGCGCAGCCGCAGCATGGCGCCGGGGAGTTTGCGCCGGGCGATCCCGAGAGCCGTGTTGCGCAGGCTGATGAGCTCGATGACCAGGCCCCGGCCGATGCGTACGGAGATCACGAGGGAGGCGGCGACGGCGGCGAGGCCGAGCAGTACGGCGGCGCCACCGGCGGTGAAGGCGCCTCCGCCGAACGGGTCCGCCCGGTCGGCGGCGGCGCGGCGGGCGTCGGTCTCGATGGACGCGAGCCCGCCCCGTACGACCGCCATGGCGTCGTCCCAGGTGGCGGCGGGCACGGCCTGGACCGCCTTCCGGCCGGGGGCGGCCGCTCCGATGCGGTCCTCGGCGGTGGTGAGCTGCTGGTAGCCGCGCTGGTCGGCGAGTTCCTTCCAGGCGGCGCGCTCGGGGCCGCGCAGGTCGGCGGTGGCGGACTCGATGAGCGTGCGGCGCGTCTCGACCGCTCCGGTGAACCGGCGCAGTCTTTCCGCGCTCAGCTCGCCGTCGAGGTGGGCCGAGCCGAACAGGGCGTCCTCGCGGGCGAGCATCTCACCGGCGCGGCCGAATTCGAGGAGCACGCGCGCGTCGGCGCCGACCTCGGCGTCCTGGATGCCGGTCAGGGCGCCGCCGACGTCGAAGGCGGCCGTGATGGCGGCGGTGTACTCCGTGTACACCTGGTCCCAGTCGCCCTTGCCGGCCGCGGCTGCGGTACGAAGCCCGCCCAGGCCCTCGGCCGCGGTGACGAACCGGCCGATCCGGTCGGCGACGTCCCGGGGCAGGTCGCCCCTGTCGCCGACGGTGTGTCCCTCGTCGAGGCGGAGCCGGGCGACGGCGGCGTCGGTGCGCCGTGCCTGGTCCTTCAGCTCGGCGGCCCGTCCTGTGCCGGGCGACGCGACCTGACGCACGGCGGCCCGGCGTTCGGCCTGGAGCGCGGTGACGGCGGCGGCGACGGGTTCGCGGATCTCCGCGTCGACCCTCTGGAGCTGGCGCAGCCGGGCGATGTCCTGGGCGGTGGTGACCGTGGCGAATCCCCAGAGGGCCAGCAGGGAGACGACCGGGACCATCAGCAGCGAGACGATCTTCGCGCGGACGGTCCGGGGACGCAGCCCGCGACGGCCCGACGGCACGGACCGCGCGGAGGATCCGGACGGGGCGGAAGGTCCGGACGGAACGGTGGATCCGGACGCGTGGGAGGGCTCGGTGGGATCCGATCGCCCGGACGATGCGGCCCCGCCGGGGGGTGCCTCGGAGGCGTGCGCCGGTAGTTCATCGGCGGGAGGCCCCGCGTGCGCGCGCCGTCCGCGCGCCGCCTGCGGCGGCGCCGTCGTCCGGGCGTCCTGGGTCTTGCGGGGAGTTCGCATGGCCTCCTCGTTCCGGCTGCGTCTGTCCTGGTGCGATGTGCGTGCGGGGCGGGCGACGACGTTCCGAGCGGTATGGGCGCGTCGCCTACGAGGGGGCGGGGCCTAGTCGACCGTGCGGGCCCGGTACGCGTAGGAGGGCGGGGCGTCGGCCGCTCCCGGCCTCGCGGTCCCGGGCTCCACGATGTCGTCTCCCCGCACCTGGGTACGGAAGCCGGGAGGCGCCACGTCGACCGCGCGTTCGTCCGGCTCGGTGATCCGCTCGGCCGAGGCGTACGCGGCGCGCTCCTTGGCGGTCGGGGAGAGGGCCACGAAGGCAGAGGTGATGAAGAGATAGGAGCCGAGACCCACGGCCAGCGGGAAGATGAACTGCATGGCGGTGGCTCCGGGCAGTCCGGCCGTCGAGGGGACGACCTCGACCTCGACGGCGAACATGCCCGTGTAGTGCATGCTGCTGACGGCGGCCCCCATGACCAGCGAGGCGAGCGCCACGGCGACCGGTGCGTGGATGTTGAGCGCGGCCCACAGCGCGGCGGTCGCGGCGACGACGGCGATGGCGACGGAGAGCCCGACCAGCATCGGGTCGTACGTCACCTGGCCGTGCAGACGCAGGGCGGCCATGCCCATGTAGTGCATGCTCGCGACGCCGATCCCCGTCGTCAGTCCGCCGATCAGGAGCGAGCGGCCCCGTTCACGTCCGTAGCCGACGGCGAAGACGCCGACGCCGACCACCGCCATGGCGATGAGCAGGCTGAGAATGGTGAGCGGAACGTTGTAGCGGATGTCGGTTCCGGTGACCCCGAAGCCGAGCATCGCGACGAAGTGCATCGTCCAGATGCCGGTGCCGATGGCGGACGCGGCGGTGAGCAGCCAGTTGCGGCGGGATCGGCCGGTCGCGTCGAGCGCCCGTACGGTGCAGCGCAGCCCGAGGGCGGCGCCTATGCAGGCCATCGCGTACGACAGCACAGGTGTCAGCCAGCCGAAGGCGGCGTGGTCCAGGTGTCCCATGACCCAGGGACGCTAGACCGCACAGGGGGGCGCATCAGGGGCGCATTTCGAAAGCTGATGGAATATGACGCAGAGATGTTCCAGAACGATCGTGCCGCGCTCGAACATGGACACCGGGCGCTCACCCCTGAGGCTGAGGCATCATGCACGCATGAGCGATGATCCCACCCGTGTCCAAGAGTTCTTCGGCCCCCGCGCCGCCGGCTGGGACTCCCGCTTCCCGGACGACGGCCCCGCGTACGCCGCGGCCGTCGCCGAGCTCGGCCTGCGCTCCGGGGACGCGGTGCTCGACGCGGGGTGCGGAACCGGCAGGGCGCTGCCCGCGCTCCGCACGGCCGTGGGCCCGACGGGAACCGTCATCGGAGCGGACCTCACCCCCGAGATGCTCGAAGAGGCGGTACGGGCCGGGCGTGACGGGGCCGGGGAGCTGATCAGGACCGACGTCGCCCGGCTGCCCCTGCGCGACCGCGCTCTCGATGCCGTGTTCGGCGCCGGGCTCATCTCCCACCTGGCGAACCCGGCCGCCGACCTGCGCGAACTGGCCCGGGTCGTGCGCCCGGGCGGCAGGCTCGCCCTCTTCCATCCCATCGGACGGGTCGCGCTCGCCGCCCGGCACGGGCGGCAGATCACCGACGACGACCTGCGCGCCGAACCCAACGTGCGTCCGCTGCTGGCCCGTTCCGGCTGGCGGATGCTCAGTTACGTGGACGAGGAAGACCGTTACCTCGTGCTCGCCGTACGGCAGGACGACCGAGTTCCGTCGTAGAGACGCCCGACGCACCCTTCTTTCCCGGCAGTTACCTGTCTACCGTGGAAGGGCCGGGCAGCCGTGTCCGGGAGAGGCGGCAGGCCATGGCCCGTGTGCGAGCACTGTTCAACGCCCTCCTGCCGGCCGCGCGAAGGTCACCGGACGCACCGGGCAAACCCGCCCCGGTGCGACGGCAGCACAACATCTTCGAAGCGGCGGCGACGTATGTCGCGGGCTGTGTGGAGGACGATCAGGACCGGATCGACGAGGCCGTCACCTGGGTCTCCCCCGAGGCCATGACGTTCGGGATCAACGAGCTCGCCTGCCGGGCGGTGATCGCCCTGGCGCGCGAACGGGACGAGTCGCCCGAGACCGTGGCACGGTCGCTGCTCGGGCTGCCCCCGGCCTGAACCGTACGGAAGGGACCGCGCGCCCCCTCCGTCGCCCTCCGGGCCACATTCCCTTCCGGAGACTCTCGACGCGCGGGTTACCCACTGGTTAAGGTGCGCCGACGACCAGATGGGGAGGCTGCCGTGGCTACCGCCGACGACGACGCGCTGTATGTGCTGACCGCCGTGCTGCTCACGCCCGCGCAGTTTCCGAGCGTGCTGGGCGACGACTACCCGGCGGCGTGCGCGGCGCTGGAGATCGAACCGTACGCCGGCGGGTACGGGCTGGTCCTCGGCCAGGACGGCGTGGGAGCCCGCTGGACCGTGATCGTCGACGACGTCTCGCTGGTCGCCGTGGCCATCGCCTCCTGGGACTGCGGGATGGAGTACGACCTCTCCCCCGACGAGCGTTCGGTGGTGGCGGCGCTCCCCGGCTGGCCGCTCGCCGTCGCCTCGGCCGCGCCCGGCCTGCCGGCCCCGCACGACCCCGAGCCGGAGGAGGGCGACCGCGCTCCGCTGTCCCCGCCCGAGGAGGACGGCTGGGGTCCTGCGCAGCGCAGGCTCGGTGCCGACGAGGTCGCACTCCAGTGGGCTGCCTGGCGGGCCCAGATGGATGAGGACGACGCGACGGCCGACGAGGCCGCGGTGGAGACGGGTGCCGCGGGTGGGGCCGGTACCGCCGGTGATGCGGGTGGTGCGGACGGCTCGGGGACGGAGGCCTCCCACGACCCGTACGACGGGGTGCGCCGTGCCCTCGGCGAGCTGCGCGGCTACCTCGATGACGCCCCGCCGGTCGGCCGGGTGCGGTCGAGCTTCGCGACGGGTGAGGCCCGCATGCTCCGGGCCGACGGACCGGGCTGGTCCCTTGTCGCGCGGACCGACGACATGGCCTTCGTCCTCCTGGACGACGAGCCGCGCGAAGTCCTCCCCGTGGCCCGCGGCCCCAAGCTGCCCGCGCTCCTGGAGGCCCTGGACGCGATCGCGGTGCGCCCCGCCTGATCCGCGCCTCATCCCCCCGCCGGGTCCGCGCACGGGTCCGCACACCGCGCCGGGTGTGCCCACCGATCCGCCCCAGGCTGTTCCCACACATGGCAGACGGACCCGAGGTGTGGCGCGGAACCATGGCCGCTCGGGAAGAGGTGGCCGCACGATGTGGCGGCGCACCCCTTCCCGTCGTCCCATCGGAGGCTGTCCATGCCGTCCACGCGCCTGTTCCGAGGCGTTCCGCTCCTCACCGCGTTCCTGGCCGCGCTGACCGTCGCCGGCCCTGCCGTACCGGCCGGGGCCGAGTCCGGTCCCACCCGGCCCGGCTGCGCGGGCGCCCACCCCGTCCATGTCCCCGGGGCCGCGCACCAGGAGACCGCGTGCCTCGCCGATCTGACGACCGCGGGCCTGGCGGGTACCCGGTACACCGACATGGCCGACCAGGCCGGGCTCTCCGCGAAGGGGACCCGGAATCCGTCCGGCGTCCCCGGCGTGCAGGTCGACGGCTACTTCCCGGACGACTCCCGCCTCAACGCCACGCACGGCTGGTCCCATGACGCCCAGTTCGTCATCCGGCTCCCCGAGCGCTGGAACGGCGGTCTGGTCGTCACCGGCGCGCCCGGCACCCGGCGCCAGTACGCCACCGACACTCTCATCTCCGACCATGTCCTGGCCCAGGGCTTCGCCTACGCCGCCACCGACAAGGGCAACACGGGTCCGGACTTCTTCACCGACGGGCGCGAGCCGGGCGACGCGGTCGCCGAGTGGAACCGGCGGGTGACGGAGCTGACCAGGGCCGCCAAGAAGACCGTGCGGCTGCACTACGGCCGTGCGCCCCGGCACACGTACATGACGGGCATCTCCAACGGCGGCTATCTGACCCGCTGGCAGCTGGAGAACCGCCCCGAGCTGTACGACGGCGGCGTCGACTGGGAGGGCGTCCTCTGGACGGCCCACGGGCCCAACCTGCTGACGAGTCTTCCGGTCACCGTCGCCCGCTCACTCGGCCGGGCCTCCGACGAGGACCTGATCGGCGCCGGATTCGCGGAGGGCTCCCGCTTTCTCTGGCCGTACCACGAGAAGGCGTACTGGGGCGTGACGCAGAAGAGCTTCCGGGCCGAGTTCGATCCGGCGTACGACCCCGCGTGCCCGGGCACGACGGCCGGTTCGACGGTCGAGGAGATCCTCGCCCCCTGCGCCTCCGACGCCTCGTACGACTACGCCTCCCGCCCCGCGTCCGTCCGCCGCGCGGTCGCCGGGGTGGCGCTTACGGGGCGGATCGGCAAGCCGCTCATCACCCTGCACGGCGATCTGGACACACTGCTGCCGATCGCGACCGACTCCGACGTGTACGCCGGGATGGTCGACGCGCGCGGCCGGTCCGGGAAGCACCGGTACTACACGGTCCAGGACGGGACGCACACGGACGGGCTGTACGACACCTACCCCGACCGGCTGCGGCCGATCCTGCCTTGCTACCGCTCGGCGTTCGCCGCGCTGCGCGGGTGGGTCGAGGAGGGTACGGCGCCGCCCGCGAGCCGAACGATCGCACGGCAGGCGGGCGAGGACGTGGTCAACTCCTGTGCGCTGCCGCACCCCTAGCGCGACGGGTCACGGCCCCGGGGCGGTCCAGGACGCGCTTCGGCGGACCGGGGCTCAGACCATCTCCAGGGGGCGGTGCGGCTCGGCCGGCAGCTCAACCCTGATCGGGTCGCCGGGCCGCACCTCGCCACCGGCGAGCACGATGCTCATGATCCCGGCCTTGCGGACGACCCGCCCGCTCTCGTCCCGGCCGAGGACCTGCTTCAGCAGCCCGTGCCGATAGCTGTCGATCTGCGCGCAGGGGTTGCGGAGCCCCGTGACCTCGACGACGGCCTCGGCTCCGAGGTGCAGCCGGGTGCCGACGGGCAGGCCGAGGAGGTCGATGCCCCGGGTGGTGATGTTCTCGCCGAGGGCGCCGGGGGCGACCTCGAAACCGGCGCCGGCGACCTCGTCGAAGAGTTCCGCGTGGATCAGGTGCACCTGACGCAGGTTCGGCACGGTCGGGTCCTTGGCCACGCGGGAACGGTGCTTGACCGTGGCACCGGCGTGGACGTCCCCCTCCACGCCGAGACCGGTGAGCAGCGTGACGCTGTCCCGGTTCGGCTTGGTGAACGAGTAGACGCCGTTGCTGCTGACCGTCGTGACGGTGGCGCTGCTCATGACGGGAGCCCCCTTCTCCGATCCGATGATCACATGACCGTGATCGCCGTCGAGCGTACGCCAGACGTACGTCGAGGCCGGCGCCGCGCAGCCGCCGCCTCATGGCCGACCACCGCGCGGGCCCACACGCGGGGCGGCCCGCTCGCACGACGGCCCGCACGCGCGACGGCCCGCACGCAGGGCGGTGTCCTCAGCGGTTGAGCTCCTTGCGGGAGATCCGGCGCAGTCGGCGCCGCTGGCTGGGATCCAGGGCCAGATAGGCCACGGCCGGGACACCGAGCACGATCAGCAGGGAGAACCAGAATCCGATGAGGGGCCACAGGAGGAGGCCGACGGCCACTCCCCCGATCACGATCTTCGTCCGTGTCGACATGTCCGACGCCTCCTTGTCACGCTGCCGAGCGCAGCGGCTCCCCGACCTCGTGCAGATGTCCGAGCGCCTGTCGGTAGGACTCGACGAAACCGGTCTCTGTGTAGGGGATACCCACCGTACGACAGTGCGCACGCACGGCGGGCTGAGCGAGCCGAAGATGCGGCCGCGGCATGCTCGGGAAGAGGTGGTGCTCGATCTGGTAGTTCAGTCCGCCGAGGAACCAGTCGGTGAGGAGTCCGCCCCGGATGTTGCGCGAGGTGAGCACCTGGCGTCGCAGATGCCCCCAGCTCTCGCCGTCCGGGTGGGCGTCCGGCATCTCCATGCCCTTGTGGTTGGGCGCGAAGGCCATGC
The DNA here is from genome assembly GCF_043089925.1 of Streptomyces sp. NPDC013457. Taxonomy (NCBI): domain Bacteria; kingdom Bacillati; phylum Actinomycetota; class Actinomycetes; order Kitasatosporales; family Streptomycetaceae; genus Streptomyces; species Streptomyces sp. NPDC013457. Next base: position 45,676 of record NZ_JBICBL010000020.1, read on the forward strand.
CCAGGTGGAGTCCGAGGAGCATCTGGTGGATCAGGGCGAAGGCGAGGGCCTGGCCGACGGTGAGGGTGGTGAGGAGCAGCGTCGCGTACCCGAGGACATGGGCGAGGAGCAGGGCGCCCTCGACGAGTCGCTCGCGCCGGGTCCGGTAGGGCCCGTCCTCGGAGAACAGGGCCTGGAACCCGTACACCTTCAGCGCGATGCCCTCCAGGGTGGTCAGCGGGAAGAAGAGCCAGGCCTGGTGGCGCGTGAGCCAGCCGCGGAACCCGGCGCGACCGGCCGTCTGATGCTGGGCGAAGACGAGGATGTCGGCCGCGACGTCCGGGTCCTTGTCGAGGTGGTTGGGGTTCGCGTGGTGGCGGTTGTGCTTGTCGTTCCACCATTCCTGGCTCATGCCGAGCAGCAGGTTGGCGTGGACGAGCTGGATCATCCGGTTCCGCCGGCGGTCCGCGCTGATCTGGGCGTGTCCGGCGTCGTGGCCGACGAAGGCGACGCGGGCGGAGAGCAGGGCGAGCGGCACGGCGAGGAGGAGGGCCCACCACGAGGGACCGAGCAGGACGAGGCCCGCGACGACGGCGGCGAGGCCGAGGAGGTTGACCGCCATGCCGCGCGCGTACCAGCCGACCCTGCGTTCCAGGAGTCCCTGCTCCTTGATGGTCCGCAGCAGCGGTGCGAATTCACTGCCGCCGCGGTCGCCGCCGCGGCGGGTCGCGGGGCTCCGATCGGGCGCCGCGAGCGTTGCGGTGGCCTGGGGCATGTAGGTCTCCGGTGTCCGTGGGGCGGTGGCCCGGGCGGGCCGCCCGGACTCCCTCGAACGTACGGATCGGTGATCCTCCGCAGCCATGGCGTCACCCCCCGAGGTGCCCGGGGGCTGCCCCGGGGGCCGGGGTGGGGCTGGCTCCACCCCTAGGGGTTCGCTCCCCGGCCCGGAGTCGCGGGAGGTGAGCCAGGTCACGGCGATTGCGCTCCCGGATGCCCGGAGCGTTCCTGTACCCTCGGCCGCTCGGCCCCAGTAGTCAAATTTGAGGAATGTGTTGTCGCCGTCCCAGAGACTCGATGAACTCGCCCGCTGCTCCGCCGTTTTCCTGCCCGCCGATCCGCCCAGAGCGGGCCGGATCGCCTTCTGGTCCGCCAAGGGGACCCCGCCCGCCGACGGACTGCCGGTTATGGAGGACCGGCTGACCGTGGTGGCCGACGACGTGCGCCCGCAGTCGGTCGCGGCCGCCCTGATCCCCGTACGGGACGCCCTGCCGCTCCTCACACGCGCCCGGTTCTCGGACGGAGCCTCGCCCGCGACCGCGTTCTGGGGCGCCGCCACCCTCCTCGCGCTGCACCTCGCGGCGCGGGGTCTGCTGCTGCCCGGCCTCACGGCCACCGATCGCGACGCCTGGCGGGCCGGACCGCTGGGCCCCGAGGAACTGGCCGAACTCCGGGCGCTCGCCGCGTCGATGCCGCCCGCCGCCCATGCCGTACCCCTGTCGGGCCACGGATCCGCGCCGGACGCCGAACCGCTGTTCCTCCCCGATCCCGAGAAGCTGCTGCGCGCTTTCGTCGACGCCGTCGTGGACGGTCTGCCGCGCACCCCCGCCGCCCCTCTCGCCGCCGGCGGACCGGCCTTCGCCGCCGACGAGCCTCAGGAGCTGCCCGGACAGCGGGCCTGGGCGGCGGATGTGGCCGCCGGACATGACGCGGGCGTACGGCTCTCGCTTCGTCTGGAGCTGCCCGGGCTCGACGAGCGGGAAGCGCCGGCCTTCCGGGCCGTGCTCCAGATGCACAGCGTCGCCGACCCTGCGCTCATCGCGGACGCGGCCGAGGTCTGGGCCGCTTCGAGCCCGGCAGGCGCGTCGTTCGGACCCCGGGCCCGGATGGACGCCCTGCTCGCACTGCGCCGCGCCGCCCGCGCCTGGGCACCGCTGACACCGCTGCTCTCGGCGGCCGTGCCGGACTCCGTGGAGCTGGCCGACGAGGAGGTCACGGAGCTGCTCGGCCCGGCGGCCCGGGCGCTCGCCGCCACCGGTCTCCAGATCCACTGGCCTCGCGACCTGGCCCACCGCCTCACCGCCCGCGCCGTCATCGGCCCTCCGGACGGCGGCGGCGAGCGGGCCGGCGGCGGGCCGGACGGCGGCGCGCCCGACGGCGGCGGGCAGGCCGGACTCGGGCCCTGGGGCGACGCCTACGCGGGCTCCCGGGACGACGCCGACGAGGACGACCCTCGCTCCCCCGACCCGCGCTCCTCCGCGCTCCCCTCCTTCCTCTCCGCCGACGCGCTGCTCGCCTTCAACTGGCGGTTCGCCATCGGCGACCAGGAGCTCACCCGGGCCGAGCTCGACCAGCTCGCCGAGGCCGGACGCCCGGTCGTCCGGCTGCGGGACCAGTGGGTCCTCGTCGACCCGGCTGAGGTACGCCGCGCCCGCGCCGCCAGGGACCACAAGCTCACCCCGGTGGACGCGCTCGGGGCCGTACTGACGGGGACCACGGAGGTCGACGGCCGACGGGTCGAGGTCCAGGCGACCGGCTGGCTCGAGCAGTTGCGCGCCCGCCTCGACGACCCCGAGGGCGGCCCGCAGGAGGTCGTCCAGCCCGCCGCGCTCGCCGCGACGCTCCGCGACTACCAGCTGCGCGGTCTCAACTGGCTGCACCGCATGACCTCGCTGGGTCTCGGCGGCTGTCTCGCCGACGACATGGGACTCGGCAAGACCATCACCCTCATCGCGCTCCATCTGCACCGGCAGAGCGAGCCGTCGGGCGCGGGACCCACTCTCGTCGTCTGCCCGACCTCCCTGATGGGCAACTGGCAGCGGGAGATCGAGAAGTTCGCCCCCGGCACGCCCGTGCGCCGCTTCCACGGTCCGGCGCGCAGTCTGGAGGCCCTGGCCGACGGCGAGTTCGTCCTCACGACGTACGGCACGATGCGACTGGACACGGACCGACTCTCCGCCCCTACCTGGGGAATGGTCGTCGCGGACGAGGCCCAGCACGTCAAGAACCCGTACTCGGCCACCGCCCGGCAGCTCCGCACCATCGGCGCCAAGGCGCGCGTCGCCCTCTCCGGCACCCCGGTCGAGAACAACCTCTCCGAGCTGTGGGCCATCCTCGACTGGACGACGCCCGGTCTCCTCGGCCGGCTCGGCACGTTCCGGTCCCGGTACGCGGCCGCCGTCGAGGGAGGCGAGGATCCGGCGGCCGCCGAGCGACTGGCCGCGCTGATCCGCCCCTTCCTGCTCCGCCGTCGCAAGTCCGACCCGGGCATCGCGCCCGAGCTCCCGCCGAAGACCGAGACCGACCGGGCCGTCTCCCTGACCAAGGAACAGGCGGGCCTCTACGAGGCGGTGGTGCGCGAGACGCTCGCGGCGATCGCCGAGGCGGACGGCATGGAGCGGCGCGGTCTGGTGATGAAGCTGCTGACGGGGCTCAAGCAGATCTGCAACCACCCGGCCCAGTACCTGAAGGAGGAACGGCCGCGCATCGAAGGCCGTTCAGGAAAGCTGGAGCTGCTCGACGAACTGCTCGACACGATCCTCGCCGAGGACGCGAGCGTGCTGGTCTTCACCCAGTACGTGCAGATGGCGCGGCTCCTCGAACGGCATCTGGCGGCGCGGGGCGTCCGCACGCAGTTCCTGCACGGGGGCACTCCCGTCGCCGAGCGGGAGACGATGGTCACGCGCTTCCAGGCCGGTGAGGTGCCGGTCTTCCTCCTGTCGCTGAAGGCGGCCGGAACCGGGCTCAACCTGACCCGCGCCGGGCATGTCGTGCACTACGACCGGTGGTGGAACCCGGCGGTCGAGGCCCAGGCCACCGACCGCGCGTACCGGATCGGGCAGACGCAGCCGGTGCAGGTCCACCGGCTGATCGCCGAGGGCACGATCGAGGACCGCATCGCCGACATGCTGCTGCGGAAACGGGCGCTGGCCGACGCCGTGCTCGGCTCGGGCGAGGCGGCCCTGACCGAACTGACGGACGCCGAGCTGGCGGATCTGGTCCGGCTCCGTGGAGACGGCGACGGCGACAGCGACGGCGACCGCAGAGGCAGCGACAGCGACAGCGGCCGTGACGACGGCGGCGACCGGCACGGGAACGGGAACGCGGACCGGAACAGGAACGGGGACGGACGATGAGCGGGTACGCGTACGACGAGGAGTGGACCTTCGCGGCGATGCCGCCGGCGCGGGGCTCGACGTTCGCCCGCACATGGTGGGGCCGGGCGTGGCTGAAGGCCCTGGAGGACACGGCGCTCGACGGCGAGCAGCTGAAGCAGGGGCGGCGGCAGGCGAGGGCGGGCGCGGTGGGAGCGGTGTCGGTGCGTCCGGGCCGGATCACGGCGGTCGTCAAAGACCGTGACGGCTCCTCGTACCGCAGCGACGTCCTCCTCCAGGAGCTCTCGGAGGACGACTGGGACCGGCTGCTCGACCTGGCGGTGGAGAGCGCGGGACACATCGCCGCCCTGCTCGATCACGAGATGCCGCCGCACCTGGTGGAGGACGCGGCGGCGGCCGGGCTCGAACTGCTGCCGGGCATCGGCGATCTGGACCCCGAGTGCGGGTGCGAGGCGTGGGACCACTGCCCGCACACGACGGCCCTCTGCTACCAGGTGGCCAGGCTGCTCGACGAGGACCCGTTCGTACTGCTGCTGATGCGAGGGCGCGGTGAGCGGGCGCTCGTCGAGGCGCTCCAGGAACGCAGCGCGGCGCGGGCGGGGACGGAGGAGTCCGCCGTCGAGGAGTCGGTTCCGGAGGGCGTACCGGCCGAGGAGGCCTTCGCCGCACGCGACATCCTGCCCCCGCTGCCGGCTCCGCCCGTGCTTCCGCCGACGCCCGGCGAGCCGCCGTCCCTGGACACCGAGACCGCGCCCGAGCCGGGGATCGATCCGTCGGCGCTGGAGGTCCTCGCGGCGGACGCCACCGCCCGGGCGCACCGGCTGCTCGCCGAGGCGCTCGCCGCTCCGGGTCGGGAACGGTCGGGAACAGGCTCGGGAACGGGGTCGGGCACGTGGTCGGGAACAAGGTCGGGCACAGGCATGGTGGCGGCCACGGGCCCTGGCGCGGAACAGGCCCTGACGATCGCTCAGGATGCGGTGCGGCTGGCCGCCGGGTCTCCCCCGTCGTGGATCGCGGCGCGTCTCGCGGACGGGTCCGGCCGGCGGCGGTCGGAGCTGGACGTGGCGGCGCGCGCGTGGCGGTACGGGGGCGCTGCCGCCCTCGCCGTACTGGAGGAGGAGTGGACCCCCGGTGCGGAGGCCCTCGCGCGGGCGCGGGCGGTGCTCGGGGAGGCCTGGGAGGACGACGCCCGGCCCGTGCTGCGACAGGCCGGGGCGGCGGGCTGGACGGTGGTCGGTGCGGAGGCGCAGCTCCGTCTGGGCGAGGACGGTCGCTGGTGGCCGTTCCGCAAGGAGCGCGGCCAGTGGATCCCGGCAGGCCCCGCGGACCATGACCCCGCCGCCGCGCTCGCGGCGCTGTCGGCGCGGGAGGAATGACGGGAGGGCGGTGTCCGGCGGGTCGCGGTGTTCGCCGGGTCGCGGTGTCCGGCGGGGCGCAGCGGTCGGCGGGGCGCAGCGGTCGGCAGGGCACGGTGCCGAGCAGGGCGCGGTGGCCGGCAGGGCGGCGGCCTACGGCCCGCTCACAGCAGGGGCGCGGTGAGCGGGCGCGCCGTGGCGCCGGGGCGGGTGTAGGCGGTGAGGCTGCAGGCCACGGTGTCGGAGCCGAGGAGGTAGCCGGCGCGGTACGGGTACTGGACGAACGTGGTCCAGCGCGTGCCGGACGGTTGCCGTGCCGCCTTGCGGTGCAGCGGCTCGCGGCACAGGGCCGCTGCCGCGTCCCGTATGTCCCCGTCCGTGCGGTGGTCGCCCGCGAGCCGTAACACGGTGACGAGTTGGGCGTCGTGGGGCCGGTCGCAGTCGCGCCGTACGACAGTGCCCGGCTCGGCCCGGTCGATGTCGAAGCACTGCCCGGCCCTCAGGCGGTCGTACGGGACGGCGGCGGGCCCGCCGGCCGCCCCTCCCTGTGGTGCGAGCCGTCCGCCCGCGGCGGGCGCGGCGTCGACGGTGGCATCGTCCGAAGCGGCCGACCGTGCCCCGGGAGCGGCCGAGAGCCGGCTCTCCGCGTCCTGACGGCTCGCCAGCATGATCGCCACGACGAGGAGGAGGAGCGGCACGAGGAGGTGCCGGAGGGACGACGACAGCTCGCCGATGCGCGGTGACATGGCGACCAGGGTCGCCCGAAGTACCCCATCGGACCCGGTCGCCCGTCGAGTTGCAGCACGTCCCGTACAGGACTGTGACAATTCCCTTACCTGTAGGGGCCGTTGGCCGCCACTCGTCGTACTAGAGGCCGAGCTGACGCTCCGCGCCCTCGACGGTCTGGGCGAGGAGCACGGCGATCGTCATCGGGCCGACTCCGCCCGGTACGGGGGTGATGAGGGAGGCGCGCTCGGCGGCCGTCTCGAAGTCGACGTCCCCGACGTTGCCCGGGTTGTAGCCCGCGTCGATCACGACGGCGCCGGGCTTGATGTCCTCGCCCTTGATGAAGCGCGGCTTGCCCACGGCGGCCACGAGGATGTCCGCCTCACGGACGATCGAGGAGAGCTCGGTGGTGCGCGAGTGGCAGTACGTGACGGTGGCGTCGCGGCCGAGCAGCAGCAGGCCGGCGGGCTTGCCGAGGATCGCGGAGCGGCCGACGACGACGGCCCGCTTGCCGCTCGGCTCGACGTCGTACGCGTCGAGCAGGCGCATGATGCCGCCGGGCGTGCAGGAGACGAAGCCGGGAAGGCCGAAGCCCATGGCGGCGAAGGAGGCCATGGTGACGCCGTCGACGTCCTTCTCCGGCGCGATCGCCTCGAAGGCGGCACGCTCGTCGATGTGCGGACCCACCGGATGCTGGAGCAGGATGCCGTGGACCTCGGGGTCCTGGGAGAGCGCGGTGATCGCTGCGACGAGTTCCTCGGTCGTCGTCTCGGCGGGCAGCTCGACGTGCTTGGAGCGGATTCCGGCCTTCGCGCAGCGGTTCTGCTTCATCTTCACGTACGTGACGGAGGCGGGGTCCGCGCCGACGAGCACCGTGGCGAGACAGGGCGTGACGCCGGTGCGGCGGGTGATCTCGGCGGCACGTGCGGAGGTCTCCTCGACCGTACGGCGGGCGAGCGCGGTGCCGTCCATGAGGGATGCGGTGCTGGTGGACATGGGCCACTCCTGGGCGTCGTCGATGACAGGGAGATCGCCCAGGCGCACGGCAGCGTCGGATCCGCGCGGGTGCGCGGGGTCCGGCGGGACCGCTCCCCGGTGGTGATCCACCTCAAGCGCCAGTCACGGCCCGAGCCCTACTCTACGTGAGGCCCGAGGGAGCCCACAGGGGCGGTGTCCGGACAGGGTGCGTACGCGGTGGCGCCGGGAAGCTTGTCGACACGCTCGGCGCGCACGACGATGACGGACGGAGAGACGGACCGGGCGGTTCGACGGACCGACGATACGAGCGGTTCGACGATACGGGCGATTCGAGCGTGATACCTCGACCTGGAGGCCGAGTTGAGCGATGCGTGGATGGCTCCGGAGCCGGACGCCGGTGCGCTGCGCCGGGCGCACGAGGTGTTCACCAGCGGCGGCCAGGTCCACCTTCCTCCGGTACGTCCGCTGGTGGCGGAGTCGTGGCGGCGCTCGGCGCGGGCCCGGGTCAGTCCGGACGGTGCGGCCTGTGTGGAGCTCGCCGACGACGAGCTCGCGGGTCACCGCGAGGAGCATCCGCTCTCCGCGGCGATGCCGGTGATCCGTGAGCTGATGGGCACGTATGCGACGGACGGCGAACATCTGCTGGCGGTCTGCGACGCGGCGGGACGGATGCTGTGGGTGGAGGGTCACCCCGGGACGCTGCGGCGGGCGCGGGCGATGAACTTCGTCGCCGGAGCGCGCTGGTCGGAGTCGGTGGCCGGCACGAACGCTCCCGGCACCGCGATCGCCGTGGACCGGCCGGTCCAGGTGTTCAGCGCGGAGCACTTCCGGCGGCCGGTGCAGGCGTGGACGTGTGCCGCCGCTCCCGTACACGATCCGCGCACCGGGCGGCTGCTCGGCGCGGTGGACATCACCGGCGGCGACCGGCTGGCGCATCCGCACAGCCTGGCGTTCGTGCAGGCGGTGGCGCGTGCGGCGGAGTCCCAGTTGGCCCTCCTCGCGCCGGCGCCGGCCGCGGACCGCGTACGGCTGGCGGCGCTCGGCCGGGACGAGGCTCTGCTGAGCGTCGCCGGCCGGCGGCTGCGGCTGAGCAGGCGGCACAGCGAGATCCTCGTGATGCTCGTCCACCGCCCGGAGGGGGTGGGCGGCGACGAACTCCTGACGCTGCTGTACGAGGACGAGTCGGTCACCCCGGTCACGCTGCGGGCCGAACTGTCCCGGCTCCGCGGGCTGCTCGGTCCGGAGCTGTTGCGCTCCCGCCCGTACCGGCTGGCCGCGACGGTGGACGCGGACTTCGTCACGGTGGACCGGCGCCTCGGCTCGGGTGCGCTGTCGGGTGCGCTCGCCGACTACGCGGGTCCACTGCTGCCGGCGTCGCGGGCCCCCGGGGTCGTACGGCTGCGCGAACGGCTCGCGGACCGGCTGCGGGCGGCGCTGGTTAACCGGGGAGATCCGGCGCTCCTCGCGGACTGGACGTACAGCTCCTGGGGAGAGGACGACGTCGAGATGTGGCGGGCGCTGTCGGAGGTCGTTCCGGCTGAGGGGCGACCCCCGGCGGTGGCCCGGCTGCGGGCTCTGGACGCCGAACTGTCGGCGGGCGCAACAGGGTTGCAACGTCCGGCTTCGCAGACTCGGCGGTGAGCGCCGGCCAGGGACGGCGGGCGCGCTCCGAGGGAGGCCATGTCCATGACCCGTTATGCCGCACCCGGCACCGAGGGCGCGATCATGTCGTACCAGGCCCGCTACGACCACTGGATCGGCGGTGAGTACGTGGCCCCGGCCCGGGGCGGGTACTTCGAGAACCCGAGCCCGGTCGACGGCCGCCCCTTCACCGAGATCGCCCGCGGCACGGCGGAGGACGTGGAGAGCGCCCTGGACGCGGCGCACGCGGCGGCCCCCGCCTGGGGCCGCACGGCGCCCGCGGAGCGCGCCGGAGTCCTCCTGAGGATCGCCGACCGGATGGAGGCGCACCTGGAGGAGCTGGCGGTCGCGGAGAGCTGGGAGAACGGCAAGCCGGTCCGCGAGACGCTGGCCGCCGACATCCCGCTCGCGATCGACCACTTCCGCTACTTCGCGGGGGCGCTGCGCGGCCAGGAGGGCGCGCTGAGCGAGATCGACGACGACACCGTCGCGTACCACTTCCACGAGCCGCTGGGGGTCGTCGCGCAGATCATCCCGTGGAACTTCCCGATCCTGATGGCGGTCTGGAAGCTGGCCCCGGCGCTCGCGGCCGGCAACGCGGTCGTCCTGAAGCCGGCCGAACAGACGCCGGCGTCCGTGCACTTCTGGATGAGTCTGGTGGCCGATCTGCTGCCGCCGGGCGTGGTGAACATCGTCAACGGATTCGGCGTGGAGGCGGGCAAGCCGCTGGCGTCGTCACCGCGCGTCGCCAAGATCGCGTTCACGGGCGAGACGACGACGGGCCGGCTGATCATGCAGTACGCCTCCGAGAACATCAAGCCGGTCACCCTGGAACTGGGCGGCAAGTCGCCGAACATCTTCTTCGACGACGTGTGGTCGGCGGACGACGACTTCCGCGACAAGGCGCTGGAGGGCTTCACGATGTTCGCCCTCAACCAGGGCGAGGTGTGCACGTGCCCGTCGCGCGCCCTGATCCAGCGCGGCCACTACAGCGAGTTCCTGAAGGCGGCGGTGGCCCGTACGGAACAGATCGTCCCCGGCCACCCGCTGGACACGGACACCATGATCGGCGCCCAGGCCTCGAACGACCAGCTCCAGAAGATCCTCTCGTACCTGGACATCGGCCAGCAGGAGGGCGCGAAGATCCTGACGGGCGGTCAGCGCATCGAGTACGACGGCGAGCTGGCGGGCGGCTACTACGTCCAGCCGACGATCTTCGAGGGCGACAACCGTATGCGGATCTTCCAGGAGGAGATCTTCGGCCCGGTCGTCGCGGTCACCTCCTTCACGGACTTCGACGACGCGATCCGCACGGCGAACGACACCCTCTACGGCCTCGGCGCGGGCGTCTGGACCCGCGACGGAAACACGGCCTACCGCGCGGGCCGCGCGATCCAGGCGGGCCGCGTCTGGACGAACTGCTACCACGCCTACCCGGCCCACGCGGCATTCGGCGGCTACAAGCAGTCGGGCATCGGCCGCGAGACCCACAAGATGATGCTGGACCACTACCAGCAGACGAAGAATCTACTGGTGAGCTACTCGCCGAAGAAGCTGGGCTTCTTCTAGGGGCACGAAAAAGGGCGTCTGACCTGGGCTTTCACCCCGCAGGCGCCCTGTAGCGCTCCGATCAGCAGCGATCTGAGTTTTGCACCTTAACTCCCGGTTTGATCCACAGTCATCCCAGCCCTGACCAGCTCTTCCGGTCTATTTCCGGTCCAAGCCCGGTCCGGCTCGGCCTGTGGCGCGTACTGGGCGGCCGAAGACCGAGTTGATCCTGTCCGCGCTCGGGGGACGGGTGCGGCGCCGTTTCACGCTGCAGGCGTGGGCTCTTCGCTGCCGGATCATCCTGGCCTGCGCCGAAGGCGCTTCGAACAAGGACGTGGCGGCCCGGCTCGGTTCTACCGCGCATGCGGTGGGCCGATGGCGGGCGAGGCTCGTCGAGCACCGGATCGCCGGGCTGGGAGACATGCCCCGCCGCGCAGGTCCACGAGCACGGCTCCGAGGAGATGTAGGGCGCTCATTCCCGCTCGGCCGTGAGCGGGATCCGCCACTCGAGGACCGTGCCGCTGCCGGGCGCCGCTCGGGCGTGGACCGACAGAGTGCCGCCCAGCCGCTCGGCCCGTTCCGACAGGTTCCGCAATCCGCTGCGGCTGCCGCCGTGCGGGATGCCGACCCCGTCGTCGCTCACCGTCACCGCCAGCACGCCCTCGTCGGCCACGACCGACACCTCCGCCCTTCGGGCCCGGGCGTGCCGTGCCACATTGGTGAGCGCTTCCCCGAGGACGGCGAGCACCTCCTCAGCCGCCTCCGGTGGTACATCTGTGTCGATCAGTCCCTCCATGCGCAGCGCCGGAGCGAATCCGAGCGTCGACGCGGCCGAGTCCACGGCCTTGACCACGCAACTTCGTAGTTTCGGGGCTGTTCCCGGGGTGTCGTGGTCCCGGAGGCCGAAGATGGTGGATCGGATGATCTTGATGGTGGCGTCCAGGTCGTCGACGGCCCGGGTCAGCCGGTCCACCGCCTCCGGGTGCTCGACGAAGCGCCGCGCGCTCTGCAGCGTCATCCCGGTGGCGAACAGGCGCTGGATCGCCA
>NZ_JBICBL010000021.1:0-56553 GCF_043089925.1 Streptomyces sp. NPDC013457
TTGCCGAGCTGCGGGGTGGCGATCCGCTTGCCCTTGACGTCGTCGAGGGTCTTGATCTTCTCCGGGTTCACGACGAGCTTCACACCGCCGGAGGCCGAACCCCCGACGATCCGCAGGCTCTTCCCCTTCGACTTGGTGTAGCCGTTGATCGCGGGGGAGGGACCGACGTACGCGATGTCGACCGAGTCGGCGTTCAGCGCCTCGATCGCGGAGGGGCCGGCGTTGAAGGTGGAGACCTTCAGCTGGGTTCCGCCCAGCTCCTTCTGGATGATGCCTTCCTCGTCGCCCACCAGGCCGGTGGCATGGGTCAGGTTCGGGAAGTAGCCGAGCCGGACCGTGTCGGCCGAGAGCTTCTCGCCCTCGGCGGCCACCTTCTTCTCGTCGCTCTTCGCCTGCGACCCGTAGCCACAGGAGGCCAGCGCGCCGATCAGCAGCGGCAGGGCCGCAGCGGCGACGAGTGCGCGGCGCGGAGTCGTACGGAAGGCAGGCACGGAGGTGGTTCCCCTCAGGGTCTTCGAAGGCTTCTTCGGCTATGTCGTTCGTGGAACGCCTGGAACGGGCGGAGCGGGGCGGCGCCGCGTACGCGGCGCGCCGGCATCAGCACGCACATCGCGCGACCCCTCCGCTGCCCGCGCCGAGGGCGCCGGAACCCACGCGGCCGCCCTCCTTGGCGAAGGTGTCGTAGGCGTCGTACGTCATGTCAGAAGTCCCAGCCCTCGTCGTCCGCGACCGCGGCCACGGCCTTGGCGTCGGCGAAGGACGTGCCCGCCATGCCCGCCGCGAGCGTGGTGCCGTCCGCGGGGTCGATCAGCAGGAACGAACCGGTGCGACGCGAGTCGGCGTACGAGTCGAGCGCGAGCGGCTCGGCGGTACGGACCTTCACCCGGCCGATGTCGTTGGCGACCAGCTGGCCCGGCTCGGGGTGCTGGGAGAGGTCGTCCAGCGTCAGCCGGGACGGGATCTCCTTGACGATCGCCTTGACCGTGCGCGTGGTGTGCTTGAGCAGCACCCGCTGGCCCACGGTCAGCGGCTGGTCCGCCACATGGCAGACCGTCGCCTCGACGTCCTGGCTGGTGGCCGGGGCGTCCCCGCTCGGAGCGAGGAGGTCGCCGCGCGAGATGTCGATGTCGTCCGCCAGCCGGATCGTGACCGACTGCGGCGCCCACGCGATGTCCACCGACTCGCCCAGCGCGTCGATCGCCGTGATCGTGGACGTCCTGCCCGACGGCAGTACGGTGATCTGCTCGCCGACCCGGAAGGCGCCGGCCGCGATCTGACCGGCGTAGCCGCGGTAGTCAGGGTGCTCGGCGGTCTGCGGACGGATCACGTACTGGACGGGGAAACGCGCGTGGCAGGCCGTCAGGTCGTGGCTGACCGGCACGGTCTCCAGGTGCTCCAGGACCGTCGGGCCGCCGTACCAGTCCATGTTGGCGGAGGGCTCCACCACGTTGTCGCCGGCCAGCGCGGAGATCGGGATCGCGGTGATCTCCGGGACGCCCAGCTCGGAGGCGTACGTCGTGAACTCCTCGGCGATCGCCGCGAAGACGGGCTCCGCGTAGTCGACGAGGTCCATCTTGTTGACGGCCAGGACGACATGCGGCACCCGCAGCAGCGCCGCGACGGCCGCGTGGCGGCGGGTCTGCTCGACCACGCCGTTGCGCGCGTCGACCAGGACCACGGCCAGCTCGGCGGTGGAGGCGCCGGTGACCATGTTCCGGGTGTACTGCACGTGCCCGGGGGTGTCGGCGAGGATGAACCGGCGCCGCGGGGTCGCGAAGTAGCGGTACGCCACGTCGATGGTGATGCCCTGCTCCCGCTCGGCCCGCAGACCGTCGGTGAGCAGCGCCAGGTCCGGGGCCTCCTGGCCGCGCTTGAGAGACGCGGCCTCCACGGCCTCCAGCTGGTCGGTCAGGACCGACTTGGAGTCGTGCAGGAGCCGGCCCACCAGCGTGGACTTGCCGTCGTCGACGGATCCGGCGGTCGCGAAACGCAGCAGGGTGGTCGCCGAGACGTCGGCGAACTGCTCGGTCGTGCTCGTCATGGCTAGAAGTACCCTTCGCGCTTGCGGTCTTCCATCGCGGCCTCGGACATCTTGTCGTCGGCGCGGGTCGCACCCCGCTCGGTGAGGCGGGAGGCGGCGATCTCGGCGATGACGGCCTCCAGGGTGGAGGCGTCGGAGTCGACGGCGCCCGTGCAGGACATGTCGCCGACGGTGCGGTAGCGGATCAGCCGCTTCTCCACCGTCTCGGTGTCCTTGGGGCCGCCCCACTCGCCGGCCGTCAGCCACATGCCGTTGCGGGCGAAGACCTCGCGCTCGTGGGCGAAGTAGATCTCCGGCAGGTCGATGGACTCGCGGGCGATGTACTGCCAGACGTCCAGCTCGGTCCAGTTGGAGAGCGGGAAGACGCGGACGTGCTCGCCGGGCGCGTGGCGGCCGTTGTAGAGCTGCCACAGCTCCGGGCGCTGGCGCCGCGGGTCCCACTGCGAGAACTCGTCACGCAGGGAGAACACCCGCTCCTTCGCGCGGGCCTTCTCCTCGTCGCGCCGGCCGCCGCCGAAGACGGCGTCGAAACGGTGCTGCTGGATCGCCTCGGTCAGCGGCACCGTCTGGAGCGGGTTGCGCGTCCCGTCGGGACGCTCGCGCAGCTTCCCGGCGTCGATGTACTCCTGGACGGAGGCGACGTGCAGGCGCAGCCCGTGCTCGGCCACGACCCGGTCGCGGTACTCGATGACCTCGGGGAAGTTGTGCCCGGTGTCGACGTGCAGCAGCGTGAAGGGGACCGGCGCCGGCGCGAACGCCTTGAGCGCCAGGTGCAGCATGACGATGGAGTCCTTGCCGCCGGAGAAGAGGATCACCGGCCGCTCGAACTCGCCCGCCACCTCGCGGAAGATGTGGACGGCCTCGGACTCGAGCGAGTCCAGGTGCGACAGCGCGAACGGGCTGTCGGTCTCCTCATGAACATGGGCAACGGTGGTGCTCACGTCAGGCCCCTCTCGGTGAGCAGCGCGTGGAGCTGCGCCGCGGACTCCTGCACGGTCTGGTTCTGGGACTCGATCCGCAGATCGGGGTCGGCCGGCTCGTCGTACGGGTCGTCGACTCCGGTCAGGCCGCTGAGCGCGCCCGCGGCCTGCTTGGCGTACAGCCCCTTCACATCGCGTACGGAGCACACGTCCACCGGAGTGGCGACGTGCACCTCGACGTACGGGGTGCCCTCGGACTCGTGGCGCTTGCGGACGGCCTCTCGGCTGTCCGCGTACGGGGCGATGACCGGGACCAGGACCTTCACGCCGTTCGAGGCGAGCAGTTCGGCGACGAAGCCGATCCGCTGCACGTTGGTGTGCCGGTCCTCGCGGCTGAAGCCGAGACCCGCGGAGAGGAACTCGCGGATCTCGTCGCCGTCGAGCACCTCGACCCGGTGGCCCTCGCCGCGCAGCGTGGCGGCGAGCTCGTACGCGATCGTGGTCTTGCCGGCGCTGGGCAGGCCCGTGAGCCAGATGGTGGCACCGGTCACGTCGTTCTCCTGGGAGTTCTCAAGTGTGGTCATCAGCCGTGCAACCCGCATTCCGTCTTGCCCCGGCCGGCCCAGCGGCCGGCCCTGACGTCCTCGCCCTCCGCGACGCGGCGGGTGCAGGGTGCGCAGCCGACGGAGGTGTAGCCGTCCATGAGGAGCGGGTTGGTGAGGACGCCGTGCTGGGCGACGTAGGCGTCGACGTCGTCCTGCGTCCAGCGGGCGATGGGGGAGATCTTGACCTTCTGCCGCTTCTCGTCCCAGCCGACGACCGGGGTGTTCGCCCGGGTCGGGGACTCGTCGCGGCGCAGGCCGGTCGCCCAGGCGCGGTACGCGGTCAGGCCCTCTTCCAGCGGCTTGACCTTGCGCAGCGCGCAGCACAGGTCGGGGTCGCGGTCGTGCAGCTTCGGGCCGTACTCGGCGTCCTGCTCGGCGACGGACTGACGCGGGGTCAGGGTGATGACGCTGACGTCCATCACCGCTTCGACCGCGTCACGGGTGCCGATGGTCTCGGGGAAGTGGTAGCCGGTGTCGAGGAAGACCACGTCCACTCCGGGCATGGCGCGCGAGGCGAGGTGGGCGACGACCGCGTCCTCCATGGAGGAGGTGACGCAGAACTGCCTGCCGAAGGTCTCCGCCGCCCACCGGAGGATCTCCAGCGCGGAGGCGTCCTCGAGCTCGCGGCCGGCCCGCTCGGCGAGCGCCTTCAGATCGGTGTCCTCGGTGATCGCCTGAGTGGTTGTCATATCGGTTCCCCTCCAGTGGAGTCGCTCGAAGTTCCAGGGGCGAGGAGCCCCAGGAACTTCAACTGGAAGGCTCGACTGCACGCCCGGCATTCCCAGGCCCCGTGGCCCGTCTCATGCGGGAACAGGTCCTCGTCGCCGCAGTACGGGCAGTAGAAGGGCGCGGCACGCTCGCTCATACGGCATCCCTCGTTTCGTTCGCCGCGCTCACGAGAGGGCCTCCTCCGACGCGCGCGCCGCCCAGGTGGCGAAGCGCTCGCCGTCCTCGCGCTGCTCCTGGAAGCGCGTGAGGACCCGCTCGACGTAGTCCGGCAGCTCGGCCGAGGTGACCTTCAGGCCACGGACCTTGCGGCCGAAGCCGGCCTCGAGGCCGAGGGCGCCGCCCAGGTGGACCTGGTAGCCCTCGACGCGGTTGCCGTCGTCGTCCAGGACCAGCTGGCCCTTGAGGCCGATGTCCGCGACCTGGATGCGGGCGCAGGCGTTGGGGCAGCCGTTGATGTTGATGGTGATCGGCTCGTCGAACTCGGGGATGCGGCGCTCGAGTTCGTCGATCAGGGAGGCGCCGCGCGCCTTGGTCTCGACGATCGCCAGCTTGCAGAACTCGATGCCGGTGCAGGCCATCGTCCCGCGCCGGAACGGCGAGGGGTCGACCCGCAGGTCCAGGGACTCGAGCGCGGAGACGATCGACTCGACCTGCGCCTCCTCGACGTCCAGGACGATCATCTTCTGCTCGGCGGTGGTACGGACCCGGCCCGAACCGTGCGCCTCGGCGATGTCCGCGATCTTGGTGAGCGTGGTGCCGTCGACGCGGCCGACGCGCGGAGCGAAGCCGACGTAGAAGCGGCCGTCCTTCTGCCGGTGGACGCCCACGTGGTCGCGCCACTGTCCGGCCGGCTGCTCGGGGGCGGGGCCGTCGGTCAGCTTGCGCTTCAGGTACTCGTCCTCCAGGACCTGGCGGAACTTCTCCGGGCCCCAGTCGGCGACGAGGAACTTCAGCCGGGCGCGGGTGCGCAGCCGGCGGTAGCCGTAGTCACGGAAGATCGAGATGACGCCCTCGTAGACGTCCGGGACCTCGTCGAGGGAGACCCAGGTGCCCAGGCGGACGCCCAGCTTGGGGTTGGTGGACAGACCGCCGCCGACCCAGACGTCGAATCCGGGGCCGTGCTCCGGGTGGTCCACGCCGACGAAGGCGATGTCGTTGATCTCGTGCGCCACGTCGAGCAGCGGCGAGCCGGAGACGGCGGACTTGAACTTGCGGGGCAGGTTGGAGAAGTCCTTGTTGCCCACGATCCGGCGGTAGATCTCGTCGATGGCGGGGGTGCCGTCGATGATCTCGTCCTCGGCGATGCCGGCGACCGGGGAACCGAGGATGACGCGCGGGGTGTCG
Organism: Streptomyces sp. NPDC013457; assembly: GCF_043089925.1. Lineage (NCBI taxonomy): Bacteria > Bacillati > Actinomycetota > Actinomycetes > Kitasatosporales > Streptomycetaceae > Streptomyces > Streptomyces sp. NPDC013457. Next base: position 5,640 of record NZ_JBICBL010000021.1, read on the forward strand.
CCGCAGGCCTCGGTGGTCGACAGGCCGACGGCCTCCAGCCGGTTCCAGATCTCGGGGACGTCCTCGATCCGGATCCAGTGGTACTGCACGTTCTGCCGGTCCGTGATGTCGGCCGTGCCGCGCGCGAACTCCTGCGAGATCTCGCCGACGACGCGCAGCTGCTCGGTCGTCAGCCGGCCGCCGTCGATGCGGACCCGGAGCATGAAGTACTCCGCGTCCAGCTCCTCCGGCTCCAGGACACCGGTCTTGGTGCCGTCGAGGCCCTCCTTGCGCTGGGTGTAGAGACCCCACCAGCGCATGCGGCCCCGCAGGTCGTTGGGGTCGATCGAGTCGAACCCACGCTTGGAGTAGATCGTCTCAATGCGTGTCCGCACATTGAGACCGTCGTCGTCCTTCTTGAACTGCTCATTGCCGTTCAGCGGGGTGAAGTGCCCCACGGCCCACTGGCCCTCGCCACGGTGACGGCTCACCTTGCGGCGGGGCGTGGCGGGTGCGGGGTTTTCAGGGGTGGCGGCCATGGCGATATGTCCTTCGGGACTGCGGGAGGGCGGCTCTGACCTGCACACTCGTACGTGGGTCAGGAGATGGCGCAACGGTGCGCAGCAGGGTCGGTCTGAAAGGTGCTCGGGGAGGTGCTGGTTCTCTCAGCGCGCCGAACACATGGCGCTGGACATGCGGCCGAGGTCGACGTGCCGCCGACTCACCAAGGCAATTCCAGTTCCAGACATGACGGAAGCGTGTCACGGGGCTTTGGACTCAGTCCAGCTTCGTCCGCAATGTGGACACGAGTGTCCCGCATCGCGAGACAGTGTGGTGTGGGTCACGCCCGGGCCCTCCCGCGGGCCCGGGGTATGTGCCGGGAACGTGCCGGATACGTCTCGAACCGCGTGCCGAGGACGTCAGTGGCCGGTCAGCGGCCGGTCGGCGGCCGGTCAGTGCGCGCCGGGCCAGGGGCCGGGCGTCTCGGACTCCTCGACCTCCTCCACCTTGGTGTCGAAGAGCCGGAAGCCGCGGCGCCGGTAGTTGTCCATCGCGTGCGGTCCGTCCAGCGAGCAGGTGTGCAGCCACACCCGCCGGGTCGCCTCCCGCTCCGGCCAGCGCTCGGCCAGGTCCCAGGCGCGCTGGACACCGTACGAGAGCAGGTGTCCGCCGATCCGGCGGCCCCGGAAGGAGGGGATCAGCCCGAAGTAGACGATCTCCACCACCCCGTCGCCCTGCGGGTCCAGCTCCACGTATCCGGCGGGCGTCCCCTTCTCGTACGCCACCCAGATCTCGGCCCCGGGCTTCTCGACGATCTCCTGCCACTGCTTGTACGTCAGCGACAGCCGGTCGTTCCAGCGGATGTCGCCGCCGACCGCCGTATAGAGGAAGCGGCTGTACTCGGGCGAGGGCACCTCGGCGCGCCGGATCGTGACGTCGTCCCCCTCCGGCGGCGTCGCGGGACGCAGATCGGACGGCGAGGTCTGCTCGAGGGACCAGGTGGTGAGAGTGATGGTGCTCATCGCTCCATCGCATCATGCCCGCGCACGGAACCGCCCCGGGGGGCGTGCCCGGGGGCGAGCTCGCTGGCGGGCCCGGGGTGAGCTCGGCCCGGCGGGCGCGGCGCCGGCCACCGTGAGCAGCCTGTCCATCATGTGGGCAGGCCGCTCACGGAGCGGCGCACGAGCCGAGCGGCCGGGGAGACCCGAGGGCCCGGCCTCGGGCGCCCTAGGCCCGCCCCAGCCGGGCGGAGCGGACCGCCGGGGCCGTCGAGTGCGGGAGGAGGTCCGCCGGGTGGTCCGGGGTCACGATCGCCACCTCCACCTCCTCGCTGAAGCGGTACGGGCGGTGGGCCAGAACGCTCGCCAGGTTCCGGCGGATCCGTGACATCTCCGCCCGTACCGTCACCGTCCTCGTCCGGTCCCCGAACACGTCCTCGGCCAGCTCCGCCGCCGTCCGGCCGTCGCGGTACAGCGCCAGGACGTACAGCAGCTCGGCGTGGCGCGGGCTCAGCTCCTGCGACCAGCTCCCCGCCGCCCCCGACACCGCGACCGACCACCGGCGCGGCCGGCTCAGGTCGAGCACCACGCGGCTCGCCGCCTCCCCGGCCGGAGGCGCGCCCGCCCGGTCCTCGTCCTCGACGCGCAGCAGCCAGCCCCCCGGCAGCGGCTCGACCGCGCACATCCCCAGCGACGGCAGCCACACCCGACCGGCCCGGAAGGACTTGGGCAGCACGATCCGGTCCACCGGCGCCATCCCCGTCACCGCCGCCGTCCAGCCGTGCGCGTCCACCGCGACCGCCCGACCGCCCACCCGGCACAGGATCGGCGCGGCCACCGACCGCAGCCGCTCGATCGACCGCAGATGACGGTCGCGCATCTCCGCCTCCGCGAGCTGGGCGACCGAACCGACCAGCGCGAGCGTCGACGGATGGAAGCTGGACGCGGGACCGCTCACGTCCACGATCCCCAACAGCCGCCGGTCGCGGGGATCGTGGACCGGGGCCGCCGCACACGTCCAGTTGTGCAGCGTGTGGACGTAGTGCTCGGCCGAGTGGACCTGGACCGCCCGCCGCATCGCGAGCGCCGTCCCCACCGCGTTCGTCCCGGTGGTGTGCTCGGTCCAGGCCGCGCCCTCCTCCAGACAGATGCCGTTGGCCTGCCGCATCACCGCGAGGTTGCCCTCGCGCCAGAGCACCCGGCCCTGCTCGTCCGTCACCACCATGATCTGCATCGAGGCCTCGGCGATCCCGGTGAGCATGGTGCTCAGCGTGCGCATCACCTCACCGAGGACCGTCGTGCGCCGGCGCTCCTCCAGCTCGTCCCGCTGGAGCAGCGCCGTGCTGGTGCCCTGGTCGGGGTCGAGACCGAGCCGGAACATCCGCTGCCACGAAGCGTCGATGACCGGTCTGGGAGCGATCGGCGGCGTCCGGCCGGCCAGTGTCTCCTCCCGTACGCGATGCAGCAGCCGGGTCGCCTGGGCCGCGTCCATCGCGGCCAGCCGCTTCATGTCGAGACGCGTGTTGTTCAGCCGAGTGTTCGTCATCGGTCTCTCCCAGCCACCACCCGCGGCGCTGTATCGGTTCTGCTGCATTGCGCAGTGCTGGTGCCCATCGTGCCGTCCCGGACTGCCCCGCGAAGGGCGGTTCGGGTAATCCTGCAACCCTTTGCAACTCTGGAAGCAACCGCTCTCGTGCATGAGGGTGGTCCGAGCGGCGGGTGGTGCCGTGTCGGCGCAGCACCACCCACCGCTTTTCGCATGCCCGGCGCCCCGCGGAACGCGGTGGCAGGCGCCCGCCCGCCCGGCGACGTACCTGATCAGACCTCCGCGCGCGCCCGCTCCACCACCGAGGCCAGATCCAGCGTCGACGGCAGCGTCCCGAACGCCGCGCCCCAGTCGCCGCCCAGCCGCGAGGCGCAGAAAGCGTCCGCCACCTCCGACGGCGCCCACCGCACCAGCAGCGACCCCTGCAGGACGAGCGCCATCCGCTCCACGAGGCGCCGCGCCCGCCCCTCGATCCCGTCCAGATCGGCCAGTTCGGTCAGCATCCCCTTGATCGCCCGGTCGAGCCGGTGATCCGCGCCCCGCGCCTTCCCGACCTCCGTCAGGAGGGCGTTCAGTGCCATCGGCTCCTGCCGCAGGACCCGCAGCACGTCCAGGGCCTGGACGTTGCCCGAGCCCTCCCAGATCGAGTTGAGCGGAGACTCGCGCAGCAGCCGCGGCATCCCCGACTCCTCCACGTAGCCGTTGCCGCCCAGGCACTCCAGCGCCTCCGCCACCACCGGAGTGCACCGCTTCGTCACCCAGTACTTGGCCACCGGCACCGCGATCCGCGCGAACGCACGCTCCGCCTCCGAGCCGGCGTCGTACGCAGCCGCCAGCCGCATCCCCAGGACCGTCGCCGCCTCCGACTCCAGGGCGAGATCGGCCAGCACGTTGCGCATCAGCGGCTTGTCGATCAGCTCGCCCCCGAACGCGCGGCGGTACGCCGTGTGGTGCACGGCCTGGGCGACCGCCTGCCGCATCAGCGCCGCCGAGCCCAGCACACAGTCCAGCCGCGTCGCCGCCACCATCTCGATGATCGTGCGGACCCCGCGCCCCTCGTCCCCGACCCGGCGCGCCCACGTCGTCCCGTCGAACTCGACCTCGGCGGAGGCGTTGGACCGGTTGCCGAGCTTGTCCTTGAGCCGCTGGATCGCGAACGCGTTCCGCGTCCCGTCCGGCAGGACCCGCGGCACCAGGAAACAGGTGAGACCACCCTGTCCGGCCGAGGGGGACACCTGCGCGAGCACCAGGAAGCCGTCCGACATCGGCGCCGAACAGAACCACTTGTGCCCCGTCAGCACATACGCGTCCCCGTCCGCCCCCGGGAGCGCCCGCGCCCGGGTCGTGTTCGTCCGGACGTCACTGCCGCCCTGCTTCTCCGTCATCCCCATCCCGAGAAGCACACCGCCCTTCTCCTCCGGCGTCCGCAGCCCCTGCTCGTACATGCGCGAGGTCAGCAGTGGCTCCCACACCGCGGCCAGTGCCGGATCCGCACGCAGCGCGGGCACCGCGGCATGCGTCATGGACAGCGGGCAGCCGTGCCCCGCCTCGATCTGCGTCGTCAGGACGAAGCCGGCCGCCCGTCGCACGTGGCCCCCCGGGCGGCCCCACGCGTCCGTGAGCCCGGCGCCCACGGCCCGGCCCAGCAGCCGGTGCCAGGCCGGATGGAACTCGACCTCGTCGATCCGGTTCCCGTACCGATCGTGCGTCCGCAGCCGCGGCGGGTGCTCGTTCGCCAGCGCGCCCCACTCCGCCGCCTGGGCCGACCCGGCGGAGCGGCCGAAGTCCGCCAGTTCGTCCCGTGCGTCCGCGAAGACCTCCGGCGGCACATGCCGCTCCACGGCCTCCGCGAGTGCCCGGTCCGCGGTGAACACGTCGTATCCGACCAGGGGCGGAGGCTGGTTGGTCACGGTGTGGGTGGTGGGTGCCATGCCGATACGGTAAGGAGGTGCAGGCAGCAAACGAAACACCCGAGCGGCGGCCCGGGAACAGACTCCACCGGGCGCGCGTCCTCTACCGCAACGTGTCCAAGCGGAAGATGGTCTGGCTGCTCCTGAAGGACACCGTCAACTCGTGCATCGAGTACCGCATCCTCGGTCTCGCCGCCGAAGCCGCGTTCTTCACCCTGCTGTCCCTCCCCCCGCTGCTGCTCGGCATGATCGCCCTCCTCGGCTACGCCGACGACTGGACCAACACCGACACGGTCGCCAGCATCGAGGAGAACATCCTCAACGCCGCCCGGACGGTCCTCTCCGACCGGGGCGTACGCGAGATCGCCAAACCGCTCCTGGACGACGTCACCCAGGGCACCCGCCCCGAACTCGTCTCGCTCGGCTTCGCCATCGCCCTGTGGTCCGGCTCGCGCGCCGTCAACGTCTTCATCGACACCATCACCGTGATGTACGGACTCGACGGCCACCGCGGCATCGTGAAGACCCGGCTCCTCGCCTTCCTGCTCTACATCGTGGCCCTGCTCATCGGCGCGGTCGTGCTGCCGCTCGCCGTGGTCGGACCCGACCGGGTGGTGGAGCTGATCCCCTGGGGCACGGAAGTCGTCTCCGTCCTGTACTGGCCGGTCGTCATCCTGCTCTCCGTCGCCTTCCTCACCACGCTCTACCACGTCTCCGTGCCCGTCAGATCGCCGTGGATCGAGGACATCCCGGGTGCGCTCGTCGCCCTCGGGATGTGGGTGCTCGGCAGCTTCCTGCTCCGGATCTACCTCACCAGCCAGGTCGAGGGCCCCACCATCTACGGCTCCCTCGCCGCCCCCATCGCCGTCCTGCTCTGGATCGGCATCTCGGCCTTCGCCGTGCTCGTCGGCGCGGCGGTGAACGCGGCGATCGACCGGGTCTGGCCCTCGGTCGCCACCGCCGCCGCCCGCGAGGCCAGCGACCGCGCCCGCGCCGCCCAGGCCGCCGACCTCGTCGCCCGGCTGCGCGCGGAGGCGGAGGAGGTGGACGAGGACGACCCGGACATGCCGTCGGAGTTCCCCGAACGCTGGTCCCGCTTCCTGCCCCCGGACGACGTGAAGTCACGCCTCCACTCGGGCTGGGAGAAGGACTAGAAGGTGCCCCCGCAGGGCCGTCTACCCTCGGAAGGGTGTACGAGGAACGCCCGGCGCGCCTGGACGGCGCGGTCGTCTGGACCCTGACGTCACGGACCGCGGACGAGGGCCCGGTGCCGGTGCTGCCCGACGGCTGCATGGACCTGCTGTGGTGCGCCGGCCGGCTGCTCGTCGCCGGCCCCGACACCGTCGCGCACCTCCCCGAGGCCGGCCCCGGGCCGTACGCCGGGATCCGGTTCGCCCCCGGTGACGCGCCCACACTGCTCGGCGTACCGGCGAGCGCCCTGCGCGACCGGCGGGTCGAGCTGGGCGCGCTGTGGGGCGAGGCACGTGCCCGGCGGCTCGGCGAGCGGATCTCCGCCGCGCCCGACCCCGCCGCGGCCCTGGAGGACCTCGCCGTCCGCCGCGCCGCCGACGCCCCGGACCCCGACCCCCTGATCCGCGCCGTCGTCCGGCGCCTCGCCGCCGGACGGCCCGTGGCGGAGACCGCCGACGCCGTGGGTCTCGGCGCGCGCCGGCTCCACCGGCGGTCCCTGGACGCGTTCGGCTACGGCCCCAAGACCCTGGCCCGCGTCCTCCGGCTCCAGCGCGCCCTCGCCCTGGTCAGGGCAGGGGTTCCGTTCGCCGACGCGGCGCTCGGCGCGGGCTGCGCCGACCAGGCCCACCTGGCACGCGAGACCAGGGCGCTGGCCGGAACGACCCTGACCGCCTACGCGTCGGCCTGGGCGAAGAGGGAGACCCCGCAGCCGTCAGGGTCGAGCACCACGGCGTAGCGCTGCCCCCACACGGCGTCCCAGGGCTTCAGATGCCCGCGGTACCCGGCGGCGACGAGCGACTCGTACGTGGCGTCCACCTCCCCGGGCGAGCCGCAGAGGAACGCGAGCCCCATCCGGTCGCCGCCCTCGGGACGGGTCCAGCCGGCATCGAAGGAGGCGATGACCTCCTCCGTGTCCCACGCGATCCGCATCCCCCCGGGCAGGGCGGCCTCCACGTGCGGCGCGGTGTCGGCGTCGGCCGGGATGTCGAGACCGAGCCGCCGGTAGAAGGCGAGCGAGGCGGCCATGTCGGAGACGACGAGGCCGATGACGTCCAGTCGTGGTGTGTTCATGGGACGAGGCTAGGCGGGCGGGGGAGGCGGGGTCTTGGACGAATCGGACGCCGCCGCGGGGCCGAGGGGCCCGGCCGGCGCCGTCCGTCGGGTGGCCCCGTCGTGCTCCACGTACGCTGAGAGCGGGCCCGCGCCCCACCTGCGCGGCGCCGCACCGGGACCGCGCCCACGGAGGTGTCGGCGTCATGACCGCATCGGCCGTTCCGCGAGGGCAGGGCGCGACCGCCTGGGCCCCCGAGACGGTGACCACCGAGCCGTACAACGCCCAGACGCCGATGGCCGCGCTGGCCGGTCCGGTGACGCCCGCCGACGCCCTCTTCGTACGGGACCACTTCGGCGTCCCGCCCACCGGGACCGCCGACTGGCGGCTCCGCGTCGACGGCGCCGTGACCACACCGCTCACCCTCGACTACGAGGAACTCATCGCCCTCGGCCGCCCCGGCCGGCGCGAGTTCGACGTCGTCCTGGAGTGCGCGGGCAACGGCCGCGCCCTGATGAACCCGCGCCCGCCGGGGCTGCCGTGGGGCCGCGGGGCCGTCGGCTGCGCCCGGTTCGCGGGCGTGCCGTTCCACCGAATCGCCGAGCGGGCCGGCCTCGACCCGGCGACCGTCGAGTTCGTCTTCGCCGGAGCCGACACCGGCACCGTCCACGGGCACCCCACGGCATTCGAGCGCGCCCTCCCGCTCGCCGAGGCGCTCCACCCCGACACCCTCCTCGCCACGCACCTGAACGGCGCACCGCTCACACCCGAGCACGGCGCCCCCGTCCGGCTCGTGGTCCCGGGCCGGTACGCGGTCGCCGACGTGAAGTGGCTGGTGGGGGCGCGCGCCGTCACCGAACCCTTCACCGGCGTCTTCCAGACCGAGGAGTACGTCTACATCGCCTCGGACGGCACCCCCGACGGGCCCGTCACGGCCATCCGCGTCAAGTCGCTCATCACCGCGCCCGAACCGGACGAGGACCTGCGTCGCGGCACGCAGACCGTCGTACGCGGCCGGGCCTGGTCGGGCGCCGGCCGGTCCGTGGGCCGGGTCGAGGTCCGGGCCGAGGACGCGGACGGCACCGGCCCGGGGGAGGGCGTCCCGGACGCCGAGTGGCACGACGCCGAACTCGAGCCGCCCACCGGCCCGTACGCCTGGACGGCCTGGTCGTACCGGTGGACACCGCGCCGCCCCGGCCGGTACCGCCTGCTGGCCCGCGCGACCGACTCCCACGGCGCCACCCAGCCCGACCGCGCCCCGTGGAACGCCCAGGGCTACGGCTGCAACCCGGTGGCCACGGTCGAGGTGGTCGTCGTCTGAGCCCTCCCGGCCCGGCTGCGGGGCGTCATGCGTCGCGGGGCGGGTCGCAGGGCAGGGCGGGCGAGACGGACTCCTTCCAGACGTCCGCGTGATCGCGTCCCGCGATGCGTCATGCGGTTCCTGATGGGGAGTCATGTAGACCGAGTCTGCATCAACACCGGCTCGTGGGAGGTGAGTTGACTGTGAGTCCCTGGTGTGTGCGGGGCGCGGGGCCGTGGATGGGGCCGTGGGCGGAAAAAGAGGTGGCGAGCCTCGCGGGGCCGTGGTTACGATCCTCGTGTTCTCCGGCGGCCGACTGACGGCCGCCTGTCAGTCGAGTGTGTTCTCTTCAGGAGGTGTGACCGATGGCTGCTGTCACGTCGGGCGCTGCCCGCTTCGCGTACGTCCTCCACGTCACCTCCGTGGCCGCCGGCTGACTCCTCCTTTCTTCCGCGCCGTTCGGCGCGTGCCGGGGCCACCCCTCGAAGGGTTCCCCTTGTCTTTCTCCTCGCTTGTCCGTTCCTCCTCTTCTCTCTCCTCCTCTTCTTCTCCCGCGCACCCTCTCGCCCCGTACGGCTGGGACGAGGGCTGGGAGGCCGCGTTCGCCCCGTACGCCGAGCAGGGGCTTCTGCCCGGCCGGGTGCTCCGGGTCGACCGCGGTCAGTGCGACCTCATCACCCCGATCGGCACCGTGCGGGCCGACACCGAGTTCGTCGTGCCGCGCGACCCGCTGAAGGTCGTGTGCACGGGTGACTGGGCGGCCGTCGACCCGGACGGCGACCCCCGCTACGTACGGACGCTCCTGCCGCGCCGCACGGCGTTCGCGCGGTCCACGTCGTCCAAGCGGTCCGAGGGCCAGATCCTCGCGGCCAACGTCGACCACGCGATCATCACGGTCTCGCTCGCCGTCGAGCTGGACCTCGGTCGCGTCGAGCGCTTCCTCGCCCTGGCGTGGGAGTCGGGCGCCCAGCCGCTCGTGGTGCTCAGCAAGGCCGATCTCGTACCCGACCCGGTCGGGCTCTCGTACCTCGTCGAGGACGTGGAGACGGTGGCGCCGGGTGTCCAGGTGATTCCCGTCAGCTCGGCGACCGGCGAGGGGCTCGACGTGCTCCGCGCGCTGGTGTCGGGAGGGACGAGTGTGCTGCTCGGCGCCTCCGGCGCCGGGAAGTCCACGCTCGCCAACACGCTCCTCGGCGAGGACGTGATGACGGTCCAGGCCGCTCGTGACGTGGACGGCAAGGGCCGCCACACCACGACCACGCGCAACCTGCTCGTGCTGCCCGAGGGCGGTGTCCTCATCGACACCCCCGGTCTGCGCGGAGTCGGGCTCTGGGACGCCGAGACCGGCGTCGGCCAGGTCTTCTCGGAGATCGAGGCCCTGGCCGAGGAGTGCCGGTTCCACGACTGCGCCCACGAGGCTGAGCCGGGCTGCGCCGTGACGGCGGCGGTGGACGACGGCACCCTGTCCGTGCGCCGCCTGGAGAGCTACCGCAAGCTCCTGCGCGAGAACCAGCGCATCGTCGCCAAGACGGACGCCCGCGTGCGCGCCGAGATGCTCAAGGACTGGAAGCGCAAGGGCGCGGAGGGCCGCGCCGCCATGGAAGCGAAGCGCGGCACCGGCCACCGGAACGCGCCCCGGTAGCCACCACGGGCGAAGCGCCTGGCGCCGGGGGCCTAAGGGGACCTGCCCCCTGACCGACCCACCGGCCCCGGCGGCCGTGCGGCCCTCCGGCCCCGGCGGCCCGGGCGGCCTTGCGGCCCACCGACCGTGGCGATCCGGGTGGCCTACCGGCCGGTGGACCGCCGGGCCTACCGGCGCGGGTCGGCCCTGGCGGCTCACCTGCGCCGGCGGGCGGCGCACCGGCCGTTGCGGTCCTACCGGCTCATGGACCCTTCCGGTCGTACCGGCTCATGGATCCTTCCGGTCGTACCGGCTCATGGATCCTTCCGGTCGTACCGGCTCATGGATCCTTCCGGTCGTACCGGTCCACGGATCCTTCCGGTCGTACCGGCCTACGGATCCTTCCGGCCGTACCGGCCGGTGGGCCGCCGGCCCTGCCGGCCCACCGGCTCCCGGCGGCCCACCCGCGCCGGCTCGGCGGCGGCCGGGCGGGCCCGACCAGCGCGGCCGGGAGCTGGCGCGACGTTCGGCACCGTTCTGGTGATCGTGGACCAGCCCGCCTCCATCGGCGCCCTCCCGCTCACGGTCGCCCGCGACGCGGGCTGCCAGGGGCTACCTGCCCGGGCTGGCGATGCGGCGGATCGCCGACCTCTACCCCGGCGAGGCGAAGACCGACGCCAAGGACGCGGCCGTGATCGCGGACGCCGCCCGCACCATGCCGCACATGTTCCTCTCCGCCGTCGCCTGCATGAACGCCGACCCGGCCTCCCGCACCTACGACGACAAGCAACACGCCCGCGGCAAGGCCCATACCCAGGCCCTCCTCCGCCTCGCCCGCCAACGGATCAGCGTCCTGTTCGTGATGCTCCGCGACGGCACCTTCTACGAGTCACGCGTCCCCGAAACAGCTACCGCATGACCGGCCTCGGACCTGCGTAGCTGAACCAGACGGCCTCACAGGCAGTCGCATCCTGTGGAGTAGAGCAGCAGGAAGAGGGTCGTCATGGCGGTCACGGTGAAACCGACAGCGGTCAGGGCGGCGAGGCCCCGACGGCGCCCCTTCGCGGGGGTGCGGAAGGACTGCCAGGCGCCGTGGGCGAGGAGGAGGCTGAGCAGCCCGGCCCCCGCGACGGTGAAGCGCGGGCTGAGGGACCAGCTCAGGTAGGCGATCAGAGCCAGACAGCCGAGCAGGGCACAAGCGAGCAGGCTGAGGATCACCTCGGCGACGGCTTCTCCCACCGTCTCGACCAGGAAGTCACCGACGCCTTTCGCTGCCCTGCGGACCCCCATGAAGCTCCTCCCCCTTGCGTCGATGGCCCCGAGCGGGGCCTGGTACGGAGGACCCCCGTCGAGCCGGAATGGTTGCCGGGGTGCTCAAGAGTTGCCGACTGCGGCCCATGGTCACACCTTGACGAAGGACATAGAGGCACCCCCCCGCGAACTCGCCGCGCGCTCGGCTGCCGCTGAGCCGACCGGGGCTGCCCCCCCGGCTCCAGCGTGGTGTCCGAAAGCCGCCAGGCCGGGGCGTCGTGGTCCCGCACACTGGGTGGTGTGAGGCATCAGGAAACCGGGACCGCCGCGGCCGAGGACATGCGGTACGAGGCGGTCAGCAGTCGGGACGCGCGGTTCGACGGGGCGTTCTTCTTCGCCGTCGAGACCACCGGCATCTACTGCCGGCCCAGCTGCCCCGCCGTCACCCCCAAGCGGAAGAACGTCACGTTCTTCCCCACCGCCGCCGCCGCTCAGGGCCACGGATTCCGGGCCTGTCGGCGCTGCCGGCCGGACGCCGTGCCCGGTTCCGCCGAGTGGAACGTCCGCGCCGACGTCGTCGGGCGCGCCATGCGGCTGATCGGAGACGGCGTCGTCGACCGCGAAGGCGTCCCCGGCCTCGCCGGACGCCTCGGCTACAGCCCCCGCCAGGTGCAGCGCCAGCTCACCGCCGAACTCGGCGCGGGCCCCGTCGCCCTCGCCCGCGCCCAGCGCGCCCACACCGCCCGGCTGCTCCTGCAGACCACCGGGCTGCCCGTCACCGAGATCGCCTTCGCGTCCGGCTTCGCCAGCGTGCGCCAGTTCAACGACACGATCCGCCGCATCTACGCCCGTACCCCCACCGAGCTGCGCGCCGAGTCCGGTACCGGCGCCGGACCCCGTACCGCGCTGGCCGCCGGCGTGCCGCTGCGGCTCGCGCACCGGGGCCCGTACGCCGCCCGCGAGGTCTTCGACCTGCTCGCCGCCGAGGCCCTCCCCGGCGTCGAGGAGGTGCTCGGCGCCCCCGGAGCCCGCACCTACCGCCGTACGCTCCGCCTCCCGTACGGCACCGGCATCGTCTCCGTCGACGAGCGCTCCGCAGGAGCCTGGCTGGAGGCCCGGATCCACCTCTCCGACCTCCGCGACCTGACCACCGCCGTCCAGCGGCTGCGCCGCCTCCTCGACCTGGACGCCGACCCCTACGCCGTCGCGGAGCGCCTCGGCGCCGACCCGGTGCTCGCCGAGCGGGTCGCCGCCCGTCCCGGACTGCGGTCGCCGGGTGCGGCCGACCCGGAGGAGTTCGCGCTACGGACCGTCGTCGGCCCCGACGAGGCGGCGCGGCTGGTCCCGGCCCTGGGCACCCCCCTGGAGAACGCCTGCGGCGGCCTCACGCACCTCTTCCCCGAGCCCGCCGCGCTCACCGGCCACCCTCAGGCCGGCCCGTTGGCCACCGCGCTCGCCGCCGGGGCCGTACGCCTCGATCCGGGCGCCGACCGCGACGAGTCCGAGCGCGCTCTGCGCGCCGTCCCCGGGGTGACCCCCACCCACGCGGCCGTGATCCGTGCGCGGGCCCTCGGCGACCCCGACGTGGACCCGGAGGCGGACCCGGACGCGCACCCCGTCGTGGACCCGGAGGCGGACCCGGACGCTCGGTCCGGATCCGACGCCTGGCGGCCGTGGCGGTCGTACGCACACCAGTACCGGAGGCTCGCGCCCCTGCCGTCACAATGAACGCATGATCGAAACAGACCTTCTCGGACCCGACGACCGCGACGCCTGGGAGCGTCTCTTCCGCGCCTACCTCGACTTCTACGGCCGTACAGAGCCCGACGCCCTGTACGAGCGGGCGTGGAACGCCTTCCGGGAGGGCGCGCGGGTCCACGCGCGGGCGGCACGGCTCGACGGGCGCCTCGTCGGCTTCACCCACTTCTTCGTCCACCCCAGCACCTCCGGGCCGGACGTGTGCTACCTCCAGGACCTGTTCACCGACCCCGACGCGCGCGGCCGAGGCGTGGCGCGCGCCCTGATCGCCGCGGTGACCGAGTGGGCGAAGGAGCAGGGCTGCGACCGGGTCTACTGGAACACCCAGGCGTCCAACACCACCGCCCGGCGGCTCTACGACAAGGTCGCCCGCGACACCGGCTTCATCAAGTACCAGATCGATCTTCCGAAGGGTCCGTGACCTCCGGAAGGCCCCAGCTGTGGATCCGGTGCGGGTGGATCCGGATCACCTCCTCGCTGAAATGCGGGCCGAGCTCGTGCGGCCCCACCCGCAGCTCGGCCACGCCCCGGATCTCCACCCCGCGCACCCGCCACGGCCGGACGCTCGCGAGATCGTCGACGACCAGCGCCACCTTGGGGTTGGCGCGGAGGTTGCGCCACTTCTTCGAGCGGCCCATCGCGAGTCCGCCGACCAGGACCGTGCCGTCCTCCTGGGGGAAGAAGCCGACCGGATTGGCCTGCGGCTGACCCGTGGGGTCGACCGTGGCCATGCGGCCGAGGCGCTGCGTGCGGAGGTAGGCGAGCTCGGCGACGCTGAATCCCTCGAAATCCCTCATACGGCCAGCATGGCTCCCGGCCTCCGCGCGGCGCATCGGCGATCCGGCCGACCGCGCACGGGCCTGCGGACCTAGGTCCGAGGCCCCGGTCCTGGTTCGGTCCGGGCCCAACCCCGGCAACCCCGGCTCCCCAGCCCCGGCTCCCGCACCGGGTTCAGCCCCAGAGCACCGCGCCTGCCCACGCGCCGACGATCAGCAGGCAGGCGAACATCTCCACCAGGATGCTCGTCCCGGCCGCCCGCATGACGGTCCTCGTGGACGCCCTGGCCTGGCCGTGCCCGCCCAGGCGGAGCCGTTCGCAGAGGTAGATCCCGCCGATGAAACCGGGGACGGCGCCGATCACGGGGATCAGGAAGAAGCCGAGGAACGCCCCGACCCCGGCGTACGTCACCATCCGCCGGGTGATGCCGACGCCCCGGATCCGGCGCTGCGGCAGGAGCCACACCACCACCTGGGTGAGCAGGAGCAGCGCGGTCGAGGCGACGAGCAGGATCCAGGCGAGCCCGCTCTGCTCGTGCAGCGCCCACCAGAGCATGGCCGCCCACACCAGCCACGGCCCCGGCACGCCGGGAGCCAGTACCCCGAACAGGCCGAGCAGCATCACCATCGCGACGAGCAACAGCTGCCACACACCCATCTGCCCAGCGTGCAGGACCCATGATCTCCGCGCAGGTCGCAGGGTACGTACGGGGGGCCCGGCACCCGTACGTACCCCCCGCGCGGCCCCAGCCCGCTCGGCGCCCCTCGCCTCCTATCTGCGGGCCACCCACCCCTTCTCGTAGGCGTGCCAGCCCAGCTGCAGCCGGGTCGTCACACCCGACAGCTCCATCAGGCCCTTCACCCGGCGCTGAACCGTCCGCAGGCCCAGGTCCAGCTGCTTGGCCACGCTCGCGTCCGTCATGCCGGCCAGGAGCAGCGAGAGGATCTCCAGGTCCGTCACGTCGGGGCCCGGCACCTCCGCCTGCGTGATCTGCGCGCCCGCCCCGAGCCGAAGCGGCAGCGCGTCGCGCCAGACCGCCTCGAAGAGGCCCATCAGCGACTCCAGGAGCCCGCTCGCGTGCACCACGAGCGCCGCGGGCTCCGCGCCGCGGCCCGTCAGCGGGACCATCGCCAGCGCGCGGTCCGCGACCACCAGCTTGGTCGGGACCCGGTCGACCACCCGGATCTGCTCCTCACGGCCGAGTGCGGCCGACAGCTCGACGATCCCCGAAGGCAGGCTCAGCACCTCCCGCTCGATGACGACCCGGTAGGAGACGCCCCGCCCCGCCGCCAGCTCCTCCGCGTCGTTCTCCATCCCGGAGACCGCGATGGGCTTGCCGGTCACCAGCGCGCAGACCTCGTCGGTCGCGCCCAGCTGGAGCTGGAGGAAGCGGTGGGTGACGGCGCTCGCGCCGGTCACCACCTCCACCAGGTCGTGGACGGCCGGCTCCGCCGCCTCCGCCCGGTACTCCTCCGCGAGGAGCGCCGCCGCCAGCTCGGCCTGCTCCAACTCGTGCCGCTGCTGCGTCAGCAGCGCGCCCAGGGCCACCCCCGGCGGGGCCGCGACCCACCGCCCGGTCCGTGCCGAGGACTGCGCGGCCAGGCCCTGTGACTCCAGGCGCCGCAGCGCCCGCTCGGTGTCCGTCTCGGGCAGGCCGAGGCGGTGCGCCAGGTCCGCGACCTCCGCAGCCCCCAGCGCGACGAGCGCGCGGTACGCCGACTCCTGCCGTTCGTCGAGACCTATCGCTCCCAGCATCGCTGCCCACCCCTCGCCCGGGACGTCCTGGGGCGTCCCGGACATTCCCGGGACGTTCACCGGACGCATTCGTTCCGTTGGTGCTCTGGCGGAAATCGGCCACGACGTATTCCCGCCGCGCACATCATCCCTGCACCACCCTCACCTCTGCCAATGTGGCGTCACCGCAGCACCAACAGCCTCCGGGCCGGGGGATTTTGCCTGCCTTGGTCCGGATTCAGATGGGGAGAGCGATGCGCCCGATTTCGCGTACGGCCCTGGGGGCGGCGACCGCCGCCGTCCTGGCCGTCACCGCGGTCGCGCCGTCCACGGCAGCCGCGCCGCAGGACGACACGACCCGCAATCGACCGCTGGTCGGCAGCGAGGCCCAGGCCCGCGCCGGGGGGCGGGCCGCCACCGTCACGCTGGTCACGGGCGACCGGGTCGTCGTCACCCGTGACGCCGCCGGGAACCCGGCCGCCTCCGCGCTGCCCCGCGAGGACGGGACGGTGCCCTTCGTCCAGACGCGCCGCTCGGGCCCGGACCTGTACGTCTACCCCGAGGGCGCCACCACCGCCCTCGCCGCGGGCCGCGTCGACGAGGAGCTCTTCAACGTCACGGGCCTGATCCGGCAGGGGTACGACGACGCCGGCACCGCCTCGCTTCCCCTGATCGCGGTCTACGGCTCCGACCTCGCCCGCTCCGTCCCGGCCGCCCCGCGCGGCGCCCGGCGCGGCCAGGTCCTCGAGACCGTCGACGGCGTCGCGCTCACGGCGGACAAGAAGCAGGCCTCCGCCTTCTGGGCAGACGTGAACACCCCCGCCGCCCGGTCCGCCTCCGGTCTGAAGAAGCTCTGGCTCGACCGCAAGGTTCAGGCCACCCTGGAGCGCTCGACGAAGCAGGTCCACGCGCCCGAGGCCTGGGCCGCCGGCTTCGACGGCAAGGGGACCAAGGTCGCCGTCCTCGACACCGGCGCCGACGTCGAGCACCCCGACCTCAAGGGTCGGGTCGTCGCCTCGGAGAACTTCACCGACTCCGACACCGCCGACGACCGCCAGGGCCACGGCACCCACACGATCTCCACGGTCGGCGGCTCCGGCGCGGCGAGCGGCGGAAAGAAGAAGGGTGTGGCGCCCGGCGCGGACCTGCTCAACGGCAAGGTCCTGAACGACTCCGGCTCCGGCGCCACCTCCTGGATCATCGCCGGCATGGAGTGGGCCGTCGCCCAGGGCGCCGACGTCGTCTCCATGAGTCTCGGCAACCCCGCCGAGACCGACTGCACCGACCCCATGAGCATCGCCGCCGAGGAACTCGCCCAGAACGAGGGCACGTTGTTCGTCGTCGCCGCCGGGAACACCGGCCCCTCGCTCAACACGGTCTCCTCGCCGGGCTGCGCGCCGAGCGTCCTCACCGTCGGCGCGACCGACCGCGACGACTCCACCGCGTACTTCTCCAGCCGCGGCCCGACGACGCTCGGTCACACCCTCAAGCCGGAGATCGCGGCCCCCGGCGTCGGCATATCCGCCGCGGCGGCGGGCGGCCGGGGCGTGTACGCCTACCAGGCCATGTCCGGCACGTCGATGGCCACCCCGCACGTCGCGGGCGCCGCGGCCATCGTCAAGCAGCGCCACCCCGACTGGACCGCCCAGCAGATCAAGGCCGCTCTCGTCTCCTCCGCCGAGAGCTCCGTCCCCGGCGACGTACGCGAGGTCGGCGGCGGGCGGCTCGACGTCAAGGCAGCCGTCGACCAGACGGTCCTCGGCGCCGACGCCGTCCAGGGCGGCACCTTCAACTGGCCCCAGGACGGCAGCGACCGCACCTCGGTCTCCGTCCCGTACACGAACACCTCCGCCGAGGCCGTCACCCTGACGCTCGCCGTCGAGAGCGTCACCGGCAACGACGGCTCGCGCGTACGGTCCTCCGTCGCCCGGCTCGCCAAGCGCACCGTCACCGTCCCGGCCGGCGCGACCGTCGAGGTCCCGCTCCACCTTGATCCGGCCGCCCACCTGGAGCGCGCCCAGTACGGCGACGTCACCGGCCGGGTGGTCGCCACCGCCCCCGGCGGCGTCCACGTCTCGACGCCGTTCTCGCTCTACGTCCAGCCCGAGACCGTCACCCTGCGGGTCAAGCTGATCGACCGTCAGGGCCGGCCCGCCGGCGGCGCCTCGTCCCTCGACCTCATCGGCACCGACACCGCGAGCGGCGAGCGCCGCTTCAACGAGGGCGCCACCGACCAGGTCTTCCGGGTCCGTCCCGGCAGCTACTTCCTCACCTCCTTCGTCACCACCCCCGACGCCGGCGAGGGCGCCACGCTGACCGACTCGCTCAGCTACCTGGCCCGGCCGCAGATCGAGGTCAAGAAGGACACCACCGTCGTCCTCGACGCGCGCAAGGCCCACAGGCTCGCGGTGAAGACCGACAAGCCCGGTGAACAGCGCGGCACCACCCTGGCGTTCGCCCGCTCCTGGGACGACACCTGGCTGCACTCCGGCTCGGCCGCCGGTGTGCGCTCGATCCGCGGCTACTACGCCTCGGTCGAAGGCCGCGCCGACGAGGGCGACTTCGAGTTCGGCAGCTACTGGCGCACCGTCGCCCCGCAGATCTCCGAGCTGAAGACGGGCGACGGCACCGTCCTGCACCCGGTCACCGGCTCCCTCGGTTCCGACAACCTCGACGGCACCGGCTCCGCCCGGCTCGTCGACGCGGGCGACGGAACCCCGGAGGAGCTGAAGGCGGCCGGCGTCCGGGGCCGCGTGGCCCTGGTCCGCTTCCCCGACACCTCCACCAACGCGAGCACGGTCGCCCGGAACGCCAAGGCCGAGGGAGCCGTCGCGGTCCTCGCCCACCGCACCTCGACCGCCCGCTGGTACCCGACCGCAGGCTTCACCGGAGCGGGGTTCCCGGTCCTCGCCGTCGACTCCGCCGAGGCCGCCGCGCTGCTCGGGAAGCTCTCCGCCGGCGAGGTCGTCCTCTCCTGGAAGGCCACGGCGAAGAGTCCGTACCTCTACAACCTCGCCTTCCCCGAGACCGGTTCGATCCGTGACGACAGGACCTACCGGGTCCGCGACGGCCGGCTTGGCCGCACCGAGTCCACCTACGGCTCGATGGGCGTGGCCACCGACTTCATCGACAACGCGGCCGCCTACCGCCCCAACGGCACGGCCGTCTACTTCGGCGCCATCGAGCCGGTCCCGGCCCCCGGCACCCGGACGGAGTACTACACGCCCGGGGACACCCGGTGGGACCAGATGCTCTCCTCCAGCTTCCCCTTCGGCGAGTTCATGATCGGGGCCCAGCGCGCCTACAAGGAGGGGGAGAGGCGTACCGAGCGCTGGTACGACGGTGTCGTCGCGCCGACCGCGCCGCAGGACGCGTCCGGTGAGCCCGTCCTCGTCGCCGAACGCCAGGGCGACCTGATCGGCTTCGCGGACTCCCTGTGGGGCGACGGCACCCACTACTCCCAGCCCGGGTCCTTCGGGGACATCGGCAACCTCCGGTTGAGCAGGGACGGGGAGTTGCTCGGCGAGACCGGATGGCCGTTCGGGGTCTTCGAAGTTCCGTCCGAGCGCGGTGCGTACACGCTCGAACAGAACACCATGAAGATCGGCAGCAAGGTGTGGGACCGCTCCACATCCGTCAACTCGGTGTGGGAATTCACTTCCCAGGCCGACGAGAACGTCTACTCTCAAGGCATCCCGATTCTCTTCCCCCGGTACACCCTTCCGGAGGACGGACTCAAGACCCTCGCCGCGACCGACGGCCAGAAGATCGGCCTCAGCGCGACGGGTCACGCGGGCTACCAGGCAGCCGCGCTCACCTCGGCCAGGCTCTCGTACTCCTACGACGGAGGCGCGACCTGGACGGAGGCGCAGGTCTCGCGGCAGGACGGCGCCTGGACCGCGACCGTGAACCACGCGGGCGCGGCCGGCAAGCCGGTCACCCTGAAGTCCGAACTGACGGATGCCAACGGCAACTCCGTCACCCAGACCGTGGTCCGCGCTTACGACGTGCGCTGATCACGCCGGTCCGCCGGGCGTCCTTCCCGTGGGGGGTGGGGTCGCCCGGCGGACCCCTTTTTCGTCATGTCCCGTTTTCTGGCGGCCCGCGCGGTGGACAATAAGGGCATGACTCAGCAGGGGGACAACTGGTGGGACAAGCTCTACGACGAGTCGGCACCGGACACGGCACCGACCACGACGGGCGACACGCTCGACGACCGCTTCGACTCCGCCTCGCAGGCGACGACGGAGCTCCCGACCGCGGCGCTTCCGGCCACGACGCAGGCCCCGGCCACGGAGTTCCCGGCCACGACACCGGCCCCGCCCTCGGCCCCCCGGACGGCGGACGGAGCGCCGAGCCCGGCGCCGCTGCCGCCCCGTGCCCCCTGGGAGCCGCTCGACGACCCCGGCGCCACCCCTGAACCACGCTCCTTCGCGGCGCCCCCGCCCCGAGTGGCGGCGCCCGACCCGAGGACGGCTCCGCGGACGGAACCGGCGGCGGACCCGACGCCGGACGCGCGGCCGCCCGCCCCGCCCGAGGCGGACGCCGTGCCCGTGCCCCGCCCCCGTACCGCCCACATCGGCAACCGCCCGCCCACCTACGAGGCCGAGCCCACCGCTCTCCCCCCGGCCCGGCCCGGAGAGCTGGGCGAACTGGTCGCCGACACCGTCCTCGACGGCGCGCGCTACGGCTCGTACACCCTGCGCGCCGCCTCGCAGCGCGGCGACTCCGCCCGCTACCGCGGCGAACCCCGCAGGGACGCCCTGCTCACCGCCCGGTTCGGGCAGGAGGAGGCCGCGCTCGTCCTCGTCGCCGTGGCGAGCGGCGCCCGCGCCGCCGAGGCCGCCCATCTCGCCGCGGCCGACACCTGCCGCTGGATCGGCGAGGCCGTCGGCCGCAGCCACGTCCGGCTCTCCGAGGACATCCGCTCCGGCCGGCGCGGCGACCTGAAGTCGGGGCTCCACCGGCTCACCGCCCGCACCTACGGAAAGCTGCGGGCCCGCGCGGCCGAACTGGGCGTGAGTACGGAGGAGTACACGGCAGGCCTGCGCTGCCTGCTGCTCTCCGCCGACCCCGCCTGCCGCACGCGCGTCTTCTTCGGCATCGGCGCGGGCGGTCTCTTCCGCCTCCGCGACGGCGCCTGGCAGGACATCGAGCCCCTGCTCCCGGAGCCCGCCGCGCTCGCCGGCGCGCCCGTCGTCGGTTTCGGCTCACCTCCCGCGGAGACGGCGGAGGGCGACCGCGCGACCATGAGACTCAACGTCACCGGCCCGCCGGGCGCCCCCTCGGCCGAGGAGCCTCCGCCGGTCCCCTCCTGGGGGGACTCGGGCCCCGGCGCGCCCGCGCCGCCCGCCGAACCGTTCCGCTTCCGGGCCTCCGTCGCCCGCCCCGGTGACACCCTCCTCCTCGCCTCGAACGGCCTCGCCGAGCCGATGCGCGGCGAGCCCGCCCTCGCCAAGGAGCTCGCGGAGCGCTGGGCGGCCCCCGAGCCGCCCGGGCTCGCGGCCTTCCTGGCCGACACCCAGCTCCGCGTGAAGGGGTACGCCGACGACCGTACGGGCGTGGCCGTCTGGGAGGCGTAACGGTCCGCCCCATGGGTTGATGGACCCATGGCCAAGCAGAACGTCGCAGAACAGTTCGTCGACATCCTCGTCCGGGCGGGCGTCCGGCGGCTGTACGGAGTCGTCGGCGACAGCCTGAACCCCGTCGTCGACGCCATCCGCCGTACGCCCGACATCGACTGGATCCAGGTCCGGCACGAGGAGACCGCCGCCTTCGCCGCGGGAGCCGAGGCGCAGATCACCGGTCGCCTCGCGGCGTGCGCGGGCTCCTGCGGCCCGGGCAACCTGCACCTGATCAACGGCCTGTACGACGCGCACCGCTCGATGGCCCCGGTCCTGGCGCTCGCCTCGCACATCCCCTCCAGCGAGATCGGCCTCGGCTACTTCCAGGAGACCCACCCGGACCGGCTCTTCTCCGAGTGCAGCCACTACAGCGAGCTGATCTCCAACCCCCGCCAGATGCCCCGGCTGCTCCAGACGGCCATCCAGCACGCCATCGGGCAGGGCGGGGTCAGCGTCGTCTCGCTGCCGGGCGACATCGCCTCCGAACCGGCCCCGGACAAGACGTGGGAGACCGCGCTCGTCACCTCCCGGCCCACCGTCCGCCCGAGCGACGCAGAGATCACCGCCCTGGCCCGGATGATCGACGAGGCCGAACGGGTGACGCTGTTCTGCGGCAGCGGTACGGCCGGGGCGCACGCCGAGGTGATGCAGTTCGCCGAGCGGGTGAAGGCGCCCGTCGGGCACGCGCTGCGCGGCAAGGAGTGGATCCAGTACGACAACCCGTTCGACGTGGGGATGAGCGGGCTGCTGGGTTACGGGGCGGCCTACGAGGCCACCCACGAGTGCGATCTGCTGATCCTGCTCGGCACGGACTTCCCGTACAACGCCTTCCTGCCGGACGACGTCAGAATCGTCCAGGTGGACGTCCGGCCCGAGCGGCTCGGCCGCCGCTCCAAGCTCGACCTGGCGGTCTGGGGCGATGTCCGGGAGACGCTGAGCTGCCTCACCCCGCGGGTACGGGCGAAGTCGGACCGCCGCTTCCTGGACAAGATGCTCAAGAAGCACGCCGACGCGCTCGAAGGCGTCGTCAAGGCGTACACCCGCAAGGTGGAGAAGCACGTCCCGATCCACCCGGAGTACGTCGCCTCGGTCCTCGACGAACTGGCCGACGACGACGCGGTGTTCACCGTCGACACGGGCATGTGCAACGTCTGGGCCGCGCGCTACGTCTCGCCCAACGGCCGTCGCCGGATCATCGGCTCCTTCTCGCACGGCTCGATGGCGAACGCCCTGCCGCAGGCCATCGGCGCGCAGTTCACGGACCGGGGCCGTCAGGTGATCTCGATGTCCGGCGACGGCGGGTTCTCGATGCTGATGGGCGACTTCCTCACCCTGGTCCAGTACGACCTGCCGGTGAAGGTCGTGCTGTTCGACAACTCCGCGCTCTCCATGGTCGAGTTGGAGATGCTGGTCGCCGGCCTTCCGTCGTACGGCACGACCAACCGCAACCCCGACTTCGCCGCTGTGGCCCGCGCGGCGGGCGCCTACGGCGTCCGCGTGGAGAAGCCCAAGCACCTCGCGGGCGCCCTCAAGGACGCCTTCCGGCACAAGGGCCCGGCGCTCGTCGACATCGTGACCGACCCCAACGCGCTCTCGATCCCCCCGAAGATCAGCCGCGAGATGGTCTCCGGCTTCGCCCTCTCGGCAAGCAAGATCGTCCTGGACGGCGGAGTGGGCCGCATGCTCCAGATGGCCCGCTCCAACCTGCGGAACGTCCCCCGCCCCTAGGGCGTCTCCCCGGCGACCGCGGTGCGTCAGACCACGGGGAGCCGGTCCACCAGCAGCTCCACCCTGCGGCCGGCGTCCTCCGGCGGCAGACGGCCGGCCTGGGTCAGGGTCGCCAGCCCGTGGAGGGCGGCCCAGAAGACCTCGGTGAACATCGCCGGATGGACGCCGTCACCGGCGACCTCGCCGAGGCTCTCCACGAGGGCGGCGAACGCGTCCTTCAGTGGCTCCGGGGTGTCCTCCTTCGCGAACGCCAGCCCGCCGTCGAGCTGGAACATGGCGTCGTAGACCGCCGGGTTGCGTTCGGAGAAGTCGAGGTAGGCGCGGGCGAGCGCGGCGACCCGGGCGCGCGGACCGTCCGCGGCCGAGGTCGCGGCCCGCAGTGCCGCGGCCATCTCGGCGGCGCCCTCCAGGGCGACGGCGCCGATGATCTCGCGTTTGCCGCGGAAGTGGCTGTAGAGAACGGGCTGGCTGTACTCGATGCGCTCGGCGAGCAGGCGGGTGGTGACCGCGTCCCAGCCCTGCTCCTCGGCGAGTTCGCGGGCCGTGGCCACGATGAGGCGCTCGCGGACCGCCCGTTCGCGTTCCTTGCGTTCCTGTACCGACATGCTCCGATTCTAGCACCGCTAGACAATCGAGCGTGAGCAGCGCTAGCGTTGCTAACGTCATCTAGCGGCGCTAGATCCCAGGAGGGGTCGTCATGCTCAACGCACTCGAGGTCGTCACCACCGTGGTCGTCGGCGTGATGGTGGGGGTGGAGTTCTCCGTCGCCTTCGTCCTCAACCCGATCCTCGGCGCACTTCCGGAGGACAGCGGCCAGCTCGGCCGCTCCCACGGGGGCCGGATGCTCGGCGCCGTGATGCCGGTCTGGTACATCACCTCGCTCGTCCTCGTCGCGGCCTGGGCCGCCGCGGCATGGAACGACCCCGGCACCGGCCTGGTCGTCACCGCCGGCGCCCTGCTGATCGTCAGCATGATCATGTCGATCCTGCTGCTCGTCCCCATCAACAACCGGGGCAAGAACTGGACCCCCGACACCCGGCCCGCCGACTGGAAGGAGCAGATGAAGCGCTGGGACCGCCTCCACTACGTCCGCGTGGCCGTCATCATCGCCGCCTTCGCCCTGCTGGCCGCCGCCCTGGCCTGAGCCCCCGGCTTCGTACAATCACCCACTCCGATATGAGTAGTCGAGCGGATGGCCGCCTGAGGGCGGCACCGGGAAGGCTGGACGCATGCGCCGACTGCTGCTGCTCGCACCGCTGCTGCTGTTCGTCACGGGCTGCGGACTGATGCAGAACTCGGAGGACGAAGCGGCGGATGCCGCCCGGGAGGTGGCGCAGAAGGCCGGTGAGCGGCTCTACAGCCAGCGTCCGCGCACGGCGGAGGAGGTCGGACGCTCCGCTTCCGGCCTCGACGGCGTGGAGGTGCTGAAGCTGGCCGGTACCTCGACCCATGACGGGGACGGCGTCGACGTCGTGGTCCGCACCTCCGGCACGGCGTACGACGCGCGGTTCGACCTGGACCGGATCACCGTGGTCCGCTGCTTCTCGATACGGGTGTCGCCCAGGTCGGAGTGGCGTGAGGAGCCCAGCGGTGTGGACTGCCCCGAAGGGCCTCCGCTGACCTTCGCCCCGGCACCCGAACCGCCCAGGCTGCCGTACGAGCAACTGCGAGTGAAGCTTCCCCGGGTACCGGCGAACGGCCGGGCGGACGAGGCCGAGGTGCGCCGCGCGCTCGCCGCCCTGGACATGGACCCGGCGATCCGTACGGAGGTGAAGGCCGAAGGCGACCAGGTGGGCGTTCTCCTGTCGGTCAAGGGCAACGGCTTCGACGCACAGGACTGCCTGCTCGCCCGGGTGGGCCCCGGCGCCACCGAGGTGTGGTCGCCGTCCCGGATCCAGCGGATGCCCGGAGAAGGCGGGTGCTCCACAGCCAACGCCCTGCACCCCATGCCGCCCCCGCACTGAACGGGCCCCGGCGGGGTCATGGGCGCGGGTGACCCTCGTAGTCGGGCGGTGTATGAATGCCGCCCGGTGGGTGGGGCATGCATCTCCGTGAACCTGTTCGAGGAGATGTGTACCGACATGTGGGTGGGGGTTATGGCCGGGGAGGCGCGACAGCCGACTCAACTGCTGAGAAAGGTGGGATGCGAGGATCTCACGGCGGTGCCGGAGGTGCGCCACGCGTTGCGCAGGATGCTGCGGACCTGGGGCGGACCGGGCGCCTCCGATGTCGCGGAGCTGCTCACGAGCGAACTCGTCACCAATGCGCTGATCCACACCGATCACGGCGCCGTGGTCACCGCGACCGTCGTGCCGGACAGCCTCCGGGTCGAGGTGCGGGACTTCGTCTCCAAGATCCCCGAGCCGCGCGTACCGATCGCCGACGACGGTACGAACGGCAGGGGACTGGTGCTGGTCCAGGAGCTGGCCGACTCCTGGGGTGTGGAGGCCCACGGCGTGGGCAAGGTGGTGTGGTTCGAGCTGAACGGCGGGGCGGCGTGAGTCCTCCACGCCGCCCCGCCGTCCGTGTCGGCCTGCTCAGCCGAACTGCTGCTCCAGGTCCTTCAGTTTGCGCTCCAGCGAGTCGAGCCGGGGCAGCGTCTGGGTGTCGTCCTCGGCGGTGAGGTCCACCGTCCGGGGCTCAGTACCCTTCACGGCCTGGAGGGAGGGCCGGTGTCGAAGCGGCAGCTGTCCGGGGTCCGCTATGGCGGGCTCCGCGACGGCCGTCCCCACGGACGGAGTCGCGGAGCCCGCGCCGGAGTTCAGGGCCGGCACCTCGACCTGACGTCCCCCGCCGCGTCCCAGACCGAAGGCCCGGTGCTGACGGTTGATCGCCTTGATCCTCGCTCGGTCGAGCTTCTCCCGCTCGCGCCTGCGCAGCCGGTTCTGCTCCTTCTCGCGCCGGTCCTCGCGGACCTCGTCGACCGCCTCGTCCAGGGTCCGCACACCCTCGAGGAGCATCAGCGACCAGGCCGCGAAGGTCTCCCTGGGCGCCCTCAGCCACCGTACGATCCGGATCTGCGGCAGCGGCCGGGGCACCAGGCCCTGCTCGCGCAGCGCCGCCCGGCGGGTCTGCTTGAGGGCCCGGTCGAACAGGACGGCGGCCGAGAGGGACATGCCCGCGAAGAACTGCGGGGCACCCGCGTGGCCGAGACCCCGGGGAGCGTGGACCCAGTTGAACCAGGCGGCCGCGCCCGCGAACGTCCACACCAGGAGCCGCGAGCCGAGGGCCGCGTCACCGTGGCTCGCCTCGCGCACCGCGAGGACCGAGCAGAACATCGCCGCGCCGTCGAGGCCGAAGGGGACGAGGTACTCCCAGCCCCCGGTGAGGTTCAGGTTCTGGCGGCCGAAGCCGACCAGACCGTGGAAGGAGAGCGCGGCGGCCACGGCCGCGCAGCAGAAGAGGAGGACGTAGGAGGCGGTCCCGTAGATCGCCTCCTTGCGGCGGCGGCGTTCCTCACTGCGCTCCCAGGAGTCCTCCGCCGCGGCCTGGTCACCGGCGCGCTTGCCGCGCGCGAGCACCGCCACCGCCGTCAGGACTCCGGCCACCATGACGCCACCCGGAAGCAGCCAGTCCAGTGATATGTCGGTCAGTCTCATGCGGTGTCCCTTGCATCGCAGTAGGGCGTTTCGGCCGCCCATACTGGCCGACCCCGGAGGTCGCTCACGGGGTTTCGCGGCAAGAGCACGCCAATGGGGCCTGACGGCATACGAATAGGGGTGATCTGGTCGAACGAACGCGCGGTGCAAGGGAGTTGCGTTCGATTCACGTCACCCGTACGAGTGGCGTAATCCGTACGACGGTCAGGCGGCCTCGGTGAGCCGGCGGACCCGCTCGGCGTCACACGTACGCGGACACGTCAGACAGGTGTCCTCGGGGCGCAGGGTGTAGAAGAAGCAGCACGCGGCGCGGTCCCGGGTGGTGCGGGGCGTTCCGTCGGACGCCTCGGCGCCGGGCAGCTCGCGGAAGCCCGCGGATCCCGTGTACGGCTTGGCCGTGCCGGGCAGCAGCAGCTCCAGCTCGGCCATCGCCCGCTGTTCCTCGCCGAACAGTGCCCCGACGTACCAGAGGCCCTCGACGATCTCGTCCGTCGCCATGCCCCACAGCGCCCGCTTCCCGCGCCGCATGCGCGGGCCGAAGCCGGCCAGGACGGACTCGAAGTGTTCGGCGAGCGCGCTCCTGACCTCGGCGCGCAGGGCCTCCTCGTCCGCGACGACCCGGGCGCCGGGAAGGGCCGCGGCGGGGTCGTCCGGCAGGCAGGCGAACTCCTCGATCCGGACGGTCATCCGTCCGAGGGCCCGCTGGAAGGCCACGCTCCGGACGGGCAGCCGCGGCACGCGGCGGTGCAGGAACCAGGGGACCGTGACCAGGAGGCAGGCGGGCCAGGCGTACCGGTGCAGTCCGAAGCCGGCCACCACGTCGGGGCGGGCCTGCCGGCCGTAGTCCCGCAGCACCTGCGCGTTGTCCCAGGCGAGGAAGGCGTCGAGGGCGGCGCCGCCGCCCGCGAGTTCGTCCGCGCCCACCCAGCCGGCCCCGCGTGGCGAGTCCTCGCCATCGCCGAGCTCCTCTATCCGCAGGCCGGGGAACACCTCGCCGAGGCGGGCGTACGAGGCCGCGACGGGCGAGGTGAACGGGGCGGGGAGCAGAGCGGGGAGGGCCATACGGGGACCACCGAATCGCGATCGTTAGCAGGTTAGCCTTACCTTACCCGACACGATCGATGTTTGAACTGCAGCCCTGTCCGCCTATGGTGCACAGGGGGCCTCGGTATCGCGAGCCAGGCCCGGCACGACCCCGCAGGAGGACCCGGGTGGAGCAGGGCAGAGCGCGCGAGCGGGCGGCCGACCGTCCGCTCCCGCCGCAGGACGGCGCGGCGCGGGTCCCGGAGCAGGGCCGCGGGGAGTCGGCGCGCGGCGAACACACCCACAGTGAGCCCCTCCACAGGCCGCCCGTCCACGGTGCGCAGGTGCACGGTGCGCCCGTCCACGGCGCGCCGGCCGGCCGTACGCCCACCCCGGGCGCGCCCGTCCACGGCGAGGCGGCCGTGATGCCCGGGTCCGGCCTCGCCGCCCCCCGCACCGTCCAGCGCCACTCCGTCCGCGGCCAGATCCTCCAGGCCCTGCGCACGGCCCTCGTCGGCGGCGAGCTGGTCCCCGGCGAGGTGTACTCCGCCCCCGTCCTCGCCGAGCGCTTCGGCGTCTCCGCGACCCCCGTGCGCGAGGCCATGCAGCAGCTCGCCGTCGAAGGCGCCGTCGAGGTCGTGCCGAACCGCGGCTTCCGGGTCACCGAGCGCACCCCCCGCGAGCTGGCCGAGCTGGCCGAGGTCCGCGCGCTCATCGAGATCCCGATCATGCTCCGACTCGCCCGCACGGTCCCCGCCGCCCGCTGGGCCGAGCTCCGGCCGCTCGCCGAGGCCACCGGGGCCGCGGCAGCCCGCGGCGACCGCGCCCACTACGCCGAGGCCGACCGCGCCTTCCACCGCGCCGTCCTCTCCCTCGCCGGGAACGAACAGCTCCTCACCGTCGCCGACGACCTGCACCGCCGCTCCCAGTGGCCCCTGGTGAGCGGCCCGGTGACCCGGCACGGCGACCTCGTGGCCGACGCCGCGGAACACACCGCCCTGCTCGACGCCCTGATCGCCCAGGATGTCACCGTCGTACAGTCACTTGTCAGAGAGCATTTCACCGGATCGGCGGAGTGACGACTAAGGTTGCCGTCGGCCGGTGCCCTTGGCCCTTGCCGCCGCTGGCTGTTGCCGTCGTCCCGCCCGTACAGCGCCGTCCGTGAGGTGTCCCATGCCGTCCGCGTCTCCGTCCCCGGCACGGGGAAGGTGCCTGTGACCGGATCCGTCCGTGGAGACCGCCCCGCCGGTACGGAGGCCGAGGCGGCGGCCCTGCTCGGCTGGCTCACCGACCCGGAGGCCCCGCGCCTCTGCCTGGTCGTCGGCGGCCCCCGCCGGGGCAAGTCCGCCCTGCTCTCCTGGCTGGCCGCGCACCGCACCCGCCCCGGGGCGCGCCGCCGGCGCGCGGCGCGCGAGCTGGTCCCGCTCGCCGGGCAGTGCGTGCTCGGCGCGGCGTGGACGATCGCGAACCGGCTCGGTGTGGTGGCCAGGACGCCCGGTGAACTCGTCCGGGCCGTCGCCACCACCGAGACGCGGCGCGCCGCCCTCGTCCTGCCGGACCTGCACGCCGCCGCCGAGCCGGAGGCGATCGCCGGACTCGTCGGAGAACTCGCCGCGTCGGGCCGCGTCCGGCTCGTCGTGGAGACCTGTACGGGCACGCCGTCGTACGCCCTCCTCTCCGACCGCCGCGTCGCGGTCGTGGACCTCGACGGGGATGTCGAGACCGCCGGAACGGACCAAGAGGCCGCCGAGCGGAGGGAGTCGGGGCCGGACGACGCCTCCGCGCCGTACGAGGCACGGCACGCCGTCGATCTGGCCGACCCCGTCGCGGTCTGCACGGCCGACCCGTTGCGCGTCACCACCGCCTACGCGACCGGCCCCGGTGACGACCGCGGCGGCCTGCGTTCGGCCTGGCTGCGCGCGGGCCAGTCCCTGTGCCGCGACCAGAGCCCGGCGGACCGGGCCGTCGTCCTGCTCGGCGCCCTCGGCGACGAGGCGGACCCCCGGCTCCGTCCCGCGCTGCGAGCCCTCGCCGCCGACGCGCCCTGGCGGGTGCGGTGGACCCGGGTACGCGGCGATCTGACCCCGCCCTGGCCGGGCCCGGTCACGGCCCTGGGCGCCATCGGCGACCGCCTCCTCGTCGCGGGCACCACGGACGAGGTGCGGCTGCTCGGCGCGGCCGACGCCACGCCCGCCGGCGAATCCCTGCGGACCCCCTCGGGCGGCCGGATCAAGGCGCTGGCGCCCGCGCCGGACGGGACGGTGCTGATCCTGGACGAGCGGGGCCGGCTGCAACCTGTCCCCGGGCCGGCGCCCCGGCCGCCCTATCTGGAGCGGCTCACGACGGCCGTCGCGGCGACCCTCACCCGGCACCCGGGCAGTGCGCTCGCGGCGATCAGCGGCTCGGTCGTGGTGGGCGACCGGCTCGGCTCCGTCCACGCCTTCGGTCTGACGGGCATTCACCAGGCCGCGCTGCACAGCGGCCGCGTCACGGCCGTGACGGCGATCGAGACCGCCACGCCCTTCCTCTGCAGCGGCGGCCTCGACGGCACGGTCCGCCGCTGGATCCCCGGCCAGGACCCGGACCCGGCCCCGATCGCCGAACGCCGCGCCGCCGTCGTGTCGTTGCACGCCGCGGAGACGGCCGAGGGGCCGTCACTCGCGATCGCCTGGGCGGACGGTCTCGTCGAGCTCCACGACCTCGACAACCGGTCCCGCCACACCTTCCGCCCCGGCCCGCCGGTCCGTGCGGTGGCCCTGACGCCGGACGGGGCACTGGTGGTGGGCATGGACGAGGTGCTGCTCTGCCTGGACAGGTCCCCGGACCAGGCCAGGTGACGGTACGTCACGGCTGTCGACCCCTCCGTGGGTCCCGTGACGACCGGGCACTCCGGCGGCGATCGGGGGGTGGGCGGCTCCGTCTCCGCCCACCCGTCCAAGGCCCGACTCTCCGTCAGATCGCGGGCCGAGGTGTCAGTTGGGCCGCGAGCCAGGTCGGCACCCCGCCCAGAAGGCGGAACAGCCGGGCCGCCTCGGCCCGGAGGCGGCCCGCCTCCGGCTCGGTCTCCGTGTCCGCGAGGGCGGTCAGGGCCGGGGCCGTACCGACCAGGTAGCCGAGCTCCTCACGGATGCGGAGGGACTCGGCGAAGCCGTGCCGCGCCTCCGCCAACTCGCCTTCCCGTAAAGCGAGTCCGGCGAGATGGCGCCAGGTGGAGGAGAGCAGCAGCTCGTCCCCCTGGGCGGCGGCGCCCGCGTGGGCGCGCCGGTAGGCGGCGCGCGCGGCCTGCGGCGAGTCGCCGAGGTTCTGGGCCATCAGCCCGCGCCGGTAGTCGAGCAGTGGACGCCCCTCGCCCCCGGGGCTGATCAGCGCCGCCGCCCGCCCGAGCGCCGCGGTCGCCTCGTCGGCCCGGTCGCGTACGCCGAGCAGCGTCGACGCGTAGGCGAGATAGCCGCGTTCGCACGCGGCCGCCCCCCGCTCCTCGTCCGTCCGGGCCACGGCCTCGGCCGCCCGGAGCGCCTCCTCGGCGTCCGACCACCCCTTCTCGGTGTACAGACACCGCTCGATCAGCAGGGCCGCCCGTTCCAGTGCCGCCGCGGGCTCCGCGGCGCGGGGCGCGAGCAGTGCCGCGGCGTCCGTCCAGCAGCCGCGCGAGCGGAGACGCCATATGGCCGTCTCCATCGGGGTCGCCCCGCCGTAGCCAAGGGACGGATCGTCGCCACCCGTTGTTTCGGAACCAGACATGGCGGTATCCGCCACATTGCCCTCCCCGAGCGCGCCATTGAGCTGTTGAGTCAGGCCCGCATCTCAGCACGAACGCGTGGCGCTGGCCAAGGGGTCAGGTGAAACTTTTCACAAGTGCTGGACCTTGACCGCTATGCGGACGCATGCGTTCGGCACGGCCCGATGGCCCGATCCCATC
Source organism: Streptomyces sp. NPDC013457 (assembly GCF_043089925.1). Classification (NCBI taxonomy): domain Bacteria; kingdom Bacillati; phylum Actinomycetota; class Actinomycetes; order Kitasatosporales; family Streptomycetaceae; genus Streptomyces; species Streptomyces sp. NPDC013457. The sequence continues at coordinate 37,150 of NZ_JBICBL010000021.1, forward strand.
CGCCTCCGGCCTGCCCCCGGGCGTTGCCGGTGCGCCCCGGCGGCCGCCGGCCTTGGGCGCCGCGCCCGCCCTGCCGCTCGGAACGGCGTTCCCCCGAAGAGATGAATCCCGCCATGATCCCTTCGGGTGACGACCGCGGAATCCGCGGCCGCCTGAGCCGTGCGGGTGACCCGCCGGGGGCCACCCGCCCGAGGCGGTCAGCTCATGCGCAGCGCCAGGAAGAAGTCGAGCTTGTCCTCCAGACGCGACAGGTCGCGGCCCGTCAGCTGCTCGATCCGGCCCACCCGGTACCGCAGGGTGTTCACATGCAGGTGCAGCCGGGTCGCGCAGCGGGTCCAGGAGCCGTCGCAGTCGAGGAAGGCCTCCAGCGTGGGGATGAGCTCGGCGCGGTGGCGGCGGTCGTAGTCGCGCAGCGGGTCGAGCAGCCGGGCCGTGAAGGCGCGGCGGACGTCGTCCGGGACGAACGGCAGCAGCAGCACGTGCGAGGCGAGCTCGTGGTGCCCGGCGGCGCAGACGCGGCCCGGGCGGGCGGCGGCGACCCGACGGGCGTGCCTGGCCTCCTCGAGGGCGCCGCGCAGGCCCTCCGCCGAGTGGACGGCCGCGCTGACACCGAGGGTGAGGCGGCCGTCGCCGTCGAGGCCGGCGGAGAGGGGCTCGCGCACCGCCGCGAGCAGCGCGTCCGCGTGCAGCCCGATGTTCGTGGTCCCCTCGTCCTCGCTGTCGGGCAGCGGGCCCGCCGGCAGCGGCACCAGGGCGATGGCCTCGTCCCCGTGGTGCGCGACCGCGATCCGGTCGGTGGACTCGGGACCCACGGTCGCCGGGTCGACGAGGATCTCCTCCAGGAGCGCCTGGGCGACCGGACCGGTCTCCACCGGGCCCTGCCCGGCCTCCGGGTCCCATTCGACGCGGGCGACCACGACCTGCCAGTGCGGCGCGGTCCCCAGGCCCGGCAGCAGCACCGGGGCGGCGACCCGCAGACGCGCGGCGATCTCGGCGGGGGCGGCCCCCGTCTGGACCAGCTCCAGGACCTCCTGCGCCAGCCTGCGCCGTACCGTGCGCGCCGCGTCCCGCCGGTCCCGCTCGACGGCGATCAGCTGGGTGACGCCCTGGAGCAGGTCGAGCCGGGCGGCCGGCCAGTCCCCGGCGTCGGCCTCGACGGCCAGCAGCCAGTCGGAGAGCACGGTCTCCCGTACGTCGCGTACGGCGGGCGCCGCGCCGCGGCCGGTGTTGCGGATAGGGAAGAGGGAGAAGGTGGTTCCGGACGCGCTGAGCCGGTGCGGGCCGCGCCGGCCGGTCCTCGTCGCCGCCAGGTGCTCACCGGCCAGCGTCGCCGCGAGCGAGGCGTCCAGCGGCTCTCCCGCGCCCGCGATCTGGCGGCCGGTGGGGGAGAGGACCCAGGCCCGGAGGTCCAGGTCGGAGCCGAGGAGGTCCAGGACGACCTCGGGCCCGCCGCCGGCCGGACCGGAGGTCATCAGCCGCCTGTGGCGGTCGACGACCGCCGCCAGGTCGCCCGCACGTTCGCCGGACACCTGTCGAACAACGTGCTCGGTGATCGTCGCGAACGCAACGGACTCGTTCACTGCGAAGAGCGGCAGCCGATGGCGAGAACACGCCTGTACGAGATCGTCGGGGATGTCCCCGAGCTCCGCCTCGCCCGCCGCGAGCCCGGCCACCCCGGCCGAGGCCAGGATCCGGACGAACGGCTCCGCGTCCTCGGGGTCCCGGAGCCAGGCCAGACCGGTGAGGACCAGCTCGCCGCCGGACAGATACCGGCTGGGGTCCTTGAGGTCCGTCGTCATCACGCCGCGGACGGTGCGGTCCAGCTCGTCCTCACCACCGAGCAGGCGCAGCCCCAGCGCGTCGGTTTCCAGCAGTGCGCGCAGCCGCATCTCGTTGCCGCCGTTCCTTCTCGTCCGTCACTCGTCATCACTTTCGCGGGTACTCGCCCGCCGTGCTCCCCCGGAGCGACGGCACGTCCGACGGTTCCGAAGACTGTCGCGATGTGGTCGGTGGCCTGGTGCCACGGTTTCCAGGGGGAAACGGCGAGGTTGCCGAGTACCGCCGTTCGTTCGAATCTACAAGACGAACAAGGTCACCAGCCAACTCCTTCATGTTTTCGGTGACTGCACCCCGGCGGGCTGGCCTTGTGTACTAGGCCACACATCGCGTTAACAGCACGTGAACATGAATTCGAAGTCGAGGGCCGGCCGTCCCCCCGGGCCCGTTGAAGACCGACCGACCCCCGATCACTAGAAGCACAAGAAGAGAGCCACCATGGACTTCCTTCGCCCCGCCAGCTGGGAGGAGGCGCTCGCCGCCAAGGCCGAGCACCCCACGGCCGTGCCCATCGCGGGTGGTACCGACATCATGGTCGAGATCAATTTCGACCACCGGCGTCCCGAGTACCTCCTGGACCTGAACCGTATCGAGCTGCTGCGCGAGTGGGAGGTGGGCGAGGAGAACGTCCGCCTCGGCGCCTCCGTTCCGTACACCCAGATCATGGAGAACCTGCGGGCCGAGCTGCCGGGTCTCGCGCTCGCCTCGCACACCGTGGCCTCCCCGCAGATCCGCAACCGCGGCGGCGTCGGCGGCAACCTGGGCACCGCGTCCCCCGCCGGTGACGCGCACCCCGCGCTGCTCGCCGCGGGTGCCGAGGTCGAGGTCGAGTCGGTTCGTGGCAGCCGGTTCATCCCGATCGACGAGTTCTACACGGGCGTGAAGCGCAACGCGCTCGAGCCCGACGAGCTCATCAAGACCGTCCACATCAAGAAGGCGGACGGCCCCCAGCAGTACTCCAAGGTCGGTACGCGCAACGCGATGGTCATCGCGGTCTGCGCCTTCGGCCTGGCGCTCCACCCGGAGACCCGCACGGTCCGCACCGGCATCGGTTCGGCCGCGCCGACCCCGATCCGCGCCAAGGAGGCCGAGGCCTTCCTGAACGCGGCTCTGGAGGAGGGCGGCTTCTGGGAGAGCGGCAAGATCATCACCCCGTCGATCGCGAAGCAGTTCGCCGAGCTCTGCTCGGGCGCCGCGAACCCGATCGACGACGTCCGTGGCACCGCCAAGTACCGCCGCCACGCCGTGGGCATCATGGCCCGCCGCCAGCTGGGCTGGACCTGGGAGCAGTACCGCGGCACCGGCCGCACGCTTGAGGGAGCTGCATAACCATGCGCGTCAATTTCACGGTCAACGGTCGTCCGCAGGAAGCCGACGACGTCTGGGAGGGCGAGTCCCTTCTCTACGTGCTGCGTGAGCGGATGGGGCTGCCCGGCTCCAAGAACGCGTGCGAGCAGGGCGAGTGCGGTTCCTGCACCGTCCGTCTCGACGGCGTGCCGGTCTGTTCCTGCCTGGTCGCCGCGGGTCAGGTCGAGGGCCGCGAGGTCGTCACCGTCGAGGGGCTGGCGGACTACGCCCAGCACCGCGAGGACGCCCACCCGGGCGGTGCCTGCGGCACCGGCGGCTGCGGCACCAGCCTCGACTCCGCGAAGAACTGGCAGGCCAAGCCCGGCCAGGACTCGCAGACCGGCGAGGGTGTCGAACTCTCCCCGATCCAGCAGGCGTTCATCGACGCCGGCGCCGTCCAGTGCGGTTTCTGCACCCCCGGTCTGCTCGTCGCGGCCGACGAGATGCTGGAGCGCAACCCGTCCCCCTCGGACGCGGACATCCGTGAGGCGCTCTCCGGCAACCTCTGCCGCTGCACCGGTTACGAGAAGATCCTCGACGCGGTCCGCCTCGCGGCCGCTCGCCAGGAGCGTCAGGAAGAGGCGGTCTGACGATGGCTCAGAACACCCGTACCGTTCCGGTGGGCACGCCCACCGAGGTCACCCAGAACCACGTCAAGGGCGGCATCGGCGAGTCCACGCTCCGCCCGGACGGCACCCTCAAGGTCACCGGCGAATTCGCCTACTCCTCGGACATGTGGCACGAGGACATGCTGTGGGGCCAGATCCTGCGTTCCACCGTCGCGCACGCCGAGATCGTGTCCATCGACACCACCGAGGCCCTCACGATGGACGGCGTCTACGCCGTTCTGACCCACGAGGACCTGCCGGCCGCGAAGAACTACGGCATGGAGTTCCAGGACACCCCGGTCCTCGCCTACGGCAAGGTCCGTCACCACGGTGAGCCGGTCGCCCTCGTGGCCGCCGACCACCCGGAGACCGCCCGCCGCGCCGCCGCCAAGATCAAGATCGAGTACCGCGAGCTCCCGGTCATCACGGACGAGGCCTCGGCGCTCGCCCCGGACGCGATCCTGGTCCACGAGAACCGCGACGACCACCACTCCGGTCACGTCCCGCACCCCAACATCGTGCACCGCCAGCCGATCATCCGCGGCAACGCCGACGAGGCCGCCAAGCGCGCCGACGTCGTCGTCAAGGGCGAGTACACCTTCGGCATGCAGGACCAGGCCTTCCTCGGCCCCGAGTCCGGCCTCGCCGTACCGGCCGAGGACGGCGGCGTCGACCTGTACGTCGCCACCCAGTGGCTGCACTCGGACCTCAAGCAGATCGCCCCCTGCCTCGGCCTGCCCGAGGAGAAGGTCCGCATGACCATGGCCGGTGTCGGCGGCGCCTTCGGCGGCCGCGAGGACATCTCCATGCAGATCCTCGCCTCCATCCTGGCGCTGCGCACCGGCAAGCCGGTCAAGATGGTCTACAACCGGTACGAGTCCTTCTTCGGGCACGTCCACCGGCACCCGGCGAAGCTCTACTACGAGCACGGCGCCACCAAGGACGGCAAGCTCACGCACATGAAGTGCAAGATCGTGCTCGACGGCGGCGCGTACGCGTCGTCGACGGCCTCGGTCGTCGGCAACGCCTCCTCCCTCTCGGTCGGCCCGTACGTCATCGAGGACGTCGAGATCGAGGCGATCGGCCTCTACACCAACAACCCGCCCTGCGGCGCCATGCGCGGCTTCGGCGCGGTCCAGGCCTGCTTCGCCTACGAGGCGCAGATGGACAAGCTCGCGGCCAAGCTGGGCATGGACCCGGTGGAGCTGCGCCAGCTCAACGCCATGGAGCAGGGCACGATCATGCCGACCGGTCAGGTCGTGGACTCGCCGGCCCCGGTCGCCGAGCTGCTGCGCCGGGTCAAGGCCCGCCCGATGCCGCCGGAGCGCCAGTGGGAGTCCGCCGGCGAGGGCGCGGACGTCCGCGCGCTGCCGGGCGGCCTGTCCAACACCTCGCACGGCGAGGGTGTCGTGCGGGGCGTCGGCTACGCCGTCGGCATCAAGAACGTCGGCTTCTCCGAGGGCTTCGACGACTACTCGACCGCCAAGATCCGCATCGAGGTCATCAACGGCGAGGCCGTGGCCACGGTCCACACCGCCATGGCGGAGGTCGGCCAGGGCGGCGTCACCATCCACGCGCAGATCGCCCGTACCGAGCTCGGTGTCCAGCAGGTCACCATCCACCCCGCCGACACGCAGGTGGGCTCGGCCGGTTCGACCTCCGCGGGCCGCCAGACGTACATGACCGGCGGCGCCATCAAGAACTCCTGCCAGATCGTCCGCGAGAAGGTCCTGGAGATCGGCCGGCGCAAGTTCGGCTCGTACCACCCGGCGTGGGCCAACGCCGAACTCCTCCTGGAGGGCGGCAAGGTCGTCACCGACGGCGGCGAGGCCCTCGCCTCCATCGCGGACGTCCTGGAGGACCAGGCCGTGGAGGTGGAGGAGGAGTGGCGGCACCGCCCCACCCAGGCCTTCGACCTCGTCACCGGCCAGGGCGACGGCCACGTCCAGTACGCCTTCGCCGCGCACCGCGCGGTGGTGGAGGTGGACACCGAGCTCGGCCTCGTGAAGGTGATCGAGCTGGCCTGCGCGCAGGACGTCGGCAAGGCGGTCAACCCGCTCTCCGTGGTCGGCCAGATCCAGGGTGGTACGACCCAGGGCCTGGGCGTCGCGGTGATGGAGGAGATCATCGTCGACCCGAAGACCGCGAAGGTGCGCAACCCCTCCTTCACGGACTACCTGATCCCGACCATCCTCGACACGCCGACCATCCCGGTCGACTACCTCGAGCTGGCCGACCCCAACGCGCCGTACGGCGTGCGGGGCATCGGCGAGGCCCCGACCCTGTCGTCCACCCCGGCCGTCCTCGCGGCGATCCGGGCGGCGACGGGCCTGGAGCTCAACAAGACGCCGGTCCGCCCCGAGGCGCTCACCGGCACCCTCTAGGACTCTCCGGGCGGTGCGTGCCTCCCAGGAACGTCACACTTCCCCGCCCGCACCGCCCGGAGCAGAACCCGGTATCACCGCTCACCGATACCACCAGCAACACCAGTAGCACCCAGTAACACCAGCACCACCAGAAGTATCAAGCAACATCAGCAACACCAGAGGTACCCAGCAACACTAGAAGTATCGAGAACCGCCAGATTGACCTGATCCACCCAAGTTCGTCTCGGGCCGTCCCCCGGGTCGTGCAGCCCACGCAGCATCCCAAATCCCGCAGCATGTCTGACCTTCGGAAAGTCTTAAGCGGGTGCCCCTTTGAACCTTGGGAGTAGGCCCCATGACCCAGTCGTCAGTGGAGCCCAAGACCGCCTCGGAGGACGCGGGCTCCGGCTCGAACGTCCCCGCCGGCCGCTCTTGGCTCGACCGGTACTTTCACATCTCGGAGAGAGGATCAACCGTCGCGACGGAGATCCGCGGCGGCGTCACCACCTTCATGGCGATGGCGTACATTCTCCTGCTCAACCCCCTGATCCTCGGCGGCAAGGATGTGGACGGCAACGTCCTCAGCCAGCCCGCCCTCATCACGGCGACCGCCCTGGCCGCCGCGGTGACGACCCTGCTGATGGGCTTCTGGGGCAAGGTCCCGCTCGCCCTCGCGGCGGGGCTCAGCGTCTCCGGCGTCCTCTCCTCGCAGGTCATCTCCGTCATGACCTGGCCGCAGGCGATGGCGATGTGTGTGGCGTACGGCGTCGTGATCTGTCTCCTGGTGGTCACCGGCCTCCGCGAGATGATCATGAACGCGATCCCGCTGGCGATCAAGCACGCGATCACCATCGGCATCGGTCTCTTCATCGCGCTGATCGGCTTCGTCAAGGCCGGCTTCGTCCACGAGAACCCCTCTCCCGGCGGTGGCCCGGTCGTCCTCGGCCCGGCCGGTGAGCTGGCCGGATGGCCCGTCCTGATCTTCGCCTTCACCCTGCTGCTGATCTTCGCGCTCCAGGCCCGCAACGTGCCCGGCGCCATCCTGATCGGCATCGTGGCGGGCACGGTCATCGCCGCGATCGTCAACGCCGTCGGCGACCTGCCGGCCAAGGCCTGGTTCTCCGGACCGCCGGAGCTGAGCGGAAGCGCCGTCTCCACGCCGGACTTCTCGCTCATCGGCGAGGTGTCGTTCAGCGGCTGGGGCGACGTCGGCTACATCACGATCACCATGATCATCTTCACCCTGGTGCTCGCCGGCTTCTTCGACGCCATGGCCACGATCATCGGTGTCGGCTCCGAGGCGAAGCTCGCCGACAGCCAGGGCCGGATGCCCGGCCTGTCCAAGGCCCTCTTCATCGACGGTGCCGGCGGTGTCATCGGCGGCGTCGGCGGCGGCTCCGGCCAGACCGTCTTCGTCGAGTCGGCGACCGGCGTCGGCGAGGGTGCCCGTACGGGTCTGTCCTCCGTGGTCACCGGCGCGTTCTTCGCGGCCTGCCTCTTCTTCACCCCGATCACCGCGATCGTGCCGGCCGAGGTCGCCTCCGCGGCCCTGGTCGTCATCGGCGCGATGATGATGCAGAACGCCAAGCACGTCGACTGGAGCGACCGCTCCGTCGCGATCCCGGTGTTCCTCACCGTGGTCCTGATGCCCTTCACGTACACCATCACCACGGGTGTCGCGGCCGGTGTCATCTCCTACGCCGTGATCAAGACGGCACAGGGCAAGGCGCGCGAAGTGGGTGCCTTCATGTGGGGCCTGACCGCGATCTTCATCGTGTTCTTCGCCATCCATCCGATCGAGAGCTGGCTGGGCGTCAGCTGACGCCCGTAACGTCGCCCTCCACACACGTTTCGAGGAGTTCGAGATGCTGGACATCGCCGAAGAGCTGCACCGGTGGGTCGAGCAGGGACGCGAGTTCGCCGTCGCCACCGTCGTGGCGGTCGGCGGGAGCGCGCCCCGGCAGCCGGGCGCCGCGCTCGCCGTCGACAGCGACGGCACGGCGATCGGCTCGGTCTCCGGAGGATGTGTGGAGGGCGCGGTCTACGAACTGTGCCAACAGGCGCTCGAGGACGGCAGGACCGTCGTCGAACGCTTCGGATACAGCGACGAGGACGCCTTCGCCGTGGGTCTGACCTGCGGCGGAATCATCGACATCCTCGTCACCCCGGTACGCGGCGGGGTCTACCCCGCAGCCCTGGCCGCCGCCGTCTCCGGGGAGGCGGCGGCCCTCGCCAGGATCGTCTCCGGACCCGCCGACCTCATGGGCCGGTCGCTCCTGGTCGGTCCCGACGGGGAGTACGAGGGCAGCTTCGGCGGCCACCCCGAGCTGGACCGCACCGCGGCAGGCGAGGCCCTGGCCATGCTGGACGCGGGCCGCACCGGCACCGTCGAGATCGGCGAGGACGGCAGCCGCTGCGGACAGCCGCTCACCCTCCTCGTCGAGTCCTCCGTCCCGGCCCCGCGCATGATCGTCTTCGGTGCCATCGACTTCGCCTCCGCCCTCGTCAGGGTCGGCAAGTTCCTCGGCTACCACGTCACCGTCTGCGACGCCCGGCCCGTCTTCGCGACGCCGGCGCGCTTCCCCGAGGCCGACGAGATCGTCGTCGAATGGCCGCACCGCTACCTGGAGTCGACCGAGGTCGACGGGCGGACCGTCCTCTGCGTGCTCACCCACGACGCCAAGTTCGACGTCCCGCTCCTCGAAGCGGCCCTGAAACTGCCCGTCGCCTACGTCGGCGCGATGGGCTCCCGCCGCACCCACGAGGACCGCAACAAGCGCCTGCGCGAGGTCGGCGTCACCGAGATCGAACTCGCCCGCCTGCGCTCCCCGATAGGCCTCGACCTCGGCGCCCGTACCCCGGAGGAGACGGCCCTCTCCATCGCCGCCGAGATCGTGGCCAACCGCCGCGGCGGCACCGGCGTCTCCCTCACCGGCGCGCACACCCCGATCCACCACGACGCCCCGCGCGCACCGGCCGGCCGGATCGGCTCCGTCGCCTGACGGCGCGGTCGGACGGCGGAGGTCGGACGGAGCAGGACACACGGCGCAGGGCACGCGGCGGCGGTCGGATCGCGGGGTCGGATCGCGGCGGTCGGATCGCGGAGTCGGACGGCGGCGGCCGGATCACGGCGGTCGATCGGCGCAGGTCACATCAGCCGGTCGCCCAGCTCCGTACGCGCGTACAGCACCGCACGTCCCACCCTGGCCCGGCTCACCAGACCCGTCGTGAACAGCACCGCCAGATGGTGGGAGACCGCGCTCGCCGTGACACCCGTGCGGCGGGCCAGTTCGGTCGTGGAGGCGGGGCCGTCCAGGAGCACCAGCAGCTCCGCCTTCCGCCGGCCGACCAGCGAAGCCAGCGCCCCCTCCGGGCGCGGCGCGCCGGTCTCCCACAGGGTCGCCACCCCGCGCGCCGGATACGAGATCGTCGGCGGCTCGTCCGGCCCGACCGGGCTGATCGCGTGCCGGGCGAAGAGCGTCGGCACCAGCCACAGACCTCGCCCCGCCACAGCGGTGCTGAGGTGCAGATCCCGGTGCACGTTCATGCTCAGCTCGCCCTCCCGCCACACCGAGGTCGGATCCAGCGAGGTGAGCAGCGCCGCCGCCCCGTCGCGGGCGAGGGCCCGCGCCCGGTGCAGCATGTCGGCCTCCAGCACGGCCCTCATCCGCGGCCAGTGCGGTGCGACGGCCAACTGCCAGTAGTTCTCGACGGTTTCCGCGATCGCGTCCCGCAACCGGACCGGATCGTCGGCCAGTTCCGCGAGGCGAGGAGGCAACGGACGGTGTGCGTAGGCCGCCCGGACGTCCGCGAGCGCCTTCTCCGGCGTCGTCGCGCGGACCCGGGACAGCTCCTCGCCCACGTCGGGCAGGGGTGAGTCGGGCCGGGGCGTGATGAAGTCCGGCAGCCAGCCGCTCCCGTTCACCACCAACTCCCCGAGCAGCGCGCGGTCGAGGGAGGTCGACGCGTCGAGGACGGTGCGGGTCCGGCGCACCCACGGCAGGTGCAGGACGTACTTCTCCGGTTGCCGCAGCGCCCAGAGACTGGTGGCCGTCTCCAGCAGCGGTGAACAGGCGAAGCGCATGTCGGCGAGGTCGTCGACCCCGAGGCGGTAGCTCAGCATTGAGCTCCAGCCTAAATGTCTGTCCGCCGGCGGCCCGGGCGGGTTGGCTGGGGGCATGCCCTCGATGCTCTCCGGGGCGGCAGCCGTGCTGCCGCCCCGCGGTCCCCTGCGCCCGTACGCCGTCACGACCCTCGCCGACTGGATCGGCAACGGCCTCTTCCACACCGGCGCCGCCCTCTTCTTCACCCGTGTCGTCGGACTGAGCCCGGCCGAGACCGGCATCGGCCTCACGGTCTCCGCGCTCCTCGGGCCCTGGGTCTCGGTCCCCGCCGGGCGGCTCGGCGACCGCTTCGGGCACCGGCGGATCTGGCTCCTCACCGCGATCGCCCAGGCGGCCGCCTTCGCCTGCTATCTGCTCGTGGACTCGTTCGTCGCGTTCCTCGCCGTCGTCTGCGCCATCGGCCTCGCGCAGAGCGCCTCCCGCCCCGTCCGCAGCGCCTACCTGGCCCGGATCGCCGACCCCGACACCCTGATCAGGGCCAGCGCCTACAGCCGCGTCATGCTCAACATCGGCTTCTCACTGGGGAGTCTGGGGGCCGGCGCCGCACTCGTCGCCGACTCCCGGGCCGCCTACGCCGCTCTCGTGCTCGGCAACTCCCTCTCGTACGCGGTCGTCGCCGTGCTCCTGCTGCGGATGCCGGACGGCACCCCGCCGACGGCGGCGAGCCAGTCGGCCGTCCGTGCGCGGACCGCGGCCCTCAGGGACCGCCGCTACCTCGTCCTGGCCGTCCTCTCCGGCCTGCTCCACATCCAGGCCGACGTCATCAACCTCGGCCTCCCGCTCTGGGTTTCGGAGCACACACAGGCGCCGCGCTGGTCCATCGCCGCCCTGATGCTCCTCAACACCGCGCTCGCGATCCTGCTCCAGGTCCGGGCCGCCCGGGGCTCCGAGACCGTCGAAGGGGCCGCACTGGCCGGTCGCAGGTCGGGCTGGGCGCTGCTCGGCGCCTGCGCCGCGTTCGCCTGCACGGCCGCCCTGCCGCCGGTCGCCGCCGTCGTGGTCCTCGCGGTGGGCGTGACCCTGCTGACCGCCGGTGAACTGCTCTCCTCCGCAAGCGGCTGGGGTCTCTCGTACGGGCTGGCCGACCCCGCCCGGCAGGGCGAGTACCTGGGTGCCTGGAGCCTCGGCTCCGACCTGGCCCGCGCCGGTGGACCCCTGCTCGTCGCGCTGCTGGTCACCGACGGGGGAGTGGCCGGCTGGCTCTTCCTCGGCACCGCCTTCCTCGGCATCGGGGCGGCGAACGTCCCCGCCGCCCGACCCGGGCGGACCGCCCTGAAGAGCGGCGCGATCCGCGACTAGGGTCTCGACATGGACATTCGTGACGTACCCGAAGCGCATCTCGACCGTGCCCTCGACCTCGCGTACCTCGTCTTCCATGAGCGGCCCGAGGAGGAGGAGCGCAAGCACCGGCGCGAGCTGCTGCTGCCCTGCGAGCGGATCGGCGCCTACGACGGCGAGCAGTTGGTCGGTCTTCTCGCGGCCTTCCCCTTCACCCTCTCCGTCCCCGGCGCCGATCTGCCCTGTCCCGGACTGACGTACGTCTCCGTCGCGCCGACCCACCGGCGGCGCGGCGTGCTCTCCGCCCTCATGGCCGAGGCGTTCCGGCGGTACGAGGAGCGAGGGGCGCCGCTCGCCGCGCTCTGGGCGTCGGAGGACGCCATCTACGGCCGCTTCGGCTTCGGCGCCGCCACGCACGGCGTCACCGTCGAGATCGACTCCCGGCGCCCCCTCGCCCTGCGCATCGACCCCGACGAACGCCCGCTGCGGCTGGTCGACCCGGCCGACGCGCCCGACGTCGTCGGCCCGTACTTCGAGTCCACGCGCCCGCTCCGGGCGGGCCGGAACCCGCGCGACGAGGCGCGCTGGACCGGTGAGTGGCTGCGCGACCCGGACGAGGACGACGACGAGCTGTCCCCGCCCCGGGTCGTCGTGCTCGGCGATCCCGTCGCCGGGTACGCCGTCTACCGGACCAAGGGCGAGGACGAGGAGAGCCACACCCCCGGCCTGGTGCGGGTCGACGAACTGGAGGCCGACACCCCGGCCGCCGCCGCCGCGCTCTGGCGCTATCTGGTCTCGATCGACCTGACCTCCACCGTGCGCGCCTGGGGCAGGCCGCTCGACGACCCGCTGCTGTTCTTCGCCGGCGACCGCGACCAGGTGCGGGTCACGGGCCAGTACCCCGCGCTGTGGGTGCGGCTCGTCGACGTGCGCGCGGCGCTCACGGCCCGGAGCTGGGCGGCGGCGGCCGACCTCGTCCTGGAGGTCCACGACAGCCGCATGCCGGCCAACTCGGGCCGCTTCCGGCTGACCACGGGCCCGGACGGCGCGCGCCACGAGGCGACCGGCGACCCGGTCGACCTCTCCTTCGGCGTACGGGACCTGGCCGCGTGCTACCTCGGCGGCACGAAGGTCGTGGACCTGGTCGCCGCCGGGCTGGTCGAGGAGCACACCCCCGGCGCGGCGGCCGTGTTCGACGCGGCACTGCGCACGCCGAGGCTCCCGCACACCGACGACGGTTTCTAGGCGCCCCGTCCGCCCCGTGCGCCCCATCCGCCCCGTCCGCCCCGGCGGGGAGGCCGTCAGGTCTTGCGCAGGCCGTTCAGGAGGAGCTCGGCCAGCTGTCCGTAGGCAGCCGCGTCGGCCAGACCGGTCGCCGCCGCGACCTGGCGCCGCTGGATGCGGACCATCACCGAGGCGATGACATCGGCCGCGAACGTCACATGGACCTCGCGGAAGACCCCCGCGCGTACGCCTTCCTCGATCAGCTGCTGGACCCGCCCCGCCGCCGCGCGCGTGTTGCGCTCGTAGACCTCGGCGGCCGGTTCGAAGGCCGCCACGTCGTCGAAGAACTGCGGCGAGACCGGAGCCAGCTCCGCCGCGACCGCGCGGAGGTAGGCGGCCAGCCGCTCGGCGGGAGCCTGCTCCGCCGCGAGGACCGCCTCGACCCGGGTGGTCGCGCGCCGGAAGAAGTGGACGACGGCCGCCCGGACGAGCTGTTCCTTGCTGTCCGCGAGGCCGTACAGCGTGCGCTTGGAACAGCGCAGCCGGGCCGCGAGATCGTCCAGGGTCAGCTGGGCGAAGCCTTCGCCGACGAGGAGCTCCACCAGTTCCTCGAAGAGCGCGGACCGCCGGGCCGCGCCACGGCCCGTCAGCTTGGGGGCGCCGGCGGCTGGAGTGTCGATCACCCGAACAGTATGCCGGTCCACCCCTTCAGGGGGTTACGGCAGAACCCTTCTGCGCTACGCTAACCGGTACTGCCGTACCGCCAGCAGTACCGTTACCCGGTGCTGAGTGGCTGAGTGTCAATGGAGTCACCATGGCTGTCGACCGCCTGCTTCCCACCCCCGAGGCAGCGGACCTCATCGCCCTCACCCGGGAGATCGCCGACAAGGAGCTCTCCTCCCGCGTGGACGAGCACGAGTCCGCCGAGACGTATCCCGAGGGTCTGTTCGCCACGCTCGGGCAGGCCGGGCTCCTCGGCCTCGCCTACCCCGAGGAGTACGGCGGCGGAGGCCAGCCCTACGAGGTCTACCTGCAGGTTCTGGAGGAGCTGGCGGCGCGCTGGGCGGCCGTCGCCGTCGCGACCAGCGTCCACACCCTGGCCTGCCACCCGCTGCACCACTTCGGCACCACGGAGCAGAAGGAGCGCTGGCTCCCCGCGATGCTCGCCGGCGAGACCATCGGCGGATACAGCCTCTCCGAGCCCCAGGCGGGCTCCGACGCCGCGGCCCTGGCCTGCAAGGCCGAGCGCGTGACCGACGGCCCGAACGGCGCCGCGTACCGCGTCACCGGCACCAAGGCCTGGATCACCCACGGCGGCAAGGCCGGCTTCTACTCCCTGTTCGCCCGCACCGCCCCCGGCAGCCACGGCATCTCCTGCTTCCTGGCCCCCGGCGAGACCGAGGGCCTCTCCTTCGGCAAGCCCGAGCGGAAGATGGGCCTGCAGGCGGTGCCCACCACGTCCGCCCACTGGGACGGCGCGCTGCTCGACGCCGACCGGCTCGTCGGCGACGAGGGCCAGGGCCTGCAGATCGCGTTCAGCGCGCTCGACGGCGGACGCCTCGGCATCGCCGCGTGCGCCACGGGCCTCGCCCAGGCGGCGCTCGACGCCGCCGTCGCGTACGCCAACGAGCGCACCACCTTCGGGCGGAAGATCGTCGACCACCAGGGGCTCGGCTTCCTCCTCGCCGACATGGCCGCCGCCGTCGACTCCGCCCGCGCCACGTACCTCGACGCCGCGCGCCGGCGCGACCTCGGCCGCCCGTTCGGCCGCCAGGCCAGCGTGGCCAAGCTGATCGCCACCGACGCGGCCATGAAGGTGACCACGGACGCCGTCCAGGTCCTCGGCGGGTACGGCTACACCCGTGACTTCCCGGTCGAGCGCTACATGCGCGAGGCCAAGATCATGCAGATCTTCGAGGGCACCAACCAGATCCAGCGGCTGGTCATCAGCCGCCGGCTCGCCGCCTGACGCCCGCCCCACCGCCGCTTTCCCGCTGACGTTTCGAGGAGTTCCATGGACATCGCCGGCTCCGCCGCGCTCGTCACCGGCGCCGCATCCGGTCTCGGTGCCGCCACCGCCGCCGCACTCGCCGCCCGTGGCGCCACCGTCTACGGCCTGGACCTGGACAAGGCCGTCGCCGCGGCCGGGCCCCTGCCCGAGGGCGTGACCCTGCTCGCCGCCGACGTCACCGAGGAGGCGCCGGTCCGCGAGGCCCTCGCCCGGATCGAGGCCGATGGCGCGGAGCTGCGGCTCGCCGTCAACTGCGCGGGCATCGCCCCCTCCGCCCGTGTCCTGGGCCGCAAGGGCCCGCACGACCTCGACCTGTTCCGTGCGGTCCTGAACGTCAACCTGCTGGGGACGTTCAACGTGATGCGGCTGGCCGCCGAGGTCATCGCCCGTCAGGAGCCGGACGAGCACGGCCAGCGCGGACTCGTCGTCAACACCGCCTCGATCGCGGCCTTCGAGGGCCAGGTCGGGCAGATCGCCTACGCCGCCTCCAAGGCGGGTGTCGCCGGGATGACCGTCACCGCCGCCCGTGACCTCGCGCAGTTCGGCATCCGGGTCGTCACCATCGCGCCCGGGATCGTCGACACCCCGATGATGGCCGGGTTCAGCGAGGAGATCCGCGCCGGGCTCGGCGCGAGCGTCACCTTCCCGCAGCGCCTGGCCCGCCCGGACGAGTACGCAAGGCTCGTCACGATGGTCGCCGAGCACGACTACCTGAACGGCGAGACGATCCGGATGGACGGCGCGCTGCGGATGGCGGCCCGCTGACCGACCCGTACGTCGGTCCTCTCGGAGAGCACTTGGTGCCGGTGAAAGCTGGCACCAAGTGCCGCGCTGTCCCCTGACGGATGTTAGGTTCTGGCCATGGGAACAGCCTCGACGAACTCCGCGAAGCCCGCGATGCGGGACTCCCTCATCGCCGCGGCCTTCCAGCTCTTCCTGGAGCGGGGGTACGAGCAGACCACCGTCGACGACATCGTCACCCTCGCCGGGGTCGGCCGGCGGTCGTTCTTCCGGTACTTCCCGTCCAAGGAGGACGTGGTCTTCCCCGACCACGAACAGAGCCTCGCCGACATGACCGCGTTCCTCGCCGCGAGCGCGGACACCGACGACCCGCTGGTCAGGGTCTGCGACGCCACCCGCCTCGTCATGCGGATGTACGCCGAGAACCCCACCTTCTCCGTCCAGCGCTACCGCCTGACCCGCGAGGTGACGGGCCTGCGCACGTACGAACTGTCGGTCGTCTGGCGGTACGAGAAGACCCTCGGCGACTATCTGCGGACCCGCTACGCGGACCGGCGCGACGGCACCCTGCGGGCCAACGTGGTAGCCGCCGCCGTGGTCGCCGCGCACAACCACACGCTCCGCCACTGGCTGCGCTCGGGCGGCGAGGGCGATCCGCTGGCCGAGGTGGACCGGGCCCTGGAGTTCGTCCGGGACACCTGGAGCGAGGAGCGCGGCGAGAGCGGCGGCGCCGGTCAGGGCGAGCAGGCCGAGGACGTCGTGGTGGTGATCACCAAGCGCTCCACGCCGATGTGGCGGGTGGTGCGCGAGGTGGAGTCGAGCCTCGGAGAGAGCTGAGGGAGAGCTGAGGGATCTCAGTATCTTCAATTGAGGGAACTCAGGTCTTTATTTGATGGCACTCAGTGCCATATCTTTGCTCCACGCACGGTCGAGCCGCCGAGTGCAAGGAGAACGCATCGTGTTCCACACCGGGTCCGTAGCAGTGAGGAACGGGAGCGCCGTCGTCCACGCCGAGGAATCGGACGACGCCGAGCTCTACTACCAGCTCTGTCGCTGGTGCCACACCACGACCTTCCAGCGCCTGCTCTGTCCGACCTGCGGGTCGACCGACCTCGCCCCCGAACGCAGCGAGGGCGAGGGCGTGATCTCCGTACGCCGCGGGGTCGCCGCGGCCGACAACGACCTGTGGCCGGTGCACATGACCGAGGGCTTCGTCGTACGGTGCCGGGTCGACGGGCCCCCGCACGCGGTACGCCCCGGCGTCCGCGTCAGGCTCTCCGCGCGCCCCGCCTCGGTGGGACAGCCCGTCGTCCGGCTCTGCGAGGAAGTCCCCCTCGACGGCTGGATCTGACCGCGACACGACGACACGGCCCGGTGGCACTCTGTGCCACCGGGCCGTTCTCGTAGGGCGGGAGAGCGACCCTACCGGGCGCCGATCTCGCCCGTGAGCTGCGGCAGGACCTCGAAGAGGTCACCGACCACGCCGTAGTCCACCAGGTCGAAGATCGGGGCCTCCGCGTCCTTGTTCACGGCCACGATGGTCTTCGAGGTCTGCATGCCCGCGCGGTGCTGGATCGCGCCGGAGATGCCCGCCGCGATGTACAGCTGCGGCGAGACCTGCTTGCCCGTCTGGCCGACCTGGTTGGAGTGCGGGTACCAGCCGGCGTCGACGGCGGCACGCGAGGCGCCGACCGCCGCGCCCAGGGAGTCCGCGAGCTTCTCGACGACCTCGAAGCCCTCGGCCGCGCCGACACCACGGCCGCCGGAGACCACGATCGCGGACTCGGTCAGCTCGGGGCGGCCCGTCGAGACGCGCGGGGTGCGCGAGACGACGGTTGCGGCGTTGCCGGTGAAGGCGACGGTGACGTTCTCGACCGTACCGGCGGCCGGGGCGGCCTCCGGGGCGGCGGAGTTCGGCTTGACGGTGATGACCGGCACGCCGTGCGAGACCCGCGACTTCACCTGGTACGAGGCGGCGAAGACGGACTGGGTCGCGACCGGACCCTCGTCACCGGCCTCCAGCTCCACGGCGTCGGTGATCAGACCCGAGCCGAGGCGCAGCGCGACGCGCGCCGCGACCTCCTTGCCCTCGCCCGAGGAGGTCACCAGGACGGCGGCGACGCCCTTGTCCTTGGCGATCTGGGTGAGCGCGTCGACCTTCGGCACGACGAGCTGGTCGGCGAACTCGGCGCCGTCCGCGACGTACACGGTCGCCGCGCCGTACTCGCCGGCGGTGGCGGCGATCGACGCCGCGGCCTCGCCGGCGCCGAGCACGACGGCCGTCGGCTCGCCGATCCGGCGGGCGAGCGTGAGCAGTTCGAGCGCCGGCTTGCGGACCGCACCGTCGGCGTGGTCCACGAGAACCAGGATCTCAGCCATGATTCCTTGCTCCTGAACGATAGTGACGGTGGGTCAGATGAACTTCTGGGTGGCGAGGAACGCGGCGAGCTGCTTGCCGCCGTCGCCCTCGTCGGTGACGATCGTGCCCGCGGTACGGGCCGGGCGCGCGGTGGCCGACTCGACCAGGGTCCAGGACCCGGCGAGGCCGACCTCGTCGGCGTCGATGCCGAGGTCGTCCAGGTCCAGCTCCTCGACCGGCTTCTTCTTCGCGGCCATGATCCCCTTGAAGGAGGGGTAACGGGCCTCGCCGGACTGGTCGGTGACCGACACGACGGCCGGCAGCGGAGCCTCGATCTGCTCGGTGGCGGCGTCGCCGTCCCGGCGGCCCTTCACCAGGCCGTCCTCGACCGAGACCTCGGACAGCAGGGTGACCTGCGGAAGGCTCAGCCGCTCGGCGAGCAGCGCGGGGAGCACGCCCATGGTGCCGTCGGTCGACGCCATGCCGCAGATGACCAGGTCGAAACCGGTCTTCTCCAGGGCCTTGGCGAGGATCGCGGAGGTGCCGATGACGTCGGTGCCGTGGATGTCGTCGTCGTTGACGTGGACGGCCTTGTCGGCGCCCATCGACAGCGCCTTGCGCAGCGCGTCCTTGGCGTCGTCCGGACCGACGGTGACGACGGTGACCTCGGCGTCGTCGGACTCCTCCGAGATGCGCAGGGCCTGCTCGACGGCGTACTCGTCGAGCTCCGACAGCAGGCCGTCGACCTCGTCGCGGTCGACCGTCAGGTCGTCGGCGAAACCGCGGTCGCCGGTCGCGTCGGGTACGTACTTCACACAGACAGCGATCCTCAGGGTCACGGCCTGGCTCCTTTCAAGCGGTCAAACGGTCGGGGGACGGACGACTACGGGAGGTTGCGGGCCATGACGATGCGCTGGACCTGGTTGGTGCCTTCGTAGATCTGGGTGATCTTGGCGTCGCGCATCATGCGCTCGACGGGGTAGTCGCGGGTGTAGCCGTAGCCGCCGAGGAGCTGGACGGCGTCGGTGGTGACCTCCATGGCGACGTCGGAGGCGAAGCACTTGGCGGCGGCGCCGAAGAAGGTCAGGTCGCTGTCGACGCGCTCGGACCTGGCGGCGGCGGCGTAGGTGAGCTGGCGGGCGGCTTCGAGCTTCATGGCCATGTCGGCGAGCATGAACTGCACGCCCTGGAAGTCGGCGATCGGCTTGCCGAACTGCTTGCGTTCCTGGACGTAGCCCTTGGCGTAGTCCAGGGCGCCCTGGGCGATGCCGATGGCCTGGGCGGCGATGGTGATGCGGGTGTGGTCCAGGGTCTTCATCGCGGTGGCGAAGCCGGTGCCCTCGGCGCCGATCATGCGGTCGGCGGGGATGCGGACGTTGTCGAGGTAGACCTCGCGGGTCGGGGAGCCCTTGATACCGAGCTTCTTCTCCGGCGCGCCGAAGGAGACGCCCTCGTCGCTCTTCTCCACCACGAACGCGGAGATGCCCTTGGAGCGCTTGTCGGGGTCGGT
>NZ_JBICBL010000022.1:0-49131 GCF_043089925.1 Streptomyces sp. NPDC013457
TGAGCGAGCCGGGGATCGCACCGAGGGAGAGCAGGAAGAGCAGGATCAGCGCCACCCGCATGGAGGTGAGCTGGCGCCAGAACCAGCGGATCCAGCCGACGACCCCGAGGGTGGGGCCGCCGACGGCGCTCTCCTCGCGGGGCGCGGTGGAGAGCTGCGAGCCCGCGGCGCCGAGGTCCGCGCGCTCCTCGGCCTCGCTCGCGCTCGTGTCGCTCGCGTCCGTGTCGCTCGCGCTCGTTCCGCTCACGTTCGTGTCGCTCGGGCTGGTGTGGGTCATGGGTTCAGATCCCCGGGGTGAAGCCGGCAGTCCAGACCTGCATCTCGGACACGATGCGATCCCAGGCTCCGGTGACGAGCAGCAGGCCGGTTGCGATCAGCATGATGCCGCCGATGCGCATGACCCAGACATAATGCCGCTTCACCCAGCCGAAGGCGCCGAGCGCCCGTCGGAAGGCGATCGCGGTGAGGATGAACGGCAGGCCGAGGCCCAGGCAGTAGGCGACGGTGAGCAGGGCGCCGCGGCCGGCGCTGGCCTCGTTGGAGGCGAGCGCGAGAACGGCGGCGAGGGTCGGGCCGATGCACGGGACCCAGCCGACGCCGAAGAGCACGCCGAGCATGGGGGCGCCGAGGAGTCCCGTCACGGGCCGCTTGTGGAAGCGGAACTCACGGCGGGTGATCCACGGCATCGCGCCCATGAAGAAGGCGCCGAGCACGATGGTCAGCGCGCCGAGGACCTTGGAGATGACCTCGCGGTGTTCCTGCAGGGTGTTGCCGAAGCCGCCGAAGAGGGCGCCGCCGGAGACGAACACGGCGGTGAAGCCCAGGACGAAGAGCGCGGCCCCGCCCGCCATCCGGCCGCGCCTGGCCTCGGCCAGGTCGGTGCCGGTGACGCCGGTCACGTAACTCAGGTAGCCGGGCACGAGGGGCAGGACGCACGGGGAGAAGAAGGAGACCAGGCCGCCGAGCACGGCGATGGGCAGGGCGAGCAGGAGCGCCCCGCTGAAGACCGTCTCGTTCACCGGATCACTTCTCCGCGAGAAGCGGCTCGATCATCGAGCGGAGCTTCTCCTCGTTGAGTGCCATGAGGGCGCGGGCGGCGATCTTCCCGTCCTTGTCGAGCACGACGGTGGACGGAATGGCCTGCAGATTGAGCGTGCCCTTGGGGAACCCGTTGAGGATCAGCTTTCCGGCGGGGTCGTACAGGCTGGGATAGGGGACCTCGTACTCCTCCTCGAAGGTCACCGCCTGCTGCTTGTTGAAATCGCGGGTGTTCAGTCCGACGAATTCCACGCCCTCGGCCTTGAGGTCGTTCGCGACCTTGGCGAAGTGCGGCGCCTCGGCGCGGCAGGGGCCGCACCACGAGCCCCAGGCGTTCAGGACGACGACCTTGCCCTTGAGGTCGGCGATATCCAGCTGCTCGCCGTCGACGGTCTCGCCCGCGATCTTCGTGGGCGCCGTGCGCTCGCCCTTGGCGACCGTGGAGATACCGCCCGTGTTGGTCACGAAGTTGGTTCCGCCACCGCCGCCCGACTTGCCGTTGGAGTCCGAGCCGCAGGCCGACAGAGCGAGGGCGGCCGACAGGGTTCCGACGGCGAGCAGGGTGCGTCGAGGGGCACGGCTAAGGCTCATGTGAAAAGTTTCGCATGGGCGTTTGGGGGATCTTGGGCACCCCCCTGACTGCCCGTAAAGCCCCTTGTCAAGGGGGCTTAAGGGACGTACGAGGGCCAAGCGCCCCGATCGCTAGGCGGCGGCCTTGAGGAAGGTGCTCCATCCGCCGGCCGGCGACTGCCCGACCTCGAGCGTACGGAGCTTGGCGAGGATCGCCGGGTCCTGCACGTCCAGCCAGTCCACGAACTGGCGGAACGAGACCAGCCGGACGTCCTTCTTGCCCGCCATGGCCTTGAGGGACTCCTCGACGGCGTCCATGTAGATGCCGCCGTTCCACTGCTCGAAGTGGTTGCCTATGAAGAACGGCGCCCGGTTGGACCCGTACGCGCGCTCGAACCCGTTGAGGTACGCCTTGGTGGCCTGCTTGCGCCAGCCCGGGTAGCGCGAGGGCATGCCCTTGGTGGTGTTCTTCGACTGGTTGGCGAGGATGTTGTAGTCCATCGAGAGGACCTCGAAGGAGTGGCCGGGGAACGGCACGGCCTGCAGCGGGAGGTCCCAGATGCCCTGGCGCTTGACCGGCCACATCTGGCGGCCGCCGGGCGAGCTGGCGTCGTAGCGCCAGCCGAGGCGCTTCGCGGTGGGCAGGAGGTTGTCCTGGCCGAGGAGACAGGGGGTGCGGCCGCCGATCAGCTCCTTGCGGTAGTCGAAGGGCAGCGGGTCGAGGTCGGTCCAGCCGCTGTTGGTCTTCCACTCGGTGACGAACTTCACGGCCTGGTCGACCTCGCTCTGCCACTGGGCCGGGGTCCAGTTGCCGACCGATCCCGAGCCGGCGCAGAAGTGGCCGTTGAAGTGGGTGCCGATCTCGTGTCCGTCGAGCCAGGCCTGGCGGACGTTCTTGAGCGTGTCCTTGATGTGGTCGTCGGTGAGGTAGCCGATGTCGGAGGCGCCGACGCGGTTGTTCGGCGGGCGGTAGAGGCTCTTCTTCGACTCCGGCAGGAGGTAGATCCCGGAGAGGAAGAAGGTCATCGCGGCGTCGTGGTTCCTGGCGAGTTCGAGGAAGCGCGGGAAGAGGCCGTTGCCGACCTCGCCGGCGCCGTCCCAGGAGAAGATCACGAACTGCGGCGGGGTCTGGCCCGGTTCGAGCGGGACGGGCGCGTCGGGCTGGTTCGGCTGCTTCCCGGTGTCGGACGTGGAACCGTCGCCTATGAGCCGGGCCTCTTCCTTGGTGGGAGTGGGGTTGCCCGAAGTCCCCGAGGCGTCACCACCCTTACCGGCGCCCGAATTGCCCGATTTACCGGACCCGTTGTCACTGCAACCCGCGATCCCGATCGCGGCGGCGGCACCAACACCCGCCCCGAGAAGTCCCCTTCGAGTGATCCCGCGCATGACGTCCCCATTCGCGTGTACGTACGACCGGCCGGTCATCCAAACCGACAATGAGTGAGATGCCGGGAGGAACGGGGAGGTTCCGGGAATTAGCACAAAAATTTCAGGGCGACCAGATGACTACACGTCATCCGATCGCCCTGAGGCCCTACCCACGAAACACCCGCCCGAACGCGAAGCCCCCCCCGGAGGGGCGGGGGCAACTGCACGAAGGGCCCTCGACGGGGCGCGGGGAACTGCGCGGGCCCCCCGAAGAGGCGCGGGGAACTGCGCGACCAGCCCCCACCGGCCCGCAGCCGACCGCTCACCCGCAGCCCAGTTACCGCTCTGCTAGCGGAGCGCTCACGCGCCGAAGGCCTTCGACTTCCCCTTCACCGGCTTCGCGCCCGCCAGCAGATGCGCCGGCACCAGGTCCCGGGCCGGCTCGCTGTACCCGACCGAGACGATCTTGTCGCCCTGGTACGTGAACGAGGTCAGCGAGGCCAGCGTGCACTGACGCCGCCGCGGGTCGTGCCACAGCCGGCGCTTCTCCACGAAGCTCCGCACGATCCAGATCGGCAGCTGGTGGCTGACGCAGACCGCCTCGTGCCCTCGCGCCGCGTCCTTCGCCGCGTCCAGCGCGCCCATCATCCGTACGACCTGCTCGACGTACGGCTCGCCCCAGGACGGCTTGAACGGGTTGGTGAGGTGCTTCCAGTTGCCCGGCTTGCGCAGCGCGCCGTCGCCGACGCCGAAGGTCTTGCCTTCGAAGACGTTGCCCGCCTCGATGAGCCGCTCGTCCGTGGCCAGGTCCAGGCCGTGGCCCTTGGCGACGGGCTGCGCCGTCTCCTGCGCGCGCTCCAGCGGGGACGAGACGACGTACGTGACGTCCCGGTCGGCCAGGTGCTCGGCGACCCGGTCGGCCATCTGCCGGCCCAGCTCGGAGAGGTGGTAACCGGAGCGGCGGCCGTAGAGGACTCCGTCGGGGTTGTGCACCTCGCCGTGGCGGACCAGGTGGACGACCGTGATGTCGGAGGCGCTCATGCGGTGGCCTCCGCGGCGGCGCGGGCGGCGGCGGGCAGCGCGGCGGCGATCCGCTCGATCGCGCGCTCGTCGTGGGCCGTCGAGACGAACCACGACTCGAAGGCGGACGGCGGCAGGTAGACGCCGTCGGCGAGCATCGAGTGGAAGAACGCGTTGAAGCGGAACGCCTCCTGCGTCTTCGCGTCGTCGTAGTTCCGGACCTCGTCGGCCGTGAAGAAGACGGAGAACATGTTGGAGGCGGTCTGCAGCCGGTGCGCCACACCCTCCTTGGTGAGCGCGCCGGTGACGAGCTCCTGGATCTCCTTCGACACGGCGTCGACCCTGGCGTACGCGGCGTCGTCGAGCAGACGCAGCTGCGCGAGGCCCGCGGCGGTGGCGATCGGGTTACCGGAGAGGGTGCCCGCCTGGTAGACCGGGCCGGCCGGCGCGAGGTGCCCCATGACGTCGGCGCGGCCGCCGAAGGCCGCGGCCGGGAAGCCGCCGCCCATGACCTTGCCGAACGTCATCAGGTCGGGCTTCACCCCGTCGACGCCGTACCAGCCGGCGCGGGAGGTCCGGAAGCCGGTCATGACCTCGTCGGAGATGTACAGCGCGCCGTTCTCCGAGCAGAGCTGCTTGAGGCCGGCGTTGAAGCCGTCCAGCGGCGGGACGACGCCCATGTTGCCGGGCGAGGCCTCGGTGATCACGCAGGCGATCTCGCCGGGGTGCGCGGCGAACGCGGCCCGGACCGCCTCCAGGTCGTTGTACGGCAGGACGATGGTGTCCCCCGCCTGCGCGCCGGTCACGCCGGGCGTGTCGGGCAGGCCGAAGGTGGCCACACCGGAGCCGGCGGCGGCCAGCAGCGCGTCCACGTGCCCGTGGTAGCAGCCGGCGAACTTCACGACCTTCGCCCGGCCCGTGAAGCCACGGGCGAGCCGGATCGCGGACATCGTGGCTTCCGTACCGGAGGAAACCAGCCGAACCTGCTCGACGGGCTCGATCCGGCCGACGATCTCCTCGGCGAGGGCGACCTCGCCCTCCCCGGGCGTGCCGAAGGAGGTGCCGCGGGCGACGGCGGCCTGGACCGCCGCGATGACCTCGGGGTGGGCATGGCCGAGAATCATCGGCCCCCACGAGCAGACGAGGTCGACGTACTCCCTGCCGTCCGCGTCGGTGAGGTACGGGCCGGTACCGGACACCATGAACCGGGGCGTTCCGCCCACGGCCCGGAAGGCGCGCACCGGTGAGTTCACGCCGCCTGGCGTCACGAGGGACGCGCGGTCGAAAAGCGTCTGTGAGACTGGGGCTTCGTATGAATACGGCACTGTGGTCCTGACCTGCGAGTACGGCTGCGAGTACTACGGTACGGGCGTGAGCACCCCGCGCATTACGCCGGGGCGTCGATCCCCGGCGTCTGCGAAACTGGGGCGTCATAGGGATGGCTCACGGAATCCATGGTGTCAGAGGGCCGGACGTTCTTGCGGACAGGTGTTTCACCGCGAGAGCGTGGGGGAGGTCACTGTCACGATGATCGGGTTGCGCGGCGGGGGTCGTGTTGCCTAAAAAGCAGTCGGGTGGAGATATGCATCGCGGTGGCGGACTGGGCGAGGGGACCGACGACCTGGGTCCCGAGCCTGCCCGGCGGGGGAGGCACCGGCGACGGCGTACGGAAGAGCCCACGCAATCAACAGGACCCACGGGGTCCTCGGAACCCACGACGGGGGGCGGCGGCCGGTTGGGGGTGACCTACAAGTACTTCGGCGCGCCGGACGGCGCGACGGCGGCACGCGTCCCGATCTCGATGCGCCCGGAGGAGCTGGGCGGCGACGAGCTCGGCATGGGCGGCATGTTCAGCAAGATCAAGCCCGAGACGATAGCCGCGATGGTCCTCACGGGCATCCAGGGCATGCCCCTGCACAAGGTGCCCCCGCTGGAACTGGTGGTCCTCCACCCCGACTACGCCGTGGTGAAGCTGCCCATGACCGTGGTCGACCCGCTGCGCGGCATCGGTGAGGAGTCCGTCGGCGCGGCGGCCTTCATCTGGTCCACCGTCCCGGACCGCGGCGGCCCGCGCGACGCCTTCAACGTCTACCAGCTGCTCCACGAGTGGCAGGACTTCTCGCACCGTCTGCACGAGGCGGGACACCAGCCGTACTGCCTGGTCTGGCCGTAAGGGCGCGCCGGGGCCCCGTGCGTAGGGGTGGCCCCGTGGCGTAGGGGTGGCCCCGTGGCGTAGGGGTGGCCCCGTGCGTAGGGGTCGGCCGGCAGGGGTCATCCCTCCCCCTCGCGGGCCGCGGCGGCCTTCGCCCGCTCCGCGGCCAGCTCACGGGCGGAGGCGAGCCGGTACGGCACGTCGATGACGACGACGTTCTTCATGAACAGCAGCCGCGCCTTGAGCCGCAGCGCGCTCTGGTTGTGCAGCGGCTGCTCCCACCAGTGCCCCATCACGTACTCGGGGATGACGACCGACACCACCGAGTCCTCGGTCCGCTCGGGCGCGTCCCTGATGTGCCGCAGGAGCGGCTGCACGACGGAGCGGTACGGAGAGCCGAGGACCCGCAGGGGTACCTCGATGCCGTGGGCCTCCCAGGTGGCCCGCAGCACTTCCGCCTCCGCCGGGTCCTCGGCGACGGTGACCGCGGTCAGTGAGGCGGGGCGCAGGGTCCGCGCGTACGACAGGGCCCGCAGGCTCGGCGCGTTGACCGAGGCCACGAGGACGATGACGTGGTTCTCGGTGAGCGTGCGGGGGCGGGTGCCCGGTTCGACGGCGACCTCGGCGGCCACGGTCTCGTAGTGCCGGCGCACGCCCTTCATCCCGGCGAACAGGACGGGCATGGCGATGACGACGATCCAGGCGCCGTGCGTGAACTTGGTGATCAGGACGATGACGAGGACGACGGCCGTCAGGCAGGCGCCGAAGGCGTTGACGGCCATGCGGCGCAGGATGGCGCCGCGCTCTCCGGAGCCCGCCGGGGTGGCGAGTTCTCGCCGCCAGTGCTTGACCATGCCGGCCTGGGACAGGGTGAAGGAGACGAAGACACCCAGGATGTAGAGCTGGATGAGGCGGGTGAGGTTGGCGTCGAAGGCGACGATCAGGGCGATGGCGGCCAGGGAGAGCAGGACGATGCCGTTGGAGTAGACGAGTCGGTCGCCGCGGTGGAAGAGCTGGCGGGGCGCGTAGCGGTCACGGCCGAGGACGGAGGCGAGCATGGGAAAGCCGTTGAAGGCGGTGTTGGCGGCCATGATCAGTACGGCCGCGGTGACGGCCTGGAGCAGATAGAAGAGGAAGTGCCAGCTGCCGAAGGTGGCACGGCCGATCTGGGCGAGCGCGGTCGGCATGGCGGTGCCGGGGGCGAGCCCGAGTTCGGTCGGGTCCTCGGCGACGTGCACCTCGTAGACCATGGCCAGGGTGGTGATCCCGAAGAACATGGTCACCGCGAGCGCCCCCATGATCGCCAGGGTCGTGGCGGCGTTGCGGCTCTTGGGCTTCTCGAAGGCGGGCACGCCGTTGCTGATGGCCTCGACGCCGGTGAGCGCCGTGCAGCCGGAGGAGAAGGCGCGCATGGCGAGGAGGACGAGCGCGAGTCCGGTGTAGCTGGAGACGGCGTGGATGGGCAGGTCGGCCGACTCGGCGCGGATCGTCGTCCCGGTCGCCATCCGGACGGCCGCGACGGCGAACATCAGGTAGATGGTGGCGATGAAGGCGTACGTCGGGATGGCGAAGTAGCGGCCCGACTCGCGGACCCCGCGCAGATTGAGCCAGGCCAGGACGACCACGCACGTGACCGAGAGACCCACCGCGTACGGGTCGAGTGCGGGGGCGGCCGAGGTGAGGGCCGCGACGCCCGAGACGATCGAGACGGCGACGGTCATCACGTAGTCGATCAGCAGCGCGCTGGCGGCGGTGAGCGCGGCGGTCTGGCCCAGGTTCTCGGCGGAGACGACGTAGGCCCCGCCGCCGCCCGGATAGGCGTGGCAGGTCTGCCGGTAGGAGGCGACGACGACCACCAGCAGGACGACGATCGCGATCGCCGCGTACCAGGCCAGATGGAGTACGGCGAGGCCACCGAGCGCGAGGATGAGCAGGATCTCCTCGGTGGCGTACGCGACGGAGGAGAGCGGGTCGCTGCAGAAGATCGGCAGCGCGAGCCGCTTCGGCAGCAGGGTCTCGCCGAGCCGGCCGCTGTCCAAAGGCCGCCCCACCAGCAGGCGTTTCGCCGCACTTCCAGCTCTCATAAGTGCTGAAGTTAGGACAAACGCCTATGGAGTGCGCGGAAGCCGCGCGGGAAGGAGGGGCACCGTGAGCAGAGTGCGCATCGCCGGCGAGCCCATGCAGATCGGCGAGGTCGCCGCCCGGACGGAGCTGTCCCTGCGGACCATCCGCCAGTACGAGGACAGCGGTCTCGTCGTGCCCTCCGCCTCGTCCCAGGGCGGCTTCCCGCTCTACACGGACGCCGACGTCGACCGGCTGATGGTGATCCGCCGGATGAAGCCGCTGGGCTTCACGATCGACGAGACCCGCGACCTCCTCTCGGCGGTGGACCGCCTCGCCGACCCCCGCCTCTCCCCCGCCGAACGGCCCGCCCTGGCCGCCCGCGTACGGCGCTACGAGCAGGCGGCCGCCGCCCGCGTCGCGGAGCTCCGCTCCCAGCTGTCGCGCGTGGAGGAGTTCGCGGCCTCCCTGCGCGCGAAGCTGGGCGAGGGCGTGGCGGGTGGCGTGAGCGGTGGGGGTGGCGTCTGACGGGCGTCGGCGCCTGACCGGGGTCGGCGCTCGACCGGGTCGGTGCTTGACCGGGCTGGCGCTTGACCGGGTCGGTGCTTGGTCGTCGGCCGTCAGGAGGCCGCACGGCGGGAGGCCGCACGGCGGAGGCCGGGGGCCGCACGGCGGGAGCGTCGGAGGCCGGGGGATGTACGGCGGGAGCGTCGGAGGCCCGGGGCCGCACGGCGGGAGGCCGCACGGCGGAGGCCGGGGGCCGCACGGGCGGGCCCTAGCTCAGAAGCGCCTGCGCGATGCCCTCGAAGAAGCGGGCGTAGGCCGCCGGGCTCGGCGGGGTCTCCGGATTCCACGGCGCCACGCGCGCGTGACCCACGGGCGGGAGCGCCTCGGGCCCCACGGCGTTGGCGCGACTGTCGAAGAGCACGACGTCCGGGCGGAGCGCCGCGGCGTGCTCCCAGTCGGCCGTGAGCCAGTTGGCGCCGGGTCCGGGGCCGGGATCGAGCACACGGACGCCCAGCTCCCGGAGGCGGGCCAGCTCGGGCCAGGCCTGCGGCCGGGCCAGGTGCACCTGGTCGGGACCGGCACCGGAGAGCGCGAGCACGGTGACGTCCGCCCGGGAGGCCGCGTCCCGCAGGGCCGCCTCGGCGGGGGCCACGGGGTCGGCGGCCGGGCCCGCCGTCGCGCCGGGGGAAGCCACACCGGCGGAGGTGACGCCGGCCGAGGCCACACCGGCGGAGGTCACGCCGAGTGCCGCCGCCAGCTCACGGAAGCGCCCGATGATCGCCGCGAGCGGCAGCTCGTTGCCCACGGAGAGCGCGGCCAGCGGCACCCCGAGCCGTTCGGCGACACCCTCGTCCAGCGCGTACGCGCTCTTCCCGTCGTACGTGACGTCGACGATCAGCTCGGGGCCGAGGCTCCGCAGCCGCGCCTCGTCGAGAGCCCGCCCCGGCCCCAGGTACGGCACCCCGGCCGCCGCCAGCTCTCCCGCCTTGACCGGATCGAGGCCCTCGCCGTCATGGCCCGAGCCGTACACCGCGACGGGCGTCACCCCCAGATCGAGCAGGGCCGCCCCCGCCCGTACATAGGCCACCACCCTCTCCGGCCCCCGCACCGCGCCCAGCGCCGTGCCCCTGTCGTCCGTGAACCCCCACACCTTCATGTCCGACATGCGGCTGCTCCCTCCCCGGCCGAAACCTGCTGCCCCGCCACACTGAAGCGGTTCACCGAGCCGCACAAGAGGGCCTCCGGGCGGGACTTTGGTCCCGGTCCCCCTGCCGAAAGACCCCCACCGTGGTGTTAACTGAACAGGTCGGGAGGAAGCAGTAGGAATCGTCAGCGCCGTGCGAACGCGCCCCCTGCCGGGGCACGCCCCCCGTAGCGGCCCTCGCTCCCCGGAGTCAGCCATGTCGTCCTTGCCCGGCCAGTTCTCGGACCCTCGTGTGATCACCCTCGTCGGACTCCTCGCCGTCTCCACCGCGGTCTGGGTGGCGCTGAGCCTGCGCTCCCGTGCGCGCCGCGCGCGGGCAGAAGCGCCGCTGGAGCGGGTCTGGCACCCCCAGGAGACCGTGCCGCTCACCCACGCCGAGGAGCAGGCGTTCGGACAGGTCGTCTCGCGCCTCTCGGTGAGCTCCCCGGGCCGCCTGCGATAGGCACGGGTCGCGGGACCTCAAGGCCGCCTGCGAGGGGCGCGGACCCTCAGGCCGCCGCCCGCTCGCGCGGATTCCGTCCGGTCGTCGCGAGGAGCCGTTCGAAGGCGGAGGCGCTCTCCGGAACCTCCACGGCCTCACCGAAGACGTTCATCTTCCGGGCAGTCGGCGCCAGCTCCTCCACCGTTCCCGCCAGGCTCGCCACGACGGCCGGGTCCGGCTCGAAGCTCTGCCCGGTGGCCTGGGCGAGGTCCCAGATGTGGACGGTCAGATCGAGCAGCGCCATCGAACCGACGGTACGGGCCGGCAGCCCCATCGCCCCCGAGGTCCCCTCCTCCGCGCCGGGCGCGGCCCAGGCCTCGACGAGCGTCGCGGTCTCGGCCTCGAAGCGTGCGCGCCAGTCGGCGTCGTTCAGGCGGTCCGGGGTCGTGGAGAAGTCGGCGGGCTGCTTGGCGGCCAGCGCCTGGAAGTTCACGACGACATGGAAGAGGTGGTTGAGCAGGGCCCGTACGTCGTACTCGGAACACGGCGTGGGCGCGCTGAGGCTGCCGTCGGGGATACCGCGCACCACGGGGGCGGCGTGGGCGGCGGCGGTACCGAGCAGCTCGCTGAGAGGTTGCGTACGGTTCGTCATGAGATGACGCTAAGTGATCCTTCCCGTCGGAGTCTTGAAGAAACACGACAGCGGAAGGCCGCCGCCTAGGCTGAGTGGCATGACGTCCTCCGGCGGCCCGCGCCGAGACACCCGCGGAATCGTCGACGCGGCCGAACTCCTCACCCGCGTCCGCTTCCGCCGCCACGAGCCGGCTCCGGGATTGCGCCCGTACCTGGAGCACTACTGGTTCATCGACTGGGACCTGTCCGAGCCGTACGCGAGCCACGTCGTCCCGCATCCGTCCGTGAACGTCGTCTTCCAGCGCTACGACGACGGAGGCGGGAGCAGGGGCGAGATCGAGGGCGGGGACGCGGGCGGGGAAGACGCGGGCGGGACCGAGGGCGGGGACGCGGGCGGGGAAGACGCGGGCGGGACCGAGGACGGGGACGCGGGCGAGGGTGGCGGGACGTTCGGCGAGGTCGCCGGGATCGGGCTCGAACTCTTCACGAAGAAGCTCACGGGCGTCGGCCGGGTCTGCGGCGTGCAGTTCCGGCCTGGCGGCTTCCGGCCGTTCGCCCCCGCCTGGCCCGTGTCGGAGTGGACGGGCCGTCGCGTCCCGCTCGGCGAGGTGTTCGCGGACGCCGACGCCACCGCCGTGGAGGCCGTACTCGCCCCGGACGCCGAGCACGCGCGCGTGGCGGCGCTCGACGCCTTCCTGCTCGCCCGCGGCCCCGCGCCCGATCCACAGGCTTCACACGCGATGGCGCTGGTGGACCTGGTGCGTACGGACCGGACGATCCGCCGTGCGTCCGAACTGGCCGCCATGGCGGGGCTGTCGAGCCGGTCGCTCCAGCGGCTGTTCGCGAACTGCGTGGGGGTCGGGCCGAAATGGGTCATCCTGCGGTACCGCATCCACGAGGCCCTGGAACGCGCCGAGGCGACGGAGGCCGGGAGCTCCCCCGACTGGGCCGCCCTGGCGGCGGAACTCGGCTACAGCGACCAGGCCCATCTCGTACGGGACTTCACGGCGACGGTGGGGGTGCCGCCCACCGCCTACGCACGCCAGGTGTCAGACCCCTGACCTACAGTGCGGGCATGGAAGCCGACGCCTCGCTCCCCTCGTCCGCCTCGCCCTCCCCCGCTGCCTCGCCCGTACGTCTGGAACCCTGGTCCGAGGGCGACTTCGAGCTGCTGGCCGCCATGAACGCGCCCGAGCTGATGGAGCATCTCGGCGGCCCGGAGACCGACGAGGC
Organism: Streptomyces sp. NPDC013457; assembly: GCF_043089925.1. NCBI lineage: Bacteria > Bacillati > Actinomycetota > Actinomycetes > Kitasatosporales > Streptomycetaceae > Streptomyces > Streptomyces sp. NPDC013457. The sequence goes on from NZ_JBICBL010000022.1 coordinate 12,208, forward strand.
ACTCGTCAAACGGCATCGGCGCTACGTGGACCTGAGCGCGGCGCGGACGAGCACGGGCCGGATGTTCCGGATCGTGCTGCTCCCCGAGGAGATCGCGGTCGGCGGTATCGGGTTCTGGGAGCAGGCCGAGGACGGGGAGCCGGTCTACGAGACGGGCTGGACGGTACTCCCGGGGTACCAGGGCCGGGGCGTCGCGACGGCGGCCACGCGCCTGGTCGCCGAGCTGGCGCGCGCCGAGCACACGCACCGCTTCCTGCACGCCTTCCCCTCGACGGAGAACGGACCGTCGAACGCGGTCTGCCGCAAGGCGGGCTTCGAGCTGCTCGGCGCGCGGGATCTCGAGTACCCGCCCGGCCGCCCGATGCGCTGCAACGACTGGCGCCTGGACCTGGAGACGCTCTAGCCCTCCGGGGTGTCCGTGTTCAGCTCCTTGGTGAAGTGGAAGGCGACGATGTCGAGGCGCTCGCGCAGGTAGAAGCGGTGGGCTCCGGTGCGGTGGGTGCCGGAGTCGAGGTTGAGCTCGTGGCAGCCGGCCTCACGGGCGTGCCGCTCCAGGTGGGTCAGGAGCTCGTGGCCGACGCCGGTGGAGCGCGCGGTGGCGGCGGTGACCAGGTCGTCGACGTAGAGCTTGCGGATCGAGCTGGTGTTGTCGATGATCCGCCAGCCTGCGGCACCGACGCAGAGACCGTCCTCGGAGTAGGCGGCGCTGAAGCGCAGCCCCTGGGGGTGGCCGTTGCGGTGGACGTCGTGGAAGAGCTCCGGCGTGAGATGGGGGCGGAGCTCACGCAGGACGGGGAGCAGGTCGGTCTCCAGGCGCGGGTCGCCGAGCTCGAGGTCGATGATCTTCATGCCGGGACGGTATCCCAGGAGCCGGCGGCCCTGCAGGGGTGGGCGTCCGGGCTTTACGGGTGCGGGCGTCCGGGTTTCATCGGGGTGGGCGTCCGGGTTTCATCGGGGTGGGCGTCCGGGCGTCCGGGTTTTATCGGGGTTGACGCGCCGGGCACACTCACGGATATTTATCTGCGTGACACAGATTCTTCTCAGCGCAAGTGATCGCGCGGGAAGCCCGACGAAAGGACCTCTGCCATGACCGTTCTCGTCACCGGAAGCCGCGGCCGCGTGGGCTCGGCCCTGCTCGACCTTCTCCACGGCGCCGGCATCAAGGCCAGGGCCGCGTCCAAGAACCCCGCGGATCTCTCACCACCCGACGGCGTGGACACCGTCCGATGCGATCTCTCCGATCCGGCGGACTTCGAGGCCGCGCTCGACGGCGTCGACTCCGTCTTCCTGTACGCCGAGCCCTCGCACATCGACGCCTTCGTCGCCCGGGCCCGGACGGCCGGCGTCCAGCACATCGCCCTGCTCTCCTCCAGCTCCGTCCTCGCCCCCGACGCCGCGGAGAACCCGATCGCCGCCTCGCACCTGACCGTCGAGCGCGCCTTGGCGGCCGCGGCCGCCGACGGGGCCTTCGAGGCGACCCACCTCCAGCCGGGTGCGTTCGCGACGAACGCCCTGCAGTGGTCGTGGGCGATCAGGTCGGGCCGTGCGGTGGAGCTGCCGTACCCCGGGTCGCACGGCGACCCGATCCACGAGCAGGACATCGCGGAGGCCGCCTTCGCCGTCCTGACCGATCCCGGGCTGCGAGGCTCCTCCCATCTGCTGACAGGACCGGAGTCGCTCGACTTCACCGAGCAGCTGGCGATACTCGCCGAGGTGACAGGCCGCCCCGCGGCCTCCGCCGCGGTGACCCCTGAGGAGTGGAAGAGGTCCGTCTCCGCCCACATCCCCGAGCCCTTCGCCGACGCCCTGCTCTCCTACTGGGCCTCGCACGACGGCCGGCCGGTCCCCGTGACGCGGACCGTCGAGGAACTGACCGGACACCCTGCGCGGACCTTCGCCCAATGGGCCGCCGAGCACGCGGAGGCCTTCCGCCCGTAGGCGCGGGTGCGCGGGCGCCCGGCAGGGCCGCCACCGGGCCGAATTCCCTGGCCGCCCCGTGGGCCGCGGTGACATCCTGTCCCCGTGAACGGACCGGAGATCCAGATCAGTTTCGCCCCCGGACTGCGCCTCTTCGTCTCGGCCGAACGGCGCTCGGGACGCACGGCCGTGGCCACCGACGGCGCCTCGACGCTCGGCCATGTCGTGGAGTCGCTCGGCGTGCCGCTGACCGAGACCGGCCGGCTGCTGGTGGACGGGCGTCCGGTGGAGGTGTCCCACATCCCCGCCGCGGGCGAGACGATCGAGGTCGAGGGCGTCGAGCGGCCCCAGCAGGTGCCCGGTGCCCCGCTGCGGTTCCTGCTCGACGTGCATCTGGGCACGCTCGCCCGGCGGTTGCGCCTCCTCGGGGTCGACGCGGCGTACGAAAGCGAGGACATCGGCGACCCGGCGCTCGCGGCGCTCTCCGCGAAGGAGCGGCGCGTGATGCTCTCCCGGGACCGCGGGCTGCTGCGCCGCCGGGAGCTGTGGGCCGGCGCGTATGTCTACAGCGACCAGCCCGACGACCAGCTCCGTGACGTACTGGAGCGGTTCGCGCCGCCCCTGAGGCCGTGGACCCGCTGCACCGCCTGCAACGGACCGCTGACCGACGCCGACAAGGACTCGGTACGCGAGCGCCTGGAGCAGGGCACGGAGAAGACGTACGACGTGTTCGCGCGGTGCACGGAGTGCGAGCGGGTGTACTGGCGCGGCGCGCACCACGCCCGCCTGGAGGCGATCGTCACCGACGCCCTACGGGAGTTCGGCGGCGCGGCCGCGCACTGACCGAGGGCCGTACCGGGCGCGAAGGTCAGTCGAGTTCGCCCTTGCGCAGCCGCTCGACCTGAGCGGCGCTGAGCTCGACCGTCCGTCGCATATGGGCGATGAGCAGGGCGACTTCGGCGTCGCTGTACGCGTCGAACATGGTGCCCCAGGTCGCGTTGAGCCTGCGCCAGAACGCGCCCAGCTCCGCCATCCGCTCCGGCACGGCGGTGACGAGGACGCGCCGCCGGTCCTCGGCGTCGCGCTCGCGCGTGACGTAGCCGGCGCGCTCCAGGCGGTCGACAAGCCGTGTGGCGGAGCCGGTGGTCAGTCCCGTGAGCTCGGCGACCCGGCCGGTGGTCACCGGGCCGGGCTCCAGGGAGAGCAGGTTCAGACACTGCACGTCCGTGGGGTGCAGCCGCAGCTGGTCGGCGACGGCCTGGTTGAACAGCGCGTAGGCGGCCATGTAGCGGCGGGCCTCTTCGTACAGCTCGGTCATGAGGCCGTCACGCCGGGCGGAGCTCTTCTGCGGCATGCAGAAAGTGTACGGAGCAGGCTCCTACGGCTCGGGGGCCGTCAGGTACCTCTGCACGGTCGGTCCGAGCCAGGCGACGATCTCGTCCTGGGTCATCTCGACCGCGGGCGGCAGCCGTAGCACGTAGCGGGCGAGAGCCATGCCGAGGATCTGCGAGGCGACGAGCGCGGCACGGCGCGGCGCCTCGGCGGGGTCGGGGCAGACCCCGAGGGTGATGGGGCCGAGCTGCCCGGCGAAGATCGCCTGCATCCGCTCGGCGCCCGCGGTGTTCGTGACGCCGACCCTCAGCAGCCCGGTCAGCACGTCGTCGCGCTCCCAGCGTTCGAGGAAGTGCCTGACCAGGACCGCTCCGATGTGCTGGGACGGGAGGGCGCCGAGCTGGGGCAGATCCAGTTCGAACTCGGACGCCGCGGCGAACAGCCCCTCCTTGCTGCCGTAGTAGCGCATCACCATCGAGGGGTCGATCCCCGCGTCGCGGGCGATGGCCCGGATCGTGGCGCGGTCGTAGCCGTCGGAGGCGAACCGCTCGCGGGCGGCTTCGAGGATCGCGGCGCGGGTGGCGTCGGAGCGGCGGGCGGTCGTCATGCCAACAACTGTAGGCCAACGGGCGTTGACAGCCCAAAGCGACGGGGTCTACATTTGCCAACAAGCGTTGACCAACACTCGTTGGCCAACGGTCGTGGGCACCACTGTCAGTCAGGAGTGAGTCATGAACCACCCTCTGGACACGGACGTCCTCGTCGCCGGCTCCGGCCCCACCGGAATGCTGCTCGCCGGCGACCTCGCCACCGCGGGCCTCCGCGCCACGGTGATCGAGCGCCGCCCGCACGGCATCAGCAACATGACCCGCGCCTTCGGAGTGCACGCCCGGACCCTGGAGCAGCTCGACGCCCGCGGCCTCGCAGACGAACTGATCGCCACCGGCACCCCCATCACCGAGCTGAAGCTCTTCCGCCGCCTCTCCCTCGACCTCACCCGGCTCCGCTCGCGCTTCCCGTACCTCCTCATCACTCCCCAGTACCAGGTCGAGCGACTCCTCGAACGGCGCGCACTGTCCACCGGTGTGGACTTCCGGTACGGAACGGAACTGCGCGGACTGAGCCAGGACACCGACCACGTCACCGCCGAGGTCACCGGCCCCGACGGCACCCCGACCACCATCCGCGCCCGCTATCTCGTCGGCGCCGACGGCGTGCGCAGCACCGTGCGGACCGCCCTCGGCCTGCCCTTCCCCGGCGAGTCGGTGATCCGCTCCATCGTCCTTGCCGACGTCCGGCTCGCCGAGAAGCCCGAAGGGATGCTCACGGTCAACGGGGTGGGGGACGCCTTCGCCTTCATCGCCCCCTTCGGCGACGGCTGGTACCGCGTCATGGGCTGGGACCGCGACCGCGAGGTCCCCGACAGCGAACCCCTCGACCTGGACGAGGTCCGAGCCATCACCCGCCGCGCCCTCGGCACCGACTTCGGCATGCACGACGCCCGCTGGCTCTCCCGCTTCCACAGCGACGAACGCCAGGCCCCGGCCTACCGCACGGGACGCGTCTTCCTCGCCGGAGACGCCGCTCACGTCCACTCCCCCGCCGGCGGTCAGGGCATGAACACCGGCCTCCAGGACGCCGCCAACCTCTCCTGGAAGCTCGCGGCCGTCCTGCGCGGCGAAGCGCCCGACCCCGAGGCCCTCCTCGACAGCTACCAGTCCGAGCGGCACCCCGTCGGCGCCTCGGTGCTCCGCAGCAGCGGCGCCATCATCCGGCTCGCCATGGCCCGCGGCCCCGTCCGGCTCGCCCTGCGCGCTCTCGCCGCGCACCTCCTCAACCGCGTCCCGGCCGCGTCCGCCAAGGCCATGGGCATGATCAGCGGGATCGGCATCTCCTACGGCCGGGACACCCGGCGCGTCCCCGACCTGAAGCTGCGCGAGGGCAGGCTCTACGAGCTGCTGCGCGAGGGCGAGTTCGTCCTGATCGCCCCCGAGGGGACCACACCCCAGCTGCCGGCGTCCCCCACGACACCGGCCCGGGTGGTACGGGCGACCTGGACCGACCCCGCGCGCCGGACGACACTCCTCGTCCGCCCCGACGGCTACACCTTCTGACGATGCGGCCGCGGCGGGCGGAAGCCGGATCAGAAGACGTACGGGTCCCCGGTGGCCAGGACCAGGACGCGATGGCGGTCGTTCAGGGCGTTCCCGTCGGCGACGCCGTCGGACCAGATCGTCGCGATGTCGACCATCACCTCGTCCGGCGAACCGGCCGTCCGCAGATCGAGCACCAGCTCCTCGACCGCCCCGGCGGCGCGCAGCTCCCCCGTACGGCAGACCACGACCCGCTCACTCGCCCACAGACAGGACGGTGGAAGCACCTGCCCACCCGCCATCGCCTCGGAGAAGGCCAACCGCACCGTCGCCTGGGGCACGTCCGAGGGACCGTGGTTCTCACTCACCAGCCGGACACCCATCCGCCCCTCCCACAAGGACAGATGGCCGTGATGCGCCAGATCGGCCTCAGCCTCGACCCCGACCTCGGCCCCGACGGCGCGGGCCCCCTCGCCCGTACCGACCACCGCCGCGGCCGCCAGCACCACACCGAGAAGGATCCTGCGCATCGCACTCATGCCCAGAAGATACCGACAACACCGCATATATTCTGACTACCTGTCAGTCAGCGTGTCCCATGGCACCCTGACTCCATGCTCATCGCCCGGTCCGCCGCCCTCTTCGCCGTCGCCGCCCTCTTCGAGATCGGCGGAGCCTGGCTCATCTGGCAAGGCGTACGCGAACACCGCGGCTGGATCTGGATCGGCGCAGGCATCGCCGCCCTCGGCATCTACGGCTTCGTCGCCACCCTCCAGCCCGACGCCGAGTTCGGCCGCATCCTCGCCGCCTACGGCGGAGTTTTCGTCGCCGGCTCCCTCGCCTGGGGCATGGTCGCCGACGGCTACCGCCCCGACCGCTGGGACATCACCGGAGCCCTCATCTGCCTGGCCGGCATGGCCGTGATCATGTACGCCCCCCGCGGCCGCTGAGACCCCGGACCTATCCTGACCACGCGATCGACACAATCGACCACATGCGCGAGGAGCACGTCATGACTGCCGCCGGTACCCCCATCGCCGTCGTCACCGGAGCGAGCAGCGGAATCGGCGCGGCCACCGCCAGGCAGCTCGCCGCCGCCGGATACCGCGTGGTCCTCACCGCCCGCCGCAAGGACCGGATCGAGGCGCTGGCCGCCGAGATCGTCGAGGCCGGCCACCAGGCCACCGCCTACGCCCTCGACGTCACCGACCGCGACGCCGTCCAGACCTTCGCGACCGCCTTCCGCACCATCGCCGTCCTCGTCAACAACGCCGGCGGAGCCCTCGGCGCCGACCCCGTCTCCAGCGGCAACCCCGACGACTGGCGCCAGATGTACGAGGTCAACGTCATCGGCACCCTCAACGTCACCCAGGCCCTGCTCCCCGCCCTCACCGAGAGCGGCGACGGCACGGTCGTCGTCCTCTCCTCCACCGCCGGACACGCCACCTACGAAGGCGGCGCCGGCTACGTCGCCGCCAAGAACGGCGCCCGCGTCCTCGCCGAGACCCTCCGCCTGGAGATCGTCGGCACCCCGGTCCGCGTCATCGAGATCGCCCCCGGCATGGTCAAGACGGACGAGTTCGCCACCACCCGCTTCCGCGGCGACACCGAGAAGGCCTCCAAGGTCTACGCGGGCGTGGCCGAACCCCTCACCGCCGACGACGTCGCCGACACCATCACCTGGGCCTGCACCCGCCCCTCCCACGTCAACATCGACCTCCTGGTGGTCCGCCCCCGCGCCCAGGCCTCCAACACCAAGGTCCACCGCGAACTCTGAGCAGCCGGCCGCGACCGGCCGCGACCGGCCCCAGCCGGATCAGCGGACGCAGAGGGGGCCGGTGCCGGGCACCGGCCCCCTCCCTCCGCGCTTCGGCCTCCGCACCACAGGCATCAGCCCTTCACGCAAATGACCTGCTTCAGCTTCGCGACCACCTCGACCAGGTCCCGCTGCTGATCGATGACCTTCTCGATCGGCTTGTACGCACCCGGGATCTCGTCCACGACGCCGGAGTCCTTACGGCACTCCACGCCCCGCGTCTGCTCCTCCAGGTCCCGTGTCGAGAAGCGCCGCTTCGCCGCGCTCCGGCTCATCTTCCGGCCGGCGCCGTGCGAGGCGGAGTTGAAGGACGCCTCGTTGCCGAGCCCCTTCACGATGTACGAGCCGGTGCCCATGGAGCCCGGGATGATCCCGAAGTCGCCGGAGCCGGCCCGGATCGCTCCCTTACGGGTGACCAGCAGGTCCATTCCCTCGTACCGCTCCTCCGCCACGTAGTTGTGGTGGCAGGAGATCACCGGGTCGAAGGTCACCTTCGCCTTGCGGAACTCCCGGCGGACGACCTCCTGGAAGAGCGCCATCATGATCGCGCGGTTGTACTTCGCGTACTCCTGCGCCCAGAACAGGTCGTTGCGGTAGGCCGCCATCTGCGGGGTGTCCGACACGAAGACCGCCAGGTCACGGTCGACGAGCCCCTGGTTGTGCGGCAGCTTCTGCGCCTCGCCGATGTGGTACTCGGCGAGCTCCTTGCCGATGTTCCGCGACCCGGAGTGCAGCATCAGCCAGACCGAACCCGACTCGTCGAGACAGAATTCGATGAAGTGGTTCCCCGATCCGAGCGTTCCCATCTGCTTCTGGGCACGTTCGTGACGGAACTTGACCGACTCCGCGATCCCGTCGAACCGCGACCAGAAGTCGTCCCAGCCCGCCGTCGGGAACTGGAAGAGCCGCGAGGGGTCCACCTCGTCGCGGTGCATCCCGCGGCCCACCGGAATCGCCTGCTCGATCTTCGACCGCAGCCGCGACAGGTCCCCCGGCAGGTCGTTCGCCGTCAGCGACGTCTTGACCGCCGACATCCCGCAACCGATGTCCACGCCCACCGCCGCCGGACAGACCGCACCGTGCATCGCGATGACCGAGCCGACGGTCGCACCCTTGCCGTAATGCACGTCCGGCATCACGGCCAGGCCCTTGATCCACGGCAGCGTGGCCACGTTCTGGAGCTGCTGCATCGCGCCGCCCTCGACCGTGGAAGGATCGGTCCACATCCGGATGGGCACCTTCGCGCCCGGTACCTCTACATACGACATACTTCCTCGATTCCCCACAAAAGCCTGATAACGCAAAAACCGGAACCAAGGCCCGTACAGGTGACAACGGACCGGCATCAACAGCCGTGCGTGCGGTAGACATTGTGTCCACCGGCCGGTATCCGGCGGCAAACAGTTTTCGGGAGAAGGGAGCCTGGGAGCGTGCAGCGACAGGCGTACGTACCCGGTCTGGCAGCGCTCGCCGCAGCGCTCGTCCTCGGACTCACCGGATGCTCCTCCGGAGGCGGGGCCGGAACCGGCGCCGTCGACTCCAAGGCCGGCCCCGCCACCCCCGCCGCGCCCCCCGGCCGCTACCGCACCCTCTTCGAGCCCTGCGGCGCCGTCCCGCAGAACACGCTCCGCGACCTGCTCCCCGGTGCGGCCCAGCTCCCCGACGAGGAGCGGAACGCCGTGTACCGCGGCTCCGCCGCCGTCACCTACGACACCGACCGCCGCGTCGGCTGCAGCTGGAACGCCGACACCCCGGACGCCATGCACCGGCTGCGGCTCGACATCGAGCGGGTCGTCTCCTACGACCCCGCCGTGAGCGACGACGACCGCGCGCAGGAGGTGTTCTCGGGCAAGCAGCTCGCGGCGGACCTCCCCCAGCCGACGCAGCCGCCCCCGCCCACTCAGCCGACCCAGCCCACGCAGAGCCCCAGCCCCTCCGGCGACGCCGGCGGAGGCCCGAGCACGAGCGTGGCGCCGGGCGGCGGGGCGCAGCCCACGGCCTCGGGCACCGAGTCCCCGCAGCAGACCCCCACGGGCGCCCCGACGACCGGTCTGGAACCGCGCGTCCTGCAGGGCCTCGGCCAGATCGCCTTCCTCGACGACGCGCTCAGCGCCGGCGGGGCGAACGGCCGGCATCGCACCGTGAGCGTGGTGTTCCGCACATCCAACGTGGTCGTGACGGTCGAGTACGTGGAACAGACGACCGGCTCCGCGGAGGCCCCGGACAGCCGGGAACTGCAGGAAAAGGCCTTGAACCTGGCCCGTCTGCTCTCCGAACGCCTGGAGGAGTAGCGGCCCCGTCCCGCCCCGGGGCCGTCCGGCGGCCACGCCGCGAGCACTCCGCGACCGCGCCGGGACCACGTAACGTGTCGGCGTACCGTGGCCGCCTGGCCGGACCGTGACCGGACCGTACGACAAGCGACTGAAGGAACCATGCACCGATCAGCCCCGCGACTCACCCGCATACTCGCCTGCGCAGCCGTTCCGGTGATGCTCGTCGTCGCCGGCTGCTCCTCGGACTCCGACAGCGGTTCGGGTACGCCCGACAAGGGCAAGGGTTCGGCCTCCTCGGCCCCCAGCAGCCAGCAGACGACGAAGGCGCCCGAGCCCGCGAAGTTCGCGGAGCTGCCCGAGGTGTGCAAGTCGATCTCCGCGAAGACGACCGAGAGCCTGGTGCCGAAGGCGAAGGCGAAGAACGGTACGGCGGCCGCGTCGAGCGACACGGCGAGCCGTGGCGGCTGCTCGTGGAACGGTCTCGACGACAAGGGTGTGAAGGGCTCGCAGTACCGCTGGCTCGACGTCTCCTTCTACCGCTACGAGTCGGACGCCTCTCTGGGCAGCGGCGAGAAGCGCGCCCAGGAGAACTTCGCCAAGGAGCTCGCCAAGGTCCAGGCGACCGAGGGCGCGAAGAAGCTGAAGACGTCGGAGTCGGCCGGTCTCGGGGACGAGGCGAAGGCCGTCACGTACGAGGTGCGCAAGACGGGCGAGGACTTCACGTACGCCTCGGTCGTGGCGCGTACGGGCAACGTGCTCGTGCTGCTCACGTACAACGGTGCGGGGTACGCCGGTGCCGACGGACCCTCGGACAAGACGGTCCTGGCTGGTGCGCTGAAGGCGTCGAAGGAGGCCGTCGCGGCGGTCGCGGCGGCGAACAAGTAGCCCACGCGGGCCGCGGGCGTCGCGTACACCCGTATTTGCGCATGTTTTCGAGGAGCCTGTCCCTCCCCCGGGGGTCGGGCTCCTCACACGTGTGCCACGCTGTGCCCGCGAGATGTGGATTGACGGGAGGGGATCGCGGGTGGCCGCGGTGCAGCTGACACGCACGCACAAGATACTGATCGGTGTGGTGATCGCCGGTGCGGTGGTCATCGCCGGTATCGGTTTCGCGGGTTCGTACGCCGCTGTGCGTGAGCTCGCCGTGGAGAAGGGCTTCGGCACCTTCTCGTACTTCTTCCCGATCGGTATCGACGCCGGTATCTGTGTGCTCCTGGCACTGGACCTGCTGCTGACCTGGATCCGGATCCCGTTCCCGCTGCTGCGCCAGACGGCGTGGGTGCTGACGGCCGCGACGATCGCGTTCAACGGCGCGGCCGCGTGGCCGGACCCGCTGGGCGTCGGCATGCACGCGGTGATCCCGGTGCTGTTCGTGGTCGCGGTGGAGGCGGCGCGGCACGCGGTGGGCCGAATAGCCGACATCACCGCGGACAAGCACATGGAGGGCGTGCGGCTCACGCGGTGGCTGCTGTCTCCGATACCGACGTTCCGGCTGTGGCGGCGGATGAAGCTGTGGGAGCTGCGCTCGTACGAGCAGGTGATCAAGCTGGAGCAGGACCGGCTGATCTACCAGGCCCGGCTGCAGGCGCGGTTCGGTCGCGCGTGGCGGCGGAAGGCGCCGGTGGAGGCGCTGATGCCGCTGCGGCTGGCGAAGTACGGCGTGCCGCTCGCCGAGACGGCCCCGGCGGGCCTCGCGGCGGCGGGCGTGGAACCGGTTCTGCTCCCTCCCCAGCCCGTGCTGGCGGAGGCGGTACCGGTCGAGGCCGTCCAGCCGCCGGTCGAGCTGGCACCGCAGCCGCAGCTGCCGGCGAACCACGACAGTCCGTGGTTCCAGGCGCAGACGCTCCCGCCGGAGGCTCACGAGACGGCCTACGACCCCCAGTACGTGGAGGGGCTGGAGCCGACCCCGGTGGCGGTTCCGCAGGGCCCCGAGGACTTTCCGGACCCGGGCCCTCGCCAGGAACAGCAGTTCGAGGAGTACGAGGAGTACGTCGATCCGGAGCCGTCCACGGCCGAGTTCGCGGAGGTCGCGTACAAGGCGATGTGGGACTACGTCCAGGAGAACCAGCAGTTCCCGAGCAACGAGGAACTCGACATACTGCTCAGCGACCGGTACGGCACGCGGCACCCTCGCAGCACGTCGCTTCTTCGGCAGGTCACACCGGGCCTGCGGCAGCGCATCCAGCAGGAGGTTGCGGAGAACCACATTCCGTAGCCGCACGCGGGCCGGCCCCGGGCCGGGGCCGGGCCCCGGGTCTCAGGCCTTGGCCCGCTTCTTCGCGGTCTCGCCCCACAGGGCGAGCGCGGCGCCGACGACGGCGAGGGCGAGGTATCCGGCGGTGGGGATGTCCCACCATTTCTGGAGCAGTCCCCAGGGCTTGTCGCCGAAGATCTGCCCGCCCGCGCCGAGTGCGCCCTGCACGAGCGTGATCCATCCGATGACTGCGATGACGTCGTTCTTCATGTCTCCACGGTCTCCCGCGCGGCACCCGGTTTCGTCGTGCCCACGTCGGAATCCCGCCTAGTCCGAAGTGTGGAGGAGTCCGTCGACGGCACCGGACGGCGGGACCGGACACGGCGAAGGGCCGCCACCGAACCCGGTGGCGGCCCTTCGTGCTCTCCGTGCGGCTACGAGCCGAGCAGCTTGCGCACCCGGTCGGCGCCGACCGCGAGCAGCAGCGTCGGCAGGCGCGGCCCGGTCTCGCGGCTGACGAGCAGCTGGTAGAGCAGGGCGAAGAAGGCACGCTGGGCGACCTTCAGTTCCGGGGTCGGCTTGGCCTCGGGGTCGAGACCGGCCATGACCTTCGGGACGCCGTAGACGAGCGTGGTCAGTCCGTCCAGGGACCAGTGCGTGTCCAGGCCCTCCAGGAGGAGGCGCAGGGACTCGCGGCCCTGGTCGTCGAGGGAGCCGAGGAGCTCGGCGTCCGGCTCGTCGCGGACGATCGTGCGCTGGTCGGCCGGGACCTGGGTGGTGATCCAGTTCTCGGCGCGGTCCAGGCGCGGACGGACCTCGTCCAGGCTGGTGACCGGCGTCTCCGGGTCCAGCTCGGTGAGGATCCGCAGGGTCTGCTCGTCGTGGCCGGCGGTGATGTCCATGACCGAGGCCAGCGTGCGGTACGGGAGCGGGCGCGGCGTGCGCGGCAGCTCCCCGGCTGCCGTGCGCGCGGCGCGTGCGTGCGCGGCCGCGTCGGCCGGCAGCACGGAGCCGTCGGCGACCTTGGCCTCCAGCTTGTCCCACTCGTCGTAGAGCCGCTGGATCTCCTGGTCGAAGGCGATCTTGAAGGACTGGTTGGGCTTGCGGCGCGCGTACAGCCAGCGCAGCAGCGGCGCCTCCATGATCTTCAGCGCGTCCGCGGGAGTGGGCACGCCACCGCGCGAGGAGGACATCTTGGCCATGCCGCTGATGCCGACGAAGGCGTACATGGGGCCGATCGGCTGCACGCCGTCGAAGATCTGGCGCACGATCTGGCCGCCGACGACGAACGACGAGCCGGGCGAGGAGTGGTCCACGCCCGAGGGCTCGAAGATCACGCCTTCGTACGCCCAGCGCATCGGCCAGTCGACCTTCCAGACCAGCTTGCCGCGGTTGAACTCGCTCAGCTTGACGGTCTCGGAGAAGCCGCACGCCGTGCAGGTGTAGGCCAGCTCGGTGGTCTCGTCGTCGTACGAGGTGACGGTGGTCAGGTCCTTCTCGCACTGCCCGCAGTAGGGCTTGTACGGGAAGTAGCCGCCGGCGCCGCCGGAGCCGTCGTCCTCGGCGGCCGCGCCCGAGCCCTCCTCGGCCTCCAGCTCCGCCTCGTCGACGGCCTTCTGCGACTGCTTCTTCGGCGCCTTCTTCGTCCGGTACTGGTCGAGGATGGCGTCGATGTCACCGCGGTGCCTCATCGCGTGCAGGATCTGCTCGCGGTACGCGCCCGACGTGTACTGCTCCGTCTGGCTGATCGGGTCGTACTCCACACCCAGCTCGGCGAGCGACTCGACCATGGCGGCCTTGAAGTGCTCCGCCCAGCTCGCGTACGGCGAGCCGGCCGGGGCCGGGACCGAGGTCAGCGGCTTGCCGATGTGCTCGGCCCAGGACTCGTCGACGCCCTCGACGCCGTTCGGCACCTTGCGGTAGCGGTCGTAGTCGTCCCAGGAGATGAGGTGACGGACCTCGTGTCCGCGGCGGCGGATCTCGTCGGCGACCAGGTGCGGGGTCATGACCTCGCGGAGGTTGCCCAGGTGGATCGGGCCGGAGGGGGAGAGTCCGGAGGCGACGACGACCGGTTTGCCAGGCGCACGTCGCTCCGACTCGGCGATGACCTCGTCCGCGAAACGGGAGACCCAGTCGGTCTCGGTGCTGCTCTGAGCCACGGTCGGTACGTCCTTCTTCCTTGGTCCCTCGAAAGCCTTGCAGCCTTACGTCAGTCATTCTCCCAGACGGAACAGTCCACTCCGAGGTTGTCCACAGCGCTGGAGTTGTCCACAGGGAGAAAACACGTTGCCCGCCCATGGGACACTTGACAAGCGATAAAGCCCACCACTGAACCACCGACAGGAACGGAAGCTCATGGCCTCGGTCCCTTCCCTCGCTTCGACCGTGCAGCAGCGTCTCGCGGAAGGTCTCTCGGCAGCCCTGCCGGAGGCCGGTTCCGCCGACCCGCTGCTGCGACGAAGCGACCGGGCCGACTTCCAGGCCAACGGCATCCTGGCCCTCGCCAAGCAGCTCAAGGGCAATCCGCGTGAGCTGGCGACGAAGGTCGTCGACGGCATCCCGGCGAACGACGTGCTGAAGGAGATCGAGGTCTCGGGCCCCGGCTTCCTGAACATCACGGTCACCGACGCGGCGATCGTCAGGACCCTCGCCGCGCGCGCCGCCGACGACCGCCTCGGCGTGCCGTTCGCGGAGGACGCGGGCACGACGGTGATCGACTACGCCCAGCCGAACGTGGCCAAGGAGATGCACGTCGGCCACCTCCGCTCCGCCGTGATCGGCGCCGCGATGGTGGAGATCCTGGAGTTCACGGGCGAGAAGGTGGTCCGCCGCCACCACATCGGCGACTGGGGCACCCAGTTCGGCATGCTCATCCAGTACCTGGAGGAGCACCCGCACGAGCTGGACCACAAGGACGCGCAGGTGTCCGGCGAAGAGGCGATGTCGAACCTCGACCGGCTCTACAAGGCCGCGCGCAAGTTCTTCGACTCCGACGAGGAGTTCAAGACGCGGGCGCGCCGCCGGGTGGTCGACCTCCAGGCCGGTGACCCGCAGACGCTCGCCATGTGGCAGAAGTTCGTCGACGAGTCGAAGATCTACTTCTTCTCCGTCTTCGAGAAGCTGGACATGGACATCCGCGACCCCGACATCGTCGGCGAGTCCGGTTACAACGACATGCTGACCGAGACCTGCCGCATCCTGGAGGAGTCCGGTGTCGCGGTCCGTTCCAACGGCGCGCTCTGTGTCTTCTTCGACGACGTCAAGGGCCCGGACGGCAACCCGACGCCGCTGATCGTCCAGAAGTCCGACGGAGGCTTCGGCTACGCGGCGACGGACCTGTCGGCGATCCGGGACCGGGTGCAGAACCTGAAGGCGACGTCCCTGCTGTACGTGGTCGACGCCCGGCAGTCCCTGCACTTCAAGATGGTCTTCGAGACCGCCCGCCGGGCGGGCTGGCTGAACGAGGACGTGAAGGCCGTCCAGCTCGCCTTCGGCACGGTGCTCGGCAAGGACGGGAAGCCGTTCAAGACCCGTGAGGGCGAGACGGTCCGGCTGGTGGACCTGCTGGACGAGGCGATCGTCCGGGCCGCGTCCGTGGTCCGCGAGAAGGCGCGCGACCTGACCGAGGACGAGATCGCCGAGCGGGGTGCCCAGGTCGGCATCGGCGCGGTGAAGTACGCGGACCTGTCGACCTCGGCGGCGCGGGACTACAAGTTCGACCTGGACCAGATGGTGTCGCTGAACGGCGACACGTCGGTGTACCTCCAGTACGCGTACGCGCGTATCAAGTCGATCTTCGGCAAGGCCGGCGACCGGACTCCGGTCGCCCATCCCGAGCTGGAGCTGGCCCCGGCGGAGCGTGCGCTCGGCCTGCACCTGGACCAGTTCGGCGAGACGGTGGCCGAGGCCGCCGCCGAGTACGCCCCGCACAAGCTCGCCGCGTACCTGTACCAGCTGGCGTCGCTGTACACGACGTTCTACGACCAGTGCCCGGTCATCAAGCCCGAGCCGCCGCAGGAGGTCGCGGAGAACCGTCTGTTCATCTGCGACCTGACGGCCCGGACGCTGCACCAGGGCATGGCCCTGCTGGGCATCCGGACGCCCGAGCGCCTCTGACGTCGCGCCGCCGTACGACGAAGGCCCCGGCACCGTATCCGTACGGTGCCGGGGCCTTCGCTCACTCCAGCAGGGCCCACTCGTCCGTGTCGTACCGGTAGCCGTATCGCTTCTCGCCCTTCATCGCACTGGTCTTGAAGGGCTTGCCGCCGTCGTCGACGACGACCTTGCCGTGCTGTTCGCCGTCGCTCCATTCCAGCTCCAGGTACCACGTCACGACATGCCCCTCGGTGTGCACGTCGAGGTTGAAGACCTGCGGGTCGCTCGTGGACACCTTGAACGGGAAGTCCTTGGCGGGGACCGTCCGGTCGCCGTCCTGGCCCGCGATGGGCTTGGCGGACGGCTGCGCCGCGTCGAGGTCGATGTCGAAGGTCTGGGGCGTGACGCCGCCGCCGCAGCCCTCGCCCATGGAGTAGACCGTCCGGTCGAGGGGCTCACCGCGTTCCACCACCCGTACGTGGAGGCCGGTGATGACCACGGCGGCGTCGGTACGGCCGGTGGTGGTGAGCTCCAGGTACATGTGCCCGGCGTCGACCCCGTCGAACGAGGCCGCCCAGCGGCGGGACTGCTCCTGCATCGGCGGCGGCGGGACCTGGTCGGGCCGGCGGTCGAGCAGGTAGTGCTGCCCGCAGGGTCCCGTCCAGTTGTACGAGCTGATGCCGGCGCGCACGGGCGTTCCGGTCCCCTTTCCGCCGGGCGCCGAGCTGCCCTTCACTCGGCTCGGAGTCGCGGACGCGCCCGACGGCTTCGCCGAGACGGGGGGCGTGGAGGCGGACGGGGACGCGGTGGACGGCGAGCCGCTCGGGGAGACGGTCACGCCGGGCGCCGTGGAGGGACCGGCCGCGACGCGCTCGCCCTTGCCCGCGTCACCGGTGGGCTCCACGGAATCCGACCGCCCGATGCCGTACGCGACGGGTACGGCGAGCGCGACGACGGCGGCCGCCGCGAGCGCGATCCGCAGCCGCTTGCGGGACCGGGGGACGGCCGTGGAGGGCGCTCTCACGGTGACGAGGGTCTCGGCCGGGTCCTTCCCGGGCACGACGGCCGGGTTCTTCCCGGGTACGACGCCCTCCGGCGCGCCCACGCCGGTCTCGGCCGGCCCGGCGGAGAGAACCGGCTCGGCCGACTCGACAGGCCCGACGAGCTCGACAGGTCCGGCGGGCTCGACAGGTCCGGCGGGCTCGACACGCTCCACCGGCACATCGGACTCGACGTGTTCGACGGGGGCCGCCGTTGCAGCCGTTGCATCCGCAGTGACGGTCACGTCGTCCGTCGTCCCGGCCGGCGAGGCGACCGGAGCCGCCGGCTCCGGCAGGGCCCGCCGCCTCCTCGCGTCGTCGGCCACGATCCAGCTGCGGTGGAGCGCGATCAACTCCTCGCGCGTGGCCCCGCACAGCCGCCCGAGCCGCTCCACGGGGGCGAACTCCGTCGGGACCGCGTCCCCGTTGCAGTACCGGTGCAGCGTCGACGTGCTCACGTGCAGCTTCTTGGCCAACGCCCCGTAGCTGAGCCCGGATCGCTCCTTCAGTCCGCGTACGAGCTCCGCGAAACCGCCCGTCTCCGTTGCCACCCGCCCCGTCCCCCTCGTCTCGCCGTCCCAGGAACGCGTTCCAGGGAAGCCTTGTTTCCCCAGGTCAGGTAGGTGCGTGCGTTCCAGCTTCCCCTATTGTCCCGTGCCGATTGCGGACGGAACGCATCGGCCCGCAGGGTATGAGCCATGCCGAACAGCCGAGCCACGGACGCCGTGGCCCTCGCGGTGCTGATCGTGTGCACCGCCATCGCCATCGTGCTGATCAACCGTCACTGATCAAGCCGTTCATCGCACTTCACGGGGGAACACCTATGCGCAACACCACTCGTGCCGTCACGACCGCCGCGACCGCCCTGGTCGCCGCGCTGTCACTCACCGCCTGCCAGGGGGACGGCGCCGAGTCCGCCGCCACCTCCTCGAAGGCGTCTGCGGGGACGGCGCCGGCCGTGCAGACTCCGGCTCCGAAGCCCTCCACCCAGCCGATCGCGGCATCACCGTCGGCCGCCCCGCCCTCGCAGCAGCCGCAGTCGAAGCAGCCGTCGTCGCGGCAGGGGGCGAGGCCCACGACCGGAGCGAAGGACGACGGCCCGGTCACCACCGCCTGCACCGGCGCCACGGCCAAGGTCGTCGTGAGCAAGGTGTCCCGCCCCGTCAACCACCTGCTGCTGACCGTCACCAACACCGGCAGCCGCGCCTGCAACGCCTACGGCGCACCGTTCGTCGGCTTCGACGACGCCCAGGCCCCCATCGGCACCCTCGAGGAGTCGCGGCCCCAGGCCGTCGTCACCCTCACCCCCGGCGCCTCGGCGTACGCCTCGGTCATCCTCACGGGCGAGCGGGGCGGCGACCCCGACGCGCACGGCCGCACCGTGCGGAACGTGTCTGTCCACTTCGCCCGGGGCGACGGCTCGGGCGGATCCGTGGGCAGCGGCAGGACGGTGGCGGCGCCGAGCGGTACGTACGCCGACGACGACGCCACCGTCACGTACTGGCAGCGCGAGATGGACCAGGCTCTGACCTTCTGAGCCCGCCGGTCAGCGGATCGGGCGGGAGGTCCTCCCGGACGCCTCGTCGATCTCGGTGTGTGCCTTCTGGAGCAGCTGCGAGGCGAGATCCATGAGTGCGCGGGCGCCCGCGATCTCCTCGCCCACCCGCAGCTGCTCCGGGTCGGACGGGTGCCTGTGGGCGTTGCCCTGGGCGCGGAACTCGGTGCCGTCACCGAGGCGCACCATGGCGGCCGACCTCGTCCGGTCGCCGTCCTCCTGGAACTCCATCTCGATGTGCCATCCGACGAGCGTGTGCATCATGAGGACCACCTCCTGAGGTACTTCCAGGGTGCGCCGCGCGGCCCGTCCTCACCAACCGGCCCTGAGCACACGGCGCGCCGGCCGTCACGGCCGACCGCGATGATCACCGTCCGTTAATTGGTTTGCGCGTTCGGTGGCATCCGGTCAAACTGTTAGTCATGACTAACGAATTAGCTCCCACGGAGCTCGTGGAGACCGACGCGATCCCTCTCTTCGGCCGGCCGGACGCGGGCCTCGTCCTGATCTCCGAGTGGCTCACGGAGGACGCCGAGCGGCAGCGGTTCGTGATGGACGCGGTCGTGGACGTCTGGGCACAGGCCGAGCTGCCGGACACCTTCCTCGCACGCCACTGCCTGGCGGGCTCCGACGGCCGCACGATCCTCAACTACGCCCAGTGGGCCGACTCCACCGCCCACCTGGCCTTCTCCGCGGATCCCGCCAACCAGCTGGCCATCGCCGACCGCATCCGGCCTCTCATCACGGTCGGCCCGCCCGGCCGCTACACCCACGACCGCACGGTGCGGCTGCGGAACGCGCCGATACGCAGCCTCAGCACGGGCGCGTCCGGGGACGGCGTCGCGCAGTACGCTCACCGGGCGGCCGACGGCAGGAGCGTCCGTGTCCTCACGGCCCACGAAGACGAAGGGGACGGAACCGTCCTGCGGTTCCGTCCCTGTCGAGGCGTCGTACGAGGAGCCGCACGGTAGTCCGGCCCGAAGCCGGCCGCGAAGCCCGTCCGGCCGGCGTCAGACGCCGCGGCCCAGCTTCTGGGCCACCTCGGTCGCCCAGTAGGTCAGGATCATCTGCGCCCCGGCGCGCCTGATCCCGGTCAGGGTCTCGAAGATGGCCCTGTCGCGGTCGATCCAGCCCTTCTCGGCCGCCGCCTCGACCATCGCGTACTCCCCACTGATCTGGTACGCGGCGACGGGCACGTCCACGGCGTCCGCGACCTTCGCCAGCACGTCCAGGTAGGGACCCGCCGGCTTCACCATCACCATGTCGGCCCCCTCCTCCAGGTCCAGCGCCAACTCCCGCAGCGACTCACGGAGGTTGGCCGGATCCTGCTGGTACGTCTTGCGGTCGCCCTGCAGCGAAGAGCCGACGGCCTCGCGGAAGGGGCCGTAGAAGGCGGAGGAGTACTTCGCGGTGTACGCGAGGATCGACACGTCCTCCTTGCCGATGGTGTCCAGCGCGTCACGGACCACCCCGACCTGACCGTCCATCATCCCGGACGGCCCGACGACATGGACGCCGGCGTCGGCCTGGACCTGGGCCATCTCGGCGTACCGCTCCAGCGTCGCGTCGTTGTCGACCCGCCCGTGCTCGTCCAGGACACCGCAGTGTCCGTGGTCGGTGTACTCGTCCAGGCACAGGTCCGACATGATGACGAGGTCGTCGCCGACCTCCGCCTTCACGTCCCGGATCGCGACCTGCAGGATCCCGTCCGGGTCCGTGCCCGCGGTCCCGGCACCGTCCTTCTTCTCGTCGTCCGGCACACCGAAGAGCATGATCCCGGAGACCCCGGCCTCCAGCGCCTCCACGGCGGCCTTCCGCAGGGTGTCCCGAGAGTGCTGCACCACGCCGGGCATCGCGGCGATCGGCCGCGGCTCGGTGATCCCCTCGCGCACGAACGCGGGAAGGATCAGATCGGCCGGGCTCAGCCGCGTCTCGGCCACCATCCGGCGCATCGCAGGCGTCGTCCGCAGCCGCCGCGGCCGCGCCCCGGGAAAGGTTCCGTACGAGTTCATACGCCCGAGGCTACGCCGACTGAACCGATGCACTTACCGACCGCCTGTGGGCATACACCCCGCCACCGCGTGGTGAGCAATCGTTCCGCCGTGCCCACCCGCGATCCCCGCGCCTGCCCGAGGCCCCGACAACGCACCGGGGTGCGGGACCCGGACAAGGCCCCGCACCCCGTGCACAACGCGACGACGACTACGTCGTCCGACGCCTCCGCGCGCCCGGCCGACGCTCCGAGGGCCGCGTCACCGGGTCCCCCGCCTCCAGCGCCGCCGCCCGCCGCCGCAGACCGAAGTCCGCCAGCGCCTCCGCGAGCTTGTGCACCGACGGCTCGGGCGAGAGCACGTCCACCCGCAGCCCGTGCTCCTCCGCGGTCTTCGCGGTCGCCGGACCGATACAGGCGATGACCGTCACGTTGTGCGGCTTCCCGGCGATCCCCACCAGGTTCCGCACGGTCGAGGACGAGGTGAACAGCACGGCGTCGAAGCCACCGCCCTTGATCGCCTCACGCGTGTCCGCCGGCGGCGGCGACGCGCGCACTGTCCGGTAGGCGGTGACGTCGTCGACCTCCCACCCGAGCTCGATCAGACCCGCGACCAGGGTCTCCGTCGCGATGTCCGCCCGCGGCAGGAAGACGCGGTCGATCGGGTCGAAGACCGGGTCGTACGGCGGCCAGTCCTCCAGGAGCCCGGCGGCGCTCTGCTCACCGCTCGGCACCAGGTCCGGCTTCACACCGAAGTCGACGAGCGCCGCGGCGGTCTGCTCGCCCACCGCCGCGACCTTGATCCCGGCGAAGGCACGCGCGTCGAGCCCGTACTCCTCGAACTTCTCCCGCACCGCCTTCACCGCGTTGACCGACGTGAAGGCGATCCACTCGTAGCGTCCGGTCACCAGGCCCTTGACGGCCCGCTCCATCTGCTGCGGGGTCCGCGGCGGCTCGACGGCGATGGTCGGCACCTCGTGCGGCACCGCACCGTACGAACGCAGCTGGTCGGAGAGCGACGCGGCCTGCTCCTTGGTGCGCGGCACGAGGACCCGCCAGCCGAAGAGCGGCTTGGACTCGAACCACGCCAGCTGGTCCCGCTGCGCCGGGGCGCTGCGCTCGCCGACCACGGCTATGACCGGCCGGTGGCCCTCGGGCGAGGGGAGGATCTTCCCCTGCTTGAAGACCTGCGCGATCGTGCCGAGCGTCGCGGTCCAGGTCCGCTGCCGGGTCGTCGTGCCGCCGATGGTCACGGTGAGCGGGGTGTCCGGCTTACGGCCAGCCGCCACCAGCTCACCGGCCGCCGCCGCCACCGCGTCCAGCGAGGTGGACACGACCACGGTGCCGTCCGACGCTCCGACCTCGGTCCAGCAGCGGTCGTCGGCGGTCCGGGCGTCGACGAAGCGCACATCGGTGCCCTGCGCGTCGCGCAGCGGGACACCGGCGTACGCGGGTACGCCCACCGCCGTGGCGACACCGGGCACGACCTCGAAGGGGATGCCCTCGGCGGCGCAGGCGAGCATCTCCTGACCTGCGTTTCCGTCGAGGCCGGGGTCGCCGGTCACCGCACGGACGACCCGCTTGCCGCCGCGTGCGGCCTCCATGACAAGATTGGTGGCATCCCTCAACACGGGGACACCGGCGGTTGTTGACGCCTCGTCAACAATCGTCAGCTCAGGCGTGCTCACGCCCGCGCGCGCATGGCACCGGACGACTTCGAGCACCTCCGGCTCGGCGATCAGTACGTCCGCGCCGGCGAGGGCTTCGACGGCCCGGAGTGTCAGCAGTCCGGGGTCGCCTGGACCGGCGCCGAGGAAGGTGACGCTCCCGTGGCCGAAGAAGGCCGAGGGCGCGGGGCTGGTGGTCGGGCTGGTGGGGCTCAAAGTGCTCGCTCCCCCATAAGACCGGCCGCACCCTTGGCGAGCATCTCGTCCGCGAGTTCGCGTCCGAGCGCCATCGCCTCGTCGTGCGACGCGGGTACGGGACCGGTGGTGGACAGCTGCACCAGCGTCGAGCCGTCGGTGGTGCCGACGACGCCGCGCAGGCGCATTTCGGTGACAATCTGCCCGCGGCCGGAATCCTCGGCCAGCAGGTCGGCCAGCGCACCCACGGGTGCGGAGCAGCCGGCCTCCAGGGCGGCGAGCAGGGAGCGCTCGGCGGTCACGGCGGCCCGGGTGTGCGGGTCGTCGTGCGCGGCGAGCGCGGCGACGAGGTCGGCGTCGGACGCCAGGCACTCGATCGCCAGTGCCCCCTGGCCGGGGGCGGGCAGGACGGAGTCGACCGACAGGTGGTCGAGCGACAGGGAGCCGGTGAGCTCCGCCGTCCCGCCGATGCGGTTGAGGCCGGCCGCGGCGAGAACCACCGCGTCCAGCTCTCCGCCACGTACGTATCCGACGCGGGTGTCGATGTTCCCGCGGATCGGCACGGTCTCGATGGCCAGCCCGTGGCTGCGCGCGTACGCGTTGAGCTGGGCGGCGCGACGCGGCGAGCCGGTGCCGATCCGGGCGCCCTGGGGCAGCCGGTCCAGCGTCACTCCCTCGCGGGCGACCAGCACGTCACGCGGGTCCTCGCGCTCCGGGATGGCGGCCAGCACGAGGTCGGGGTGCTGCGCGGTCGGCAGGTCCTTCAGGGAGTGGACGGCGAAGTCCACCTCGCCGGCCAGGAGCGCGTCGCGCAGAGCGGCGACGAACACGCCGGTGCCGCCGATCTGCGCGAGGTGCTCACGGGAGACGTCCCCGTACGTCGTGATCTCCACGAGCTCGACGGGCCGGCCGGTCGTCCGCCGGACGGCGTCGGCCACATGCCCGGACTGGGCCATGGCGAGCTTGCTGCGCCTGGTCCCGAGCCTCAGTGCCCTCTCGGTCATACTCGCCCTCGGTTCTTGACGTCGGCGTCATTCAGGTCGGCCCGGGAGACGGAGGCGACCGTCTCCGGGTCGAGGTCGAAGAGTGTCCGCAGCGCGTCGGCGTACCCGGCGCCGCCGGGCTCGCTGGCCAGCTGCTTGACCCGCACGGTGGGCGCGTGCAGGAGCTTGTCGACCACCCGGCGCACGGTCTGGGTGATCTCGGCGCGCTGCTTGTCGTCGAGGCCGGGCAGCCGGCCCTCCAGCCGTGCCACCTCGCCCGCGACGACGTCGGCGGCCATGGTGCGCAGGGCGACCACGGTCGGGGTGATGTGCGCGGCGCGCTGGGCGGCGCCGAAGGCGGCCACCTCGTCGGAGACGATGGAGCGCACCTGGTCGACGTCGGCGGCCATGGGGGCGTCGGCGGAGGCCTCGGCGAGCGACTCGATGTCGACGAGCCGGACGCCCGGCGTGCGGTGGGCGGCGGCGTCGATGTCGCGCGGCATGGCGAGGTCGAGCAGGGCGAGCGGGGCCGTACGGCCCGCCATCGCGGTCTCGACGGCCTCACCGGTCAGGACGAGTCCGGTGGCTCCGGTGCAGGAGACGACGATGTCGGCACGTGTCAGTTCGTCGCCGACGGCAACCATCTCGACCGCGCGTGCGGCCACGCCCGTACCGCCGGGCTCGGTGAGGATCTGCACCAGCCGCTCCGCGCGCGCGGCCGTACGGTTGGCGATCACGATCTCGGCGACGCCGGAGCGCGCCAGGGTGGCGGCGGCCAGCGAGGACATCGAGCCGGCGCCGATCACCAGGGCCCGCTTGCCCGCGACCCAGGCGTCGGCGTCCGCACCCTCCGCGAGCTGCTCCATGCCGAACGTGACGAGCGACTGCCCGGCCCGGT
This sequence comes from Streptomyces sp. NPDC013457, assembly GCF_043089925.1. Classification (NCBI taxonomy): domain Bacteria; kingdom Bacillati; phylum Actinomycetota; class Actinomycetes; order Kitasatosporales; family Streptomycetaceae; genus Streptomyces; species Streptomyces sp. NPDC013457. The sequence continues at coordinate 36,256 of NZ_JBICBL010000022.1, forward strand.
CGATCCCGGTCTCGCTGTGGGCGCGCTTGCCGACCCGCAGCGCCTGCTGGAACAGGTCGTTGAGGAGGCGGCCGGCGGTGTGCAGGTCCTGGCCGAGCGCGAGGGCGTCCTTGATCTGGCCGAGGATCTGACCCTCGCCGACGACCATGGAGTCGAGCCCGCAGGCCACCGAGAAGAGGTGGTGGACGGCCCGGTCCTCGTAGTGCACGTAGAGATAGGGGGTGAGCTCCTCCAGCCCGACGCCGCTGTGCTGGGCGAGGAGCGTGGACAGCTCGGCGACACCGGCGTGGAACTTGTCCACGTCGGCGTAGAGCTCGATCCGGTTGCAGGTGGCCAGGACCGCGCCCTCGGCGGCCGGTTCGGCGGCGAGGGTGTCCTGCAGCAGCTTGGCCTGGGTGTCCGGGGCGAGCGAGGCCCGCTCCAGGACGCTGACCGGAGCGCTGCGGTGGCTGAGGCCGACGACGAGGAGACTCATGCCGGCATCACGGCGGGGACGTCCCCGTCGGGTCCCTTGCGGCCGGTGCCCTTGGCCGGGGTCTCGCCCGTCGGGCCGAGCGGCACGGGCGGCGCCGGTACGGCGGTGGCCTCGGTCTCCGCCTCCTCGCCCGCCTTGCGCTGCTCGTGGAAGGCGAGGATCTGCAGCTCGATGGAGAGGTCGACCTTGCGCACGTCCACGCCGTCGGGCACGGAGAGCACGGTCGGGGCGAAGTTCAGGATCGAGGTCACGCCTGCTGCCACGAGCCGGTCGCAGACCTGCTGGGCGACGCCGGCGGGGGTCGCGATGACGCCGATCGAGACGCCGTCCTCCTCGATGATCTTCTCGAGGTCGTCGCTGTGCTGGACGGGGATCCCGGCGACCGGCTTGCCGGTCATGGCGGGGTCGGCGTCGATGAGCGCGGCGACCCGGAAGCCACGGGAGGCGAAGCCGCCGTAGCCGGCGAGCGCGGCGCCGAGGTTACCGATACCGACGATGACGACGGGCCAGTCCTGCGTCAGGCCGAGCTCACGGGAGATCTGGTAGACGAGGTACTCGACGTCGTAGCCGACGCCCCGCGTGCCGTAGGAACCGAGGTAGCTGAAATCCTTGCGCAGCTTCGCGGAGTTGACGCCCGCGGCCGCCGCGAGCTCCTCGGAGGAGACCGTGGGTACGGAGCGCTCCGACAGTGCGGTGAGCGCACGCAGATACAGCGGAAGCCGGGCGACGGTGGCCTCGGGAATTCCTCGGCTACGGGTCGCCGGTCGGTGAGTTCGGCCAGTTGCCACGGTGCTCCTGCGGGATGAGCGGGGCTGCAGGCGGCCGTGTGTCCCAAGACCGCCCCGTCGAATGCAGGCTATGTCTTTGTGAACGCGTGCACAAAGATGGTGTCCGTTTTGTCCGGCCAAAGTGACCGGGGTCACGCGACCGGTTCGCGCCAGGACGGAACCGCGGAGCGCCTCAAGCCGTTGGGAAACCGAAGGGGGCAAAACCGCACACTCTCCTCACGATCATGCCCCCGAAACCCAACAAAACGTCCACGATGGTAACCGTCTTCGCGTCAGCCACCCAGTTCACGCCTGAGCCGCCCGGCGTCCACACGCCAGAACGTGTGCTGCTCGCCGTCGACCAGGACCACCGGAATCTGCTCCCAGTACGCCCGGTGGAGCTCCTCGTCCTGGGTGATGTCCTTCTCCTCCCAGCTCGCTCCGGTCTCGGCGCAGACCGCCTCGATCACGGCACGGGCATCGTCGCAGAGATGACAGCCCGGCTTGCCGATCAGCGTCACCGTCCGCGCGGCGGCGGGAGCGGCGGAGGTGTTCTTCTTCGCTCGTCCAAACATGCCGTCCATTCTGCGCCGCGCCGTGCCGTGCCCCCTGTCTCCAGCTTGCCCCCGATGTCCGCTTAACAGGAGAGTCGCGGAGTGTTCACGCCGCCGCATCCCGACGCGTCGGGAACCACCGAACAGACTGGCTATGCTCACGACATGGCCGCAATGGGATGGCTCACCCCCCGTAGGCGCTCCGCCACCGCGCGCAGCGTTCTGGCAGGCGAGGCCGCCGCCGAGGCGGCGCGCAAGACCTCGCAACAGCTCGAACTGGAACGGGAGACGGCGGCGCGCGCCGCGCCCGAGCAGCCTGCCGAGCCCGAGTTCCCCGTCGTGGGCGACGCCGAGGCCGCCGCCTTCTTCGACCTCGACAACACCGTGATGCAGGGCGCCGCGATCTTCCACTTCGGCCGCGGCCTGTACAAGCGGAAGTTCTTCCAGCGCCGCGAACTGGCCCGCTTCGCCTGGCAGCAGGCCTGGTTCCGGCTCGCCGGCGTCGAGGACCCCGAGCACATGCAGGACGCCCGCGACAGCGCGCTGTCCATCGTCAAGGGCCACCGCGTCTCCGAGCTGATGTCCATCGGCGAGGAGATCTACGACGAGTACATGGCCGACCGCATCTGGCCCGGCACGCGCGCCCTCGCCCAGGCCCACCTCGACGCCGGGCAGAAGGTCTGGCTCGTCACCGCCGCGCCCGTCGAGACCGCCACGATCATCGCCCGGCGCCTCGGCCTCACCGGCGCGCTCGGCACGGTCGCCGAGTCCGTCGACGGCGTCTACACCGGAAAGCTCGTCGGGGAGCCCCTGCACGGGCCCGCCAAGGCGGAGGCGGTGCGCGCCCTGGCCTCGGCCGAGGGCCTGGACCTGAACCGCTGCGCGGCGTACAGCGACTCGCACAACGACATCCCGATGCTCTCGCTGGTCGGCCACCCCTACGCCATCAACCCGGACACCAAGCTGCGCAAGCACGCGAAGGCCCGTGACTGGCGGCTGCGCGACTACCGGACGGGCCGCAAGGCCGCCAAGGTCGGCATCCCCGCCGCGGCCGGGGTCGGCGCGCTCGCGGGCGGCACGGCCGCCGCCGTGGCCCTGCACCGCCGCCGCCGCTGACCCGGCGCCCCGCACCGGTCGCCACGCGCGACACACCGGGCACCACCGAACACACTGCCGCGGCACGCGGGCACCGGCCGCACGCCGTCCCCTGCCGATACGTTTCGGCTGCGATCGTCTGCGACAACGCGGGATCCGTCGCCCTCACCCTTACGTGGTCGAACACCGCCGCGCAGGTCGACTCAGGGGCATTCGCGGCTCCCTACCCAGCAGCGGCCCAGATCACTCACGGCCCTAGCACTCGACCACAACAGAGCGTGCACGCAGTCACACTCGGAAGCCAACTGATCAACAACCGGTCACCAAGTGCTAAGAATCCCGTCCGCAAGTAGTAACGGATGCGACGGAATCGATGATTTGAGCAACTGGGTGTAGCGCTGCCTGTACGAAGCGTTATTCTCCTCAGACGCACAACGGAACCCACACGTCGCCACGACGAGTGAACGGTCCCGCACTGCACGTGATGGAAGCTCTGCCTCTGGGAGTCCCGTGTACCCACACGTCGGGGTTGACGCCTCGGGCCTGGCTACGCTGCGCGCAACGGTCCTCGACCACTTGCGCGGCTTCGTCCCCACCGCGTACGCCGGCCCTGTCCCCGCCTTTGCCTTCGCCGCACCGGCACCCGCCGGTCCCTGCTATGCCCTCGCCGAGAGCGGTGCCGCTGTCGGCAGACGGGGCAGCCGCGGCGGCACCGGAACCTCGACCGCCGCCCGCCGCCCCACCGCCGACAGCGACAGCGCCCGCATGATGGACCTGGTGGAGCGCGCCCAGGCCGGCGAGGCCGAGGCCTTCGGCCGCCTGTACGACCAGTACAGCGACACCGTCTACCGCTACATCTACTACCGCGTCGGCGGGAAGGCGACGGCGGAGGACCTCACCAGCGAGACGTTCCTGCGCGCCCTGCGCCGGATCTCCACCTTCACCTGGCAGGGCCGCGACTTCGGGGCCTGGCTGGTCACCATCGCCCGCAACCTGGTCGCCGACCACTTCAAGTCCAGCCGCTTCCGGCTGGAGGTGACCACCGGCGAGATGCTCGACGCCAACGAGGTCGAGCGCAGCCCCGAGGACTCCGTCCTGGAGTCCCTCTCCAACGCCGCGCTGCTCGACGCCGTCCGCAGACTCAACCCCCAGCAGCAGGAGTGCGTGACCCTGCGCTTCCTGCAGGGCCTGTCGGTCGCAGAGACGGCTCGGGTCATGGGCAAGAACGAGGGCGCGATCAAGACCCTCCAGTACCGGGCCGTGCGCACCCTCGCGCGTCTCCTCCCGGACGACGCCCGCTGACCGCTGCACGCCCCCCACACGCGCCCCCGCCCGCCGCGCCCGCGCCCGCGCAACGACTCACCCCCGGCTCCGCCCCCACACGTCCCCACCCCCATGTCCCCCACTTCCCCCACGTCCCCCGACCCCCGTCCAACTCACAGTCGGTGACGCCTCGATGACGCACTGGTCCGATCATCTTTCGCGCGTAACCCAAGTGCCGCGCCGCTCGTTGTGCGGAATGCAGGCTCCCTGTGGTCACGCCATGCCCGCAGCCACTCACTCTTTCGTGTGGATGTGTTCAAGGCGTGCAACCTTCCGGACACCCCGGGGAGTCGACCGTCATGACGAGAGGAGGTGCCGCCAGTGATCGCGAACGTATCGGCGCACCGGCGGGCGAACGCCTTCGCCCAGGCCCTGGATGACCGGACGCCCGACGACGCGACGGCCGAGCAGCCCGAGGCGTCGGCCGAACCGGCGGAGCAGGGGCGGCTGTTGGCCCTGGCGAACGGTCTCGGCGAGCTGCCGAGACCGGAGATGGACCCCGAGGTCAAGGTGGTGCAACGAGCGCAGCTCGTCGCCGCCATGGAAGCGATGCTCGCGGAGGGGAGCGCAGCCGCGGGCCCTACGGTGCCGGAGCAACGGACGTCGAGCGGGCGGGGAGCCCACCGGGCCTCCCCGCTCCGGAAACTGCGCCCCCGCTCCCGCTGGTCGAAGGGCATCGCCGCAGGCGGTCTCACGGTCGGTGTGGCCGCGGGAGCGTTCAGCGGTGTGGCCGCTGCCAGCTCCGACGCCCTCCCCGGTGACTCGCTCTACGGGCTGAAGCGCGGGATGGAGGACATCAAGCGCGGCATGGCCGACGACGACTCCGAGCGGGGCGGGATCTTCCTGGACCAGGCGTCGACGCGGCTCAGCGAAGCGCGCAGGCTCATGGAGCGAGGACGCGCGGGCGACCTCGACCACGAGTCGCTCAGCGAGATCCGCCGCGTCCTCGGCGGCATGAAGCACGACGCCTCCGAGGGCCACCGACTGCTGCGCCAGGCGTACGAACGGGACGGCGAGATCGGGCCGATGGCCCGGCTGAACTCCTTCGCCCAAGCCCACCGCTCCACCTGGAACGGCCTGCGCGACCGGCTTCCCGTCCAGCTCAGCGACGTCGGCAAGGAGGTGAACGACGTCTTCGTCGCCATAGACGAAGAGGTCGAGCCGCTCCAGAGCATGCTCCCCCGCACGCCGGAGAAGGGAGCCGTCGAGAGCGGCGGCGCCGGCACCCCGCAGGACACCCCGCGTACGCACACCCAGCGCCCGCCGTCCTCCCCGGCCGCCCCCTCCACGGGCGGCGAGGGCTCCACCCGGCCGCAGCCCTCGGGCTCCGGATCGGGCACGGGCTCCCCACAGGACGACGGCCTGCTCGGCGGGAACACGGGCGGCCTGCTCGACAACCCGCCGACGGGGACACTCCCGACGCCGTCCGGCAGCCACACGACACCCGACATGCCGGATGTCACGCTGCCGCCGCTGCTGCCGGGCCTGCTCCCCGGTCTCGGCATCGACAGCGAGGACGCCCCCTAGCGCCGATACGTGTGTGGGGCGCCCCCTCTCCGGAGGAGGCGCCCCACACACGTACGGCCGGCAGATCAGAAGAACACGGACCTGCGCTGCACCAGCAGCTTGTACAACGTGTGCTGGATCTGCTCGCGGACCTGGTCCGTCAGGTTGAACATCAGCATCGGGTCCTCCGCCGCCTCCGGCGGATAGCCGTCCGTCGGGATCGGCTCACCGAACTGGATGGTCCACTTCGTCGGCAGCGGCACCGCGCCCAGCGGTCCCAGCCAGGGGAACGTCGGTGTGATCGGGAAGTACGGGAAGCCCAGCACCCGCGCCAGCGTCTTCGCGTTGCCGAGCATCGGATAGATCTCCTCCGCCCCCACGATGGAACACGGCACGATCGGCACACCTGCCTGCAGCGCCGTCGACACGAACCCGCCCCGGCCGAAGCGCTGCAGTTTGTACCGCTCGCTGAACGGCTTCCCGATGCCCTTGAACCCCTCCGGCATCACACCCACGATCTCGCCGGACCGCAGCAGCCGCTCCGCGTCCTCCGCGCACGCCAGCGTGTGCCCGGCCTTACGGGCGAGCTCGTTTATCACCGGCAGCATGAAGACCAGGTCCGCCGCGAGCAGCCGCAGATGACGGCCCGCCGGGTGATGGTCGTGGACGGCGACCTGCATCATCAGACCGTCCAGCGGCAGCGTCCCCGAGTGGTTCGCCACCACCAGGGCGCCACCCTCGGCGGGGATGTTCTCCACGCCCTTCACGTCCACACGGAAGTACTTCTCCGCGAGCGGCCGCACCAGCGACATCAGGACCTGGTCGGTGAGCTCCTTGTCGTAACCGAACTCGTCGACCTCGTACTCACCGGTCACGCGCCGCCGCAGGAACGACAGCCCACCCGCGAGCCTGCGCTCCCACCCGCTCCGACGCCCCTCCGCACCCGAGGCGCCCTCCGACCGGTCCGCGGCGCCGTCCGGGCCGCCGCCGGAAGCCTCCACGGCCTCCACGGCTCTCGGGGTCGTCGCGGTCTCCACGGTCCTCGGGGTCTTCGCGGCCTCCACCGGCACGGCGGGGCCCGGAACGTCCTCGGGCCCCTGCTGCCCCGGCAGAGCCCGTACGGCGGCGTCCCTGGCCGCCCTGCCGGGCCGCCGGCGCGCCCGTGAACGGTCGTCGTCGAAGGGAATGACCTTGGCGTCCGCCATCGTTACCTGGGCTCCTTCTGATCCAGCCGGGCCGCGACCCGGTCCACGGCCCCCGCGAGCGTCTCCGGCGGCAGCAGCCCCGGTCCTCGGCTGCGGACGAAGTCCGCGAAGGTCTCGGCCGTCGTGAACCGAGGGGTGAAACCGAGGGTCTCGCGCATCTGAACGGTGGAGACCACCCGGCCGTGGGTGAGGAGCCGGATCTGTTCGGGCGAGAAGTCGGTCACCCCGACCGTCCGCAGCGCCGAGCCCACCCAGGTGACCGCGGGCAGCAGCACGGGCACCGTCGGGCGCCCCAGCCGCCGCGCGCACTGCGACAGCAGCAGCACACCGTCACCGGCCACGTTGAACGTGCCGCTGTTCAGCGTCGCCCGGCGCGGCTCGCCCGAGGCGAGCTCCAGGACGTCGACGACGTCGTCCTCGTGGACGAACTGCAGTCTCGGGTCGTAGCCGAAGACGGTCGGCATGACCGGCAGGGACAGATACTCCGCGAGCGGGGAGTCCGCCCGCGGCCCGAGGATGTTCGCGAACCGCAGGACACAGACGGCCACGTCCGGGCGGCGCCGCGCGAAGCCCCGTACGTACCCCTCGACCTCGACAGCGTCCTTGGCGAAGCCACCGCTCGCCAGGGACTTGGGCGGCGTCGTCTCGGTGAAGACGGCCGGGTCGCGGGGCGCGGAGCCGTAGACGCTCGTACTGGACTTGATCACGAGGCGCCGGATCCTCGGCGACTTCTGGCAGGCACCCAGCAGCTGCATGGTGCCGATGACGTTGGTCTCCTTGGTGGACGCACGGCCGCCGGCGCCCAGCGCGATACCGGTGACGTCCATGTGGACGACCGTGTCCACCTCGTGCTCCGCGAGTACCTTGGCGATGGCGGGCTGGCGGATGTCCGCCCGTACGAAACCGGCTCCGCCCAGGTCGTGTGCCGGTGGAACGGCGTCCACGGCGACCACTCTGTCCACTTCGGGGTCCCGTTGGAGACGCCGTACGAATCGGCCTCCGAGGTGCCGGGCCGCACCGGTGACGAGCACGACCTTGCCCAAGATCAGCGCCTTCCGTCGCTCTCGGCCCCGGGTTCTCCCGCAGGGCCCTGTGCGCCACCGTAGCGCCTCGTTGTTGCGCCGCGATGACCGCCGTGGGCAACCGGGTGGAACCGGCCGAAAAAAACGTGGCCCCTCACCGATTTCGGTGAAGGGCCACGCTTCGACGCACAAACAGCCGTCGTTACAGCCGTCGCTTACTTCTTGTTGCGACGCTGAACACGGGTGCGCTTGAGCAGCTTGCGGTGCTTCTTCTTGGCCATCCGCTTGCGCCGCTTCTTGATAACAGAGCCCACGACTACCCTCGCTCACTTCTTCTCACTCGGTGCGGGGCGTCTGGGCCCACACGACCTACGTCGGCCTAGCCTACCGGCCAGAGCGCCGCAGTTGTAATCCGAGGGGTACGGGGCCCTCGGCTAGGCCGTCTCCACCCCCACGAAGGACTCCCTGAGGTACTCGTGAACCGCCTGTTCCGGGACCCGGAAGGACCTGCCCACCCGGATCGCCGGCAGATGACCGCTGTGCACCAAGCGGTACACGGTCATCTTCGACACTCGCATCACCGAGGCGACTTCCGCCACGGTAAGAAACTTGACCTCGTTCAGAGGCCGATCGCCAGCAGCCATGACCCACCTGTACCTTCCGCACACGACGCCCACCGGCTTCCCCTCCGGTGACCCTGCGTCGCTGTGCGCTCACGCTCCAGACTAGGGGCGTGTGGTACGAGTGGGGAAGAGGAGCAGCCATCGGCCGTTTACCGTGACAGACACGCTCGATTGAGTACATAGCGAGTAAGCGGGCGGTAGTAATCGGACCGGACCCCGTCATCGAGCGGAACTGCTACGGAGACCTGGCCCTCCGCCTCTCCGACGAACAGCGCGGGATCGTCCGTATCGGCCAGCCCCATGGCCTCGATACCCAGCTGACCTGCACCGCAGACCCACCCGTGGTCCCCCACGACGAGTTCCGGAAGCGGCCATCCTTCTTCCACCACCCCCTCCAGAGCGGCCCTGACCGGCAGCGGCGAGTGGGTGTGCGCCCCCGTCTCACGCCCGGTTCCCGGCAGACCCGGTTCTCGCACCAGCGCGACACCTCGCGCGTAGTCGAGGACGTACGTGCGTAGACCGAACCGGGTCGTTATGTCGACACATCGCCCCTGCGCGGGTGTGAGAACAAGACATCCCGCCGCCGACAAAGCGTCTGCGAGCTCTCCGTAGAAGCCGAGCAAGCGATGCGGATGACCGGTCCCGAACAGCACCGGAGCGCGTCGGCCGGCCGCCTCGCCGAGCCGCCCGGCGAAGGCGTCCAGCGCGCTCAACGTCCGTTCCGGATCGATGACATCAGGCCCCGAGCGGTGCGCCGGATCCCGCGACACCCCGCACTTGTCCGCCATCAGCCGCAGCAAGTCTCCCTCGCCCCAGCCCCATTCGGGGTCGAGGCCCAGCATCACCCGCGGGTCCCGAGCCGCGAAGAGCCGATAGCTCCGCAGGCTCTCCTCCCGCGAGGTCGCCACGGTCCCGGCCAACCCCGCCGCCAACAGATGCGCCCGCAGCGCCCCGGTACTCAGCACCCTCTCGATGCTGCCCGAGCGGAGGTGACGAGGGGCCAGAACCCAAGGGAGACCGCACAGTCGGCGTAACAACCCGCCCGTCCCCAGGCATCTTCAAAGGTCTCCGAGGCGTGCCTCGCGGACGCATACGGCTACGCGAGCAGCCCCCGGAGCGGGAACGCCGCCCGCCGCGTCGCGAGGACCGCCTGATCGAGCCGGTCCGCCGGGTCGTACCCCTGCTCCCACTCCCGCCACTCCACCGGCCAGCGCCCGTCCGTCATCCGGATCGGCCCCGGCTGCCGGGTCCGTGCGTAGACCAGGTCACGCCACGAGGAAGGGATCACCGACTCGGGCTCGATCTCCGCGTGCCCGGCGATCCCCACCAGATGCGTCCACGATCGCGGCACGACGTCCACCACCGCGTAGCCGCCACCACCCAGCGCGACCCACTTCCCGCCGTCCACATGTGCGTGCGCGAGCTCATGACAGGCCACCTGCACCGCTCGCTGCGCGTCCAGCGACACCGCCAGATGCGCCAGCGGATCCTCGAAATGCGTATCGGCACCGTGCTGCGTCACCAGGACCTGCGGCCGGAAGTCGGCGATCAGCTCGGGCACGACCGCGTGGAACGCCCGCAGCCACCCGGCGTCCCCGGTCCCCGCCGGCAGCGCCAGGTTCACCGCGGACCCCTCGGCGGCACCCGACGCACCCGTCTCCTCCGGCCACCCCGTCTGCGGGAAAAGCGTCCGCGGATGCTCGTGCAGCGAGATCGTCAGAACCCGCGGATCCTCCCAGAACGCCGCCTGCACCCCGTCACCGTGATGGACGTCCACATCCACGTACGCGACCCGCTCCGCACCCAGCTCCAGAAGGCGGGCGATCGCCAGAGACGCGTCGTTGTAGATGCAGAACCCCGACGCCGCACCCGGCATCGCGTGATGCAGCCCGCCCGCGAAGTTCACCGCGTGCGCCGCCTCACCGCGCCACACCGCCTCCGCAGCCCCGACCGACTGCCCGGCGATCAGCGCCGACGCCTCGTGCATCCCCGCGAACGCCGGATCGTCGACCGTCCCCAGGCCGTACGACTGGTCCGCGTGGCGCGGATCGGCCGAGGCCGCCCGCACGGCCGCCACATAGTCCTCACGGTGCACCAGACGCAGCGTCGAGTCACCGGCCGGCCTCGCCGCCGCCACGTCCACGGCACGGTCGAGCCCGTACGCCCGCACCAAGCCCATGGTCAGCGCGAGCCGTACCGGATCCATCGGATGCTCGGACCCGAAGTCGTACTGCGTGACAGCTTCATCCCACATCAACAGTGCGCGGCCGCTCATGCCCGCCACCGTATCGGGCCGCTCGAGAACCGAACGACGTGGCGTACACCACCGTCACCAGGACGAGCACCATCGGCACGAGCATCGCCCCCCGATAGCTCCAGGCGTCCCCGAGGGCCCCCACCAACGGGGAGCCGATCAGGAACCCCACGTAGTTGAAGACGTTCAGCCGCGCGACCGCCGCGTCGCTCGCCTCGGGGAAGAGCCGCCCGGCGGCCGCGAAGGTCTGCGGCACGACCACGCTCAGCCCGAGCCCCAGGACGGTGAACCCGGCCATCCCCACCCAGGCCCCCGGCGCCACCGCGACCAGCGCGAACCCCAGCGCGGCGAGGACCGCGCCGCACCGCACGACCGTGGCTGCCCCCATCCGCCGCACCCCGAAGTCGCCCACCGCACGCCCCAGGAGCGTGGTGACCATATAGGCGTTGTACGGCACGGTCGCCAGCTCCTCCGAACTGCCGAGCACGTCCTGGAGGTACTTGGCACTCCAGTTGGAGACCGTCGAGTCCCCGATGTACGCGAAGGTCATCACGAGACAGAGCGGCAGCAGGAGCGCGAAGGAGACCCCGACCCCACGCGCCTCGGCCTCCCTGGCCTCCTCGGCCTCGGACCGCTTCACCCCCGGCGTGTACCAGCGGCTCCCCACGAGAGCCACCGGCAGCAGCAACGCGACGACCGGCAGGTACGACACGAACAGCGGCAGATCCCAGTGCGCCCCGGCCCAGGCCAGCGAGGCCCCGGCGATACCGCCCAGGCTGTACGCGGCGTGGAACCCGAGCATGATGGACCGCCCGTACGCCCGCTGGAGGCTCACCCCGAGCATGTTCATGGACGCGTCCAGCGCACCGACCGCGAGCCCGAAGACCCCGAGGGCGACGGCGACCTGCCACAGCCGCGTACCCGCGCCGACGGCCAGCAGCGCCAGGAGGACGACCGGCTGCGCCCACCGCAGCACCACCCCCGGCCCCACCCGGGCCACCACCTTCTCGGTGGCCACGCTGGACACACCGGCGAGGATCGGCACGGCGGCCAGGAAGACGGGGAGCAGCCCGTCGGAGATGCCGTACCGGTCCTGGATGGCCGGTATTCGGGTCACCAGGAGCGCGAACGTCACTCCCTGCACGAAGAAACTGACCGCCAGGGCTCCCCGCCCACGCCGCAAACGCGCATCCGTCATGGCGGCACAGCGTAGGACCCGGGCCTACCCATGGGTAGATGGATCACAGACCCAAAATCGCCGGCAGCTCGGCCATGGTCCGGAAGAACCCGTTGGCTCCGGTGAGCCTCTCCTCGGGCGTCATCGCGGCGAACCCGTACACGTCCATCCCGGCGGCCAGCGCCGCCTGGACCCCGAGCCGGCTGTCCTCGACGACCACACACCGCTCGGGCGCGACCCCCATCCGAGCGGCGGCATGAAGGAACAGATCGGGTGCCGGCTTGCCCTTGCCGACGTCCTCGGCGCTGAAGATGTTCTCGTCCCGGAACCATGCGTCGAGCCCGGTCTTCCGGTGCCCCACCCGGATCCGCTCATGGGATCCGGAGGAGGCGAGACAGTACGGAACCTCGCGGGCCACGAGCTGCTTCAGCACATCGGTGACCCCGGCGACCGCCACCAACTCCCGCTCGAAGGCGGCGAACGTACGCGCGTGCAGGGTCTCGTCGAAGTCCACGGGCAACCGTCGGCCGGTCCGCTCCCCGATCAGATCGTGGACGCGATGCACGGCGGAGCCCATGTAGTCCCGCAGGGAGTCCTCGTAGGAGGTGGGGTGCCCGAGCTCGGTGAGGTAGCCGGCCAGGATGGTGTTGGCGAGGGGCTCACTGTCGACGAGGACACCGTCGTTGTCGAAGACGATCAGTTCATAGCGCATGCCCACACGATAATCGGGGGTGAACGCAGAAAAGCCCCGCACCATAAGGTGCGGGGCTTTCCCACAATGATTGTTCGGCGGCGTCCTACTCTCCCACAGGGTCCCCCCTGCAGTACCATCGGCGCTGAAAGGCTTAGCTTCCGGGTTCGGAATGTAACCGGGC
>NZ_JBICBL010000023.1:0-36516 GCF_043089925.1 Streptomyces sp. NPDC013457
CGGGCTTTCCTCCGGGCTTTTCCCTTCGGTCTTTCGTGTTTCCAGCTTAGCAGATCCGTTTTCCGTTTCTGCCACCCGCTGGAGCGGGCTGCCGGACTGTTCTTCGCTTTCGCGTTTCCCTTTCCGGCGATTCCGACTTTATCAGATTCATTTCGGCCGACCTAATCGGTGGCTTCGTGATTCGAATAAGGAATCGGGGCGGCTCCGTGGAAATCAACTTCCCGACCGGAGCGAGAGAGAGTCTAGCTGCTGGCCTTCGAACTTGTCCAGTCCGAGGCAACCGTTTGAATCTACCTCCCCACTCGAACCGTGTCAACGGTTTTTGTGGGCGAAGAGGAGACTAGCAGGTCAGCGGGGTGCTCTGCACATCAGGCGGCCGTCGGCAGGGCCGCGCTGCGGTCGGTCTCCTCGACGTCTCCCGTGTCACCGGCTCGGACGGCACGGGCTCCCAGGACATAGACGTAGACGAGAAATGCCAGCTCGGCGGCTATTCCAATGGCGATGCGCGCCCATGTCGGGAGCCCCGACGGGGTCACGAAGCCTTCGATGAGGCCCGAGAGAAAGAGGACCAGGGCCAGGCCGATCGCCATGCCCACGGCCGCGCGGCCCTCTTCGGCCAGGGCGGCACGTCGGGTCATCGGGCCCGGCTCGATGAGCGTCCAGCCGAGGCGGAGGCCCGTGCCGGCGGCGACGAAGACCGCTGTGAGCTCCAGGAGGCCGTGGGGCAGGAGCAGGCCCAGCATGACGTCGAGACGGCCCGCCGCCGACATGAGGCCGATGGCCACGCCGAGGTTCAGCATGTTGAGGAAGAGGATCCAGAGGACCGGGAAGCAGAGGAACGCGCCGAGAACGAGGCACATGGCGGCCGCCTGGGCGTTGTTCGTCCAGACCTGGGCGGCAAACGAGGCGGCCGGGTGGCTCGAGTAGTAGGTCTCGTACTGGCCGCCGGGGCGGGTCATCTCGCGCAGTTCCGCCGGGGCGCCGATGGCGGACTGCACTTCCGGGTGCGTACCGATCCACCAGCCGATGATCACCGCGAGAAGGGTGGAGAGGATGGCGGTCGGGACCCACCAGTGGCGCGAGCGGTACACGGCCGCCGGGAAGCCGGCCGTCAGGAAGCGGACCGCGTCGCGCCACGAAGAGCGGCGGGTGCCGGTGACCGTGGCGCGGGCACGGGCGACGAGCTGGGTGAGCCGGGCCGTGAGTACGGGGTCCGGGGCGCTGGACTGGATCAGGGAGAGATGGGTGGCCGTCCGCTGGTACAGGGCGACGAGCTCGTCCGCCTCCGCGCCGCTGAGCTTGCCGCCGCGGCGCAGGAGGTGGTCGAGTCGGTCCCACTCGGCGCGGTGGGCGGTGACGTAGACGTCGAGGTCCATGATCGGCTGCTGCTCCAGGCACTGGGTGCGTACGGGTCCGTACTACTGCGGCGCGCTGCGGGTCAGCTTGGCAGACTGTCGTACCGAGGGGCCGGGGCAGGTCGAAGAAGGGTGGGCAGCCGTGAGCGGGGTTGTGACGGGGGATGCCGTCGTACTGGGGCTGCAGGCGGCGCGGCTGCCGAGCCGGGCTCTCGCGCTCCTCCTCGACGCACTGGTGGTGTGGGCGGCCTATCTGCTGATCACGGTCGGGCTCGCGGTGGCGACGGCTTCGCTCGACGACGCGGCGCAGACCGCGCTGTCGATCGTCTCCTTCCTTCTGGTCCTCGTGGGCGCACCGATCGCGGTGGAGACGCTGACGCACGGGCGGTCGCTGGGGAAGCTGGCCTGCGGGCTGCGGGTGGTGCGGGACGACGGGGGTCCGATCCGGTTCCGGCACGCGCTCGTGCGCGGGGCGATGGGAGTCGTCGAGATCCTCATGACGTTCGGGACCGTCGCCTGTATCGCGTCCCTCGTATCCGCCCGCGGGCGGCGGATCGGTGATGTCTTCGCCGGCACGCTCGTCGTACGGGAGCGGGTGCCTGCCGCTCGGACGTCGGTCGTGCCGCCTCCCCCGCCCTGGCTCGTGGGGCGGTTCACCGAGCTGGATCTCTCCGCGGTGCCGGACGCGCTGTGGCTGGAGGTGCGGCAGTACCTGACGCGGATGCGGCAGCTCGACCCGGCCGTGGGGCAGCGGATCGCGGAACGCCTGGCCGACGAATTGGTCGCCCGGACGGGGACCCCTCCTCCGGCGGGTGTACCGGCGGCGGCGTATCTGGCGGGGGTCGTCGGGGAGCGGCAGGCGCGGGACGCGCGGCGGGCCTTCGCCGCCTCTCCCGCGTTTGGCTCCTTCGCGCCCTCTCCTGCTTCTCCTCCCCCTGCTTCTTCTTCCCCTGCCTCTCTGTCGCCGGCGTCTCCCTCCGTTTCCTCTCCGTCGCCGGCGCCCGCGCCCGCGCAGCCTGTGGAGCCCGGGCGTTCGACCGGGTTCGCGCCGCCTGCCTGACGCCGTCGAGCGGCCGAGTCGTCCGGCAGCGGTCGTCAGGGGAAGAGGGACGGCGGGGTGTCGAGGGATTCGAGCTCGACGCCGGGGGCCGAGAGGACCACGTCTCCCGCGATGTGAACCGTGTGCTGTTCGCCCGTGTCGAGGGCGTTGACCTGGTACTCGTCCACCATCAGACGGCCGTTGTCAGTGGGGTGCGCTTCACTGTTCACCAGGGCCCAGGACTGGTCGATCGTGAGGGGGGCGAGCACGGGATCCGTGAAGGCGACGAGCCTGACGCGGGTCGCGGGGGAAGCGGGGGTGAGTCGCAGGAGTCGCGTGATCGCGACGAGGAACGCCGGGGAGGTGCCGGTGAAGGCGTGGGCGCGCACATTGCCTTCGGTGGCGTGGGTTCCGGTGGGGTCCGTGCGGACCCAGGTGACGCCGTCCAGGGCGGCGCCGCGGACCTGCCAGCTCGCGGCGTGGAGTTCGAGGCGGATGGGGCGGCCGAGTTCGTCGATGGCCAGGTCGACGGAGCCGGCGTGTTCGCCGGAGGGGGTGGTGGTCTGTGAGACGTAGCGCCAGCCGGAGGGGCCGGGCGCGCAGTTGAAGTGCTCTTCACCGAGGGGGGTGTGATCGTGCGGATCATGGAGCGAATAGCGGCCGCGGGGCATGGGTCCTCGGGGTGCTTGCGGGGGCGATAGACGAGGCAGGCCCCCGGCACGGGGGTGCGGGGGCCTGCCTTACTCCTCTACGGGTGCGTGGGACGGGCGCGCGTCAGTGCACGGGCGCCGTCCGGACCGGCATCAGTAGCGGTAGTGGTCCGGCTTGTACGGGCCTTCGACCTCGACGCCGATGTAGGCGGCCTGCTCGGGACGGAGGGTCGTGAGCTTCACGCCGAGCGCGGCGAGGTGGAGGCGGGCGACCTTCTCGTCCAGGTGCTTCGGGAGCACGTAGACGTCGGTCGGGTACTGCTCGGGCTTGGTGAACAGCTCGATCTGGGCCAGGGTCTGGTCCGCGAACGAGTTGGACATCACGAACGACGGGTGGCCGGTCGCGTTGCCGAGGTTGAGGAGGCGGCCCTCGGACAGGACGATGACGACCTTGCCGTCGGGGTAGGTCCAGGTGTGGACCTGCGGCTTCACCTCGTCCTTGACGATGCCGGGCGTGGCGGCGAGGCCGGCCATGTCGATCTCGTTGTCGAAGTGGCCGATGTTCCCGACGATGGCCTGGTGCTTCATCTTGGCGATGTCCGACGCCATGATGATGTCCTTGTTGCCGGTCGTGGTGATGAAGATGTCGGCCGTCTCGACGACGTCGTCGAGGGTCGCGACCTGGTAGCCGTCCATCGCCGCCTGCAGCGCGCAGATCGGGTCGATCTCGGTGACGATGACACGGGCGCCCTGGCCGCGGAGGGACTCGGCGCAGCCCTTGCCGACATCGCCGTAGCCGCAGACGACGGCGGTCTTGCCGCCGATGAGGACGTCGGTGGCGCGGTTGATGCCGTCGATGAGGGAGTGGCGGCAGCCGTACTTGTTGTCGAACTTCGACTTCGTCACGGCGTCGTTCACGTTGATCGCCGGGAAGAGGAGGGTGCCGGCCTGGTGCATCTCGTAGAGACGGTGGACACCGGTCGTGGTCTCCTCCGTCACGCCGCGGATCTCGGACGCGAGCTGCGTCCACTTCTGCGGGTTCTCGCCGAGGGTGCGGTTGAGGAGACGGAGGATGTGGCCGTACTCCTCGCTGTCCGCGGTGGACGGGTCCGGGGCGGAGCCGGCCTTCTCGAACTCGACGCCCTTGTGGACGAGGAGGGTGGCGTCACCACCGTCGTCGAGGATCATGTTCGGGCCGCCGGTGGGCGTGTTCGGCCAGGTCAGGGCCTGCTCCGTGCACCACCAGTACTCCTCCAGGGTCTCGCCCTTCCAGGCGAAGACCGGGACGCCGGCGGGGGCCTCGGGGGTGCCGGTCGGGCCGACGGCGATGGCCGCGGCGGCGTGGTCCTGGGTGGAGAAGATGTTGCAGGAGGCCCAGCGGACCTCGGCGCCGAGGGCGACCAGGGTCTCGATGAGGACGGCCGTCTGCACGGTCATGTGCAGGGAGCCGGTGATCCGGGCGCCGGCGAGCGGCTGCTGGTCGGCGTACTCGCGGCGGATCGACATCAGGCCGGGCATCTCGTGCTCGGCGAGGGTGATCTCCTTGCGGCCGAAGGCGGCCAGGGACAGGTCGGCGACCTTGAAGTCCTGCTTGGTGGCGGCAGTCGTCATGACTGGGCTGCTCCTCGTGGATCGGGTTCGAGGGTCTTGTGGGGCGCCTGACACCGCGACGTGCGTAGCGCGGGCACACGAATGCCCGGGTACTCCCGCGGTGCAGTCGTCGGAGGCCCTCTCTCCCTCGGCCGGTCCCGCGGACCGCCCGACCGCCATCAGCAGCGACGTCTGGCTGGTCACGAATCTACACCGATCAGTGTGGCGACCTACAGTCCGGCCTGCCCCTGGATCCAGCCGGATTCGCCCTCGGTTTCGGGCCGGGAGAACTGGGCAAAGGGGGTTTTATGGACTTTTGACGATGCGCGCACCTGTCACGCGATCCTCAGGCCCTCGGTCTCGCGCGGGCGGCCGAGGGGGCGGTCCTGAAGGCGCTCGGCGAGGTCCGGTAGCCACGCGCAACAGCCGGAAGGGCCCGGGGTCACCACGACCCCGGGCCCTTCCGGTTCGCACGCGCCTAGTGGCCCGGGCCGCCCGGGGACTTGGCCGGGTTCACACCCGCGGCGGCCGCCGACTCGCTGTAGATGTCCGGCTCCAGGTAGATGACGCGGGCGATCGGGACCGCCGCGCGGATGCGCTCCTCGGCTGCGTTGATCGCGTGGGCGACCTCGGTGGCCGACTCGTCGTGGCGTACGGCGATCTTCGCGGCCACGAGGAGCTCCTCCGGGCCGAGGTGGAGCGTGCGCATGTGGATGAGGCGGGTGACGGTCTCACCGTCGACGACCGCCTCCTCGATCTGCTTCACCTGCTCGATGCCCGCGGACTCGCCGAGCAGCAGCGACTTGGTCTCGGCGGCGAGGACGAGCGCGATCGCGATGAGCAGGATGCCGATGCAGAGGGTGCCGATGCCGTCCCAGACGCCGTCGCCCGTGAGGAGGGCGATGCCGACGCCGCCGAGGGCGAGGACGAGGCCGACGAGCGCGCCCAGGTCCTCCAGGAGGACGACCGGGAGCTCGGGCGCCTTCGCCCGGCGCACGAACTCCTTCCAGGACTGGCGGCCCCGGATCGTGTTCGACTCCTTGATGGCCGTACGGAAGGAGAAGGACTCGGCGATGATCGCGAAGACGAGGACGCCGATCGGCCAGTACCAGTCCTCGATCGGGTGCGGGTGCTTGATCTTCTCGTAGCCCTCGTAGATGGCGAACATGCCACCGACGGAGAAGAGCACGATGGAGACGAGGAAGGCGTAGATGTACCGCTCGCGGCCGTAGCCGAAGGGGTGCTGCGGAGTCGCCTCGCGCTTCGCCTTCTTGCCGCCGAGGAGCAGCAGGCCCTGGTTGCCCGAGTCGGCGAGGGAGTGGACGCTCTCGGCCAGCATCGAGGACGAGCCACTGAAGAGGAACGCCACGAACTTGGCTACCGCGATCGCGAGGTTCGCGGCGAGTGCCGCCACGATCGCCTTGGTTCCGCCTGACGCGCTCATGGGTGTACGTGTTCCCTTCGTCGGTACTCCGGCACTGTCGCCGCCATTCGGCCGGTCATTGTTGCATCAGGCCACGACGGTGGCGCGGAAGACCGTTCCGGTACCGGACAGTTCGGTCGTTTCACCTGCCGGTACGAAGACGGACTCGCCGGGGGCGAGCGTCACCTCGCCCGCCTTCGGCCGGCCGGCGACGGCGAGCAGGATCTGCGGGGTGGGGGCGGTGACGTCGGTGGGGGCCGCACCCTCGGCCCGTACGAGACGGGAGAGTCGGAACTCGTCGATGGGGGTGTCGTAGACCTCCTCACCCGACGGGGAGGCCTCCGGGCGCAGCAGGGTCGGCTCGCTCGCCTCGAAGCGGACGATCCGCAGCAGCTCCGGTACGTCGACGTGCTTGGGCGTCAGCCCGCAGCGCAGCACGTTGTCGGAGTTGGCCATGATCTCGACGCCGAGACCGTCGAGGTAGGCGTGTGGCACGCCGGCGCCGAGGAAGAGGGCTTCGCCGGGCTGGAGTTGGACGGGGTTGAGCAGCATGGCGGCGATGACACCGGCGTCGCCCGGGTAGTGGTGCGCGAGTGCGGCGTACGGGGCGTGGGCGCCGCCGAGCCGTTCCGAGGCCGCCGCGGCCTCGGCGACGGTGTGCGCCATCTCCTCGCGGTCGGCGATGAGCAGAGCGGTCATGACCTCGCGCAGCGCGGCCTCTTCGGGGTGGGCGTGCAGCAGATCGACGTACGGCTTGAGGGAGTCGACACCGAGCGCGGCGATCGTGTCGGCGGCCTCGATCGGGTGACGGAAGCCGCAGAGCCCGGTGAACGGCGTCAGGGCGCAGATCAGTTCGGGCTTGTGGTTGGCGTCCTTGTAGTTGCGGTGCGGCGCGTCGATCGGGACCCCGGCCGCCTCCTCGGCGTCGAATCCGTCCTTCGCCTGGGCGAGGTCGGGGTGGACCTGGAGGGAGAGCGGGGCTCCGGCGGCGAGCAGCTTGAGGAGGAAGGGCAGGTGCGGGCCGAACTTCCCGACGGCCGGGGCACCCAGCTCGCGTACGGGATCGGCGTCGATGACCTCGTTGAGCGGTCCGCGCTCCGTACGGGAAGGGGCTCCGGGGTGGGCTCCCATCCACAGCTCGGCCTGGGGCTCGCCGGTGGGGATGGTCCCGAGCAGTTCGGGGATGGCCGTGGTGGAACCCCAGGCGTAGGGGCGGACGGTGTTGACGAGGCGGTCCATGGAGCCTTCCAGCTTTCCTCGGTGCGGTGATGGAGGTGGGGGCGTCGTGGGACGTGGCGGCGTCGTGGGACGGGTGGTGCGCGGTGGGACGGGTTGGGTTCGACGGTGGGGGGTGGTGGGTGACGGGTGGGTTGTGGTGGGGTCGCCTGGCTTGTGCGTCAGGCGTGGGGTGGTGCGATCCCCGCCGACGCAAGGGACAGGTAGACGGCCGCGAAGTCGGTGACGGCGAGCAGTTCCGCCAGCGTCTCCAGGAGTTCGCCGCTCTCCCCCGACGCCTCCTCCGACACCAGCGGTTCCAGCTCGCTGATCGCGGTGCCGTGGCTGAGGGCCAGCTCACGGGCGGCGGGGGCGGCCGAGAGGCCGCCGGCGTCGGCCGGACGGTCGCGCAGCAGCACGACCCGCGCTCGCAGCGCCTGCTGCTCGTCCACCCGGTCGCGGAAGAAGTCGTCGGGGTCGGCTCCGGCCGCGTAGTCGCCGGCGAGCAGCACACCGTGGGCGGGCAGCGCCTCGGGCAGTTCGGCGGCGAGCGCGGGCAGGCCGGCCAGCTCGGCAAGTACGGCGGCGAAGCGGCGGCCGACGGGCCCGGCGGCGTCGCCCTCGGTCCAGATCAGCGGCAGCGTGTCGGCGAGTTCGGCGGCGAGCGTCTTGGCCGGGTTGCTGTACGTGGCGATGGCCGGGCCGCAGCGCTCGGCCGTGCTGTCCAGCCGGTCGGCGACCTTCTCCAGCACCTCCGACGGCGCCTCGAGGAGACCCACGCGGTCCAGCAGCGCGAGGAGCGGGGTGAACAGCGCCCACAGCGCGCCGGGGCCCGCGGCGAGCGTCTCCTCGTACTCCTCGGCGCTCTCGTGCGGGGCCATGGCCATCGGCACGAGCAGCCCGCGCGGGGCGCTGACGGTCTCCGCGAGCGGGGAGGTCTTCGGGGCGACGGCGACGACGGTGATGCCCCGGCGGTACGCCAGTTCCGCGAGGCGCGCGAGGCCGGGTTCGGAGCCGTCGGTCGTCGGGATCAGGAGCAGGTCCAGCGATCCCGCCCAGCCGGGCAGTGCCCAGCGCAGGGCACCGGAGGCGGGGGCGACGCCGGTGGGCTGGAGGCGGATGACCGGGGCGGCGGCCCCAGCGAGCGCGCCCACCAGGTCGGCGACTCCCGCGGCGGCGGTGCCGGGTCCGGCGACGAGGACGGAGCGGGGGCGGCCCTCGGGGCTGAGCTCGGAGATGCCCGCCTCGGCGGCATGGCGGGCGGCGGTCCGCACCCGCGCGCCGGCCTCGGCCGCGCCGCGGAGCAGGCCGCGGCGGTCGGCGAGGGCGAGGGCGTCCGGGGCGTCGAGGAGGGTCTCGTCGAGCATGGGGCGGGCCTCCGGGTACGGGGCGGATGCGGGCGCTGTGGGCTCGTGGGGGCGGCTTGCGGGCGGGGCCCTTGAGTGGTGCAGGGCCTCGCCTCGAGGGCGGGGCCCTTGCGTGGTGCGGGGCCTCGTGGGGGGCAGTTGGAGCGGACGCGCCCGCCTGGGCGCCGTCCCGTGTGCCCACCCTCCCCCAGACTCCGTCCGGGGGG
Organism: Streptomyces sp. NPDC013457; assembly: GCF_043089925.1. NCBI lineage: Bacteria > Bacillati > Actinomycetota > Actinomycetes > Kitasatosporales > Streptomycetaceae > Streptomyces > Streptomyces sp. NPDC013457. Next base: position 8,846 of record NZ_JBICBL010000023.1, read on the forward strand.
ACCCCCACGCCCCAGCGGGACGATTGCCCACACGGGGGGTGGGTTGGCATACGGGCGGTTGCCCACACGGGGGTTGGGGTGGGTGGGGCGGACGCATGCCCACACGGGCCCACACGCTCCCGCGCCCCCTGCGGCTACTGGGGCTTGCGGGCCTCGTCTGTGAGGAGGACCGGGATGCCGTCGCGGACCGGGTACGCGAGGCCGCAGTCGGCGCTCGTGCAGATCAGTTCGGGGGTCTCGGCCGTCGTGCGGTCGTTGAGCGGCGCGTGGCACGCCGGGCAGGCCAGGATCTCCAGGAGGCCGGCTTCGAGCGGCATGAGGTGTCCCTTCGAACAAACGGTTGCGGTGCTGTTGCTGCCCTTCGGGCCAGGTCAGCCTACCGCCGGGAAACGGGGCGCGCGGCTCGGCACCTGCCCCGTTTCCCGGCACTCACGAGCGGGTCGGCACGAGCGGGTCAGCCGGTCGCGCGGACCAGGTCCAGGACCTCGTCGCGGATCTTGGCCATGGTGGCCTCGTCACGGGCCTCCACGTTCAGGCGCAGCAGCGGCTCGGTGTTCGACGGGCGCAGGTTGAACCACCAGTCCTCCGCCGACACCGTCAGACCGTCCAGCTCGTCGATGCCGACACCGTCCTGGTCCGCGTAGGCCGCCTTGACGGCCGCCGCGCGGGCCGCCTGGTCGGCGACCGTGGAGTTGATCTCGCCCGAGCCCGCGTAGCGGTCGTACGAGGAGACCAGCTCCGAGAGCGGGCCGTCCTGGCCTCCGAGGGCGGCGAGGACGTGGAGCGCGGCGAGCATGCCCGTATCGGCGTTCCAGAAGTCCCTGAAGTAGTAGTGCGCCGAGTGCTCGCCACCGAAGATCGCGCCCGTCTTCGCCATCTCCTCCTTGATGAAGGAGTGGCCGACGCGGGTGCGGACCGGGGTGCCGCCGTTCTCGCGGACGACCTCGGGGACCGACCAGGAGGTGATCAGGTTGTGGATGACCGTGCCGCCGGGCGTCTTCGCCAGCTCGCGCGCGGCGACGAGTGCCGTGATCGCCGACGGGGAGACCGCCTCGCCGCGCTCGTCGACGACGAAGCAGCGGTCGGCGTCGCCGTCGAAGGCGAGGCCGAGGTCCGCGCCCTCGGCCCGGACGCGGGCCTGGAGGTCGACGATGTTCGCCGGGTCGAGCGGGTTGGCCTCGTGGTTCGGGAAGGTGCCGTCGAGCTCGAAGTACATCGGTACAAGGTCGAGCGGGAGGCCCGCGAAGACGGTCGGGACGGTGTGGCCGCCCATGCCGTTGCCCGCGTCCACGACGACCTTCAGGGGGCGGATCGCCGCCAGGTCCACCAGCGCCTTCAGGTGGGCGGCGTAGTCGGCGAGGGTGTCCCGCTCGGTGATCGTGCCGGCCGTGGCGGCGGCCTCGGGGGCGCCCTCGTCGGACCAGCGCTCGACGAGCGTGCGGATCTCGGAGAGTCCGGTGTCCTGGCCGACCGGGGCGGCGCCCGCACGGCACATCTTGATGCCGTTGTACTGGGCCGGGTTGTGGGACGCGGTGAACATCGCGCCCGGCAGGTCCAGACTGCCCGAGGCGAAGTACAGCTGGTCGGTCGAGCAGAGCCCGATCAGGGTGACGTCGGCGCCGAGTCGGGCCGCGCCGCGGGCGAAGGCGCCCGAGAGGCCCGGCGACGAGGGCCGCATGTCGTGGCCGACCACGATCGCGTCGGCGGCCGTCACCTGGACGAACGCGGCGCCGAACAGTTCGGCGAGCGTCTCGTCCCACTGGTCGGGCACCACCCCGCGGACGTCGTACGCCTTCACGATCTGCGACAGATCAGCAGCCACGGAACAACCCTCCTGAATACGCCTTCATCGGCACGCGTGTGCGGCGCGTGTACAGGAGGCCCAACCTACCGGGGGCCGCTCACGGGAGGGCAGAGCGCCTTGGCCGCCAGGAGCGGTGTTCAGCCAGGAGACGTTCGGCCAGAGGATGTTCGGCCAGGGGATGTTCCGTCACGAGCACGAGGGCGTTCGGCCACGGGCACGGTCAGGCACGGGAACGTTCAGGCACCCGGCCCGGGAACGTTCAGGAGTCGGGGGAGCGCAGGACCCGCAGGTGTCCGCGGCGGCCGACCTCCATCGGGTCCCCGCCACGGCCTCCGCCGCCCTTGCCGCCGGCCTCTGCCGCGCGTTCCTGGGGGCGGGCCGCCTCCCGTACCGCGTTGGCGAGGGCCTCCAGGTCGTCCCCGCTGGGGCGGGCCGGCGCGGAGCCGTCGGAGAGCCGCACGACCTCCCAGCCGCGCGGCGCGGTGAGGCGCTCGCTGTGTTCGGCACACAGGTCGTAGCAGTGGGGCTCGGCGTAGGTGGCGAGCGGGCCGAGGACCGCAGTCGAGTCGGCATAGACGTACGTCAGTGTCGCGACGGCAGGGCGGCCGCACGCGGTGCGCGAACAGCGACGTACAGGGCTCACGACGTTGGACGGTACCGCACTCTTGAGCGGGCCGCGACGACTCTCCACCAGGTCACTCCACCGTGTCGCGGTGTGACGTCCGACACGGGCCCTCTCGGGAGGGCCGTCCTGACCTGCGCGTAAGGAGGAGAACGGGGGTGGGGACGACGGTCGATCCGGACACCGTCCTAGCGGAATCCGGTCAACCACGGCCAGATGGCCGATCGCGGGACCCCGTCGAATCGAGCCCTCGCTTGGCCGGAACGTTCAACTATCGACAGCGCGGGTCCGCAGGAATCGTGGTGGCACGTGTGCGCCACGGCCGACTGACACTGAGGAGAGTTACGCTGCGTCAGTGATGGACAGTCCTGTGCCGCCGCGCCCCTCGTCCCGTCCGGCCGAGCCCCACGCGGGAGATTCCCGCTCCGCCGAGGCGCGCCCCGCGGAGCCGCGGCCGGAACCGCCGGAGCCCCGGACGCGTCGCCGCGACCGTCACGGCCGCGGGATGCGGGGGCCTGTCGCCCCGCCGCAGGTGCCGTTGTCGGCGAGCCGGGCGGACACGTTCCGCGATCTGGTCCTGGACTCGGTGGAGCGCCTGGAGCGGCGCTGGCCGCAGCTGGCGGACGTCGAGTTCCTGGTGCTCGACGTGCCGCCGTCGGTGTCGGGCGAGTCGGTGCCGCTGGGCGGCTCCGCGGCCGCCGCGAAGGGCGGGCCGGCCCGGGTGATCGTCTACCGGCGGCCCGTCGAGATCCGCTCGAAGAGCCGAGACGAGCGGGCTCTGCTCGTCCACGAGGTCGTGGTCGAGCAGGTGGCCGAGCTCCTGGGCCTCTCCCCCGAGTCGGTCGACCCCCGGTACGGGCAGGACTGAGACCCCCGTACGGGCGGCCGGGGCGCCGGGCCTTCGCGTCGGTCGAACCCCGTGCGAGCCGGGCCGAGGCCGGATCACGTCCGTCGGCTCCCGTACAGGCCAGGACCCGTACGGCCCAGGGCCCGCCCACCCGGTACAGGCCGGGCGCCGCCCACCCCCCGTACAGGCCGGAGCGCGGGGCGTCAGTCGTCCAGGCCAAGCGCCGCCCACCCCGTACAGGCCAAGCGCCGCCCACCCCCCGTACAGGCCGGAGCGCGGGGCGTCAGTCGTCCAGGACCGAGAGGTCCTGGTTCGCCGTCGGGACCTCCACCGTGCCTCGGTCGTCCACGAGGGTCTGGACCGTGAACATGGGGATGCCGTCGTCCGGGAGGGCCAGCATGCGAGCCGCGTGGACGGGGCCGCCCGAGACGGGTTCGACCGTCACGGCGTAGGAGCCCTTGAGGCCCGCCGGGACCAGTTCGGTCACCTTCATCGTCGTCCCCTCCTTGACCGTGACGGTCTTGGAGACCGGCGTGCCTCCCCCCGTACCGGCCGAGGCGGTGACCTTGACCTGGGCCGCGGCGCCCGGCGCCGTCAGCGTGAGGGTCGAGCCGGCGGCGCGGTTGTCGGCGACGGTGGCGCGGGCGCCGACGGCAGCGGTGGCCGGGATGTACGCGACCTCCTGCTTGTCGCCCTTGCCGCGCACGACGCGCAGCGCGGCGACGAAGGGTGCGGACTTCTTGGGGTCCGAGGGCGTGAGCAGCAGCGCGCCCGCCTCGCCGCGAGTGAGGTCCGGAAGGTCGACGGCCGCGGTCATGCCCGACTTCACCTGCAAGGACTCCGCGCTCGCCGGGACGATCGTGCCGCCCTCGCCGACCAGCTGGATCTTCAGCTCGGCGTCGTCCTCGCCGGGCGCGTACGCCACGAGGCGCACGGAGGTCGCGTCGGCGGGGATGCCGGGCAGAACGGCCGTGGAGGCCGGGTCTGCGGTGGCGGGGAGCCAGTCGCTGCCGAGCTTGTCGTCGGCGGAGCCGACGACCGCGCCCACCCGGCCGCTGCGGGTGGTGACGTGGACGGTCACGTCGGCCGCCGGTGCCGCGCCGGTGAGCGTGGAGAGCAGGACGGGGACGGTGGAGTGGGCCGGGACGGGGATGCCGTCGTTGAGCTGCGACGCGAGTTCGCCCTCTGCGCCGTACAGCTGGATGTCGGCGACGGCGGCGGTGTCGTCGGGGTTGGTGAGGTGGACGTAGTCCTGGCGTTGCTTGGCCGTGGAGGCGGCCGGGAACCAGAAGTCCGTGTCCGGGGCGGTGCAGGTGACGCCCAGGAGGCCGCGCGAGCCGCCCGCCGGGACGACGGTGGTCTGCTGGACCGTCCAGCCGGGGGCGAGGCCACCGGTGGCCGTACCGGTCAGGGCGGGGGCCGTGGGGCCGTTCGCCTCGGCGGCGACGGGCTTGCCGGGCTCGGTGACGGTGGCCGGAGCCTTGACGGCCGCGGGCTTCTTCGCCGCGGTGCCGCCGGGGGTGGCGGCGGCCGCGGCGGCCTTGAGTTCGGCCTTGGCGGCGCTACCGGACTTGGCCGAGCCGCTGCCGGTGGCGCCAGGGGTGAACGACGTGTAGTCGGTCTCTGCCAGCTCGGATGTGCTGGGCGCCGGGCAGAGCAGGCTGGAGCGCTCCACGGGCAGCTTCGCGGGGGCCTTGGCCCCGGCGGTCGCGGAGCCGTCGGGCGCGGTCAGCGCGGCGAAGCCGGTGACGGCGGCGAGGGCGGTGGCGACCGCGATCAGGGAGAGGGTGGGGCGCTTCACTGGTTGCTGCTCCCGTCGGGACGCTGCTCGGTCTCGTAGCCGTAGGTGTACGGGTCGTACGTCTGCTGCGGGTCGTAGCCCTGCTGCTGCCCCTGCTGCGGGTACTGCTCGTACTGCTGGGGGTCGTAACCCTGCTGCGGGTCGTACCCCTGCTGGGGGTACTGCTCGTACTGCTGCTGGTACGGATCGGTGCCGTACTCGGTGTACTGCTGAGGCTGGGCGTAGTAGCCCTGCTGCGCGTACTGGTCCTGCGGCTGGTGCTGTTGCGGGTGTTGCTGGTCCTGCCAGTCCGCGGGCGCGTAGGCCTGTGCCTGCTCCTCGGCCTGTGCCTGCTCCTGGGCCTGCTCCTGCGGTACGGGGACGAGCTCGGGGTCCCGCTCCTGCTCGGCCTCGGCGGCCTCCGCCTCCGCCGCGGCGCGCAGGCGGCGGGCGCGGCGGCCGTCGCCCTCCATGGCCTGGGCGGGGATGGCGACCTCCTCCTCCGGCAGGTCGTCGTCGATCTCGCGGCGCCGCCCCGGCAGGGCGAGGACGAGCAGGACGACGCCGAGGCCGACCTGGGCCCAGATCCACAGGGTGTGGGTGAGCGGCTGGTCGTACGTGAGGTCGAGCCTGCCGCCCTCGGCGGGGAGTTCGAAGCCCTGCGCCCAGCCGTCGACGGTGGTCCGCGTCAGCTCCTTGCCGTCGAGGGTGGCGGTCCAGCCCTCGTCGGCGCGGTCGGCGATGCGCAGGACGCGGCCGGCGGGGCCGGACGGGATCTTCGTGTGCGCCTCGACGGGGCCGGCGGCGACGGCGACCGGCCCGGCCGCCGCGTCGGCAGGCTTCGCGGGGTCGGCCGGCTTCGCGGTGTCCGTGGCCTTCGCCGGCGGGACGATGGTGGCGCGGGCGACGACGCGCTCACGGGCGACGGTCCACAGGGCGCTGCCGTCGAGCTGGCTGAGCCGGCTGAGGCCCGGGGTGGCGTCGAGGACGCGGCTCATCGGGCGCGGGGCCCCGTCCCGCACGAGGACGTAGCGGATCGCGTAACCGCTGAGCTCCTCGGTCTGGTCGGCGCCGGAGCCGGCCACCAGGTGCGCGACGACCTTGTCCAGGCCCGGGTCGCTGCCGCCCGCCTCGGCCAGTTCGGCGTCGCCGAGGCGGCCGCCGGAGCCGCGGACCAGGGTGTACGAGACCTCGCCGGGCGAGGTGGCGCCGAGGACGAGGGTGCGGGGCTGGTCGTCGGTGTCGCTCTCCTCGGCGACGAACGCCGGGACCTGCACGGGGTCGCGCCGGGTCAGCGGGCCGTCGGCGCCGCCGATCATCCAGCCGGCGGCGGCCACGACGGGGCCGAGGGCGGCGGCGAGCGCGATGAGCGCGGCGACCGGCTGGCGCCAGCCGAAGCCGTGGGCGGCGACGCGGGTGCGTCCGCGCTCGGCGCCGATCATGCCGGCGGCGAGCAGGGCCGCGCCGTAGACGAGGGTGGCGGGACCGGCCCAGCCGGTGCCGCCCGCGCCGTTGGAGAGGGCGGCGAAGAGGAGACCGACGAGGGCGGCGGTCCAGGCGGCGCCGACGGCGAAGCGGCGCTCCTCACGCAGCAGTCCGGCCAGCGCGGCGAGCACGATGCCGATGAGGAGGAGGCCGCCGGTGGTGCCGGGGCCGCCGGGGCTGATCCCGAGGAGGTCGAGCGCGGAGGCCGTGCCCGTACGGATGTCGAGTCCGGCCTCGCGCAGGAAGGCGGAGGGGCTGGTCAGCAGGGAGAGCGACCAGGGCGCGAGGACGAGGACCGGGGTGCCGACGGTGGCGAGGAAGCGCAGGCCGTAGGCGGTGATGTCGTCGCGGCGCAGGACGAGGACGGCGATGCCGAGGACGACGGCGAGCGGCCAGACGATCGGCGTGAACGCCATCGTGAAGGTGAGCAGGAAGGTGTAGGCCCAGGTGGCGCGCCAGCTGCCGCGGGCTCCGCCGGGGCCGCCGGTGAGGCCGTGGGCGGCGACGGCGGCGCGGGCGATCAGCGGCAGCAGGATCGCGAGGACGGCGGTGCCGAGCCGGCCGGCGGCGAGTGCGCCGGTGGCGGCGGGCAGGAAGGCGTACGCGATGGCGCCCCAGGCGCGCAGCAGCGGGGACTCGACGATCGGGCGGGCGGCGAAGTAGGCGGTGAAGCCGGCCAGCGGGACCGAGCAGACGAGCAGCACGGTGAGTGCGAAGGAGGTGGAGCCGAGGAAGAGGGCGGAGAGTCCGGCCAGCACGGCGAGGTAGGGCGGTGCGGTCTGGGTGCCGCCGGTGCCGAGGGCGTGCCAGCTGTCGGCGTACCGTCCCCACAGCTCGGAGACGGTGTCGGGGGCGGGCAGCAGGGTGCCGCCGGCGAGCGAACCGCCGCCGTACAGGCCTCGGCAGGCCACCATGGAGATGAGCAGGAGCAGGGCGAAGAGGACGGGCCCGGGCTTGCGGGCGATCTTCTTCAGCCGGGCGAACTGCTCGACTTCGAGGAAGTCGGCGTCGTCGCCGCCGGGGCCGGACTCGACCGCGCCGTGGCGCGACCCGCCGGAATCGGCGTCGGAGCCGCCGAAGTTCGCGACGACCTGCTCGGCGGTGGCGCGGACGGTGGCACCGGGCGGCGGGAAGAGCGCGCGGAGTTCGCTCGCGGGGACGGCGGGGTTCTTGCGGCGCCGGCGGGCGGCGAGGATCTTCTCGGGGCGCAGCAGCGTGGCGAAGAGGCCCATGACCTCGTCGACGGCCTGGCCGGGGACCTTGCCGACGAGATACGCGAGCGTGCGCAGCAGCGTGCCGACGATCAGCCGGATCAGTACGTACGGCAGGGTGGCGCCGCGGCTGTTGGCGAGGAGGGTGTAGACGGCGCCGGCCTTGTCGACGCGGTGCGGGTTGGCCACGGAGCGGCCCGCGCAGTCGACGGTGCGGCGTTCGCGGGCGGAGGCCTCGGCGTGCCGCAGGACGGCGTCGGGGGCGACGAGGACGCTGTGGCCCGCGGCGTGGGCGCGCCAGCACAGGTCGACGTCGTCGCGCATCAGGGGCAGGCGCCGGTCGAAGCCGCCGAGCTCCTCGAAGACGTCGCGGCGGATGAGCATGCCGGCGCTGGAGACGGAGAGGACGGAGCGGACCTGGTCGTGCTGGCCCTGGTCCTGTTCGCGGCGGTCGAGGCCGGTCCAGCGGCGGCCGCTGCGGGCGATGGAGACGCCGGCTTCGAGCAGCTGCCTGCGGTCGTACCAGCCGCGGAGCTTGGGTCCGACGACGGCCGCGTACGCGTCCGCGTCGGCGACGCGCAGGAGTTCGGCGAGGGCGTCGGGCTCGGGGGCGCAGTCGTCGTGGAGCAGCCAGAGCCACTGCACGGGCTCGCCGTGCGGGAGTTCGGGCAGGTCGTAGGCCTCGTCGCTCCAGGTCCTGCTGACCGGGTCCCAGCCGCTGGGCCGCTTGAGATAGGGGAGTTCCTCGGGTCCGAGCACGGGCGCGGTGCGCGCGGCCTCCTCGACGGCGGTGCCGAAGCCCGTACGGCGCGCGAGGTGCAGCACGCGGTCGACGCCGATCGCGTCGGCGAGCAGCTGCGCGGAGTCGTCGGCGCTGCCGGTGTCGGCGGCGACGACGTTCTGCACGGGGCGTTCCTGGGCGAGCAGCCCGGCGAGGGCGTCCGGCAGCCAGCGGGCGCCGTCGTGGGCGACGAGCACGGCGGTGACGACGTGTCGCGGAAACTCAGGAGTTGAGGACATCGAGGTACGGGCCCTCCGGCCGGGGGTCGCCCGCGGGGGGCGTGGGTACGTCTCGGACGGGGCCCCACACTAACGGCTGCCAGGAAAAGGGTCCGCCTCCTGTCGCCGGAGCACAGGAGGCGGACCGTTCGATGTGTACGGGTGTGGGTGGTTCGGCGGGGGGACGCCGGTCAGACGGCCGCCTTCTTGAGGCGGCGGCGTTCGCGTTCCGACAGACCGCCCCAGATACCGAATCGTTCGTCGTTCTGCAGGGCGTACTCCAGGCATTCGGAGCGGACCTCGCAGGCGAGGCAGACCTTCTTGGCCTCGCGGGTCGAGCCGCCCTTCTCGGGGAAGAAGGACTCGGGATCGGTCTGGGCGCACAGTGCGCGCTCCTGCCAGCCGAGTTCCTCGTCCGCGTCCTCGACCAGCAGTTCCTGGAACAACTCGGTCATGTGCGCCCCTCGTCTGTTCTTCGCGTCCCCGTGATGTTGCCGTCCCCGCTGCCGGTCGAACGACACGAGTGAAATTACAAGTTTGTGCTCTGTGCGAGTCAAGCCGGAATCTGCTATTGGGCCCGGTATTCACTCTGCGGAACCAAGGCTATGCGGAAAGTGTTCAAATCACCAAAAACCTGACACATGCCACCGGCCTGACCGCACCGCTCCCTCTCGCAGAGAGAGACGCCCGAGGCGTGGATCTTGTTGCGACCTCACCACGGAAGCGATCCGGATCACAGTCTGATCACGGGACCCCAGCCGCGTTTACGGGCACGGATGTTGCGCCATGTGTCCAGCTCGGCGACTGAACAAACCTTTCTTCCGCCTCTGTAACCGGATGAGGTGAAACATTCCCGCCAAAGCGGGCATTGGGTTGACAGTCGGGTGGCCCTCCCTGCACCTTTGATGCCATGCCAGCGACCTCAGCGCCCTCCGCGACCCACGCCCGTGGGTACCGCCGCGCTGTCCAGGCGCGCTGTTGCTGTTGCTGTTCCAGCTGTTGATGCCCCAGAGCTCCAGCACCGTTCTCCCGCGTTCCCAGCGTTGCCCCGTGTAACCCCCTGAACGTTCTCGCGTGACCCCCGCCACGACTTCTGTTACCGCCGAGGAACCACCGCACCCATGAACAGCGACAGCGACCTCCAGATCGCCGGCGACATCCTCGAGGTCCAGCACCTCCTGCAGCCCGCCCGCGAGCACCCCGCCACCGTGGCCGAGTTCGTCGGCCTCGCCCGCTCCATCGCCGCCGACCGCGCGCAGTGGGCCCCGCACGTCGAGTACGACGCCACCACCCGCTGGTACCACCGGCTGCGCACCGGCCCCGGCTACGAGGTCTGGCTGCTCTCCTGGGTTCCCGGCCAGGGCAGCGGCCTCCACGACCACGGCCTGTCCTCCGGCGTACTGACCGTCCTGGAGGGCGAACTGACGGAGCGTACGGAACGGGGCGTACGGAAGCTCGGCGGGGGCGCGACGAGGGTCTTCGCGCCGGGGTACATCCACGAGGTCGTCAACGACTCCCTCGAGCCGGCGGTCAGCCTGCACGTCTACCACCCGGGCCTCACCGAGATGCCCATGCACGAGTCGCTGCAGGCCCAGTGCGCCCCGGCGGTCCCGACCGCCCCGGAGGGCCTGGCCCCGGCCGCCCCCTGAGCGGTGCAGGCCTGACACACTGATCCACATGCGCATTGTGGTTCTGGCCGGTGGCATCGGTGGTGCCCGCTTCCTTCGCGGCCTCAAGCAGGCGGCTCCGGACGCGGAGATCACGGTCGTCGGCAACACCGGTGACGACATCCATCTCTTCGGGCTGAAGGTCTGCCCGGACCTCGACACGGTGATGTACACCCTCGGCGGTGGCATCGACGAGGAGCAGGGCTGGGGCCGCGAGGACGAGTCCTTCACGGTGAAGGAGGAGCTCGCGGCGTACGGAGTGGGGCCCGAGTGGTTCGGTCTGGGTGACCGCGACTTCGCGACGCACATCGTCCGCACGCAGATGCTGGGCGCCGGTTATCCGCTCAGCGCGGTGACCGAGGCGCTGTGCGCGCGCTGGCAGCCGGGCGTACGGCTGCTGCCGATGTCCGACGACCGCGTCGAGACGCACGTCGCCATCGAGGTGGACGGCGAGTCCCGGGCGGTGCACTTCCAGGAGTACTGGGTGAAGCTGCGGGCGTCCGTGGACGCGCAGGCCGTGGTGGCCGTCGGCGCGGAGGCCGCGAAGCCCGCGCCGGGTGTCCTCGAGGCCATCGCCGAGGCGGACGTCATCCTCTTCCCGCCGTCGAACCCGGTCGTGTCGGTCGGCACGATCCTGGCCGTGCCGGGCATCCGTGAGGCGATCGCCGAGGCGGACGTCCCGGTGGTCGGCCTCTCCCCCATCGTCGGCGACGCGCCGGTGCGGGGCATGGCCGACAAGGTCCTCGCGGCGGTGGGCGTGGATTCCACGGCAGCGGCGGTGGCGCGGCACTACGGCTCGGGGCTGCTGGACGGCTGGCTGGTCGACACGGTCGACGCGGGCGTCGTCGCGGACGTCGAGTCGGCCGGGATCCGCTGCCGCGCGGTGCCGCTGATGATGACGGACCTGGACGCGACGGCGGCGATGGCGCGCGAGGCGCTGGCGCTGGCGGAGGAGGTCCGGGGATGACGGGTCCTGCGGACGGCTCGGCGGGGGTCGCGGCGCTGGACGTCACGACGCCGGCCTCGGTGACGGGCGGCTCCGTCGGCGGCGGCCTCGCGGAGCATCCCGGCCGGAACGACCTGGTGGCGGACGGCGACGGCACGGACGGCGTCGGTGTCGGCACGGACGGCTTCGGTGTCGGCGGCTTTCGGGTGTGGGCGCTCGACGGGCTGCCCGAGGTGCGGGACGGGGACGATCTCGCCAAGCTGATCGCCTCCGTCTCCCCCGGCCTCCAGGACGGGGACGTCCTGCTCGTCACCTCCAAGATCGTGAGCAAGGCCGAGGGGCGGGTGATCGCCGCCACCGACCGGGAGGAGGCGATCGACGCCGAGACGGTACGGGTGGTGGCCCGGCGCGGCGCCCTGCGGATCGTCGAGAACCGGCAGGGCCTTGTCATGGCCGCGGCCGGGGTCGACGCCTCCAACACCCCCGCCGGCACCGTCCTGTTGCTGCCCCTCGATCCGGACGCCTCGGCGCGCGCGATACGGCAGGGACTGCGCGACGCGCTCGGCGTCGACGTCGGTGTCGTCGTCACGGACACCTTCGGGCGACCCTGGCGCAGCGGTCTCACCGACGTGGCCATCGGCGCCGCCGGTGTCCGTGTGCTCGACGACCTGCGCGGCGGCACGGACGCGCACGGCAATCCTCTCAGCGCGACGGTCGTCGCCACCGCGGACGAACTGGCCGCCGCGGGAGACCTGGTGAAGGGCAAGGCGAAGGGCCTCCCGGTCGCCGTCGTCCGCGGGCTGCCGCACGTCGTGGACGGTTCCGCCGGCGAGGGCGCCCGGGCGCTGGTGCGCGGCGCCGCCGACGACATGTTCCGGCTCGGGACCTCCGAGGCGGTCCGGGAGGCGGTGACCCTGCGGCGTACCGTCCGGGAGTTCACCGACGAGCCCGTCGACCCGGGCGCGGTACGGCGTGCCGTCGCCGCCGCAGTCACGGCTCCGGCGCCGCACCACACCACGCCGTGGCGGTTCGTGCTCCTGGAGTCCGAGGCCTCGCGCACCGGGCTGCTGGACGCGATGCGTGACGCGTGGATCGCGGATCTGCGGCGGGACGGCAAGTCGGAGGAGTCCATCGCCAAGCGGGTGCGCCGCGGCGACGTGCTGCGGAACGCTCCGTACCTCGTCGTGCCGTGTCTCGTCATGGACGGCTCGCACCACTACGGCGACCCGCGGCGCGACGCCGCCGAGCGCGAGATGTTCGTGGTCGCGGCCGGTGCGGGTGTGCAGAACTTCCTGGTGGCTCTGGCGGGTGAGCGGCTCGGTTCGGCGTGGGTGTCCTCGACGATGTTCTGCCGCGAGGTCGTACGGGAGGTCCTCGGGCTCCCGGCGGACTGGGACCCGATGGGCGCGGTGGCGGTGGGTCACGCGGCGGCGCCGCCGAAGGACCGGCCGGCGCGGCAGGCGGGCCGGTTCATCGAGGTGCGGTAGCGCGTCCCGGCAACGGGATCCGCTTCAGAGCGCCGCGATGTTCCCCGGCGTCATCCGGGGTGCGCGGCGCGGGGGGACGCGGCCGCTGAGAAGGACGAGGCGGGCCGCGCGGTGGCGCTGGCCCGCGTACGGGGCGAGGAGTTCGAGCATCGCCGCGTCGTCGGCGGTCCGGTCGCCCGCGAGGGCGTACCCGACGATCGACGGCAGGTGGTAGTCGCCGACGGAGACCGCGTCCGGCGCGCCGTTGCTGCGCTGCACCGTCTCGGCAGAGGTCCAGGGGCCGATGCCGGGGATCAACTCCAGCCGCTGCTGCGCCTGTTCGGGCTCCATGGCCGCCGCCTCCTCCATGCGGCGGGCGACCTTGACGGCCCGCAGGATGGTGGCGGCGCGCTTGTTGTCGACGCCCGCGCGGTGCCACTCCCAGGACGGGATGAGCGACCAGGTGCGGGGGTCGGGCACCACATGGAGGCGGTGGCCCTCGGGGCCGGGGGCGGGCTCGCCGTACTTCCGTACGAGCAGCCGCCAGGCGCGGTACGCCTCGTCCGTGGTGACCTTCTGCTCCAGGATCGAGGGGATCAGCGACTCCATCACCAGGCCGGTGCGGCTCAGCCGGAGGCCGGGGCGGGCGCGGTGCGTGGCGGCGAGGAGCCGGTGGCGGGGGACGAAGGCGCCCGGGTCGTCCTCGGCGCCGAGCAGCCGCGGCAGCCCGTCGAGGAGCCACTGGGCGCCGGGCCCCCAGGCCTCGGCCTCCGCCGTGCCCTGCCGGAGGGCGACCCGGAGCGTGCCGGGGCCTTCCGGGGTGCGGGCGGTGCGCCAGACGGAGCCGTCGGGGGTCGTACGGAAGGTGGGGTCGCCCGGGCCGCGGCGGAGGGGCCCGAGGGTGAGGCCGAGGTCGGTCGGCGCGTCGGGGGTCCAGCGGCGGGTCGCGCCCTGGGCGACCGGGGCGGCCGGCCGGGCGGCGGGTACGGGGACGTGGCCGCCGCGCACGGTGGTGCGGGTGCTGGGGGTGCGGGGTGCGAAGCGGCCGGCCATGTCTATGAGCGTATCCGGGCCCCCGCCCGAGCGGCCCCGGGAAGGCGCCGCCCGCGGGCGAGGGACCGGCACCCGCCCCCGCGGCGACCCGCCCCGGGCGGTCACCCTCCGCCGGACGGAGGCCGGGAGAAGCCGGTCGCCCTCCGCCGGACGGAGGCCGGGAGAAGGGTGACCGGCCGGAGCAGTCGTCCCTACTGGTCCGAGGAGAAGCGGATCGCGCGGGCCGGGAGCGTGGTGTCGCACCAGATGCGGACGCCCTCGCGGAGTTCGTTGTCCGGGCCGACCTGGGCGCCGTCCCCGATGACCGCGCCTGTCAGGACCGTGCGTGCGCCGATGCGGGCGCCCGCGCCGATCAGGGAGTCGGTGATCACCGCGCCCGGTTCGACGATCGCGCCCGCGTGGAGGGTCGAACCCGAGATGCGGGCGCCTTCGCCGACGACGGCGTCCGCGCCGACGACCGTGCCGCCGGTGAGCTTGGCGTCCGGGGCCACCCGGGCCGTCGGGAGGACCAGACGGTCGCCGCACCGGCCCGGGACGGCCGGGGACGGGGCGCGGCCGAGGACCAGGTCCGCCGAGCCGCGCACGAAGGCCTGCGGGGTGCCGAGGTCGAGCCAGTACGTGGAGTCCACCAGGCCCTGGAGGTGCGCTCCCGTGGCGAGGAGCTCGGGGAAGGTCTCGCGCTCCACCGAGACGGGCCGCCCGGTCGGGATCGTGTCGATGACCGAGCGGCGGAAGACGTACGCCCCCGCGTTGATCTGGTCGGTGACGATCTCCTCGGGCGTCTGCGGCTTCTCCAGGAACGCGGTGACGCGCCCGGTCGGGTCCGTCGGGACCAGCCCGAACGCCCTCGGGTCGTCGACCCGGGTCAGGTGCAGCGAGACGTCCGCGCCCGAGGAGTCGTGGGTGGCGACCAGGGCCTGGATGTCCAGGCCCGTCAGGATGTCGCCGTTGAAGACGAGGACCGGGTCGTCCGGGCCGGAGTGCAGGCGCGAGGCGACGTTGCGGATCGCGCCGCCCGTGCCGAGCGGCTCCTCCTCGGTGACGTACTCCAGGCTGAGCCCCAGCGACGAGCCGTCCCCGAAGTACGGCTCGAAGACCTCGGCCAGGTACGAGGTGGCGAGCACCACGTGCTCGACACCCGCGGCCCTGGCCCGTGCCAGCTGGTGCGTCAGGAACGGCACACCGGCCGCGGGGACCATCGGCTTGGGGGTGTTCACCGTCAGCGGGCGTAGTCGTGTGCCCTTGCCACCGACCAGGAGGATCGCTTCTGTCACCTGTCGTCTCTGCTTCCTGTCCGGGGCCGGTCTCATCGCCCGTCACGTCGTTCGTCGCTCGTCCGGGCGATATGACCGGTCAGTTTATGCAGATGGTCGGACCGGCGATCGCATCACCGCCCCTGGTACTTCGCGGACGCGGTGCGTGCGGTGCCGAGCTTGCCGTAGAGGCGGGCTCCGGGGCAGGCCGTGGCGTAGCCGTCACGGTGTCCCGCAATGGAGTTGAATGTGACCTTCTTGCCCTTTTTGTACTTCCCGCCGGCGGAGACGAGCGTCGTCTTCCCCCTCGGATTCACCCCGTGCAGCCCAAGCTTCCACGCCGTCAGCTTCGCGACGGCGGTGACGACGGCAGCCGGCGGAGTCGTCGACCCGAAGGTGCCGAGGACGGCGATGCCCATGCTGTTGGTGTTGAAACCGAGCGTGTGGGCGCCGTGCACCGGCTTGGCCACGCCCCCGGCGCGGCCTTCGTAGATGTTTCCGCACTTGTCGACGGCGAAGTTGTAGCCGAAGTCACGCCAGCCGCTGCTCTGGGTGTGGTAGCGGTAGATACTGCGGAGGACGGAGGGCGCCTGCTTGCAGGTGTAGTTGTTGCCGGTCGCGCTGTGATGGACGAAGGCGGCCTTGACCGCCTTGGTGTAGACGAAGCCCTTCTCGCGCAGCCGCTCGTCGGCGCCCCAGCCCTTGCGGGTGATGATCCTCGGGCGGGGGCCGATGTACGGCTTCGCCGCGGCGGCCGCCGGGATCACCGCCGTACCGACCGAGGCGAGCTGGGCGTTCACGGAGGCGGCGGCCGCCTCCTCGACGGTCGGCGCGCGGTGTACCGCACGCGCTCCGTGCGCCAGCCCGGCGCGGGGCTCGGGCCCCTGGGCGGCGGCGGGCTCCGGTCCCGGGTCGACCAGCTCGATACGGAGGCCCTCCGGAAGCGCTTCGGCCACCGCCGCGGCGATGTCGTCCTGGCGGTCCGGACGTACGCGGACCTCGACGCCGTCGGAGTCGCCGACCCAGAGCGGTGCGGTGGCCCCGCGGAGCGCGCCGGACGCGGCCTCCGAGGTGCCGGGGTCGGCCCCGTGGTCGTCGTTGTGGATCTCGACGTCCTGCCACGCGGACCACCGCGCGTTCCCGGTCGCCCTGGTGCGGACCTGGACCGTGCCGTGGAGGTGGGCCCGGGCGTCGTCCCAGACGACACCCACGAGCGAGAAGGGTCTGACGTCCCGTCGGGCCAGACCCTGTGCCCCGTCGGCGGCACCGCCGACGGCACGGCGGCCGTCACCGAGGGGGGCCAGCGGCAGGGACTGGGTGGAACCGGCGACGTCGGTCTCCTGCGGGACGGCGTCCGGCGCCGCTTCCCGGGCGGAGGGGTCCGCGGCGGGGTCCGCGGCTGGATCCGCGGCGGGTGGCGCCGCCGTCGGCGCGGCGGCCGCACCGAGTGGCAGCGCCCCCGCGGGGGTCGCGAGGGTGAACGGAAGGGCGAGCGCCGTCGCGCACGTGACGGCGATGGAGGTGGCGAGGTAGGCACGCATAGGGCGATCCTCTGTACGCCCCGTGGGTTCCGCTCGGCGGAATCCGGCACGGAAACTGACGGCCCGTCGCTCCGACCGGAGGACGGCGTCACCGGTACGGGGGGTCCCCTCACCCCTCCCGGCGTACCCTTGCCCGCGTGAACGCCAGCGACCGCACCCCCGCCGACCTGCTGCGATCCGCGCTCGCCGCGGACCCCGCCCGCCCCTTGGTCACCTTCTACGACGACGCCACCGGTGAGCGCGTCGAATTGTCCGTGGCCACCTTCGCCAATTGGGTGGCCAAGACGGCCAATCTCCTCCAGGGAGAGCTGTCCGCCTCCCCCGGCGACCGGCTCGCGCTGCTCTTGCCCGCGCACTGGCAGACCGCGGTCTGGCTGCTCGCCTGCTCCTCCGTGGGTGTGACCGCGGAATTCGGCGGGGACCCGGCCGAGGCCGACTACGTGGTCGCGGGGCCGGACACGCTCGACGCGGGCCTGGCCTGCTCGGGAGACCGGATCGCGCTCTCGCTGGCCCCGCTGGGCCGCCGCTTCCCCGCCGCGCCCGCCGGGTACGCGGACTACGCGGTCGAGGTGCCGAGCCAGGGTGACCGGTTCGCCCCGTTCGTCCCGGTGGACGCCGACGCCCCGGCCCTCCTGGTCGGCGGTACGGAACTGACGGGCGCCCAGCTCGTCGAGCGGGCGCGCGCGGACGCGGCGGCGCTCGGCCTCGCCCCGGGGGCGCGGCTCCTCTCCGGGCGCCCGTACGACACCTGGGACGGACTCTCCGCCGGGCTGTACGCACCCCTGGCGGCCGGCGGGTCCGTCGTCCTGTGCCGGAACCTGGACCTGCTGGCGCCCGAGGGGCTCGAGAAGCGGGTCGAGAGCGAGCGCGTCACGACGACCGCCGGCTGACGGCGGGCCGCCGCGGGACAACCCGCCGACGTTCCACCCGTATGGCGCACCGACTCGCCGAGTCCTCGGGTCCGCGCCTCAACTCCGGTACATGATCGGCGGGTACGCACCCCCTCCCGCACAACCAGGCGCCTGGTTCGGCCGTCTCACTCTTCGAACGGCGGCCCCCGGGCGCGCCGCCGACGCCGCGAAGGATGGACTCAGACGTGACGGACAGTCCCGGCACGCCCGCCGAACCGGAGGCCCCGCGCAAGCGCCACTGGCTGCGCTGGACGGCTCTCGGGGTCTCGGTCGTCGTCCTCGCCGCCGCGGGAGTCGGCTGGTGGCTCTACCGCAAGCTCGACGGCAACATCACCACCGACACCGACGCCGCCGCGGAGCTGCTCCGATACGAGAAGGAGCGCCCCGCCGCGGGCGCGCTGGGGGCGCAGAACATCCTGCTCATCGGCTCCGACACCCGGTCCGGCGCGGGCAACACCAAGTACGGCAAGGACAAGGGCACCCAGCGCTCGGACACCACGATCCTGCTGCACATCTCGGCGGGCCGGTCGAGCGCGACGGCCGTCTCCATCCCGCGCGACCTGATGGTGACCATGCCCAGTTGCCGCACTCCGGACGGAACGCGCACAGGGGAACAATTCGCCCAGTTCAACTCGGCCTTCGAGATCGGCGGCACGGCCTGCACGATCCGTACCGTCGAGCGGCTGACAGCGATCCGCATCGACCACCACATGGTGATCGACTTCCGGGGCTTCAAGAAGATGGTCGACGCCGTGGACGGCGTCGAGATCTGCCTGCGGGAGGCGGTCGACGACAAGGCCGCCAAGCTGAGGCTGAAGGCCGGGCGCCAGACGCTCAACGGCGAGCAGGCGCTGGGCTTCGTACGGGCCCGCAAGTCGCTCGGCAACGGCAGCGACACGGAACGCATGGACCGCCAGCAGCAGTTCCTGGGCGCCCTGGTCAGCAAGGTGCAGAGCAACGGCGTCCTTCTGAATCCGACCCGGCTGTACCCGGTCCTCGACGCGGCGACGAAGTCGATCACGACCGACCCGGGACTCGACTCGCTGCGGGACCTGTACGACCTGGCGCGCTCGATGCGTTCGGTGCCCACGGAGAAGGTGCAGTTCCTCACGGTGCCGCGTCGGCCGTACTCGTACGACGCGAACCGGGACGAACTCGTACAACCTGCTGCGAGTCAGCTCTTCAGGCGACTGCGCGAGGACAAGCCCGTCACCGTGACACCGGGCACGGAGAGCGACAGGGGACGGGGCGCCGCGAAGGCCCCGAATCCCACGCCGGCACCGACTTTCTCGGGACGTAACGCGGCGGACGGAGCGTGTGCCTAGGGGTGGGTGAGTAAAGGAGCGCCCAAGGAGTTGGGGGGCAAGAGGGCGGCAGAAGGGGTTTGGGCAAAATGCCCAGTTGTAAGGGGCGTGGAATTTGTCACGGACGTCGCCCCACGCTGAACTGGGCGGATAGTGTGACGCGATCCGGTGCTTCCGACCTCGTGGTCGCGCACTCAACGGATCGAACGACCGAGCGCCGACCGGGGGAGGCGCCTCGCGTGGCACCGACGGAGGATTCAAGTAACCGTGGACGCGCACAGCCGTGGACAGGCGGATGAGATCGACCCCGCCGACCAGTGGGTCCTCAACCCGCGAACGGGCAACTACGAACTGCGACTGAACCACTCCGCTGGGCAGTCGGCACCGCAGTCCCGCCCCCGCGGCGCGACCACTCCGGGCCCGAGATCCGCGGAGGGCTCCCGCTCCGCCGAGGCCTCCCGCACCGACCGGCGTTCCCGTACGACCGGCGCGCCGACCGAGGCACCCGTCCCCGGCCAGCGCCGTCGCCGTGCCCCCGAAGGCCCCGGCGGGCAGCAGCCGCAGCCGGGCCGCCGCAAGCGCAAGCCCGCGAAGTCCCGCAAGAAGAAGGTCCTGCTGTGGACCGGCGGGACGATGGCGCTCGTGCTCGTGGCCGGCGGCGTGGGCGCGTACGCGTACTACGAGCACCTCAACGGGAACATCAACAAGGTCGACGTGGTCGGCGCCGAGAGCACCGGGTTCAAGAAGGACCAGGCCGTCAACATCCTGCTCATCGGCACGGACAAGCGGACCGGTGACGGCAACGAGGGCTACGGCGACAAGAACAGCCCCGGCCACGCCGACACCACGATCCTCTTCCACGTCTCCAAGGACCGGACGAACGCCACGGCGATGTCCATCCCGCGCGACCTGAAGACCGAGATCCCCGAGTGCCAGACGAAGATGCCCGACGGCACCATCAAGACCATCCCGGGCCAGGCCGACGAGCGGTTCAACGTCAGCCTCGGCCAGTCCGACCGTGACCCCGGCTGCACCATGCGCACGGTCAAGAAGCTCACCGGGCTGACCGTCGACCACTTCATGATGGCCGACTTCAACGCCGTCAAGGAGCTGACCACGGCCGTCGGCGGTGTGAAGGTCTGTCTGGTCAAGCCGGTCAAGGACAAGGACTCCAAGCTCAACCTGCCGGCGGGCGAGTCGACGATCCAGGGCGAGCAGGCCCTCGCCTTCGTCCGTACGCGCCACAGCTTCGGCAACGAGAGCGACCTGGACCGGATCAAGGTCCAGCAGCAGTTCCTCAGCTCGATGATCCGGCAGATGAAGTCGGACGAGACCCTGACGAGTCCGGGCAAGCTGCTCGACCTCGCCGAGGCGGCCACCAACGCGCTGACCGTGGACTCCGGCATAGGAAGCATCGGGAAGCTCAAGTCCCTCGGCGAGGAACTGGCCAAGATCGACGCGAAGAACATCACGTTCACGACGCTCCCGGTCATCGACAACCCGGCCGAGAAGATCAAGGCCACGGTCGTGCCCGACCCGGTCAAGGCGCCGCAGCTCTTCTCGAACATGAAGTCCGACATCTCCCTCACCGAGGTGAAGAAGAAGCAGGAGGACGCCAAGAACGCCCAGGCCGCCCTGTTGAAGGGCGAGCGGTCCACCGCGCGCGAGGTGCGCGTCGACGTCTACAACGGCAGCGGCATCCAGGGCGCCGCCCAGTCGACGATCAACTGGCTGCAGGTCGAGCAGGGCGTCACACGGTCCACGAACAAGAGCAACGCCCCCGAGAAGGCGGCGAAGACCACGCTCGAGTACGCACCGAACCAGGCCGATCAGGCCCGCAAGCTGGCGGACCTGATGGGTCTGCCCGCCACGGCTCTCAAGCCGGGCACGCAGGACGCCGAGGAGCTCGCACCCATGACGCTCGTCCTCGGCTCCGACTTCAAGGGGGCGGGGGTGCCCATCACCGGTCCGGCAAAGGCGCCGGAAGGTGCGCAGACGGCAGACAAGAAGGTGTGCGCACAGTGACCCGGAAACACCGGGCTGTGGCGCACTCCTGAGACGAGGGGGACCAGGGGTGGGACAGAACAGCGTGCGTGGGGAGGGGACGCGGGGACGCGTCCCGCACGCCCGTGATTTGGGCTGGGACGAGACGCTCTACGAGGACGAGGCCGAGGGGAGTTCGCGCGGCGGAGCCGGGACCGAAGGGTCCAGGCGTCGCGGGACCAGGGGCGGCACGTCCACGAAGGGCGAATCGGCCGGCGGCGAAAGGGCCGCCGAGGACACGGCCGACGGCGCCGCGAGCGGCGGTGGAGGCGGCGAGGGCCGCGCGAACCACCGTCGCAAGGGGCCGCGCCGACGCGCCAGGAAGACTGGTAAACGCAAGGTGCTGCGCTGGGTCGCCGCGACCCTGTCGCTGCTGATACTCGGCACGGCTGCCGCCGGATACCTGTACTACCAGCACCTCAACGACAACATCCGCGGTGGCAGCCGCGCCGGCGGCGACAGCGGTGTGAAGAAGACCGCGCCGAACGCGCTCGGCGACACCCCGCTCAACATCCTGCTGATCGGCTCCGACAGCCGCGCCGACGCCAAGAACGTGGCGCTCGGCGGCGGGAAGAACGAGCGGGACCGCAAGCCGCTCGCCGATGTGCAGATGCTGCTCCACATCTCGGCGGACCGCAAGAACGCCAACATCATCTCCATCCCGCGCGACACGATCGTCAAGATCCCGGAGTGCAAGGACAAGGAGGGCACGACCTTTCCGGCGACCACCACCAGCCCCATCAACGAGACGCTGCAGCGCGGCGGTCCGGGCTGCACCCTCACCACGTGGGAGAGCCTCACCGGGGTCTACGTCGACCACTGGATGATGGTCGACTTCGCGGGCGTGGTCGCGATGGCGGACGAGGTCGGCGGCGTACCGGTCTGTGTGAAGACGGGCGTGCACGACAAGTCGACCCGTCTCCAGAAGGGCGGTTCCGGCCTGAAGCTGAAGGCGGGGACCACCGAGATCAAGGGTGAGCAGGCCCTCCAGTGGCTGCGCACCCGGCACGCGTTCGGCAGCGACCAGAACCGCGCCAAGGCCCAGCACATGTACATGAACGGCATGATGGAGAAGCTCCAGAGCCAGAACGCCTGGACCGACACCGGACGCCTCATGGGGCTGGCCGAGACCGCCACGCGAGCGCTCCAGGTCTCGGACGAGATCCGCTCGGTGTCGAAGCTCTTCGACCTGTCGATGCAGCTCAAGAACGTGAAGCTGGACCGCCTCACGACGGCGACCGTCCCCACGGCCGAGTGGTCGCAGGACAGGAACAAGCTCGTCATGGTCGAGAGCGCCGCAGACAAGATGTGGTCGATGCTCCGCGACGACGTGGCCTTCGACAAGAACGGAGACCCGGCCGGCGCCAAGCCGTCCGCCTCCGCGAAGCCGAAGGGGCCGGCCGCGGCCGCCCCCGCGACGCTCGACGTCACGGTCGTCAACGGCACGAGCGGGGACGGCCAGCCGCCGACGGAGGGCCGGGCGGGCACGCTGGCCCAGGCCCTGCAGGACAAGGGCTTCACCCAGGCGGAGTCCTCGAAGGCCGCCGAGGCCCGCAAGGACACCGTGGTCACGTACCCGAAGGCGGACGGCGACCAGGGCAAGGCGGACGCGCTCTCCGTCGCCAAGGCGCTCGGTCTGCCCGACTCGGCCGTCCGCGCGGACGCCAAGGCGGAGAACATCACGCTGGTCGTGGGCGCGGACTGGCGCCAGGGCGCCACCTACGAGAAGCCGAAGAGCGAGGCGGGCGACCTGCCGGACGGCGCGGACGACAAGGTGGAGTGCATGGACGTCTACAGCGTCTACAAGTGGGACGGCAAGAGCTGACGCTCCCGCGCACACGGCGTACGAAGACGGCGACGGCCGGGCCCCTCGGGGGCCCGGCCGTCGCCGTGTGCGTGGCGGGAGCGTCAGACCTTCGCGGCCGGCACCGACGGGCGGCGGCTCGCGATGACCTTCTTCGCCAGGGCGCGCGGGCTCGTCAGGAAGCCGTAGCCCCAGGACATGTGCATCGTCGCGAGGGCGACCGGGATCTGGAGCCGGGCCTTCAGCGGAAGGCCCTTGCCCGCCGGGAGCGAGCCCGCGGTGATCGCGGCCAGGTAGCCGGCCGGGACCAGGAAGCCGAGCGGGGTGAGGGCCGCGCCCACCACCACGCCGGCCGCGATCGCGCAGACGGCGGTCGGCGGGGCGAGGTAGCGCAGGTTGATGGAGCCCTGGTGGTAGCGGGCCACGACATGGCGCCAACGGCCGTAGTCCTTGTACTGCTTGGCCAGCGCGCGCACGTTCGGCCGCGGGCGGTACTGGACGCGCAGCTCGGGCGAGAACCAGATCAGGCCGCCCGCCTCGCGGATCCGGAAGTTCAGCTCCCAGTCCTGGGCGCGGATGAACTCGACGTTGTAGCCGTCCTGCTGCTCCAGCGCCTCGCGCCGGAAGACACCCAGGTAGACGGTCTCCGCCGGGCCCGCCTCTCCTCCGGTGTGGAAGGCCGCGTTGCCGACGCCGATCTTCGAGGTCATCGCGGCGGCGACCGCGTGCTCCCAGTCGTTCTCGCCCTCGGCGTGCATGATGCCGCCGACGTTCTGCGCGCCCGTCTCCTCCAGGAGGCGGACGGCCGTCGCGATGTAGTCGGGCGACAGCATGCCGTGCCCGTCGACCCGCACCACGATCGGGTGGCGGGACGCCTTGATCGCCGCGTTGAGGGCGGCGGGCGTACGGCCCGTGGGGTTGGGCACGGTGTGGACCCGCGGGTCTTCTCGTACGAGTTCGGCGGCGATCTCGTCGGTGCGGTCCGTGGACGGGCCGAGCGCGATCACCACCTCCATCTCGCCGTCGTACTCCTGCTCGAGGATGTGACGGACCGAGTTGCGCAGGTGCCGTTCCTCGTTGAGGACCGGCATGATCACGGAGACGGGGGGCTGCATGGAATCCTCGGGGTTCCGGGGGTCGCCCCCGGGAGACAGCAGAATCGTCGGCCACGTTACCGCGAATGGGGGACACGAAGCGCGTCACGCGGACCGCCGCACCCTTGCGCTGATCGTATGGGCCTACGGTGCTCACGGTCCCCTTGTCCCACCCGCGGAGGTGTCCCCCGGTGCCCACACCGCCCCGCGCGCCTCGCCGCCGCCCGGCCGCCCGTCCCGTACCGGCGGCCCGCCGGGTCAGACGGCCCGCGCGACCACGGTGGGGCATGCGGATGGCGACGACCCTGTCCGTGCTCGTCCTCGGAGCCGGCGGAATCGGGCACGCGCTGGTCACCGGCCTGGACACCGGGATCGACCGGGTCGACCCGTTCA
Organism: Streptomyces sp. NPDC013457; assembly: GCF_043089925.1. NCBI lineage: Bacteria > Bacillati > Actinomycetota > Actinomycetes > Kitasatosporales > Streptomycetaceae > Streptomyces > Streptomyces sp. NPDC013457. The sequence continues at coordinate 33,069 of NZ_JBICBL010000023.1, forward strand.
AGGACATGAAGAACCGCCCCCAGGGCGGGCACGGGATGAACCTGCTGCTCGTGGGCACGGACGGGCGCGACAGCCTCACCAAGCAGCAGCGCAAGGCCTATCGGCTGGGCGGGGCGCCCTGTCACTGCACCGACACCGTGATGCTCGTGCACATCAGCGAGGACCGGGAGCGGGCGAGCGTGGTGAGCCTGCCGCGTGACTCGTACGCCGAGATGCCCGCGCACGTCGACGCGACCACGGGGAGGCGGCACGAGGCGCACCCGGTGAAGCTGAACGCCGCGTACGCCGAGGGCGGGCCGGGGCTCACGGTCCGGACCGTCGAGAACATGACGGGCGTCAAGATCGACCACTATCTGGAGGTCGACTTCACCAGCTTCATGAAGACGGTCGACGCGGTCGGCGGGGTCGACATCTGCACGGTCCGGCCGATGAAGGACAAGTACACCGGGCTCGACCTGGCGGCCGGGCCGCACCATCTGAACGGCGGGCAGGCGCTGCAGTACGTGCGCGCGCGCCATGTCGACGGGGCGGCGGACATCGGCCGGATGGAACGCCAGCAGCGGTTCCTCGCGGCGCTGATCGACCGGGTGACGAGCGGCGGGGTGCTGCTGAACCCGGTCCGCTTCCGGGAGGTCTCCACGACGATGCTCCGCTCGGTCCGGGCGGACCGGGGGTTCGGTACGGATCAGCTGCTGAGCCTGGCCAAGGCGATGCGGGGCTTCGACCCGGCGTCGTCGGAGTTCGTCTCCGTACCGCTCGGGGACGTGAGCTTCCCGGTGAAGGGGATCGGCTCGACCGTGAAGTGGGACGCGCCCAAGGCGCAGCGGCTCTTCCAGGCCCTGCGCGAGGACCGCCCGCTCGCTCCGCCGAGGACGGCGGAGGCGAAGGCGGGGGGAACGGTCGTCGACGTGGCGCCGAAGACGATCCGGGTGCAGGTCTACAACGGGACGCGAAGGGACGGCCTGGGCCGCAGGGTGGACGACGCCCTGCACGCCACGGGCTTCGACACGACGCGGGCGCCGCGCACCGGGGAGGGCCCGGAGGTGCGGCGGACGGTGGTGGAGTACGACCCGCGCTGGGACCGCTCGGCGAAGTCCCTGGCGGCGGCGCTGCCGGGGGCGGAGCTGCGGCCGGTGAAGGGACGGGGGCGCACCCTGCGGGTGGTGGCCGGTCTCGACTACAAGAGCGTCAAGCCGGTACGGGCGGAGGAGAAGGCCACCGGCACCTTCGAGGCGGTCACGGGCGACCGGGTGGTCTGCCCGTAGGGGCGGACCGGGTGGTCTGCCCGTAGGGCCCCGGGCGCGGCCGGCGGCGTCAGTCCTCGTAGCCCTCGGCCGCGCGGCGTTCGCGGAGGTCCATGATCGCGCGGCGGCGGGCCAGGCGGTGGGTGCGGCGGATCTGGGCCTCCTGGTAGCGGCGCTTGTCCTTCTCCGTCTCCGGGAGGACGGGCGGCACGCGGCGCGGCTTGCCGTCGGCGTCGACCGCGGCGAAGACCAGGTAGGCGGAGGCGACCTGCTGGGCGGGGGTGGACTCGTTCCAGCGCTCCGCCATGACCCGCACGCCGACCTCCATGGAGGACCGGCCGGTCCAGTTGACCTGCGCCTTCACATGCAGCAGGTCACCGACGCGTACCGGCTCCAGGAACGCCATCTCGTCCATGGACGCGGTCACGGCCGGCCCGCCCGAGTGGCGGCCCGCGACGGCGCCCGCCGCGTCGTCCACCAGCTTCATGATCACGCCGCCGTGCACCGTACCGAGCAGGTTGGTGTCGTGGCTGGTCATGATGTGGCTGAGAGTGGTGCGGGACGCGGAGGTGGGCTTACCCGGAATTTCGGTCTCCGGGCGGTCCGTGAGCTGGGCCTGATCTGTCATGCCCTCCACCTTATGCCGGGTCCCGACCTGGTCCCCTTTGCATCAGCTTGGCAACAGCGCCGCCCCGATTCCCCACCCGCCCTGTCGGCCCCCGGGAGGCGGCCTGCACACTGGTCCGCATGAATGACTGGCCCGATGACAGCGGATACGGCCGTGGCGGCGCGAACTCGCAGCCCGAGGGCGCTCGCCGGATGCGCCATGTACAGCGCCCGCAGGTGCCCCAGCAGCCGCAGTACGACCCGCGGTACGACCAGGGACAGGGCCAGGGGTACAACCCGAACTTCACCCAGCAGCAGGCCACCGGGTACGACAGCGGCTACAACACCGGCGAGGTCTACGGCGGCGGCCGCCAGGGCGGAGGCCACGGCACCGTACCGCCGCAGCACGACCCCCGGTACGCGCCCCAGCCGGCCGGCCGCCCGGCCCCGGACTGGCGCCGCCGCATCAAGATCGGCTCCATCGTCCTGGTCGTCGCGCTGCTCGGCTGGAGCGTCGGCACCTACGCCTGGGCCAGCTCCCGGATGCGCAACGAGGTCGACCTCTCCAAGGTCATCGAGCGGCCGGCCGCGGGCGACTGCACGACCTACCTGATCGTCGGCTCCGACAGCCGTGAGGGCATGTCGGCCGAGGAGAAGAAGAAGCTGCACACCGGCTCCGCCGAGGGCAAGCGGACCGACTCGATGATGATCCTCGCGGCCTGCTCCAGCGGGAACACGATGATCTCGCTCCCGCGTGACTCCTGGGTCACCATCCCGTCCTTCGTCGGCTCGGAGTCCGGCAAGAAGTACGGGGCGCGCGGCGGCTCCAAGCTCAACGCGGCGTACGCGATGGACGGCCCGGAGCTCCTGGTCCGCACGGTCGAGTTCAACACCGGGCTGCGCATCGACCACTACGCGGAGATCGGCTTCGCCGGCTTCGCGAACATCGTGGACGCGCTCGGCGGTGTCGACATGAACATCGAGAAGGGCTTCAAGGACAAGAAGTCCGGCGCGGACTTCCAGGCGGGCGAGCAGACGCTCAACGGCGAGCAGGCCCTCGCCTTCGTCCGTACCCGGTACGCGTTCGCCGAGTCGGACCTGGCGCGGACGAAGAACCAGCAGAAGTTCCTCTCCGCCCTGGCGAACCAGGCGGCGACGCCGGGCACGATCCTCAACCCGTTCAAGCTGTACCCGACGCTGGGCGCCGGTCTGGACACGCTGATCGTGGACAAGGACATGTCGCTCTACGACCTCGGCCAGATGTTCTTCGCGATGAAGGGCATCAGCGGTGGCGACGGGAAGTCGATGAACATCCCGATCTCGGGCAGCGCGCCCCAGGGCTCGCTGAAGTGGGACATGCCGAAGGTGAAGCAGCTGGTCTCGCAGATCCAGAACGACGAGACGGTCACGGTCACGTCGAACCGCTGATCCGAGCAGCAGCCGTCGCCGTAACGATGTGAGAAGGGCGCCCCTCCGGAGGACGGAGGGGCGCCCTTTCTCCTTGACTACGGGAGGTTGCGGGCCATGACGATGCGCTGGACCTGGTTGGTGCCTTCGTAGATCTGGGTGATCTTGGCGTCGCGCATCATGCGCTCGAC
>NZ_JBICBL010000024.1:0-29622 GCF_043089925.1 Streptomyces sp. NPDC013457
CATGGTGGTCATCTCAGGCTCCTGGGGTGCGTTTCTTGACTCCAGGAAAGACCTGCCGGCCGGCATGAACCATGGACGCATCACCCCATTCACACAGTCCCCGGTAGCGGATCGACCAGCCTCACAGGGCCAGGAGCGCGTCCGCCTCCAGCGCCAGCAGGAAATCGAGGCGGCCTTCGAGAGTCCGCGGATCGCGCCCCGTCAGGGTGCGGATGCGGTCGAGACGTCCGTAGAGCCCGTTGACGTGCAAATGCAGAGCTTGGGCGGTCTTCTTGTAGTGGCCCTGGTATTCGATGAGGTTGCGCAGTGTGCTTTCCAGCGCGCTGTCGGCGTGCTTGGCGTCGTATTCACGCAGCGGAGCGAGGATCGAGCTGAGGTGCTGCAGTAGTTGCGGCTCGATATTGCTGAGCACGGTGTGGTAGGTGGGCAGATCTGCCAGACGGGCGACGGTGAAGTCATGACTCGTGCGGCCGAGTACCTGGCTGGTCCGCCGGGCTTCCAGGAGCGCTGTGCGGAGGTTGCCACTGGTGTGGACTGGGGCTGCCGTCGCGATGGTGGGGCTGTGTGCGGACAGGGCAGCGGCAAGGTCGTGGCACCAGTCGATCAGTGCGTCGGCTGGCTGTCGCCACGCCAGAACGACGACGACGTCCTGCGAGCCGGTGGCGATCATCGCAGGGATGCCGCGCTCGGACAGCGCTGCTCCCGTGGCCGCAGCCAGCTCGTGCATGGCGGTGTCACCTCGCGAGGAAACCGCTAGTACGGCCAGCGCATCATCAGCGTCTACTCCGAAGGCGGCGAGCCTGCGGGTGATGTCGGGAGTCGAGCCGGTACCGGAGGCGATCATGTCGACTAGCTCATGAGCAAAACGCTCTTCGCTGGCGCGGACCGCCTGCCGGCGGGCGATGTCCAGGACCAAGAAGTGGGCTGCCTGACTCAGAGCGCCCTGCTGTGCCTCTTGGAGCTCTGAAGCGGGTCGCACACACAGCAGGGCCGCCTCGGGCTGCCCGAAGGCGCCGACAGGCAGGAGTGTGGCGGTGCCGGCGTCGAGTACGAGTTCCAGGGGTGGTGGCTTGCGAGCAAGAGCCGTGGCGGTGACCGTGCGGTCGCCTGCCGTCAGGGAGGTTCCGGCTTCGGCCAGGAGGGCGCCGGTGCGGTCGACGAGCGCGAGTGGCAGGTCTGGGTGGTCGCGGCGCAGTACGCGCAGCACTCCCTCGGCGCCGTGCTCCGCGGCAAGGGTGTCAGCGAAGGCCTCTGCGCGCCGCAAGGTAGTGATCAACGGGCTGCGGCGGTCGTCGGCGACGACGTTGGCGGCGGCATGCGTCACCGCAGCGAAGGGCACCTCGATCGGAAGCTGCAGCAGGAGAAGGTTCGCCTTGCGGCACGCCTCGATCAGCGCCGGCGGGGTCTGGGGCGTCTTGTCCAGCAGTCCGAACACGATGCCGCTCGCACCGGCTGCGCGGCACGCCTCCACGAATGCAGCGGGTGGCACCTGCGGCATCCACAGCCCGTTGGTCATGACCAGCTCGGAGCGGCCGATGTAGCCGGAAGGGTCCGGCAGCTCGGTGGTGTGTACCCAGGAAAGCTTGGCCTCCAGGGCCTCGGGAGGACCGGTAACGAGTACCGAAAGGCCCAGTTCACGGACCGCGACGAGGGAGCCAACGGTGAGCACGGTAGATGTTCCTCCACTTCAGTGGCCCATACGAGGGTCGCTTCTCCTCTGGGACGGCGGGATGCAGGAATGGTTCTCTGTGGTGGCCGCTGATAAGCCTTTCCAGGAGGTTCTCATGAATCCGGCTCCCCGCTCAGTTCTGAGCGACACGCAGAAATCGGAACCTGCGCCGATGCCGCAGAGCTTTGACGCTCACGGTGTGGAACCCATTCCCGAAAGCGGCCGGGATTCCTCGCCGCGGGATCAGTGGTGGATCTGGGTCGGTGCCAATGTTGCACCGATCAACTGGGTTCTCGGGGCACTGGGAATCACGCTGGGGCTCACCCTCGTAGAGACGCTGATCGTCATTTCCGTGGGAAACATCGTCGGCTGCGCTGTTTTCGGGCTCTTCAACATGGTGGGCCATCGAACCGGCGTCAACCAGATGGTGCTCGGCCGTGCCGCCTTCGGGCGCAAGGGGGCGATCATTCCCGGGGTTATGCAGGGCCTGCTCACCATGGGGTGGGTGGGTGTGAACACCTGGGTGGTCCTCGACCTCGCAGTCGCGCTCCTCGGCAAAATCGGCATTCATGGCGGCGAAGGATTGAAGTACGCGGTCGCCGCCGTGGTCATGGCCGCGCAACTCGGCCTGGCTGCCTTCGGCTTTTACGCCATCCGAACGTTTGAGCGATGGACTGTCCCGGCGACCGTGCTGGTGATGGCAGTCATGACCGTGCTGTCACTCACCCAGGCGGACCTGAGCTGGACGACCGGAACGGCAGAAAACGGCGCCGACAAGCTGACCGCCGTCACCCAGCTACTGACCGCGATCGGAATCGGGTGGGGAATCAGCTGGGTGCCCTACTCCGCGGACTACTCACGGTTCGTCCCGGCCCGCTATTCCGGGAAGAGCGTCTTCTGGTCAACAGCGCTCGGAATGTACGTGCCGACGGTCTGGCTGGCCGCGCTGGGCGCCTGCCTCGCCAGCACCGGGCAGGGCGGCGATCCCAGCGAACTCGTCATCGGTGCCTTCGGGGTGATGGCGCTCCCCGTCTTGCTGCTGATCATGCACGGCCCCGTGGCGACCAACATCCTCAACCTCTACTCGTGCGCGCTGGCCGCCCTGTCGGTGGGAGTGCGGGCGGCGCGGTGGAAGGTCACCCTGGTGGCCGGCGCGGTCGCCTCCGTCGTCCTCGTGGTGTTCATGCAGTCGCACAGCTTCGCCGAGTCTTTCGACCACTGGATGACATCGATCCTGGTCTGGATCAGCCCGTGGGCCGCTGTGATGCTGACCGAATTCTTCATCCTGCGCCGCGGCCGGCTCGATGTGTCGCAGCTGTACAGCGAACAGGGTCCGGCCTGGCGCTGGCGCGCACTGGTGGCACTCGCCGCCGGTATCGTCGCCGCGTGGGCCTGGCAGTACGGACTGGTGCCGTTCATGCAGGGCCCCCTGGCCCGGGGCATGCACAACACCGACTTCTCCTGGCTGTCGGGCGCCGTGGTCGCCGGCGGACTGCACTACCTGCTCACCCGTCAGCAGCATCGATCTACCCGCGCCAAGCACGCCGCCACTGATGAGTGACCCGGCTCTGCCGCAGCCATCCTGGCGTGCAGCCCGCCGCCGGACGGCAGATCATTCAGCAACGGAGCAAACGAATGACTGACTCACGCACCATCACGGTGTCAGCGAGCGGCGTGGAAGCCTTCCGTGTCAACGCCGGCCAGACCTTCACGATCACCGACCCTGAAGGCGGCCAGGTCGGCGACCTCTTCGCCTTCGCCGCCGATGACCCGGAGGAATGGCTTAGCGCCTCCCACACTCGGGCCTTTGTCTCCCGCCTGTTCCCCAAGCCCGGAGAGCAGTTCGTCACCACCAAGCGGCGCCCTATCCTGAGATTCCGTCAGGACTCGTCGCCCGGGCAGCACGACATGCTGATCGCCGCATGCGACGCAGCACGGTACGAGGCCCTTGGCCGGCCGGGCCACCCGTCCTGCGCCCAGAACCTCATCAAAGGCCTCGCGCGTTGCGGAATCTACTTCCGCGTCGTACCCCAGCCGGTCAACGTCTTCATGGACATCCGGCCCGACGCCGCGGGTGACTTGGCATGGACACCCGCCTCCACCAAGCCCGGAGACTTCGTCGTCTTCGAGGCAGCCATCGACTGTGTGGTGGTCCTCTCCGCCTGCCCCCAAGACCTCGTTCCTGTCAATCATGGTGGCCCTACGCCCTTGGTCGTCACCTTGGGAAACAGCGTGTCACCACAGAACGCGCCGGCCTTCGACCACGCGTGCTGATCCCTTCCCTTCACCCCCACCACCTGATCACCATGGAGATACCGTGTCCCACCCGGCTCTACAGCCGTTCAATCTCGAAGCAACGGCGCTCCCCAACCGGCTGGCAGTCGCCCCTATGACCCGCGTGTCCGCCGAGGAAGACGGCACTCCCACTGCCGAGATGGCCGACTACTACGCGCGCTACGCAGATGGCGGTTTTGGCATCGTCATCACCGAAGGCGTCTACACCGACGAGGCCTACAGCCAGGGCTACCTCAACCAGCCCGGCATCACCGCTGACCGGCACGTCAAGGCCTGGGGCCAAATCGCCGATGCAGTGCGCCAGGCTGGCGCCCAGCCAGTGATGCAGCTGATGCACGCGGGAGCACTGTCCCAAGGCAACCGCTACCGCCGTTCCACAGCCGGCCCCTCGGCCGTCCGTCCTTTGAGGGCGATGATGGAGGCCTATGGCGGCAGCGGACCGTGGCCAGTCCCGAAGGCCATGACAGAGAAGGACATCGACCAAGTCATCGACGGTTTCGTCGCGTCCGCGCAAGCCGCACGGACGGCCGGGTTCGCCGGTGTCGAAGTCCACGCCGCCAACGGCTACCTCCTCGACCAGTTCCTGACGCCCTACACAAACACACGCGACGACGAGTTCGGAGGAAGCATCACCAACCGTGTCCGGCTTACCGCCTCTGTCATCGCGGCTATCCGCGCCGCCGTTCCGGATCCCAAATTCTGGGTCGGAGTACGCCTGTCGCAGGGGAAGGTCAACGACCACGACTATCGGTGGGAGCACGGCGCCGAGGAAGCCGCGCTCATCTTCGCCACCGTCAACACCGCCACCTACATTCACATCGCCGGTGAGGGTTCCGGGTGGGAGGAAGGCGCGCTGCTGGACAACGGCGAGACCATCACTGCCCTGGCACGCCGGGTGACGCAAAAGCCCGTCATCGCTAACGGCAACCTGGCGAAGGCGGACCTCGCGGCGCGGGTCGTCTACGACGGCCATGCCGACCTGATATCTCTCGGACGCAGTGCCTTGGCGAACCCGGATTACCCGGCCATCCTCGCCCGTGGTACCGCTCCGGCGGCGTTCGATCCCGCAATGCTCTCCCCCCAGGTCACGCTCGCCAACTCCGCGACCTGGAACGCCCGAAAGGCCGCAGCTTCCATCGCCTAGCAGCGGCCTTCCCCTTGCGCCCGCCGTTGTGCGGTGGCGGGCGCAAGGGGCCCATACCCTCAGTGCGGCATCTACCTCGATCGTGGCGGATGCCGCCGCAGGCGTGCCGTGGAGCCGCCATCCTCAGCCCCCTGCGGCAGCACGGCGCTGATGGTGATGACGGGTCACCGCAAGGCAACGCCAGGGCGTGAGGCTCAGCGCCGATCCGGGAACCAGCAGCGTGGCCAGCTCGCTCGCGCTTCGCCGACCCTCGACGTCGAGCCCCTTGGCAAGGAAGGTACGCCTCCGCGGCCGGCCGGCTCTCCCCGAACAGGTCCCGACAGCGTCTGGCAGTCGGCGAGGGAAGTGAGGCGATCCAGGCCCTGATGTCGTCCTCGAGTTTCCGTCACCGGCTGTGTGAGCCACTGCGCCGCTTTCAGGCCGCCCTGGCGCGGTCGACCGATGCAGTGCCAGCCGCCACGCAGCGGATGGCGCCAGTTCAGTGAAGGACTTCCCGCTCCCACTGCCCGCGCGGCTGCGTGTGCAGTCGCCAGTAGTGCTCGGCGATGTCGTCAGGGTCATAAGCCGTCCCCGGCTCAACCACTCCGCCGACTGTAACGGTGGCAATGTGCACACCCGACGGCCCGTACTCCGCGTCGAGCAGTTCGACCAGAGCCCGCACCCCGGCCTTCCCCAGTGACAGACTCACGTACTGCGGCTTCATCTCGGGCATGCCGCCGGTAATGACGAAGGTGCCCCGTCCACGCCGGGCCATCCCAGGCAGAACATGCGCAGCGGCAGTGAGGGCACCGAGGACGTTGACCGCGTAGGTGTCCAAGTGGTCACGGTGCGAGAGTTCGCCAACAGTGTCGGGCCGAATGGCTGCCACGTTGTAGACCACGATGTCGGGTTCGCCGAGTTCGCCGACGGCGGTGTCGAGGGCTGCTCGCAGGCCGGCCTCGTCGGCTGCGTCGGCAACGAGCGGCACGGCCCGCACGCCCATCGAGCCGATCCATTCGGCTGCCGCCGCCACCTTCTCCTTCGTCCGCGCGATCAGCGCGACCGGCAGCCCCTCCCAGGCGAAACGCTGGGCCACCGCCTGCCCTATCCCCGGCCCTACACCAATGATCAATGCTCCAGCCACGACCATTCCTTCTCTCTAGAGAGCAGCCACACGGGGCAATTGTGCTCAGCAACTGCGTCTTCCCGAGCATCCGGCCTGGCCCCAGCAGGTAACCGATCCGGGACCGGGAGTGCGGGCACACACCTCGGACTCTTGGTGCTGCGGCACCTCTGACCGGTTGGTTGCATCACTGAACGGCAACCAAATTCGCCCCGTGCGCGTATGTCCCTCCGAGCGAAGCTCTTTGGGGCCACCACGAAGCAGGATCACCTCGCCCACGGCTCGGATCGCCCGGCCCGCACTCGCGTCCCTGCGCATGGACAATAGTTGCCCTGCTCTCCTGGCTGTTTGCCGGGTCCCGCAACGCCCGCAAGCGCCAAGCACAGCGATGATCTCCTCGGCGGGGGGTACACCCAACGCCCGTACCCGAGCTCCCCCCCAGTCGGTGCGAACGGCCGGACCGAACATCTCCAACCGTTGTTCCGCCTGGTGCAGCCAAGGCGACCCGCTGTATACGTGCGGCGCGCCGGCCCGGAACATTCATCAGCTCACTTGGGTCGACTGATCCAGCAGGGCGGTCACCGACCTCTGGCCCGAGGCCACCAGCAGCGACAACGGCTGGTACGGAGCGACCTCCTGCTCCCCGAGGGAGCAGGAGGTCAAGAAGAGATGTTCACCCTGGCAGGGCCGCAAGGTTGTAAGACACAGAGAGGCCGGGATGCTACTCGTCAGGCGAGTTCGCCAACTGCGCCCTGTGCAAGGCACGGCGCCGAAAGGGATCTGAGCATCTGGTCCGATACGGACATGATCAAGGCACAGCACTCCGTAGGCTGTTCTGTCAGCAGGGGCAGACATCGCTCGGCGTGGGTTTAGGAAGCATTCAGCGAGCACCTGGGTCATCGCTAGGAGCTGGAGGTCGAAGGCCCCCTCCCTTTCACTGCCCGCAAGGTGGTCAGGCGACGTCGGAACTGCGGTAGTCGCGCACCGACTCCAAGTACTCGGCCACCGCGTCCCGGTTGCGGGTCAGGCACTCGATGCGCTGGTTCATCTGCTCCAACTCTGTCTCCAAGGTCGTGATCATCTCCGGGGTGGCGTCGGGAAAGTAGATTGCTCGTGGCTTGTCCAGGCACGGCAAGATCTGCTTGATGATCCGTGTCGGCAGTCCCGCGTCCAGCAGCCCTCGTATCTGCAGTACTCGATCGATGAAGCGCTCGTCGTACTCGCGGTACCCGTTCGGGGAGCGCTCTGCGGCGATAAGTCCCTGCTCTTCGTAGTAGCGCAGCAGCCTGCGGCTGGTGCTTGTCCGATCCGACAGTTCGCCAATGCGCATGAGTCCACCTCGCAACATGTCAGCTTGACCTTCACATCTATGTGAAGGTTGGAGCATACCGGCATGACGACTCAACAGTTGCCCGTAGGTTCCGGCGGGCAGAACGAGAAACCTAAACTGCCTATCGCAGCGCTGCTCGCTTTGGCAATGGCGGTGTTCATCACCAGCCTGACAGAGACACTCCCTGCCGGGCTGCTGCCCGAGATGAGCGCTGACCTGCACGTCAGCGAGTCCGCCACAGGACAGACCGTCACGGTGTACGCGCTCGGCACGGCGCTCACGGCCATTCCGCTAACCGCGGCCACTAGCCAGTGGCGCCGCAAACACCTGCTGCTGACCGCCATCGCAGGGTTCGCTGCCGCCAACACCATCACGGCCGTTTCGACCTACTACCCCCTCACCATGGCCGCCCGCTTCATGGCTGGTGTGGCGGCCGGCTTGGCATGGGCCCTGCTGGCCGGTTACGCCCGCCGCATGGTCCCTGCCGGCCTCGAGGGCAAGGCCATCGCCATCGCCATGGCCGGCATCCCTGTCGCCCTGTCTTTGGGCGTCCCCGCAGGCACCTTCCTAGGCACGACAGTTACTTGGCAGGCAGCCTTCCTGGCCATGAGCGCTCTCGCCATCGCCCTAATTGTGTGGATCACAGCTGTCGTGCCGGACTACCCTGGGCAGCGCCAGGAGCACCGCTCCCAGATGCGTCAAGCACTGCGTGTCCCCGGTGTCGCTCCGGTTCTCTTTGTGACACTAGTCTTCGTCCTCGCCCACACCATCCTCTACGCCTACATTGCCGCCTTCCTCGCCCACGTCCGAATGGCCGGCAACACCGACCTAGTGCTGCTGGTCTTCGGCGGCGCCTCGCTGGTGAGCATCTGGTTCACCGGAGCTCTCATTAACCGCTGGCTGCGCAGTCTGACCATCGGCAGCACGCTTTTGGTCGGTGCAGCCTCAGCCACCCTCGCGGTCGTGGCCGATAGTCCTGCTCTGATCTACCTCGCCGTGCTGCTGTGGGGCCTTGGATGGGGCGGCGTGCCGACACTCCTTCAGACGGCTGCGGGGCACGCCGGCGGTGACCAGGCCGACTCCGCTCAGGCGATGCTCGTCACTCTGTGGAACGTGGCCATGGCCTGTGGCGGCGTCGTCGGTGGTGTCCTGCTCGACTCACTGGGCGCTGTTTCGTTGCCCTGGAGCGCTGTGACTCTTCTTGTGCCTGCTTTGGTCGTCGCCGTCAGCGCCCGCACCCACGGCTTTCCTGCTAAGCGATCAAGTTGAGTTCAGAAATCCCCCAGCCCTGGCGAACGACGCCGTGGCGCGGTCCCACCGCTTCCGAAACGGACGGCGACTTCTGCACGCATAGTTCGCCTTGGTCCTGCACTCGCCGGGCCGTGCGCTCCCTCAGGCTGGGGTTGTCGGTGGCGGTCCGTCGCTCAACGCTCCCTGCCCGGTCCCCCAGAATCCTCCCCTCCTGGAGGAAGAAGGATTTTCACTCAGGCCCCCTTTGGGAGCAGCATCCCGCGAGTCTCAGCGCCTGCGTCTGATCCGTCCATGGCAGAGAGGGCGCTGGCGGCTCAACGCCACGTTGGCAACCGCTCGCTGAGCGGGCCATGAACCGGATCACTGGCATGACCGTCTGGGCGCTGGAGCTGGCCCGCCGCCCGCTCAGTAGGTCCGTTGTCACAGGCAGCGGCTACCTTGCAGCTCAGCACGGAACCAAGGCAGGTTGCAGAAAGAGGAGCGGCGATGGTCGTCGAGGTGGGGTACGCCCAGGCGTGGGATCTGGAGGCTTGTGCGCCCTGGCGGCCGATATCCGCCGAGAAGGCGCGGGAGCGGGATGCTGCCGGGCTTGCGTACGTGGTGGTGTACGGGGAGCCGGGCCGGGAGGCTCCGCTGGAAGTCCGGCTCGTCTCCTGGCGGGACCACTACGTCGGGCTGTGGGTCTACGACGCCCACGGCCGCCGCACCTATGACCTGGACATGCGGCTGCTGGACGACCCGTCGCGGCTGCTGCGCCGGTACTCCGTCGGCTGGTACTACACAGGCCCGGAGATGGCGGAGTTCGACACGGCGTGCCCACGCATCACCGTGGACCTCTTCCCGGACGGCAGGGTCCGGCGGACGGAAGAGCGGCAGGGGCAGCAGGGCGGGGGCTCCTACGTCACCTCGCCCGTACTCCGGGACGACGAGCGCTGGATGGACCGGCCCGCCTTCGGGGAGTGGCCGCTGCTCTCGGCCCAGGTACACGGGTTCATTGAGCCGCCGGCTTTCGAGGCGGCTGAGGCGGCCGAGGCAGGTGAGGGAGACGACCCGGCCACCTGCTGGCGTCCGCCGCGCCCCGCGCAGCCCGGGCCGATCAATGAGTTGTTCCGGCCCGGGGTGCGCGTGACCGACGGGTACCACCCCGAGATGACCGTCGTGGAGCCGCATCGGGTCGGCACCCTGCGCGTACCCAGCGGACTGCTGGCCGTCTCCGGCCCGGACATCGACCACGGCGACGGGCCGCGCATCACGGTTCCCGTCCCGCCCGGGGAGTACGTACTCGACGAGGCGCGGGTCCGCTTCAGCTACGACTGCGAGTGGCGGAACTCCGAGGTCACGACCACGGAACCCACGGCCGTCCGCCTGCTCGTCAGCGACACCCCCGCAGCAACCTGGGAGATGGCCCTCGGTCCGGATGACGATCCCCGGCTGTTCATCGAGCAGCAGATAGCCGGCTTCGACACCGACGGCGCCACCGGCTGCTTCGCCGACGCCGGGGCCTGGGAGCCGCTCATCGCGCTCTTCGAGCGGGGGCTGGTCCAAGGGGAGTCGGACCTGGACGGGTACGAGGACATCGACGACGGTTCCCTGCTCATGCAGTACACCTGGGACGGGGCTTCCGGCGGCGAGCTCATGTCCTTCGCGACGACCGGGGACGGTACTTACCCGGTGTGGGTCGGCCGCTCCGAGACCGGTGAGGTAACCGGCGTCGTGGTGCTGGTAGAGGGAATGCCCGAGCTGCTCCCTCAGCGGGACCGAACCCCCACCGATGCGGCTGTGTAGGCAAGGTTTGCGGGCATGGTCAGAACAGGGGGCAGACCGCTCAGGGGGCTTGCAGGCCTTGGTGACCCAGCAGGTCCTGAGGGTGATGGCTGCCCAGGTGATGAGGTTGCGGAGTGCTGGCCGAATCGTTCGACGTCGTGTGCGTGTCGCCGGGCCCGCATCTCCAGGACCAGGTCCGTTCCACGACCCAGCGACGGGGCAGCCGGAGCGGTCTTTCGAGCGGCTGACGGTCTTAGCCCGGGTCATGAGCTTGCCCCCGCGTTGGCCAAGTCTGCCCAGACGATGGTTATTTCGGGGTGCATGAGGCGAAGGCTGAAGGAAGCATCCTTGGCTGCGTGGCTGTAGTGGAGGTCGGCGGGGGCGACCATGACAACAATGGCAGGCCGCGGGTGTCGACGTGCGGGATGTAGCGAAACGCGGATGATCTGCTGCTGAACCGGCACCGACGCGCCGTCAAGTAGCTGAGGCGTCGAGGTGCGAACCGCTGCCATCATCCTGTCGAGTTCGGGCACGCCGCCATTGCCCCTCGGGATGCGCCCGATTGCGGGCGTGCACGGCACGGGACTTGGCGCATCGTTCCGCGACTACCGACAGCAGTCCCACTCTTCGAGCAGCGCGGTTCGGGCGGGCGACGACACACGAAGGCGGTAGGTACCGGGGTGTGCTCGGACCTGCTCGGCCACCACTGGCGTCTTCGTTGACACCCGCACTCACAACGCAACAGAGTGCTAGTCAGAACGGAACGAAGAGAACGCTGCTGCTGCGGGGCTCCGAGCACAGGACGCATTCCTCAGCGCCCGGATGGCGGGCAACCTATAGAGTCCGGCAGCTTCGCATGTTCGTCGATCCGATACCAGATGGCAATCGAGCTGACCGAGCGTCTTAGGTGTTGATGCCTGATGGCGTAAAACCGCCCCGTTGAAAGGGTGCGACGCAACATCCAGCGGTATTAGTCACGGTAGGCTCCAAAGCAGTCCGTCCGAGTCGAATCGACTCGGTACAGGCTGACGGACGACGGCCGTCCTTCCCCCGTTGGGGCGGCCGTCTCCAAAGCTATGGGTCCGCGGGTTGTCCTTATCACTCCCTGGCTGTCCGCTGGCTCGGCGGCGAGTGAGTCGTAGGTTCAGCCCTCTCGCCGATGAGACCTTCAACTGTGCTCAGGGTGAGACCTTTAAGGCGTTCACTCTCACCGTCGCAGGGACCAGGCTGAGCCTGAGCGCTCTAGGGTCGGCGCCATTCGAGTACCTCTAGGCCGGCTAAGCCGTTGCTACGGATGATTACCTTGCTGAACAGCCGAGCTGGCAGCCAGGCAAAGCCCTGCGAGCTAGATCCGGCGCCTTGCCGCCGCTACGTGGCCAAAGCGAGCGGATCCACCCGGCAGATGGCACTCAAGAAGTCTTGGACCGTCTCCCGAACCGAGTGTCCGCTTTGATGAGTCCAGCCCTGCCAACTGCCACGGCACCCACGGGAAGCGCCACTTTCCACGGCTGTTATTCCGTCAGCGCCGGACACCCGGTGAGGCGTCATCACACCAAGAAGGATGGCGAAGCAGACTGCGGCGAGCATGCCGTCGATTCTGGAGTCGGAGGAGCGAGCGACGGCTGTCTCCTCTCCCACGGTCGTTGTGACGAATACATGACGAGCTCCTCGAGAGAGGATTCAGGCTCCTGCACCGCATCGTCAGCC
Organism: Streptomyces sp. NPDC013457; assembly: GCF_043089925.1. Classification (NCBI taxonomy): domain Bacteria; kingdom Bacillati; phylum Actinomycetota; class Actinomycetes; order Kitasatosporales; family Streptomycetaceae; genus Streptomyces; species Streptomyces sp. NPDC013457. The sequence goes on from NZ_JBICBL010000024.1 coordinate 12,263, forward strand.
GTGACTCTGGGTCCTAACGCGCGCTACTTGCCGAGCGCCGAGCGAGTAGAAGGAAGGAGCGTTCTGCGCGGAACCCAGCGCGCCATCATGCTGCCGGACCTTAATGATCATGGCTCGATATCGCCATGCCCTGGAACCTCATCAGTCACGTGTGTCACGCGAGGGCGTCCATTCATCGCACGGGGAACCGGGCCGTAGGACCACCTTTCCCATGGTCACGAGAAGGCACTTCTTTCGGTCAACGCCTCGACGCACACGTGATGTTCAACCATCGACCTGCATATGCTCCCGTCTGGTTCGAACAGGACCACACCTTTCGTCGACGTCCGACCGACGCCGGCGAACCGCCGAACGGAGGAGAAGTCTCATGAGCGCCAACCTTCTGCTGGAAGACACCACGGACCTCGCCGAGCTGGACCTCGACATCCAGATCTCGGAGACCGAGGGCGAGGGTCCCGCGTTCGCGGCCGGCGGCTACACCTCGCCCAGCACGTACGGGTCGCCCTGCAACGTCTGCTGCTGGTAAGCGTCCCATCGCGTCCGCGTGGGGCGGGGTCCCGGCCCCGCCCTACGCGGGCCGTGCCAGTTCTCGGGATCGAGGGGGAGCCAGAACACGTGCGGGACGATCACTACACGCCGCAGGACTGCCTGTTCGTACGCATCGCCACGGTGCCCCGCAGCGGACAGGGCGGCCGACCCCTCGGCGACTCGGCCGCGCAGGTGCGCGAGGCCGCCGCCGAGCCGCTGTTCCGCGAGGCGTTGCGCGTCGCCAGCGGCAGCCTCGCCGACACCCTCGACCGGCTCGACGCCGGGGCCGAACTCGGGGGCAAAGCGCTGCGCCGGACGGCGCTCGCACTCTCCCGGTACGCGCTGCGGGCCGAGACGCGGCCGACGCCCTTCGGGCTCTTCGCGGGTGTCGCACCGGCCCGGGCGGCGGACACCACGCGGGTGGGACTGACCGGCCCCGGTGAGAAGGCGGTACGGCTGGACGCCGCCTGGCTGACCGAACGCGTCGCCGCCTGGCTCGACCGTCCCGAGGTGCGGCGCGGCGTCGACGTCGTGCTGAGCGACCTCTGCCACATTCGGGGCGAGCGGCTCGTCGTCCCCGGCAGTGGGAGGGAGATCTCCGTCCGCAACACGGCCCTGGTGACCTGGGTGTGCGAGCGGACGACGCGGCCCGTCGGTTACGCGCTGCTCCTGGAGCAGGCGTCTGAGGCCTTCCCCCGTCTCACCTCCGACCGGCTGGACGCCGCGCTCCACCAGCTCGTGCGGCACGGCTTTCTGCTGACCTCCGTCACCCCGCAGGATCTGGACGACGCACTGTACGACCGCATCGCCGACGCGCTCGCCCCCGTTCCGCAGGCGCGAGCGGAACTCAATAACGTACGCATGGCGTTGCGCGACTACGCCGCGACGAAGCCCGGCGAGGGCCACGCGGCCTGGCGCAGGCTCATGCGGCTCACCGACCCCGAGGGCACCGCCGCCAGGCCGCCCGTCCATGTCGATTTGCGCATGGGCGCCGACCTGCGGATCTCGCGGATGGTGACCGAGGAGGCTGCCCGCTACGCCTCCGCCATGTGGGAGCTCTCCGGTGACTGGCAGACCCACGCCCACATGCGTACGTACCGGGACCGCTTCCTGGAGGCGTACGGCACCGGCGGGGTGGTCCCCCTGGGCCGTCTCGTCGACCGGCATAGGGGCATCGGCTTCCCGTCCGGCTACGGCGAGCGCGCCGACGGCGAGCCCGCGGAGCGGCAGGAACCGGAGCCGCTGTCCAGGGAACGCCGTCTCCTCACCCACGACCTGGTGCAGGAGGCGCTGCTGAGCGGTGACGACGAGGTCCGGCTCACCCCCGGCCTCGTCGACGGGCTGGCCGCCGGCCGCACGGCCGGCGCCGCCGTACCCCCGCCGAGGTCGCTGGAGCTCTGCTTCCAGCTGCTGGCCGAGAGCGAACAGGCCGTCGACCGCGGCGACTTCCGCCTCCTGTCGCCGGCGTACCCTGGTTCCTGGGTCGCCGGTGCGACCGCCGGACGGTTCGCCGAACTCGTCGGGATGGAAGGCGAACTGGAGTCGCTCCTGTCCGGCCTCGGCGATGCCGCGACGCTGCCGGCCCAGGTCGTGTACCGGCCGCACACGGTGCGCGGGCTCAACATGGCCCAGGTGCCCCGCCTGCTCTCGCACCACATACCGGTGGGCGTGTACGCCGACCGGAACGCCCCAGGGGCGCTGGACTGGAGACAGCTCCTCGTCACTCCGGGGCCGCTCGGGCTGAGGCTGCTCCTGCCGGACGACGGGCGCGAGGTCCTGCCCGTGGTGCCGCACATGCTGGCTCTCGACCGGGAGGCGCCGCCGGTGGCCCGGCTGCTCGTGGAACTCGTCTCGGGCAGGGCCAGGACCTGGACGGGCTGGAACTGGTGCGGGCTGGAGGGCCTGCCCTACCTCCCCCGGGTGACGTACGGCCGTGTCACGACCTTCCCCCGACGCTGGGTGCCCGACCGGCACCTGCGCGAGGCGGCGGAAGGGACCTCCGAGTGGGACGCGGCGGTCGCGGCCTGGCGGGAGCGCTACCGCGTACCCGACGAGGTCAACCTCGCCCGCTGGGACCGTGCGTACCGGGTCGACCTCACGGACCCCTGGCGCCGGGAGGTGTTCCGCCAGGAGATCCGCGGCGGCGGCTCCCTCGCGATCATGGAGGATCTCACCGACGGCGGTCGCCGACTGGGCTGGTCCGGCGGGCACAGCACCGAGGTCGTGGTCCCGCTCACCCGGTCCGACGCCGATGGTGCGTACGCCGCGCAGGTCCCGCACGACGAGCCCTCGGGCCGATCGCGCCAGCCGGTCCCCGTCCACCGGCCCACGGACCACTCCGCTCTGCACCTGCCCGGAGAGGAGTGGCTCTACGCCAAGCTCTACGCGGCTCAGGACACCCTCGACGAGGTGCTGCACGCCGGCCTTCCCACGCTCGTGCGCGAGGTCGGGGACACCCTGCACAGCTGGCACTTCATCCGGTACCGCGACCCCGAACCCCACATCCGTCTTCGGCTGCACGGCGACGCCGAACCCTTGCGGACCACGGTCCTGCCGCGGCTCGCCGCGATCAGCCGGAGCTGGCAGGAGACCGGCTTGATCAAGGGCATGGTCCTCGACACCTACCGGCCCGAGACCGACCGCTACGGCGGACCCGATGCTCTCGCCCACGCGGAGCGGATGTTCTGCGTGGACAGCCGCTCTGCACTGGCCCAGCTCGGGATGCGGGCCCGGGGCGCCCTGGCACTGCCCGCTCCGGTGCTGGCGGCCGTCAATCACGCGCTGCTGCTGGAATCGCTCGGAGACTGGGACTGGTCGGCCTGGATCAGCCGAGCGCTGCCCAAGCTGCCCGCCCACGCGGCCTACCGGTCGTACCGGAAGCAGGCCATGGCACTGATCGTTCCCGGACGCACCGCCCGGAGCGCGGCCGCCGTACTGGGCGCACCCCTCGCGGAGCTCTGGAGCACCGCGCCGGAGACCGGGAAGTACGGCGCGCTGCTGCTGTCAGACGAAGGGCGGGCGCCCCGTACCGAACAGCACGCCGAAGCCGTCATGGCGCTGCTGCACATGCAGCACAACCGCCTGTTCGGCATCGACCGAGCCGGCGAGGACACCGGCTACGCCGTGTTGCGCGGGGTCGCGCGCGACCACCAGGGCCGCCTCGCCCACACCCGCAAGAGGGAGGAGACCGGATGACCGCCCCGCTTCACGCGGAAGAGGCCCGGGACGTCGCCGCGCAGGTCTTCGACCGGCTCAGAGACCCGGATGCCACGGCCGCCGACACCCGGATTCCGGGCGTCGCCGCGCACATCGATCTGCAGGAGCCCCTCTGGCAGGACCTGGCCCTGTCCAGCGGCTATCCGGGAGTGTCCCTGGCGTTCACCGGCCGCGGAACCCCGGGCCCGGACGACGCCGCAGCAGCGCACGCCTACCTCGTACGCGCGATGCGGGCGACGGCCGCCACCGCCCACGCCCCGGGCGGCATCTGGACCGGCCCGGGAGCCGTCGCCTTCGCCGTCCTCGTCGCCCACCACACCACCGGCGGCTACCGCTCGGCACTCCACCGGCTCGACGACCACCAGCGCCGTCTGGTCCGGCGCGCGCTCCCAGAAGTCCGCGACACCCCGGCCACGACCAACGGCGAGTTCGAGGTCGTCCGCGGCATGAGCGGTATCGGCCGCTACCTGCTGGCGCGCCGCGAGCAGTGCGAGGCGGAGCTGCGGCTCGTCCTCACCTACCTGACCCGCATGGCACACGGCGAGATCCACCATCGGGGCCGTCAGGTGCCCCGATGGTGGACGTGGGCGGCCCCCAAGCTGGGGCAGGAGGTCGAGATGCCCGACGGCCACCTGAACCTCGGGCTCTCGCACGGCGTGGCAGGGCCGCTCGCCCTGCTCTCGCTGGCCTGGCGGGAAGGCACGGTCGTCGACGGGCAGCGCGAGGCCATCGAGCTGTTGGTCGACCTCCTCCAGCGGTGGACGTACGACAGCGAGGGCGGACCTCTTTGGCCCCCGCACCTGACCCTCGAACGGTGGGCGGCCGGGCCCGACATCCCGCCCCCGCGCCAGCGTCCGTCCTGGTGCTACGGCGCGCCGGGAATCTCCCGCGCGGTACAGCTGGCCGGGCTCGCGCTCGACCGCGCCGAGTGGCTCGAGCTGGCCCACCATTCCCTGCTGCCGTTCATCACCACGGATCCGGACAGCTGGCACATCGACAACCCCAACGTCTGCCACGGCTGGGCCGGGATGATGCATCTGCTTGCCGTTCTGAACGAGCACATCGGCGACGAGCGTCTGACCGGCCTCGTCGACGACATGGCGGCGCGCACGCTCGCCGGGTTCCGCCCCGAGTACCGATTCGGGTTCCGTGCCACCCTCACGAGCGCCCCGCAGGGCACAGACGTCCCCGCCTTCCTGGAAGGCGCCACCGGTACGGCCCTCGCTCTCGACGCCTACGCGGACGGCCGCACCACGACCGCCTGGGACATGGCACTGCTGGTGGCCTAGAGCCAATGCCGACTTTGAGCGAGATTGGTCTCTGGGTGGTGTTCAGAGGCCTGTGCAAGTAAGAAGTCGTCTGGTGATAGCCGGTTGTCGGGCCGGATCACTCGGGGTGTGCTCACGCAGGTGTTTCTGCCTGAGTCGGTAGATGAGGTGGTGGCAGGGCGCGGGCGAGTAGAACAGCGCTCGCAGTTGTTGCCCGCCATGGTGGTGGTGTATTTCGCGCTGGCGATCCGCCTGTTCTCGGGAGAGGGGTATGAGGAGGTGACCCGGCCTCTAACGCAGCGGCTGGAACGGTTGCGGCGGTGGAAAAGCCCCGATGGATGTCGCCGACGGCGCCCATCGGCCGGGCCCGCCGACTGCTGGCCCCGAAGCCGCTGAATGGGCTGTTCGACCGGGCCTGCCGCCCGGTCGCGGCACCCGAGACAGCGGGGGTCTGGTAACGGCGGTGGCGGCTGGTCGCGGTGGACGGCACTGTCTGCACGTCCCGAAAACCGAGGGCAACAGTGAGTTCTTCGGCATGCCCGGCTCAGACAGGGGGCTGCATACCCGCAGGTCAAGACCGCTGAACTGGTGGAATGCGACACGCATGCGGTGTCGCTGCACAAGAACTTCAGCCTGCCGGTCGTCCAGTCCATCGATGACGGCTCTTATCTCCCCGAGATCGTGGGGTGACGACCGGGACCGGCGTGAGACGGCCCAGGTCCGTGTCATCGAGTGCCGGCTCACGGGTGCCGGCTAGGACATCGTCTATCGGCTGGTGACCACGACACCGGTCAGGCGCCCGCCGCCGAACTCGCCGCCCCCTACCACCAGCGGTGGGAGATCGAGACCACCCTGGACGAGATCAAGTCCTAGCAGGGCGGCCGGCGGCTCGTCCTGCGCTCGTGGTAGGCGGCGTCGAGCAGGAGACTACGGATCCCCCCTCGTCCACCACGCACCGCACGACTCATGCGCCCAGACCGCCCAGGAGGCTGGTCTTGATCCCGACCGGATGATCAGCCGGTGAAGGATTCGGGACCGAAGCGACCCCAAGTGATGAACACTGCAACCGCGAAGTAGATCAGGTTCAGCGCCACGAACTTGGACTCACCACGGCGACCGTGCGTGATCATCGCACCGACCATCAGAAGCACCCAACACAGCGAGGTCACCGGCACCATAACCGGTGCGATGTCGAGCACCGCTGGCAGTATCAAGCCTGCGGCAGCCAGCAGTTCCAGGCCACCGAGTGTCTTGACGAAGCCGACGCTGGAGTCTCCTGTCCATGTCCCGCCAGGGGTGACAGCCAACTTCTCCTTGGGTATGAAGGTCTTGCTGACGCCGCCGGCCAGCGCCACCACAGCGAGGAACCCGGTAGCAATCCACAGTGCGAGGTGCATCTTCTGCTCCTAAATCGAAACTATGCGCAACGTCTAGACGAAACAGCAGCCCGCTCTGTGACATCTCCCAGCGCTTGGCCATGAGAAGGCCCCCTGGACAGCAGCCGATCTTGACCCAGCCCTGGTGCGCACCGGCCTCAACATCACGCTCACCGCCAGCTGCCTGGCCGATCGAGCATTCAGCGGCATGAAGAAGAACGAGCGACGAGGGTTCGGTCAACTCCGCCATGTCGACGGATCTCGCGAATCAACTCGACGACGGACTCAGGCAGCCGCTCCCCCAAAGAATCATCGTGGGTCCGGTGCCGAACACATGAGGTTGACACCCAGCGGAGGTTCGGGGTGGCTCGGTCAAAGCCGCGAAAGGTCGATGACGACTTGTGGCCAGTGATCGAGCCGCTGTTGCCCAAAGTCGAGCGGCGGACCGGGCCCCCGGAGGCAAGCGCCATCCGGGCCGGTTGGTGTTCCAGGGCATCTCATACGTGTTACACACCGGGATCGCGTGGGAACACCTGCCGCAGGAAATCGGCTTCGGTTCGGGTATGACCTGCTGGCGCCGCCTGGCCACGGTCTGGCCCCGCCTTCACGAGGTTCTCCTTGCCAAGATCCGCGGTGCAAACGTCCTGGACTTCTCCCAGGCGGCGGTCGACGGACTTCCCCATTCGGGCGCTGCAAGAGGCCCACGACGGGCCGAAGTCCCGTTGGCCGGGGCAGGAGGGGCAGCACGCGTCATCTTGTCACCGGTGCCACCGGCATCCCGTAGCCAGTGGCTGTACTGCGCGGTCACACTGCCCGGCGCATGCTCGTCCGAGGCCACCTGTCCAAGCCTCGTGCCGCCTCGCGCTCGCGGATGTGACGCAGACCAGGCGTGAGCTCGTTCTCGGCGAGGTGCTGGAAGCCGAGGCGAGCGTAATACGGGGCGTTCCACGGGGTCTCGGTGAATGTGGTGAGCGTCAGGGCGGGAACTCCGGTGGACCTGGCGTGCTCCGCAAGGTGGTCAATCAGCAAGCGCCCGATGCCGCGTCGTGCACTGCCGGGATGCACTGATACCTGCTCGATGTGGAGGTTGCCGTCTACGTGGATAGCGGCCAGGTAGGCCACTGGCGCGTCTGCTTGATCCACCACGACCCAGGCCAGTCCCGCCTTTTGACAGCGGTTCAGCTCGTTGAGTGGCAGAACGTCTCCGGTGGCGATCTCTGGCATGCCGACGTCGCAAAAGCTCGCATCGGCGGCCTGCTCGATGGCCTGCAAGGCGGACAGTTCGTCCACGTGTGCTTCTCGAATGCGCTGGACGCATTGTCCTGCGCCGGCGGCTCAGCGCCACCGAATTTTCAGCACGTCATCGCCTGGCCTTGGCTGCTACTTCGCCAAGGCCTCCAAGTGGTTGCGGGGTACTTGGAGTTGGGTGGTTCGGGACGATTTGGGGGAGATCGCGGATCGGGTGATCTCTCCGTCGAAGGCGCGGCCGCAGGGCGGCGGGACACCGGATACGCATGATGAGCCGCTGTTCGCGGCGATCATCTACGTGCTGGTCAGCGGGTGCACCTTGGCGGGCTCTGCCGCCGTGCTTCGGAATGTCGAAGTCGACGGCCCACCGCCGGTTCCTGATCTGGTCACGTGCCAAAGTGTGGGGGCGGCTGCATGAGGAGATCCTGCACCGCCTGGACGATGCCGGGCCTTCTCGACCTGTCACGCGCCGTCCTCGACTCCGTCTACGTCCGCGCCAAAGAAGAGGGGCGAACTCACAGGCTTGAGCTCCGTGGACCGGGGCAAAGCGGGTTCCAAGATGCACGTCAGTCGGAGCGCGCGGACTGCTTTTCCTTGTCGGCATCACCGCGGCGAACACTCACGACAGCCTCGCCCTGAAGCCATGATGATGGGTCACCAAAAGAGACATGCCCCCACCGAGGCTGGCACTTCGAACCCCAATGGCTCCATGAAAACAAGGCCTACGACCTCCCTCACCTGCGAAAATGGTTGCGCGGGAAGCACATCGGGGTCCGTATCGCCCGCAAGCGAATCGAGTCAGGCGACCGTCTCGGCCGGCGAAGTTGGGTCATCGAACGGACGTTGTCCTGGCTGACCAGCTACCGCCGATTCAACCATCGCTATGAACGCCACGAGGCAACTACCTGGCCTTCCTCGGCCTGGCAGCAGACATCTCCCGTCACAAGCGCTTAGTCCGCCTCACCACATAGGACGCGTTCCTAGACACGAGCTCAGGTTGTGCCACGTTGCAGACGTTCCGCTCCCCTCCTGGCTTGGTTGTGCAACAGGGCGGCGGTGACGACAGCCTCGTCCTCGGTTGTGACGGCTCGCGCCTTCATGTCAGCGATGAGCCGACTGGTGATGTATCGATGCCCCTCGTTCAGGTCTGAATATTCGGCGGTTCGAGCAAGGGCGGCTATTTCGCCAGCGTACATGGGAACAACGTAAAGAGTTCCGCCGGATCTGACGTCGTCACTCGTCAGGCGTTCTCCAGCAGCTCTGCGGATCATATTGAAGCGCGCCCTGAATGAACCACGCCGGTCGAATCGGCGGAGCATCTCTGCGAGCTCATTCACATCACAGTGCGGCTGCCGATAGTAGGGCTGTTCCGCGTCGCCGGACGCATTGAAGTCGTGAAATGAAGAGCGAAAGAATGCGCATACAGTCTCAGGGTCAGGAGTCAGGCCGGCACCCATCCACCGACAGCGTTCAATGCTTCCTGCCGCCAGGCCGGAAGGTGCTTCGATGACGAGTGACCAACCGGATGCAGTGTGCCATTCGAGGTAGAGTGCGCGGGCATTTTTGGGCGCTCCGGCTACCCTGAGGGCCAAGTCCGGATGTAGATCTACGAACCCGCCTCCGTCGTCCTCGCCAATGTCCGACACCTCTTCAGGCCTGCAGGAGCTGCTGGATATGACCGGAAACCCGTCCCGGATAAGCATTTCGGCCACATCTGTCATGTAGTGGCCGACACGGCGGTAGATTGTCCGGTCCCGTTCAGTGCGTAGGGGCTTTTCAAAAATGGCCAGGCCTCCGCCCAGGTAAGGGATGTCCTGTATCAGCGATCGTATGCCGCAGCATATTGGCGCAATTGCGCCATACAATGCCCGGAAGGGCGCTCACTGCGGTGGCTCAGCTTGGCACTTCGTGGCGCGTTGTGCGCCGACGGCGCGTGGCAGTGCAGGAGACATCGCGAGGACAAGGCAGGGCTCGGTGTCTGTTGGTTGACCGCCCCAAGCGTCGATCTACAGAGGTTCCCGGGCGTACCGAACGAAGAGCATGTGTGGCGCGGTCTTCGGCGGGATTCCTCGTAACCGACGGTGCGGGTTTGAGCTTGCCCGCGCCGGCCGAGGCGACTGTCCGGGGCCTGCCGGCCGTTGGGCGACCTCGGCTTCTCTTTGGGCTCCTGGGCCATGCCACTGCTGCAGTCTGCTCTTGGTTCGTCATATCCCGTTAGACGAACAGCTCCTCTCCTTTGTGACATGTGGTGAGCACGTCATACGTTGCGGGTGAGATCCTCGGCTGCTGACTCGTCCCGCGCCGCGCCTGAGGACGCTTGCGGGGAACGCCGGTCAGCCTCTGGCTCGCAGGGTGGCCGCGAAGTCCCGTGTCCCGTAGTGCGCTTGGGCCTGCCGAGGACGACTCCCGCCAAGACGAGTGCCATGCCACACACTTGCTGCACAGTCAGCGACTCTCCGGCTACTGCTGTGCCGAGCAGGACGCCCGTCACAGGGTTGAGCAGACCGATCAATCCGACGGTGCCCACGGGCAGGTGCCGCAGGCCAGTGAACCAAGCAGCGAAGGCAATCGCCGTGGCGACCAGAGCGACATACCCAAAGGCGAGGAGCGTCGGCATGGGCAGTGCGGGCGGGGGGCCTTCAACGGCAGCGGCGACCGGGAGCAGGAACAGACCTCCGGCGACAAGTTGCCAGGCGGTCGATGCGAGCAGGTCTGCACCGGCGTTCCACCGTTTGGCGAGGAGGTGGCCGAAGGATGACACCAGCACGGCCGCGAGTGAGGCGAGGACTCCTGGCACGCTGACCTCTCGGATCCCGGTGAGGAGCATGAGGCCGACCCCGCCGAGCCCAACCACAGCACCCACTAGGTGTGCCGTCCGGGGCTGCTCTGACAACAGCGGCCACGCTATGAGCATCATCGTCAGAGGTGACACCGCCATCACGGTCGAGGCGAGACTTGTCGGCAGCATTTGGGAGGCGGCGAAGACGAGAGCGAAGAATACGCTGACGTTGAGCAGCCCGAGGACTGCGGAGCGCCACCACCACGCTCCGTGCGGGCGCCGCCTACGCAAGGCCAGGAGGATCAATCCCGCCGGCAGCGCCCGCAGCGCTGCGCCGTAGAGCGGCCGATCTGCCGGCAGAAACTCGTGCGTGACGAAGTAGTTGGTCCCCCAGGCCACCGGTGCGATCGCGGTCAGTGCCACCCAACCCAATTTACCTTCCATGGAAGGCACTATACCTTCCATGGAAGCTATTATGGTGACCATGAAAGACCGGAGATCGCGGGATCGCGTAGCGCACATCCAGGCCGACTGGCGTCGCGAGCGGCCAGACGTCGACGTCAGCCCGCAAGGGGTGATCGGCCGACTGCACCGCCTAGCTGGTCGGCTTTCCGAGGAACTGTGCGTCGTTTACGACCGCTACGGTCTCAGCGAGGGCGAGTTCGACGTGTTGTGCGCACTGCGCCGAGCCGGTGAACCCTACGAACGGGCACCCGGCGAACTCGCTGCACACACGATGGTCACGACTGGCGCGATGTCAAAGAGAGTCGACCGGCTGGAACGAGCAGGGCTCGTCACGCGCCGCCGCTCCGATGATGACCAGCGCGGCCGAATCGTCGCCCTCACCGGACCAGGGCTCGAGCTGATCGACCTGGCTTTCACCGAGCACATGCGCAACGAGCGCCGCCTTCTGGATCTGCTGACGCCTGCCGAGGCTGAGCTGCTGGAGCCGCTGCTCACCCACTGGCTTTCCCGTCTTGAACACCGCTCTGTCGATCCGGTGGCCCGCTCGGGCCCGACCGGCTAACCGCGAGGGTCCGCCAGGAGGTCATCGAACATCACTCGTTCGGGTGCGATGTCTCGCCGCGGATTTCACATAGTGCAGGCATGGGCCACGGCCGCGCGATTACCTCACCACGAGTGCTGCCGCTCGAAGGCAGCGCGCTGGCCCGGGAACAGTTCGAAGGCGAGCGTCACGCACCACAACTAACTGGAGCGGTCGGGGAGAACAAGCTGCAGCCACCTTGGCTGTCGCCTGCACCCTGCCTTCCTTGGAGGGCAGGAAGGCAGAGTGCAGGCGTCGTCGGCCAGGCTGAATCGTTACCCCCGAGGCCGGTAGGCGGTGGCCAACACGGAGACGGTCACTTGATCAGGAATGCCGCGATCGCTCAGGTCTGCGCGGCTCACGTGGCGTGCGCTGGGTGTCATCGCTACCAGGTCCAGAGCATCAAGCCTGGTCACGGTCGCGGGGTACTCAACCTGCTCGGTATCGGCCGCTTCGAAGAAGGGGTCCAGCGCGCGGCTCAAGCGCTCTTCCTTAGCCGGGTCGATCGTGACCATCTCCGGCAACCAGCCGCGCAGCTCGGCCAGGTGCCGCCCCGTGGGGCGGACCACGATCAGCCGGCCACTCGGGCGCAGCACGCGGTGGAACTCGGCCGGGTTTCGTGGGGCGAACACGTCCAGCACAACATCGGCCATGGCGTCGGCAAGCGGGAAGGGGCGGAAAACGTCCCAGGCCACCGCGGCCGCTCGCTCGTGGGCGCGTGCTGCCGAGCGCAGCGCGCGCACCGATGTGTCCAGACCCAGGCCACGGGCGCCGGGCACCTGGTCAAGTACGCCGGCCAGGTAGTAGCCCGTGCCGCATCCCACGTCCACCACCGTGGCGCGCTCGGCGATTGCGTCGGCCGCCAGGCGCGCCCCGGCTGTGCGGATAGGCGTGTAGGCGCCGGTGGACAGGAATCTGTCCCGGGCCTGAACCATTGCTGTGTCGTCGCCGCTGGTGGCGCGGGAGCCCGTCAGCAGGCTGACGTAGCCATGGCGAGCGATGTCGAAAGTGTGGCCCACAGGACAGCGCAGCGCCCCGCGGTCGGGATGCAGATGACCCGTGCGGCACGTCGGGCAACGCAGCATGTCAAGGCAGAGTTCGAGGGCAGGGGGAAGCGACACGGGCACTGGTGCTCCTGGCAAGAAGTGGAAAGAGGGCCGTGCCTGCACGCGCGCTCAGAGCGTGACTGCCTCGAGAACGGACGGGCAGCGTCCGAAGCCTGGGCCACGCAGCAGGTACACCGAAGGGGCGACGCAGTCTGGCGTCGCCCTCAAAGCCTTCCGATCACAGAAAGCAGCAGTGCGGGGTGCTCATGAATGCCATGCGGGCAACTTACCAGCGTCGAGGCCCGTGGCCAGGCACTGCCCTTTACGCGCCGTAACGTAGGTGAGGCAACCTGTGACACCACTCACAACCCATGGGTGGATGTCACAGCCGTGGGGGGCATTTCGTCTCAAGGGGCATGACGAACATGGAGAAGACCTCGGTGCTGGTCACCGGTGGCAACAAAGGACTGGGACTGGAGACGGCCAGGCGGCTCGGCGAGCTTGGCTGGACCGTCTTCCTGGGCTCGCGTGACGAAGCTCGCGGTCGCGCAGCAGCCGACAAGCTGGCGGCCGATGGTGTGGACGTGGTGATGGTTCCGCTCGACGTGACCTCGGACGCGTCGGTCGCAGCCGCGGTCCAGACGGTCCGCACACACACCGACCGGCTCGATGTGCTGGTCAACAACGCCGGAGCCCCGGGGCACATCGTGCCGCCCGCGAACGCGACGGTCGAGGACATCCATCCCGTCGTCGACACGAATGTGTACGGGCCCATCAGGGTCACCCACGCGTTCCTCCCGCTGCTGGAAGCAGCAGCCCACCCGCGCGTGGTGATGGTGTCCAGCGGAGGCGGCTCGTTCAGCGTGGTGACCGACCCGGACCAGCCGGTCTCCAAGATGCACGAGCTCGCCTACAGCACCTCCAAAGCGGCACTGAACATGGTCACCGTCCGGTACGCGCAGGCGCTCCCGAGGATCAAGTTCAACGTCGCCACGCCCGGCGAAACTGCGAACCGCAAGTTCGCCGCGACCGACATGAACAACCACACCGGCGCACTGACGGTAACCGAGGGCACCGACTCAATCGTTCGCCTGGCCACGCTCGGCCCAGACGGGCCGACCGGCACGTTCGTCGACCGTCTCGGCCCCGTGGGGTGGTAACCATAGATGAGACGGCGGGCCGGCAGTCGCGTCGGTCCGCCAGGAACAGACCGGCACACAGCGTCGCTGCCCCTCCACGAGAGGGCGCGGTAATGGCAGTGTCAGGATAAGAAGGAGTGATCGGTCGTGAGCCGGGCGGAAGAATTCGAGAAGCTGCGGCCACTGCTGTTCTCGATCGCCTACCGGATACTCGGCAGCGTGGCTGAGGCCGAAGACGCCGTCCAGGAGACCTGGCTGCGCTGGGAGGCAGACGAGACCCGAACCGAGTCTCCGAAGGCATACCTGTCAAAGGTGGTGACCCGGATTGCGATCGACGTCCTGCAGTCGGCCCGGATGCGCCGAGAGGCCTACGTGGGGCCATGGTTCCCCGAGCCGCTACTGAACGATCCGTACCAGGATCCGGAGCGCTCGGCCGAGTTGGCCGACTCGTTGTCGATGGCAGCGCTACTCCTCCTCGAACGCCTCAGCCCGCTCGAGCGGGCGGTGTTCGTGCTACGCGAGGTCTTCGCGTTCAACTTCGAGGACATCGCTGCGGCGGTGGGCCGGTCGGAGGCAGCGTGCCGACAGCTCGCAGTACGAGCCAGGCGCCACATGAAGGCAGGACGGCCGCGTTTCGACGCGGACCAACAAGAGCGCGACATACTGGCGGAGCGATTCTTCAACGCGCTCCGGGAAGGCGACGTCGACGGCCTGCGTGATCTCCTCGCCGCGGATGTGTCCATGATCGGCGACGGCGGTGGTAAGAGCCCCCAGTTGGCCAGAGCCGTCATGGGCGCCGACAACGTGGCCAGGTTGTTCGCCACGTACTTCCCTCGACTGGTGCGCATCAACGTGACGTGGCAGCCACACGAGCTGAACGGCCAACCGGGCGCGATCTTCTGCGACCGGGATGGCAAGGTCCTCACCGCCATGGTCCTCGACGTCGTCGACGGGCAGATCCAGACGATCCGCTCGGTGACCAATCCCGATAAACTCGCGCACATCGGCCCAGTGGCGGACGCGTGGGCGATCAGCCGCGAGGCAAACCGAGCAGCCCGCAGGGCGCAGCCGAAGCAGGATGACCAACCGTAAGTAAGGACACCACCGGGGAGCTCAGCTCAGGTGCCGTCCAGCGGACGCCTTCGGGCCCGGTGGCCCTAACAACCACGAACAGCCTGCGGCCCGCGGGCCGACCCACGGTTGGGCAGCACCAATTCGAAACCATCTGTGACCGATCAGCCCGAGCTGCGTCCCATGTGGTGAGGTGAGGCCGGACCATGCGCTTTTGACTTCCTCTCCCCGCCCTAAGGGGCGGGGATTCCTACCACGGTCGTCTGACCGTCTCGGTGGGTTCCTGTTTCGCTGCGCTGCGCCGGGACGCGTCCCGGTCTTACCTGCGCTCCACAGGCTGACACCGCCAGTCCGGCGGCCTTGGCGACGTTGACCGCCGCGTTGATGTCCCGGTCGAGGACCGCGCCACACGCCTTGCACGTCCAGGTGCGGACGTCGAGGGGCTTGGGGCCGTCCTTGACGCCGCACGCGGAGCAGACCTGGGAGGTCGGCTCGAACCGTCCGATGCGGTGGAAGGTCCGGCCGGACTTCGCGGCCTTGTACTCCAGCTTCGCGACGAACGACGACCATCCGGCGTCGTGCACGGACTTGGCCAGGCGTGTACGGGCGAGTCCTTTGACCGCCAGGTCCTCGACGGCAACCGCTTGGTTCTCGCGGATGAGCTTCGTGGAGAGCTGGTGGTGGAACTCGCGCCGCGCGTCCGCGACCCGTGCGTGAGCGCGGGCGACCTTGATGCGGGAATCGGCCCGGTTGCTGGATCCTTTGGCCTTGCGGGACAGTCGCTTCTGTTCCCGCTTGAGCTTCTTCTCCGCCCGGCGCAGGAAACGCGGGCTGTCGATCTTCGTGCCGTCGGAGAGGATCGCGAAGTGCGACAGGCCCAGGTCGATACCGACGACCGATCGAGTCTCGGGCCGCGCCTTGGGTTCGGTCTCGACGACGAAGGACGCGAAGTACCTGCCGGCGGCGTCCTTGACCACGCTCACCGTGGACGGGACCGAGGGTAGAGAGCGGGACCATTTCACCCGCACATCGCCGATCTTCGGCAACGACAGGTTCCCGCCGGTGGTGATCTTCCACCGGGCATTCGCGGTGAAACGGACGGCCTGCCTGATGTCCCGCTTCGACTTCAACCGCGGCGCACCCATGCGAGGGCGCTTGCCCTTCAGCCCATCGAAGAAGTTCCGGTAGGCGGCGTCCAGGTCCCTCAAAGACTGCTGGAGCACAACGGCAGAGACCTCACCGAGCCAGGCGCGCTCTTCGGTGCGCTTGGCCTCTGTGATCAGCAGCTTGGACAGGTCGCCGGTCTTCGGGAACGCATCGCCATCGGTGCGGGCGGTCTCACGGGCGCGGAGCGCGTCGTTGTAGACCACCCGCGCGCACCCGAACGCCCTTGCCAGCGCGGACCGCTGAGGACCGTTCGGGTACAGGCGGAAGCTGTACCGAAGCTGCATGAGATCACCGTACTACGGTCGATTTATGGCCGAGTATCAGAACATCAGGACAGGCAGACACTGCACTTTCGCGCTCCACGCACACTTGGTTTTCGTGACGAAGTACCGGCACAAGGTCTTCAAGGACGCCCACCCCCAGCGCATAGAGGAGATCATGCGGGCCGTGTGCGAGGACTTCGAGTGCGAGTCGGTCGAGTTCAACGGCGAGGACAACCACGTGCACCTGCCGTTGAACTTCCCACCGAAGGTGGCCCTGTCCAAGCTGGTCAACTCCCTCAACGGCGTCAGCTCCCGCAGGCTCCGCCAGGAACACCCGGAACTAGTCCGGCACTACTGGCGGGCGCAGCGACTGCGGTCAGATTCCTGCTTCGCCGGATCGGACGGCGGAGCCCCGCCATCGATCGTCCGACAGTACATCGAACAGCAGAATCGTCCGCTTTGACCTGCGAGACAGAGCACTCCTCAGAATCCCTTCACCACCGGGCTGAAGCCCGGTGGTGAACTGCGATTAGTCCCGGTAGCAACAGCGACTCCTCCCCCTCATGAACGAGAGGGCTTCTCGCTATGCCGGTGCGGTTTCGCGACGGATCAGCCCGGCCCGTAGAACGTTGATCGCGCCCACGGTGTCCGCGTGCGCCTGTGGCCGCACGAGACGCAGGGGAGCCTCTCCTGGCTAGGCCGGCCTTCCGCCGCGACGCGCCCGCACTCGGGACGGGTCCGGGAGGTGTTGCGGGGGTCCACGGCGATCACTTCCCGTCCGGCGCTCTCAGCCTTGGCGAGGAGGATCGCGAGAAACACCCCCCATCCAGCATCGGAATCGAGCGGTTGAGTCCGGCCTTCGCGACAGCCCGTTGGGCGGTAACGCACCTGCCTGCGCAGGGTCGGGCTCAGGGGCCGGGGACCTTGACCATGTCGCGATCTTGAGATCTCCGTGTGCGATGAAGTCGTGTTCGCAGACCAGGCCAAGGGCGGTCTTGTGGGCATGGTCGAGTCGCCGGCCACGGACCCTGTCGTGCAGCTTGGCCACTTTCTCCTGGTGGCGCTGGAGGCGGACGCGCTCCTGGCCCTGTGAGGCTGGTCGATCCGCTACCGGGGACCGTGTGAATGGGGTGATGCGTCCATGGTTCATGCCGGCCGGCAGGTCTTTCCTGGAGTCAAGAAACGCACCCCAGGAGCCTGAGATGACCACCATG
>NZ_JBICBL010000025.1:0-17803 GCF_043089925.1 Streptomyces sp. NPDC013457
AGGGCGGCGATGGGGGCGAACAGGATAACGCTATAGCCACGGTAGGCGGCCAGCATCAGCAGCGCGAGCGCGGCCAGGGCAATGATCACACTCATGGTGTGTCTCCATCGGATTGTTATTGTTGTGGGGTAACACTGGGAAACGCTATAGCTAAATGCGTGCCAAGCGTATAACTGTTTGAAAAATAACGATTTAATGGATGTTAATTCAGGCGCTGTCTCCATTGTGAGACTGTGTGCTGGCGGGGTGTGATCAAACCAACTCGATTTCCAAAGCACGCGCTGCGGCGCCGTCTGTGACAACGCACAGTCTCTTTTATGAGGCTTTAGTCTCTAGATAGAGAGTTTTTGCGTTTGCGCCGTAGATCGCCATAGCGGATAGACGTCAGACAGGTAGATGGGGGTGCGGTAGTAAGTATAAAGGTGAAAAGGGTGGTCAAGCGTCAATGGCTCAGTGTGTGCCAAGCGTCGCGCCAGGGCAGCACGCAACTCTGGGCGATTGGAGTTAGAGTTCCAGAGGCCGTTCTGGTGTGCAACGCACACCATGGCGTAGGCATTTTCGGCAGCAAGGTCAGTGGCGCAGGCGATGATGCAATCGAGGAGTTCATCGACGAGTGCGTTGGTCGCGTAATGCTTGATCGGGTTGATGCCGCGAATCAGCAGAGCAGGCTCGTTGCCAATGGTCAGGGTATACAGTTGTACATTGCCCACCAGGCGCCCCCGTCGCTCGCTGAAAATATTCAGGTGAAAGTGATCGTCTCTTTCGAACAGCCCGCGGTTGATGTCGGTACAGATACCCGTCGTTGATTTGGCAAAAAAAGACGCTGCATTTTTTGAAAGATAAATTCGGAGGCGGTCATAAGGCTTGCGCTCTTGATTGATGAAATAGCGATAGCCTTGCAAATGCGGTACGAAGCCTCGGTTGAATCGTTTCAAGCCTGCACGCTCTACGTGCCCGCAATGATCCCGTAACTCGCACAGCGTTTGTTGCAGATCACTGATGCCGGCGGTAATTGGCCTGAACAGGGTATAGATCGTCTCTGCGAGCGACGGTTGGGTATCACCTTCATTCCCCGTCGACGAGGGCAATAGCGGATGGTTGCCCAATACGCGCTGGCTGGCTTTTAGATTGTTCAGGTACAGCTCATTTACGAGGGACGAAGGGTCGTCGCAGTCCAGGCATCGTGACAGCCAGTAAGGCGTAGTCAGACCATGTTTCACCGCGTTTTCGAGTTTTTTGGTCTGTGCGATGGCGGCGATTGCGTCAGCGGGGGACATCGCGCCCAGGGTCGTCAGTAAAGTGGCGAGTTCAGTCGGGGTTCTGGCAATTACACTGCGCAGAAGTGTGCGAAGGCGCCCCAGGGTATCTTTGTCGCGTATGTGTTCAAACAGGCTTCCCAGTGCGTCAATTGCGCCGGGGTGGATAAACACGAGCTGGCGAACGTCCGTCAGGATTCTTTGATCGACGAATACCGCCAGTAGACGATCACGGTGGGCGTTGCTGTCAAGCAGGCGCTTGGCTGATGGGTTGCCCAGTACGGTCCACAGCAATTGGAACAATTCCACAGGGCAAGCGGGGCCGCTGGAGTCTGGATGCAGTTGTGCCTGGAGCGAGAGAAAGCGTTGCGCCATGCCCGGGTCGATACCGTAGTGATCCAGGGCCGGTTCCATGTAGCGCAACGCTGCCTGGGCTGAGGTGCGGGCAGTTGCAATGTGCTGCGAGGGGTTGAACCCCTGCAGGGATTGCTCGACCAACAGCATCTGGTGTTCGGATTCCAGTTTTGAATATGCCTCATAGGACTCGGCGTGTTCGGGCTGGGAGCCCGGCTGAAGCTCTTGTGCGAGTACTTTGCCTCGTTTGGGCGGACAGGCCGCCTCCAGGTTCTGCCTGAGTGCGTCCAGTGACACGCTCAAGGTTGAAGCCATGTCGTCCAAGGGGGGCAGGGCACTCTTGAGGCGTCTGCGCATGGCGATCCGTTGTCCTGCAGCCCATTGCCCAGAGGGTTCGAGGGATTGCCGGTCGCCAGTGTGGCCTGTGATGTGCATCGAAGGCTGGGTCTGCAGCATCAGTGCAGGCCAGTGTGGCCGGGCCGCATCCAGTCGCCAAGGCGTGTCGGGGGCGAGCAACTCCACGACCTGCCGGGCGATGGCGCTCAATATCCCTTCATAGCCGTCAGGACCGCATTGGTGATGAGCAATCACAACGTGTAGCAGGTCAGGCAGGTTGCCGGCGCCGTCGATAAAGAAGTAGAACCGCTGGGTGCCAAACATTAATTGTTCGGTCGTATAGGCACTGAACAACGGCGAATCACATTCGCTGCTGTCGCAGAGGGCGACCAACTCGCGAACCCGTTGCTGTTCATGAAAGCCCAGTGACGCGGGCGGTGGCAGTTGCACAAAACCCTGGCGTTCCAGGTGCAGCTTGATCAGTGCAACGAGTTGACTGTTCTGGTGCCGGCGATGCCGGTGAAAGTGATGGTTTTTTGCTTTCGAGCTCGGCACGAAGTCGATTTTTTGCGCTGGCAAAAGAATCGAAAATTGCTCCAGAACCACCTCGTACTGATTCGGATGAGTTCGCGGGTCGACGCTCTCCTTGAGCACATCCGGTCTGATTCTCAAGCGGCCACTGACTGAAATGATGTCTGCCTGGCGAATCTGCGCCGTGGCATCCCGCAGCGCCGCATCCAGGACAATCACTTGTAATGAAAAATAGTGGCTGGCCACGCGCAAGAAGGTCATGCCGCCCAGCTGCCGTACCGCTTCGCAGCGCCCATTAAGGGAAATGACCCGGTCTTTATGCTCAGGCAGCTCATCCGGGTATAAAACCAGCGAAGCGTCAGGTCTGTCAGCGGTTTCAGTAAAGTGGCCCATTACAATGATCGTCCCTGTAAAAAGGTGCATCGACACGGCGACAGTGCCGGTTGCCACTAGGCGATGGTCAGCAATTGATCCAATGCTTGGTGGAAATCCGCCAACAACGCCTGGGCATTCACCTGCGAGATCCCATCGCGGTAATAGGACAGACTGCCGATCAGCCCGCTGTCGGTGCGCACCGTGTTAAGGGACACATCGGTCTTGATGCCTGTGGACGGCACGCCGATCCCCCGCAACGGCGCGTCACCCAATTGGCGCTGCCTTGACGGGTAGTTATGGTGGTTGTACCAGTAGGGAAACCGGGACCCATAGGCACTGGAGCGTGGTGAGCAGTTGGCTTCAAATAAGTGTGGAGGCAACAACGCATGGCCGTAGGCATCGAGCACGCAGTGATTGATCTGCTCAAGAAGGTGCAGGGAAGGTGACCAGTGGCTAAGCTTGGGTCTGATCACCATGGGATGAACGAAGTACCCCACCACCGATTCAAGGGCCGCATCGATCCGATTGGCGACTGGTGAGCGCACATACAGATCCTCGGTGTCGGTGTTTCGGGCCAGTGCCACCAGGAATGCGCTCAGGATGATGGTGTACAGGCTGAATCCGCTGCGATTGCACAGGCGTTCTATAGCGGCGTACTGCGCATCCAGGTTCAATGGGATGACCGCGCTGCGAAACGTAAACGCGTCCGGTCGCTGGCCCGCTCCGCGCAAGGCAAAAGGTTCGGGTAAATGTTCGAGTGCCTGTCGCCAGAAATCCAGATGCTTGTCCAGCAACTTCTCGGTAAAGCGTTGATGCTGGGCATCCGTATAGTCTGAGTAGCTGAGGCAATGCACGATCTGCTCAGGTGCGACGCTGCCCATGGGTGCCTGATAGTGTGCGCATAGCTGGTCCATCAGCACCGCGCCTGACCAGCCATCGAAGGCAATGTGGTGAGCAGTGATAATCAGCACATCATTGGCCTCAGGGCACTGAATATAAGTGGCCCGGATCAACGGGGGGCTGCTCAAGTCGAAGGCGGTCAGTGAAGCTTGCACCACTAGGTCTGTAACGGTGTCGTCGGACTGGTTTTGCGGCTCAAGGTTGATGACGTGAAACGGCAATGGGAAATCATCGATAACGTGCTGCGTGCGACGCCACTGGCCGTGTGTGTTTAGCGTGAAGCTGCAGCGCAGTGCCGGTTGCTGTGCCAGTACCGTAGCAAATGCCTCGCGCACCCTGATCGCTGAACAAGTGCCCTTAATGTAGAACGCCAGCACTACATTTTCCAAGTAGGCCGGGGTTTGCGCGGGTTTATCCAGTATCTCCAACTGAGCCAGCCCGGGCGTCTGTTCACCCACTCGTCGGCGCCAGGCATAAGCGTCGAGCAACATAGCGTTTTCAGCGCCATGGCTGGCACCTTCGCCGAGTAGCGTCACTTGTTGAGCCAGAACCGGATGATCGAAAATATCCTTGGGGCTCAGATAGACGTTGAACAGGTTCGCAATCCTGCCCAGCAGCATCATCACCGAGAGGGAGGTCGCCCCGCGTTCAAAAAAGTGGCTGTCAGAGGAAATCGTTTGCTGATTGAGTACTTCCGTCCAGATGGACTGCAATTGCACGGCCGTCGAGGTTTGCGCGTCGATTTCGGTGGGGCCGGTATCCGGTTGAAAAGCCAGTTCACGCAAAGTGTTATGGTTGATTTTGCCATTGGGCAACAGTGGCAGTTCGCTCAGTGCCTGGATTCGGCTGGGGTGCATATAGGACGGGAGCTGAAGGGAGAGGGCCTGCCTGATGCGTTGCTCAACGGCGTGTGTATCCGTATCGCCCTGTGGCACAAACGCCACGCAAATCTGTTTTTCTGCGCTGACGAGCGTATCAATGTAGGCGGCGGCGCTGTGCACGCCGGGCGTCTGCTGCACGATTTCCTCTATAGCCAGAAGCTCTACTCGGTGCCCGTTGATTTTGTACTGGCTATCGCGACGTCCCAGGTAGTGAAGATCGCCTGTGGTGGAAAAAAAGCCAATATCGCCCGTTTTGTAAGTTCGCAGAGCGTGTCCATCGAGGTTAAGCGATGTAAAGCGCAGCTCATTTTCATGAGGGCTGTTGACGTAGCCAATGGCGACACCCGGTCCCGCAATGACTATTTCGCCTTCTTGATGCGGTAGAGCAACAGGTTTCCCCTGCTCATCCAGCAGGTATACCTGCATACCGCGAATGGGCTGGCCGATGGGGGCAGGCAACGCCCTGTCGGCATCTGGGTTCACCCGCCAGAAGGTCGCGTCTATAGTGGTCTCGGTAGGCCCATACAGGTTGACCAACGGGGTGCGGGTTTTCGCCAGGAACAGGTCCGCCAACTCCCAGGTCAATGACTCACCACCACAAAATACCAGCCGGCAGGGGATGTGTTCGAATTGCCTCAGCCTCACCAGCTCGCGCAGCAGTGTAGGTACAAACTGGGCGATGGTTATATGTTCTCTCTGCAGTGTCAGCAAAATCCCCAGCGGATGCTTGGCATAAGCTGCGGGGAGCATGACGGTACATGCGCCGGCCGCCAGCCCCGTCCATAGCTCCCAGACCGACGCATCAAACGCTATCGAAGTGCGTTGCAAGATGATGTCAGCCTCGTTGACAGCGAACGCTTCTATGAACCAATGCGTATGGTTCAATAACGCGCCGTGGCTGATCAGTACGCCTTTGGGGGCGCCGGTGGAGCCAGAGGTGTAAATACAGTAGGCGCACGTACTGGGTCGTGGCCCGCTGATGTTTTTACGAGGGTAGGCTTGGCTGAAAATTGTGTGTGGGTTGACGGTCATGGCGCAAAAGCCCTGACGAGGGAATGACTCTGCATCGCTGAAAATACATTCAACCCCGGCGTTATCCAGAATGTTTTTGATTCTGTGCTCAGGGTTGTCGATGTCAATGGGTAGATAGGCACAGCCATGCTTCATTATCCCCAGGCAGACAGCCATTAGCTGGACGGTTCTTTCCATGGCGACTGCAACAATAGCATTGCGTGGAACGTCGTTATGCTCCAGGTAACCGGCAATCAGATCTGCCTGCTGGTCCAACTGTCGATAGGTCAAGTGCTGCGCACCGCATTTGACGGCGATACGATCAGGCGTGGAGTTCACGTGATATAAGATCATGTCTAATATACTGTCGTAAGTGCCATGATTCATATCAACTTTCTCCTAGGGTAGATAATAGCCGGTAGCATGATATTTATCCTGCTGAATAGGCTCTCGCCCTGCAACTACCAAGTTTGGTAGTTGCGCTGACTTCGTTGCGAAGTATGCTTTGTCCATTAGCGCCGCAGCACGGCAGTTTAAGCTGGCGCGGCCTCACTAGAGTGATAAACCATGTTTGCAAGTTATCTGGGCGTTGCCAAAAGCATCTCTTATATGTCAGTGCCCATTGCCGTCGGCATCGTTATCCAATCGTTATATTTGCTTATCGATTTGTTCTTTGTCAGCCACTTGGGGGCAAATGCAGTCGCAGGCGTCACGTCGACTGCCACTGCCGCGCTGCTCACCGGCATGCTTGGGCAACTCTTGGGTATCGGGGCGGTCGCGTTGATTGGTCAGGCACTGGGGGCCGGCCAATTTGCACTGGCGCGACGGATCTTTGTCCATGCGGGCCTGATGGCTGTTCTTTGCAGTTGCGCTGTGGTCGCTGCCGGATACATGGGCGGGGCTCACATGCTTTCCAGGTTGGCCTCGGGCGCGGCGGCCCAAGAGCTTGGCGAGTCCTACTTGAACGGGTACATACCAGGATTGGCCCTGCAGATAGTCATGACTGTCGCGACTTTCGGGTTACGTGCCGCCGGCGAACCCTATGGGCCTTTGATCGCTCAATGTGTTTCGGTCCCCATCAATCTTGTCCTGGCGCCTTTGTTGATTTTCGGCGTGCCGGGTGTCAATGGCTTGGGCACCTTCGGCGCCGGCCTGGCTACAACGGTCGCCACCGGGGTTGCTGTGTTGATAATTCTTCGCAGAGCATTTGATCGCTACCGTCAGTTTGCCCAACCACCAATGGCGTTTCGGTGGGAATACTCGACTGCCAGAAGGATCTTTTCAGTCGGGCTGCCTGCCGGTCTGGAAACCCTCGTTATTTATATGTACACCGCGCTGATGTATTGGGCCGCTGCAAAGTTAGGTGCGCCTGTGCAAGCGGCGATCGGTATAAGCCTGATGCTCATCCAGGCACTTTTTATTCCGTCTGTTTCCGTGGCGCACGGTTGCGTGCCAGTCGCTGCGTACTATATCGGCGCGGGTAACAGGCGAAAGGTCAAAGAAATATACGTTGTCGCATTCGCGCTGGTGACCAGCGTGATGGGCTGCCTGACGTGGGTATGTAACCTATGGGGACATAGCCTGGTGTCGTTTTTTTCCAGCGACCTTCAGGTTCTCGATGACGCAACTTATGTGCTGGCGTGCCTGGCCTTGAATTTCGTCACATCGGGATTAAGCCATATCAATAGTTCCATATTGCAAGCGGCCGGGCGAACCATCTGGTCGCTGCTGGCGATTTGCACGCGTTTGGCAATATTCATCGTGCCGTTGTATCTGCTGATCGACGCTGGCCAAGTGACCTTGCAGCGTTTGTGCCTGTTATCCAATCTGGCGTTTTTGTCCCAGGCACTGGTCAGCAGTTACGCGGCCTACCTTGTTATTAAACATCCTGTTTTCACAGCATCAGTGCCTGAGGCGGCTACTTCACGAGGGTTTGATTCGTTGTTAATGAACAAGGAGCAATAGAACTCATGAGCAACTCAACAAACTTTGAAAACAGATGGCATTCAGCGTCTGAACTAAAGCAATTCGAAAATCGCTACGCGATCAGCTCAACACTCTTGAGAGAGTACAAGATTTTTTTATCGTGTGATGTCATGTTCGACTCATCTGAGTTACTCGGATCACTCATTGATACACGCTGCGCCATGGTGATTTATACGCCAACTGTAAATGCATTATATGGCGAGGCCATTCGTCGAAAGTTTTCCCAGCTCGAGTGCGGCGAGCGGGTGTGTTTTTTCGAACTTGCCGTTACCGAGGAAAATAAAGATATCACTATGTCGCTCGAGGTCTGTCGATTAGCCAAACAGATCAATTTGCCCCGCCATGGCCAGATTATCGCAATTGGCGGCGGCGTATGCCTGGATATTGTCGGCTTTGCCGCGTCCATTTACAGGCGTGGGGTCAGGTGCATAAAAATACCGACGACATTCATTGGCATGATTGACGCAGCAGTCGGCATCAAGAACGGCATTAACTATGAAGGGAAAAAAAGTGTCCTCGGTTCGTTTTATCCGGCGGAGTACACCATTGTGTGTCCCAGCTTTTTAAAAACGCTAGCGGTAGAGCATTTGAAAGCAGGGTTTGCCGAAGCGATCAAGATAGCCGTCATCAAGGATCCAGTACTGTTCCGGCAGTTGGTCAACGTCTCAACGACCCTGCATGAGGAAAAGCTTCAGGGCGGTGTGGGCTGGGACGCGATTGATCGGTCGGTAGCGGGCATGCTGACGGAGCTGTCGGAGAATCTGTATGAGCTTGACAGCTATCAGCGCTATGTCGACTTCGGCCACACATTCAGCCCTCATATCGAGGCAGCGACTGCCTATAAAATCAGCCATGGTGAAGCGGTCGCAATCGATATTGCGTTGTCGGCTGTCATCAGTGCCCAACGCTCGATACTTGCCTGGCAAACCTGCGATCTGATCGTCAATACCCTTAAGAGCGTAGGGCTGCGCGTCAGCGTCCCGGCTGAAGTGAATACCCCGGCACTTTATGATTCCCTGGCCGCGGTGGTTGCCCATCGTGCTGGTGCGCTGAATCTGGTTATTCCCGTCGCGATTGGCGCGGTCGGCTACTTGGAGCAGTGGCAAGAGCTGACGTTTGAGCAACTGCAACAGGCTGTCACTTACCTGGCTGTCAATAATGACTGATCTGGGCTGCGCAACCTGGAGTTTGCCCCAATCCTGCCAGCCTGCTGTGTTGCCCCAACAACTGGTGCTGCATGCTGGCGTTCAGACATTGGCGCAACTGCGTCTTTTGAGGGCATGTCCAGTCAATAATGAACAAGCCCTGAATGTAGGCCTGGGTGGCTACAGCGGTAGCCATAAAGTCAGTGCCATCGGCTTGAACCTGGTTGAGGCGTTCGGACTGAACGAGCAGGGCGCACGCAGGTTTCAAACCGAGTTTTTTGAAAGTGCCGTGCATATTGTCAAGCAAGCGGCGTTTCTGGAAGTGCCTGCCGTTTATATTCCCAGCTTCAACAAAAATGAAATAGTGCAGGCGAGTGACTTCGCCGCGACCGCTACGTTTTTCCGGCGACTGTGCCGCGCCGTTCGGGGACTGCCGGTGATGATCGCCAGCGAAAACAGTCTGTCCGCGGGGCATCAATCAGCACTAGTGCATCAGGTAGATGAACCAAACTTCAGAATCTTGCTGGATATCTTCAACCCGTTGCGTTGGGGACATTCGGTTGAAGAAATTCTTTGTTCAGTCCATCCCTATCTGCTTGATCAAGTGCATGTGAAGGACGGTATCTTGCCAGCGTATGACAATGTTCCCCTTGGGCGGGGTGAGGGCAATGTCGCAGGAATTATCGACACTATTGAACGTCTTGGATTTTGCAATACCTACATTCTGGAAAATAACTACTCCTTGCTGTCCATTGCTGGATTGAATGCGGACATCGCGTTTGTGCGCTCGCGTTTATCTGGTGTGCAAAGAACACCGTAACCGGGGTGAAAGACAAGAGATGTTTGAACAAAAGAAACTGCGTCAGCTGTTAGAACACTCAACGCCAATGGCCAGGGTTTCATCTTGCCTGTCTGTCGACTGGGAGGACCGCTATTGCGTGTTCGTCAATCGCTTGGCCGCTGCGCCGCAAGGCCAGACGTCCCGCCCAAATTCGTCAGCTCCCGGGAGCGGGCCACTGGCCGGCGTAGGGTTTGTTGTCAAAGATAGCATTGACGTTCTTGGGTTTGCGACAACCAACGGCACCGCGGCTCTGAACAACAATTATCCGACGTCTGATCATCAACTGGTCGCTCGTCTTAGATCCATGGGCGGCATCTGTGTCGGTAAAGCCAACCTCGATGAAATGAGCTATGGCTGGGCGTCAGACAACGCCTATTACGGGCAGGTGATCAACCCGACCTTTCCCGAGCATTCTCCCGGCGGCAGCAGCGGTGGATGTGCTGCCGCAGTGGCGGGCGGTGCTGCCTGTTTCGCGGTGGGCGAAGATACCGTGGGGTCTGTACGGATTCCCGCGGCGTTCTGTGGGCTCAGCGCATATAGAGCGCTTTGCGCGCAGCCGGCCAGCCATGAGGTTTGTCCGTTAACGTCCTCTGGCTACGATCAATTAGGCCTGATTGCCCCCTCGATCGATGATATCTCCAAGCTGGAAAGCCTTATTCATGACTATGAAGAGTTGCCCGTCTTAGCGCCTGGGGAACTTTCTATTGCTGTCGCCGCCAATTTCTCGCTGTCGGCGCTGGCGCCAGAGGTTGAAGCCAGTATGCATGACGCGATCTTCAAGCTTGCCGGCGCCGGCGCCACGTTGGTGATGCATGAGGTGCCAGACTCATTCGGCTCGGCCGCCTGCGCATTAACCACGATTGTTAACTACGAATTTTTACCCGCGTTCAATAGTTATCTGGAGAGCCGGGCAGGTGAACCTGCGACGCTGGAACGACTGCTCGACCACCGACACACCCTGGCCGCCCGCCGCATCAGATCATTGGCACTCCCAACGGGTAGACCAGTACAAGCGGTATATGAGCGTGCCCGGCTCACTGCAAATCAAATAAAACAGGATGTGGTTGATTATTTCCAGCAGACCCAGTGCCAAGTGCTCATCCATCCTACAGTCGCAATCAATGTGGCCACGTCGGACATTCACAGTCACGCGTCGACAGACCCTCTTGCGCTAGCCCGGCATGTATCGGTCGCCACCTGTGCCCGGACCATTGCGATGAACTTTTCCATGACCAGTCCGAAAGGGCTGCCGGTCGGCATTGAAATGTTATGCGCGCCGACAATTGATTCAAAACAGGCACTGGCAATCTGCCGCACTATCGAAACTATCGTTAAAGACTGAACCAGCACGAGGGACAGTAGTAAGCCCTGTCATCCACGTTACGAGGCGAAGTTTTATGAGACTTTTAAATGTTGAAATTGAAATAAATTCGCGGTGTAACCGTAAATGCAGCTATTGCCCTGTATCGATTATGCCGTTTCCGCAAGTGCCACGCTTGATTCAAGAGCACGTGCTATCTGCCTTTATCGAGCGGCTGGTTGAAATAGACTTTGATGGCCGGATCTCATTTCATTTCTACAATGAACCGTTAATCCATAAAGGACTGGAAGAGATCATCCGTCGTATTTTGGCGGCAGTGCCAAAATGCCGTCCTGTATTGTTTACCAATGGAGACCTGCTGACCCAGCACCGCTATGACTCGTTGATCGAAGCTGGCCTGCAAATGATCGTTATCACCTCCCACAGCGGTAAATCCCACCCGCCCCGGCCCAAACAGGTTGTTCAGTTTTCAGACGATCTGGTGCTGACCAATCGCGGTGGAACCATGGAAGACCTGCCCAAGGCCACCGGCGAGGACGTTTCGCAGCGCTGCTTTGCGCCGACAGAGATGCTAATCGTTACCATCACCGGCGACGTGGTCCTTTGCTATGAGGACGCTCATCGCAGCCATGTCATGGGCAATATCTGCGAGCAATCCATTACCCAGATTTGGAATAGCCACGATTACTCGCGCATCCGCGCAGCGTTGGAAGCCGGCAATCGTCAAGGCGCCTGTGAAATGTGCACGCACTGTACAAACCGCGCGCATACCACGGTGGGTATGTCAGACCGATCCGAACCTTTTTGGGACCTAATTTCCTGAGCACTTGCTCGCAACCAGGCACTTTTCAGTCAACAGGTAAAACCCATGAATATTCACATCGACGCAACGAGCCGTTCTCTCCACACTCCGGCAGGGGCGACTGTTAGCTGGCCTAAATGGCCTTCACACGACAGTGACACGCTGAAGATCGTCAGTGAGGTTCTGGAATCGACACGGTGGACAATCAGTGGCGCCTACACAGGGCAGGAGGCGTACGAACGACGCTTTGCCCGAGCGTTTGCCGACTACTGCGGCACGTTGTATTGCACACCTGTCACCAGCGGCACCTCCGCGCTCACCATTTCGCTGCTGGCGCTTGAGGTCGGGGCGGGGGATGAAGTCCTCGTGCCTGGATTGACCTGGGTCGCTTGCGCCTCCGCCACCTGCAGCGTTGGTGCGGTGCCGGTGTTGGTCGATATTGATCCGATGTCCCTGTCGATGTCGCCGCAAGCCGCCCAGGCGCGGATCAACGCCAAGACCAAGGCGATCCTGCTGGTGCATCCTTATTGCCGAACAGCGGACATCGATGCCTTCCTGGACATTTCCGAGCGCTACGCCATTCCATTGATCGAGGATTGCTCTCAAGCCCACGGTGCAATGTGGCGTGGCCGCAAGGTCGGATCGTTTGGTGCGTTGGGCTGTTTCAGTATGCAACAAGCCAAGGTGCTGACCTCGGGCGAGGGCGGTGCAGTGGTGACCTCGGACCCTGTGCTGGCAGAAAAGCTTGAGCAGTTGAGGGCCGACGGGCGGCTATTTTCCGGTACGCCTGTGGAGAGTCGCTTGGAGCTGGTCGAACGGGGTGCGGTACAAGGACAGAACTTTTGCCTGACGGAGTTTCAGTCGGCCATATTGCTGGACAGGTTGCAGCATCTGGACCAGCAGAATACGCAACGTGAAGCATGCGCAGAAACCTTGCGAGCGTTGTTCGAAGGAGAGGAGGACTTCATTACCTTCCTGCGCCGTGATCCACGCAATACGCGCTGTACCTATTACAACCTGGTGATGAAAGTTGGCCTGGAAAAATATTTCCCGGGCTGCACGATCGATGCCCTCGCCCTTGCCATGACCCAAGCGTTGAATGTTCAGGTAAGCCCGCTTTATCAACCAATGAATTCGTTCAGGCTGTACAACCCGCTATCAAGTCCGAGAATCAAAAACTTTTCCAACAGGCTTGATTTCGAGCCCGCGCGCTATCCATTGCCCCAGGCTGAGTCCGCCCGGCTGGATCACATCACCCTGCCGAACTGGGTCTTGCTTGGCGGCGCCGACTCAGCGCACCGCATCGCGATGGCTCTCAGGGACCTGGCCGCGCAGCCGCACAAGGTGCTCGCCGCTCGGCAGGCTCCGACGGCTGACGCTTTTTAAATTACACCCAAGAGGGTATAGGTCATGAAGACCGTGAGCGTCACCATTGTCGGGTTCGGACCCCGTGGGCTTTGCGTGCTGGAGCGTATCCTGTCGCTGGCGGCGCGACGCCCGCAGCAGCAGGTTCAAATTGTGATTGTGAACAAAGGGCTACCGGGCCAGGGGGTACATGGCCAGACGCTGTCCGACAGGTTCTTGCTCAATACGGTGGCGGGCTTGTTGACCCTGATCCCAGGCGACGAATTCCAACCGTCATTGGTCAAAGACATGTTCGCGGATTTTCTGCCCTGGTTGAAACAGCAGGGCGTAGCGGCGCAAAGTGGCGCCTATGTGCCACGACGCTGGTTTGGTGCCTACTGTCACGCGCTGTACCAGTTGTTGTTGGAGCATTGCCCGGGCAATTGCCAAGTCGAATATGTCGATGACGAGGCCGTCGATATACAACAGGATGGCCCGCAAGAGATCACTCGTCTGCTGAGTGATCGCAGCATTGTCAGCGACTACGTGGTCATTGCCGTCGGCCATTTGCTGCCGGTTGCCAATTGCGCCGAAACGATCACGGACATCTACCAGGCCGGGCTTGATCGCCAGGACATACCGGCCGGTTGCACCGTCGGAATCCAGGGGTTTGGCTTGACGGCCATGGATGCGATCGCTGAGTTGACCCGAGGCAGGGGCGGTGTATTTGCCGACGGTGTTTATAAGGCAGCAGGTACCGAACCTGCCATTGTCCTTTTTTCGCGCAGCGGGTTGCCGTCGCGAGCACGACCGGTCGATGACGGACTCGCTGAGTTCGAACCCCAACTGCGCTTCGATGAGCGAGCTGCGTTGGCAATGCGCGAGCAGCATGGTTGCGGAACGATTAATTTCATGACGCAAATTTATCCCTTGCTTGCTCAGGACGTCGCACGGGTCGCACTTGAACAAGATGTACCGGCCGAAACGGCAACGGCGTTGATGAGTCGCCTGCTATGGGCTGAGCTCCCTCAGGCAAGTAGCGAAGAATATGCCGCCGGTGTTGTTCAGTTCATCACCAATGATTTGCACCAAGCCCGCCTTGGCCTGGCGGGCAGCGCGCAAAAGCGCGCCCTTGAAGTCTTGATGAGCGCCCGGGAATCGATCAGGGCCATCGTTAATCATGGGGGGCTGGCGCCATCCTCCCATAATTGGTTCTACAACCACTTTGCCTCTGCAATCAATCGCAATGTGATCGGCCCGCAGTATGATCGACAGGAAGAGTTGCTGATGTTGATCGACGCGGGGGTTGTCTCAACGCCACTGGGGCCTGCACCTGAGTTGCATTGGGTATCGGAAAAACGATGCTGGAATGTGCAGTCGACGGTATTTGCCGATCCGGTAAGCATCGACCTGGATCACCTTCTGCAAGGTTACACGGCCCAACCGACATTGAAGAACACAACCAGCGTCCTGTTCGCCGGGCTGATGGAAGGCGGGCGTGTGCACTCACGCAATGGATCTTGGCTCGCCACCCCGGGGGTTGCGGTCAGTGCCGGATCACACTGCATATCGGCCCAAGGCATAGCACAAGCACGGTTGTTCGCTACCGGCGTAATGAGTGAAGGCAGCACCTATTACAACTGGTATGTGCCCACCATCGCGAGTCAATCCAGGCCGTTCGTAGAGGCGCAAAGCATCGCCTGTGCGATATTGGGAGGTGGCGGTCTATGAGTGCAACTGAGCGTAAGATCGCCTGGGTAACGGGTGCCAGCTATGGCATTGGCCTGGTGATCGCCGATGCCTTGAGACAGGCAGGCTACGCTGTCGTGACCCTGCAGCGCAGCGGTGGTGATGTTGACTGCGATTTCTATCAGGCTGGCGATATAGGTCAGGCTTGGAGTGCGGCCGAAAAACTCTCCGGCCCCCCGGACCTGATGGTATTGAACGCTGGCGCCTGTGTTGATGACGATTTCGTCAACACCCACCTATCCACACTGGAGTCGACCTTTGCATTGAACGTCTTCAGCCCCATGTTACTTGCCCGGTTGGCTATTCGCAGCTGGCAGTCGCAGAGCAAGATGGGGCATATCATTTTCATTGGTTCCCAGGCGGCCCTGCCAGGGGCCAGGCAGACGGGCAATACCCTTTACACTGCCGCCAAAGGTGCCCTGCATGCGCTGATCGGGCCGCTGGCCTGGGAGTGTGGCCCGGCCATCAGGATTAACTGCATTGCGCCGGGTGATGTGATGACTCCGGGAGAAGAAAGGAGCCTGCAGGCGAGGTCGGACAAGACTGGAACGCAAGTGGCCGCATTGGTCGATCTGATAGCGGAAAATACGGCACTCAAACGATGGGTGAGGCCTGAAGAGGTGGCCCAGGCGGTCGTGTTTCTCGAACAATGTGGCGCAATGACCGGTACGCTGTTGAACCTGAGTGCCGGCTCTTGCATCCATTGAACGTTCCGATCACAAGCGCGTTACGTGGGGCGATTGCACGGCGATTGCATAACCGCTGCAAGTGGCGTCATTGTGAAGGGTCCTGTGATATCTACCATTTTTGAAGTGCAACGCAATGCCGTCATCGACGGCGTAGGCGGGATGAATGCGTTGGTTGCAAATCAGTTCGACAAAGGACGTTTCTCGCCCCTCTTCAGAATTGAAGTGCGGGCACAGCGCACCGGGCAGCAAGCCCAGTCCATCGATCAGCGCAAAAGCCCCCCCGGAATCCGAGTGGCCGAAATCGAACCAGCATATGGCACCCGCGCTGACGCCACACAGGACCTTGCCCTGGTCCCCGGCGGCTTTCAAAAGATCAATAACACCAAACTCGCGCCAGACCGCCAACATCGCACGGGTGTTACCACCGGCGACGTAAACGATGTCAGCCTTCTCGAACATCGATGAAATCTGCTGCGCATGAGGGAAGGGCGGGGTGAAGAATGCGAGCGGGATGACGGGGCAGCCGACCGCAGCATACTTGTTCGAGAAATCTGAGATTTTCTCCGGGTCATCGCCATTGGCGGTGGAGATATAAAGGACCACGGGCGCTGCTTTTCCGGTCAACGAAATAATGTATTCATCAATCGGTGTCATGCACTTCACATCGTCATCGGACTCGCCTCCAATGACAATAATATTTTTATTCGACATATATTCTGTCCCGCTGTTTTAAAGATATTGTGATTATGTTTACTTCGAATAGAGACTTGTCAAGTCAAGGCCGCGAATTGACTACAATTTACCATAAAAATATCGCATTTAACCATTTGGTTCATAGGCTATTTCTATATCAGATGAGCACCGTATATCGGATTCTCCATTTATTATTAATTTGCAATACAGTCTCTGCGCCGAGAGATAAGGGCTTTTGTAAGACTTTTCCCTATGATCTTGGGCGCTAGGTTTTGTCGAGAACAGCAAGAACCACTGGCGCTGCACAGCATCTACACTTATATTTCACTTGAAATGCGTTCCACGCACGACAAAGTATATGCCATGTTGTCAATGGCGTTTCCGCTTTAAACTCTAATCTTGGTAAAGACTAGGAAACTGACCAGTGTGATCACATTTAATACAGGAGGTGGAGTGTGTATGCATGGATCAGCAGTTTGAGTCAGCGATTTAAGACATGTGCGTGTGAAGAACATGCAACTGAAACCATGCAGGACGTCATCGGTGATTTGGGATTTTACTATTTTTCCTTCGCTGTTCGGTCGGCGACGCCATTCGTAAAGCCGATGACTAAAATTTCCGGGACTTATCCCTTACATTGGGTAACGCGATACCTGGACCTTCATCATTCTAGCAAGAACGAGCTTATTGCGAAGCACTCGAAATCGTCATCGCTGGTCATCTGGGATCACCGCTTACTCGCGGGCGTCGATAGGACACTGTCCGATGAGGCTGTTCGGCACGGCTTAAAGTACGGTTGCACCCTGACCTTACGTGACTTTAATAACTCATTGTTGACCTTTTCTGTGGCTAGGCCCCTGAAAGCGATCAGCGCGAGTGAAGCGCAGGAGCTGGCTTTGAAGCTCAGGGTATTGATTGAAGTTTTCAGTGAAGGGATGGACGTGAAGGAAACCGGTGAGAATAGCGCTAGGGAACCGTTGTTGACGGAACGCGAACGCCAAATATTGCAGTGGACTGCCGAAGGCAAGAGTTCGGCAGAGGTGGCAATAATCCTGAGCATTTGCGCTGATACGGTAAATTACCATTTAAATAACGTTAAAAATAAGCTCGGCGTTCCGAACAAGACCTCAGCAGTTGCCTATGGCGTTGCGCTCGGCCTGCTTTGAGCTTGAGCAGGTATGGGCATGTACTGGATGTCGTCTACTAAGATGTCATGCCCAATGCGACAATTTTTTTGTATAGCGTAGATCGACCAATCTTCAGGCGCCTGGCCGCCTCCACCACATTCCCCGCGCACGCCTGCAACGCCGCGCCAATCACCTGCCGATCAAATCGTTCCCTTGCTGCCGTATAGGTTTCGCCCTCGACCGCCGCCACCTGCCCCCGTCGCACCGGCCTGAACGTGCCAATCGCTGCGCGAATCTCTTCGGCGTTCAACACCAGGTCATCACTCAACAACGCCGCCCGCTCGAGCACATTGCGCAACTCGCGGATATTCCCCGGCCACGCATGCTGGGCCAACAACGCCAGGGCATCGCGGTCCAGTTCGTGCTGGCTGCGCAGTTCCTCGAGGATCGCCTCGCTCAATG
>NZ_JBICBL010000026.1:0-16138 GCF_043089925.1 Streptomyces sp. NPDC013457
GCGACGAGGTCGGGGCGGACGCCGAAGGATTCGAGGAGCCGGTAGAGGGCGACTTCGAGGGCGAACAGTGCGGGCTGGGTGTTGGCTGTCTGGTCCAGGAGTGGTCCGCCGTTGCGGATGATGTCGGCGATGGGCTGTTGCAGGTGGGGGTCGAGTGCGGCGCACACCTCGTCGAAGGCGGCGGCGAAGGCGGGGTAGGTTTCGTACAGTTGCGTGCCCATGCCGAGTCGCTGTGAGCCCTGGCCGGTGAACAGGAACGCGGTCTTCCCGGTGGCCACGACACCCGAGACCACACCCGGCGCCGCCTTCCCCTGCGCCACCGCCCGCAACCCGTCGACGAGAGCCGACCGGTCGGAGCCGAGCACCACGGAGCGATGACGGTGGGCCGTGCGCGTCGAGGCCAGGGACCAGCCGATGTCGGCCGAGGACGCGGCCTCCCTGTCTCCGTTCCTGTCCCCGCCCCTGTCCCCGTCTCCGCCCCAGTCCTCGGCCTGCGCGACGAGCCGCTCCGCCTGGGCCTTCAGCGCTGCCTCCCCGGCGCCGGAGACGACCCACGGCAGGATGCCTGGGGCCGACCCGCGAGGCGTGCCGGTGTCGCCGTCCTCGTCGCAGACGGCATCGCCCGCAGGTGCCTGCGCGACGACGACGTGGCAGTTGGTGCCGCCCATGCCGAAGGAGCTGACCCCGGCCACCAGCGGGCGTTCGGGGTCCGGCCACGGGGTCAGTTCGCGCTGTACCGCCAGCCCGAGCCCGTCCAGGTCGATGGCCGGGGCGGGGCGCTCGAAGTTGAGACTGGGCGGCAGCAGACGGCGATGAAGACTCAGCAGGGTCTTGATGAGCCCCGCGATACCGGCCGCACCTTCAAGGTGACCGATGTTGGTCTTGACCGAGCCGACGCGCAGCGCGTGCTCCGCATCGCGCCCCGTCCCGAGTGCCGCGCCCAGGGCGGCGGCCTCGATGGGGTCGCCGACCGGGGTGCCGGTGCCGTGCAGTTCGACGTACTGCACCTCCTCCGCGGCCACGCCCGCCCGCGCGCGGGCGGCCCGCAGGACCTGCTCCTGGGCTTCACGGCTGGGGACGGTCAGGCCGTCGGTGGCGCCGTCGTTGTTGACGGCGCTGCCACGGATGAGGCCGTAGATCCGGTCGCCGTCGGCGACGGCCCGCCCCAGCGGCTTCAGGACGACCACCCCGCTGCCCTCGCCGGGCACGAAGCCGTTGGCGCGGGCGTCGAAGGTGTACGTGACTCCGTCCGGCGACAGTGCCCCGAACCGCTGCTCGGTGACGGTGTTCTCGGCGAGCAGGTTGAGGTTCACGCCCGCCGCGATGGCGGCGGTGGACTCCCCGTGCCGCAGACTCTCGCAGGCCAGGTGCACGGCGACGAGCGAGGAGGACTGGGCGGAGTCCACGGTCAGACTCGGTCCGTGCAGGCCCAGCAGATGCGAGATCCGGTTGGCGATGACGCTCCGGTTCACTCCGGTCATCGTGTGCTGGGTGACGGCCTCGGCGCCGTGCTGGTACACCAGGTTGGTGTAGTCGTCGCGCAGGGTGCCGACGAACACGGAGGTCCTGCTGCCGCGCAGCGACGCCGGCACGATGCCCGCGTCCTCGAGTGCCTCCCAGGCCAGTTCGAGCACCAGCCGTTGCTGGGGGTCCATGGCCGCCGCCTCGCGCGGCGAGACGGCGAAGAAGGCGGCGTCGAAATCGGCCACGGTGTCGAGGAAGCCACCGCGGGTGACCGCGCTCGCGGCGCCTTCGGGCCAGCGGTCCGCCGGTACGTCTCCGATGGCGCTGATGCCGCCGGCAAGGAGCTGCCAGAACGCGGCGGGCCCGTCCGCCCCGGGAAGCCGGCAGGACATGCCGACGACGGCGATCGGCTCGTTCCGCTCGATGTCCGTGCCGACCGGAGTCGCAGGCTGCTCACTCATCATGACCTTCGGCTGACCTTTCAGAAAGGGGGAGTTCTCCAGGGGCGGGCGGGCCGCTCGGTCAGGCGGGGACCGCCAGCCGGTGCGCCTGCTGGTCGCGCAGAATCAGGCAGACGTCGGTCAGGGCCCGCTCCAGCCGGTCGATGTCCTCGTCGGTGAGGAACACCGAGGGCTCGAAGCGCAGGGTGTGGACGGCGCTGGCGGTGGGGAAGGTGCGGATGCCGTGGGCGTTGAGCAGGTGTCCGGCGACGACGTAGCCGAAGAGTCCGGAGCGTGCCGCCTCGCCGATCGCCTCGGACGCGGCGCCGGACTGGTCGTGGAACTCGAACCCGAGCATGAGGCCGCTGCCCCGTACGTCCTTCACCACGTCGGGGTAGCCGGCGCGCACCTTGCCGAGCATGGTCTCCAGCGCCGCTCCGCGCTCGACGGCCTGCCGGTACACGCGGCCGCCGTCGGCCTCCAGCAGCTCCAGGACCTTCAGCGCGATGTGGCACGAGAAGCTGTCCTTGGCGAACGTGGAGCTGTGTACGAGCTCGAAGTGGGGCTGATAGCGGGCCTCGCGCACCAGCATCACGGCAGCCTTGGCGATCCCGCCGCCCAGGGACTTGGCGAGCGCGTAGTAGTCGCCGCGCAGGCCCAGGTGGGAGCTGGCGAGCAGCGCTCCGGTACGGCCCATCCCGCTCTGGACCTCGTCGACGACCAGCGGGCAGTCGGCCGCTTCGCCGAACTCCTGGATCCTGCGGGCGAACTCCTTCGACAGCGGGTGGATTCCGCCCTCGCCCTGGATCGGCTCCAGAAGGAACGCGCAGAACGCGGGGTGGGGCCGTTCGACGAGCCGGACCTCGCCGTCCTCGACGGCCGGACGCAGCAGCGGCCGCCGCTCCTGCTCGAGGATCTCCCGCAGGACGTCCGGGGCGTCCCGGGGCACGAACCGGGTACGCAGGCCGAGCGCCGCGAACGGGGTCCGGTACCCGGCGTTGTGGGTCAGCTGGACGCTGCCCATCAGCTTGCCGTGGAAGCCGCCTTCGAGCGCCAGGAGCACCGGAGCCTCGGCGCTCCGCTCCTCGTTCCTGCGGGTGACCTCGGCGATCACGGCCTCCATCGCCCCCTCGGCGCCCCCGTCGACGCCCCCCTCGGTCGCGTCCTGCCCGGCCGCGGGGCGGGGGATGCCCAGGCGCGCGAACACCTCGTCGGGCACCGTCGCGAGCCCCGCGTCCACCGCCGTACGGACCTCGTCGATGCCTTCCGCGATGTCCGCGACGATCGCACCGAGGCGTACCACCCGGTCCATCTCCGCGTGCTTGACGGCCGCTTCGACCGCCTCGGCGCCGCTGTTGGCGAAGGTCGCGTAGTAGGGCTCATCGGTGCCGGTCTCCCGGTGGACGATCCGGTTCAGCTCGGCGGCCAGGGCGTTGGCGTACGGGTGGGAGGAGAACTGCGCGTGCACGGGCGACTGTTCCGCCAGGAGCCGCTGGGCGCGGGCCACGATCTCGGGGTGGTTGTGCCCGAGGATCAGAGACCCGTAGCCGCCCGCGAAGTCGAGGACCGGTATCTCGCCTCCGTCCTCCCCGCGGCGGAAGAGCGTGTTTCCCTCTCCGCGGACGTATTCGACATCGAGTCCTGCCGTGGCCAGCAGCGCGCGAAGATTGGGCTCGGCGAGTTCCGACATAGCAGCTCCTGAATTCATGTCACGCCTACCTGTCGAACGCGGACCGATCTCTCCGAATCGGCACCGGCCGCATTCCTGGCGCTCCCTCGTGGGAAGTCGCTTCCATCCTGTTCCGCCCATGCCAGTCGGCGGTCACGAGAAAGTCATCCGCACCCGCGTGGGTGATCGATTACCTGACGATGGACACGGCAGGGGGCGCCGGCCCGCCGGAGTACGACGGCCGGTCGCGGGGCTCACGCGGCGGCCGGATCCCTGGGCTCGCCGATGCGCTGCAAGGCGTCGTTGCGCGACGCGGCGAGCAGGAACTCCACGAGTTCCTCGTGGGTGATGCGCTGGGGCGGGTCCAGCGTGACCGTGGTCGTGTGACTCTTGCCTCCGGCCCAGGACGGCCTCCGGGCGAGGAGTTCCGGCCCGGCGCAGGCGACCACGAACAGGCGCCCCACCCCTGCGGACTCCGCCAGTTCCTCGACGGCGTCCAGGGTCATGTCGGGGGCGCGGTGCAGGTCGTCCACGCAGAGCGTGATCGGCCGCCGTTGCGCCGCCTCCTGGAAGAACTCCCGCCAGGAGAGCAGTACTTCACCGGGGCACAGTTCACCGAAGTGGACATCGACCCCCGCGGACGCGAGGAGCGGGCGCAGCCGGCGCAGGGGCAGGTCCGCCGCCCCGTCGGAGGGATACAGCGCACGGACCTCCCGTTCCAGCGCCGCGTGCACCGTCTCCTCGTCGTCGTCGGGACGGACCCCGCAGTAGGCGGCGAGGAGCCGGCCCGCCATCGCCAGCGGTGAGCCGTCGCGGCCTTCGGAGGCACGGGCCGACACGACGAGCGGCCCGTCCGGTTGTTCGGCGGCCCAGCGACCGAACTCGCCGAGCAGCCGGCTCTTCCCGGTACCGGCGTCTCCGAGGATCGTCACCAGGTGGGGTACGCCACGGTGCCGGGTGCGTTGCGCGAGGCCGCGCAGGACGTCGAGCTCCACCGCCTGCTCGGTACCCGCCGCGCCCGCCGACCGCGCGCCAAGGGCCTGCCAGCCCGCGGCGGCGCTGTCGCAGCGGCGGTAGACGACGGTCTGTTCACTGGCGCGGCGTACCGCGTCGCTGACCCGCACCTCGCCCTCGGGCACCGACCCCAGCAGGGCCTGGGACTCGTCCAGGACGGCGCCGACCACGGTGGGCCCCTCCTCCCGCCCGCGTCGCCGCAGCAGGACCTCGCCCTGGGTGATGGCGGCCTGCACCGTCGACTGCGCGGCGCCGGCGCCGCCCGAACCGGTGGAGACGTCCAGGACGTCCCGGACCGCCAGGGCCGCGAGAACGGCCTTCCCGGCGTCGCTCTCGTGCGGGTCGTCGAGTCCGAACAGGGCCAGGGACACCGAGCCGATGGAGGCCACGACCGTACCGCCGAACCGTTCGACCTGCTCCCGGACCAGGAGGGCGGCGCCGTCGAGGAGATCGTCGAGTTCCTGCTCGGCACCGCTGCCCAGGGAGGGTGCGAGACGGGTGCGCAGGGAGACCACGCTGACCTGGCGACGGTCGGTGCTCGTCCGGCGCGCTGCGGCGGAGGGGTCGGTCTCGTCGGCCGGTCCGGTCTGCGCCGCTTCCGCCCCCGGCGCGTCAGCGGCGCCTGAGACCGGCTCGGCCGCGACCCCCGACGGGTCGACCGCCCCCGCCGGTGCGCCGACGGTGTCGGCCGGTGCGGCGAGCGCGACGGGCTCCGCAGAGAGGACGTCGCCGGACGGAGTCTCCCGGGCGGGCATCCGCTCGGACATTCCCTCTGACATCCGTTCCGGGGCCCGCTCCGGGGCCCGTTCCGGCGCCCGTTCCGACATCCGCACCGGCGCCCGCTCCGGCACGCGCTCGAAGGCCAGGGAGCAGTCCTGGGCGAGAATCGACTGTTGCAGCCGCTGCAGACCGCGGCCCGGCTCGAGGCCCAGGTTCTCCACCAGGACCGCCCGCACCCGGCTGTACTCGGCGAGTGCGTCCGCCTGCCGCCCGCACCGGTACAGCGCCAGCATCAACTGGCCGCAGGACCGCTCCCGCAGCGGCTCGGCGCGCACCATGGTCTCCAGCTCGGCGAGGATCTCGTGATGCCTTCCGCAGGCCAGCTGCGCCTCGAAGTAGTCCTCCATCACGTCGAGGCGGGTGTTCTGCAGAGCGACCAGCTCGGGCCACTGGACCCCGCTCTCCACCAGATCGGCCAGGGCCGGCCCCCGCCACAGCGCCAGCGCGTCGCGCAGCAAGGGCGCCGCCGTCCCGGGAGTCCCCTGGGACAGCAGCTGCCGCCCCTGGCCGACCCAGGCGTGGAACAGATGAAGGTCGACCTTCTCGGGTTCCACCCGCATCATGTAGCCGGGCGGCTGCGTCAGCAGGGTCGCGGTGTCGGCGCCGGCCGAACCCCGGACCGCGGACAGGGCGCCGCGCAGCCCGTAGACGGCGTTCTGCAGGATCTTGCGCGCCGTCATCGGCGCGTCGTCGACTCCCCACAGGGCGTTCAGCAGCTGGCTCGTGGCCACCGCCTTGTTCGCGTTCAGGAGCAGGAACCCCAGAGTGGCTCTCTGCTTGGTGCCGCCGAGACCCACCACCCTGCCGTCGTCGACCACTTCCATCGGACCCAGCACTCGGAACTGCATCGATCCCCCCGCTACGCTCCATGGCCGCCCGGAGGCGTCATTGGCGGCGATTCCGCGGCACCAGCCTGCACGACGCCGGTCCAAGCCCACACAAATCTCGAACAAGGCGGGCGGCCGGGCTCAGCGCGCCCCGGACACCGTCGCCGCCGGCCGCCCCGCGAAGGGA
Source organism: Streptomyces sp. NPDC013457 (assembly GCF_043089925.1). NCBI lineage: Bacteria > Bacillati > Actinomycetota > Actinomycetes > Kitasatosporales > Streptomycetaceae > Streptomyces > Streptomyces sp. NPDC013457. Next base: position 6,382 of record NZ_JBICBL010000026.1, read on the forward strand.
AGCGGTCGCGTCACAGCGACTCCTGTGTGGGTGAGAGCGATCGCGGTCAGCAGGATCCCGTCGCGGCGCAGCCAGCCGCCCTGGAACGTCCCGGCCCTCTGGCCGCCGATCTCCGGACCAGGGACCAGAAGACGGGCTGTGAAGGTCGCCCGCTCCGGGTCGACCGTGACCACGGCCTCATGGAAGTCCAGCCAGCGGCCGGTCAGCGGGTACCAGGCCTTGTACACACTCTCCTTGGCGCTGAACACCAGCCGGTCCCAGGCCACTTCGGGGTGACGCGCCCTGAGCGCCGCCACCCGGCCCCGCTCCTCCGCGACCATCACCAGCTCCCGGGTGCCCTCGTCCCTGATCGGCAGGTCGGGCTCGGCGTCGATCCCGATCGTCGCCAGGTCCGTGGCGTACGCGACGGCGGCCGCGCGGTATCCCCGGCAGTGGGTCATGCTGCCGATCGTCCCGGCGGGCCAGACCGGCGCGCCGCGCTCGCCGTTGAGGATGGGGGCGGGGGAGACGCCGAGCTCCCGCAGCGCCTTGCGGGCGCAGTACCGTACGGTGGCGAACTCCCGCCGGCGCTCGTCCACCGCGCCTGCCACCGTCCGCGCCTCGGCCGGGTACAGCACGGATTCCGGACGGTCGTGTCGGGTGTCGGCGACGGCCAGGGGCACGGGCAGCAACTCATCGATCATCCGGAAGGCTCCGTCTCGTCCGTGCGACGCGATCGCGTCAGGGGTTCGGCGTCGTCCTCGGCAGGATCTGCACCGGCAGCGCGGGGGCTTCGGCCCGACGCTGCCACTCCCTCGGGTAGCCGAGGGACACCTCGCGGTGCGGGACGCCGTCGTGGTGGATCAGGCGTGGGATGTGCAGATGGCCGTAGACGACCTCGACCGCGCGGTAGCGCGTGGGCCAGTCGGCCGTCGCCCGGGTGCCGCACCACTGGGCGAACTCGGGATGACGCAGGATGTGCGTGGGTTCCCTCACCAGCGGAAAGTGGTTGACCAGGATCGTCGCCCGATCGTCGGGGACGGCGGCCAGACGGGCCTCGGTCGCGGCGAGCCGGGCCGCGCACCAGGCCTCTCGGCTCGGATACGGGTCGGGGTGGAGCAGGAACTCGTCGGTGCACACGATCCCGGCCGCCTCGGCGATGGCGAGGCTCTCCTGCTTGTCGCGCGCGCCGGGGGCGAGGAACGAGTAGTCGTACAGGACGAACAGGGGCGCCACCGCGACCCCCTGCTCCTCGCCCCGCCACACGGGGTAGGGGTCCTCGGGAGTGACGACACCCATCGCGCGGCACGACTCCACGAGGTGGTCGTAGCGTTGCGCGCCGCGCAGCTGCACCGGATCGTGCGGGTGGGTCCACAGCTCGTGGTTGCCCGGTGCCCACACCACGGTGGCGAAGCGCTCGCTCAGCAGACGCAGCGCCCAGACGATGTCCTCCACGAACTCGCCCACATCGCCGGCCACGATGAGCCAGTCGTCCGGAGAGGTGGGCCGCAGACCCTCGACGACGGTCCGGTTCTCCTTGTGGCGCACATGCAGGTCGCTGACGGCCAGGAGCCTGGGCCCCCGGCCTCCGACGGTCGTCATCCGCGCGCCGTCGCCACGCCGGAGGCGCAGGCGGTGACGCACGCCGTGGCGACCGCCTCGGACACCTCGGCGAGGTGGGCGTCGAGGAAGAAGTGACCGCCGGAGAACACCTGCGTACGGGCGCCGGCGGTCGTGAACTCCGCCCATCTCTGCGCCTGTTCCACGGTCACCACCGGATCGCTGTCACCGACGAGCACGGTGAACGGGACGGTCGACGGCGGCCCCGGCTTCCACCCGTACGATCCGATCGCCCGGTAGTCGGCGCGCAGGGCGGGCATGACCATCTCCCGGAGCTCCGGGTCCCGCAGCACCTCGGGTGTGGTGCCGCCCAGGGCGGACACGGCCCGGACGATGTCGTCATCGGTCCGCAGCCGGTCGTGGCGCCCCGGCTCGGGCCTGGGCGCGCCCCGGCCCGACAGGATCAGCGCGGACGGTCCCCGCCGCGGCGAGAGCCGGCGGGCGACCTCGTAGGCGAGGACCGCCCCCATGCTGTGGCCGAAGAGGGCGTAAGGCCCGTCGATCTGCCCCGAGACCTCGATCGCCAGGGCGTCGGCGAGCCTGTCGAGGTCGTCGACGGGCTCTTCGAGCCGGCGGTCCTGCCGGCCCGGGTACTGCGCGACCAGTACGTCGAGTGTGGGGGCGAGGGAGAGTGCGAGCGGACGCAGCGAGCTGGCCGCACCGCCCGCATGCGGGAAACAGAACAGCCGCGGCGCGCCCGTCCCGGCAGCGCCCTGCCCCGCCGGCTGATCGAACCTGCGCAGCCACCGGCTCGCCACTCCCACCACGTCGACTCTCCCTGACTCGTCCCACAACTGGCGCGGCCGTACCGCACTCCCATGGTGCGCGGTGACGTTCAAAGGACGCACAAGCCGCGCACAACGCCCCGCAAAGAAAGCACGGTTCACGCCACATCCGCGAGCGGACAGGCGACGGTTCGGCCTACGCGGCGCCGCAGGTCTCGGCCATGTCCCAGTCCTGGGACCCGTACGGACTCCCGGGCCCGACCGGAGGCGAGGCGCTCCCTTCCGGGGCCAGAGTGCCGCAGGTCTCCGCGACGGCGAGCTGGGGCAGCATCAGCCGCCAGAACGCGGTGACGGCACGCCGGGACGCCCACTCCGTGTCGATGCGGGACAGCACCTCGAATCCGGCGACGATGGACGTGATGGCGAGAACGGCGTCCTCGAGCACCACGTGGGAGGTGAGCATGCCTCTCTCCCTGGCGACGATCAGCATCAGTTGCACCCAGTCCTGCCACTCCTCCCACAGGTTGACCTGACCCTGCCAGGTTGCGTCGCTGGCCAGGCTGAATCCGGCCCGCAGGACCGGGTCGCTCAGCAGGTTCTCGGCCAGCGCCTGAGAGGTGTCGACCAGGAGTTGCAGTGGGGCGGGGTGTCGCAGCGGCACCCGTCCGGTGAAATGCAGAAGCGTCTGGGCGGCCGCGAGTTCGACCGCCTCTCCCAGGGCCCGTTTGTTCCTGAAGTGGAAGTGCAGAGCGCCATTGCTCACACCGGCCGCCGAGCTGATCACGGCGATCGAGGCGTCGGCGAATCCGGCACGCTCGAAGACTTCGGCGGCTGAACGGATCAGATCCTGACGAGTGCGCAGCGCGCGGGGTTGCTTGGCCATGGGGCGCTCCGATGGGGACGTGAGCAACTGGTCGGGCGCACGAGAACATGCCACAGGGCAAAGGAGAATCGTTAACCAAGGGAGCGGCCACGCGGCCGAATTGGCCGGAGTGCGGCCGTCGGTGCCTGACAATCGCCGGGCTGTGGCATGACGTCTCCGACCCTCCAGGTGCGGTGCTCGGGCATCAACGTGCGGGGTGCAACTGTATGCCCCGACGACCGGATCGTAACCGGGCCCTCACGGTGCGGCGCGGTAAAGTGCCGCATGATCGCTATCCAGTTCGACCGTTTCGGCGGTCCCGAGGTCCTCGCCGTCGTGGATGTGCCGACGCCCCGACCGGGTCCGGGCGAGACGCTCGTCACCGTGGAGGCCGTCGGCGTGAACTTCGCGGACACGCACCAGGTGGACGGGTCGTACCTGACCGCCGACCTGCTGCCGTACGTGCCGGGCAGCGAGGTCGTGGGCCGTACTCCCGACGGTCGGCGCGTGCTCGCCCGGGTGTCCGGCGGCTATGCGCAGCAGGTGGTCGCCAAGGAGTCCGCGCTCGTCCCGATTCCGGACGCCCTCGACGCGGGGCGGGCCCTGGCCCTGATGATGCAGGGACTCACCGCCTGGCATCTGCTGCGCTCCGCCGCCCGGTTGGGCACGGGGGAGACCGTCGTCGTCCACTCCGCGGCGGGTGGCGTGGGAAGCCTGGCCGTGCAGCTGGCCAAGGAGTTCGGCGCGGGGCGCGTGCTCGCGCAGGTCTCACCGGGCAAGGAGCGGCTCGCACTGGAGCTGGGGGCGGACGCCGTCGTCGCCTACCCCCTGGACGAGAAGGCCGACGTCATCCTGGACGCGGCCGGCGGCGAACTCTTCGACCAGGCCCTGGGATCCCTGGCTTCCTTCGGTCGGCTGGTCAGCTACGGCAACGCCTCGCGCAGCACCTTCACACCGGTCGACCCTGCCCGCCTGGGCCGGCTCAACGCGTCGGTCGTCGGGTTCTGGCTGCGGCCCACGCTCGCCGCCGCGGGTGCGGTCGAAGGCCCGCTCAAGGAACTGTTCGACCTGATGGCGCGGGGGCGGCTCAACCCGGTGGCCACCAGCGCCTATCCGCTCACCGAAGCCCGGCAGGCCCACGAGGACCTGCTGGCGCGGCGCACGGTGGGCAAGGTGATCCTGGTCCCCTGACAGGGCTCCCTGATCCTGCCCGATCCGAAGGGCGGGCCTCAGTCGCCCGCGCCGCCGCTCCGCGCCCGGCGCCCGAGGGCGCGGACGAGTGCCGCCGGGCGGCCGTCGGTGCCGCCGAGCTCGGGGCGCTCCGACAGGACGAGCGCCGCGGACTCCATGAGGAGCGTGACCACGAGGTGCTCGTGCCGGGGGAGCAGAGAGCGTACGGCTCCGTGCGCGAGTGGCCGCACGGGTCCGTGCGAGAGCACCGGACCCTGGCGGTCTGTGAGTTCCAGGGCCGCGACCAGCATCTCCTGGCCGCGACGCCGCAGTGCGGCCAGGAGACCCATGCTCTCCTGGTCCTCCCCGGCCAGAGCGGCCGGCAGGGCCGCCTCGAAGGCGCGCATGACGGCCGCCGCGAAGGGATGTTCCAACTCCTCGGGCCTTGCCGCGAGTCGGCCGGCGCCACGCGAGCGCAGCGTCGAGTGCCTGGCCCTCGCGAGCCCCTCGTTGAGCGCCGCGACGAAACTGCCTCCGACGGCGTCCCAGAAGGCGTTCTCGTCAGATGACCCCAGGTGTGTGGCCGCCATGGTGGCTCCCGCTCACCGGGGCGGGGTGACGGTCTGCTGGAAACGGCCGTTGAAGAACAGCAGTCCGGAGGCGTCGGTGGAACTGGACGCGCCCACCACGTCGCCGATGAATATGGAGTGATCTCCCGAGTCGTGCGATTCGGCCAGTTCGCATTCGAGCCAGGCCAGCGCGCCGTTCAGCAGCGGCGCCCGGGTGACCTCACCCGGGCGCCAGCCGATCCCCTCGAACTGCGCCGGCCCCAGAGGCCGGTGCTTGTCCGCGAAGTGCCGTGCCAGCGACTCCTGTTCCGCGCTCAGCACCGAGACACCGAAACTGCGCGCCGAGGTGATCGCCTTGTGCATCACCGCGCTGTGCGACACGCAGCAGAGCACCGTCGGCGGCTCGAGGGAGACCGAGCTGAAGGCATTGGCCGTCATTCCGTGCACATGCTCGCCACCGACGCTCAATACGATGACCCCGGTCGCGAAGCGTGACATCGTCTCGCGCAGTGCGGACGGCGCGACCTGGATTCGGTCGACGGTTTCACCTGTGGATGCATAGTTCATGCCGAACCCTTCGAGAGAACCATGGGACAAACGGTAGGGTCCGGCATTCTCTGGCCACTCATCACGAGGTAACCACACCGGCCCTGTGGGGCGAATCGTCTGCGGTCGTGCACGGGCGGGGAGCCCGATTGCCGCCGGGTGAACGGCAGATGGGATCCCCGCCCGGCGGGTCCGGTCAGCCCGCCTCCGGGAAATGGCCGGTCCGCCTGAAGAAGGTCACGTATTTGACGAAGAGTTCCTCCGTCAGCGCCGGGCACGCGATACCACTTCCCTTCAGCTCGGCATCGGTCTCCGTCGTGTCCATCGCCGGATAGAAGGTCTCGGTGTCGGCCGTCATCATCTCGAAGGCGTGCAGCAGGGGCGTGATCGCATTCGCCCGGTCCGCGTCGACCCGTTCACGCCAGGTCTCCCAGTCGACCTCGTCCAGCGAGTAGCCGAGCGACCGCAACCGGTCCACGCATTCCCGCAGGCTCACCGCACTCCGGTTGAAGAGATGGAAGGTCCGGCCCGCCGCCGTCGCGCGGCCGGAGATCCGGAGGATCGCCGCGCTCACATAGTCCACCGGCAGCAGATGGAAGCGCCCGCCGGCACTGGCCGGCACCGCCCCGGCCTGCAGCAGCCCCTTGAGGCTCAGCCAGACGAAGTCATTGGTCTGGCAGGCGCCGTTGTCCTGGTCGCCCGAGATGACGTCGACACGGTAGACGGACACCGGCAGACCGCGCTCCCGGGCGAGCTCGACGACCTGCTCCGCGACCCACTTGCTCTGCAGATAGCCGCTGGGCAGCCGCTCGGGGGGGCCGGTCGGGTCGCTCACCTTCAGGGGAACGCCGGGCGTCACCGCGCCTTCGAAGACGCCGACGGTCGACACGTAGTGGACCGGTACGGTGCGATGGCGCGCCGCCAGACGGAGCACCTCCTCCGTCCCGCCCACGTTCGAGGCCTTCAGACTCTGGTACGGGTGGAGCCAGTGCACCTGGGCGCCGTTGTGGTAGACCACGTCGACCGTCTCGGCGAGCCGGTCGAAGTCCTCCTCGGACAGGCCGAGCCGCGGCTCTGCCAGGTCACCCACGATCACCGAGAGCCGGTCGGCGTCCACCGCGTCCCACACCTGGTAGCGCTCCAGGTTCTCCCGGAGCCGGGCACGGGCCTGTACCGGGTCGTCGCCGCGGACCAGGCAGTGCACCCGCGCCCCGGTCGAGCGCATGAGGTCCCGCAGCAGGAACGCGCCGAGGAATCCGCTCGCGCCGGTCAGGAGCACCTCGCGAGGGTCGCCGACGGAGCGGACGACCTCGGTCGCGGGCCGGATGTCCTCGGAGAGACGCACCTCGTCGGCGAAGTCCAGGGCAGCCACGGGGTCCGCGGACCCCGGCCCGCCGGACCCCGAGCCCGCCGTGCGCCGGGTCAGCTCGTCGTGCACGAAGGCCGCCAGGGCCACCGGAGTGGGATGGTCGAAGACCACCGTGGCCGGCAGCCGGCCGCCGACGAGCGCGCTGCACCGATTGCGGAGCTCCACCGCGGTGAGCGAGTCGAAGCCCTGCGAGAGGAACGATTCCTCGTTCCTGATCCGCCCGGTGTCGCCATGGCCGAGGACACGCGCGACCTCGTCCCGGACCGCGGCGAGCACCAGGCCCGACCGCTCGCCGTCGGTTGCGGCGGCGGCCACCCGGTCCGCCAGCGACGCCCCGGTGACGCCCGCGTCGTCGTCGGCCCTGCGTCGGCGGGGAGTACGTACCAGCCCCCTCAGCAGCGCGGGGACCTGCTCCTGCTCCCGTACGGCACCGAGATCCAGGGGTGTCGCCACGACCACGGGCCGGCCGGCACCGAGGGCGAGGTCCAGGAGCGCGGTACCGGTCCCCGGCGTGACCGGAAGGTACCCGCTACGCGCGATGCGCTTGAGGTCGGTCGCGTCCAGTCCGCCGGACATGCCGCCTTCCTGCGCCCACAACCCCCACGCGACGGACGTGGCGGGCAGCCCCCTCGCGTCCCGATGCTGAGCGAGACCGTCGAGGAAGGAGTTGGCCGCGGCGTACGTGGACTGGCCCGGGCCCCCCACCACGCCGGCGATCGAGGAGAACAGGACGAACGCCGACAACTCCCGCTCGCGGGTCAACTCGTGCAGGTGCCACGCGGCCTCGGCCTTCGGCCGCAGCACGGCCGCCAGCCGTTCCGGGCTCTGGGACCCGATCAGGCCGTCGTCCAGGACACCGGCGGCGTGGATCACCGCGGTCAGCGGGTGCTGCGCGGGAATGGACGACAGTAGCTCGGCCAGATCCTCACGGTCGGCGACATCGCACGCGGTCATGGTCACCTCGGCACCGAGCTCCTTGAGCTCGGCGGCCAACTCGGCCGCACCCTCGGCCTGTTCCCCCCTCCGGCTGGTCAGCAGCAGGTGCCGTACACCGTGCTCGCGGACGAGGTGGCGCGCGAAGAGGGCACCGAGCGAACCGGTTCCGCCGGTGATGAGCGTGGTCCCCTCCGTGCTGCCGTACGGCGACGAGGGCACCACCGACGGCTGCGGGGCGTACTGGAGGCGCGGCACGAAGAGGCGTCCCGTACGGAGGGCGGACTGCGGCTCCCCGGCGCCGAGCGCGACGTCCGCGGCACCGGCGGGCGTGGTCTCACCGTCCACGTCGACGAGCCGGAACCTGCCGGGGGCCTCCGACTGGGCCGAGCGCACCAGACCCCAGAGCGCCGCCCCGGCCGGATCCACGGGCTCACCCTTGCGCACCGCCACCGCACGCCGGGTCATGACGACCAGCGGTACGTCGGCGAGACGCTCCTCCGCCAGCCACCGCTGAGCGAACTCCATGACCTGGCGGGTCACGTCGTGCGTGGCCGCGACCACATCGTCCGCGGACGGGGGAGCGTACGGCAGCACCACCGCGTCCAGCGGCTCGCCCGCCCCGACCGCCCGCGCGACTTCGGCCACATCGCCGAATCGCCGCGCCCCGCGCGGGTCGCCGCCGAGGACGCCGTACCGCATCGATGCCACGGGGTGCGCGCCCGATGTCGACCCCGGCACGGGCACGGGCACGGGCGTCGGCATCGGGATCCACGAGACCTGGAGCAGATGGTCGGCGGTCCGGTCGGCCGCGCGAGCGATCGCGCTGCCCTCGACCTGCCCGTGGACGACGCCGGACAATACGGCGACAGGCGCGCCGCTCCGGTCGGCGACGTGCACCGTCAGGAGGCCGTCGTCCTCACCGCGAGTGATCCGGACCCGCACGTCCGAGGCGCCACTCGCGTACAGCCGGACTCCGCGCACCGCCGTGACCGTGGGTGCGCCCGGCCCGTGATCGCCCGCCGGGTTCCCGTACGCGCGCAAGGCCCCTTCGAGCAGCGCAGGATGCAGGAGATGACCCGAAGCGTCCGCCGGCCCGGACAGGCTCAGCTCGGCGAAGACCTCGGAGCCCCGCCGCCACGCTGCGGCCAGCGTCCGGAAGGCGGGGCCGAGGCGTACGTCCGCGTGAGCGAGCCGTTCATGGACATCGGCGGGAGACACGGCCTGCGCGTCCACCGGAGGCCAGGGCCCGAGATCGAAGGGAGGGACGTCCGGTGCGTGCGGGCTCAGCAGCCCTTCCGCATGCAACGTCCATGGGACGTCACCCCCGTCCGGGCGGCTGTGGACGGTGACCTTCCGAGTCCCCGCCACCTCGTCGGGCGCGCCCACGGCCACCTGGAGGTGAACTCCGGCGCTGCGCGGGATCACCAGAGGCGCCGCCGTCACCAGCTCGTCGAGGAGCGTGCAGCCGACCTCGTCGCCCGCGCGGATCGCCAGCTCCACCAGCGCCGCGACGGGCAGGACAGCCGAGCCGTGCACCTCGTGATCGGCCAGCCAGGGGTGCGTACGCAGCGAGAGCCTGCTCGTGAACAACGCCTCGTCGGACGCCGCCACCGGCACCGACGCACCCAGCAGCGGATGCTCCTCGTGGCGCAATCCGAGGCTCTCCGGGTCGCCGCGTCCGCCCGAACTCTCGACCCAGTACCGCTCGCGCTGGAAGGGGTAGGTGGGCAGGTCGACTCGTTGTGTGTTGTTGCCTTGGAAGAGGGTGGGCCAGTCGACGGTGGTGCCGTGGGTGTGTGCGGTGGCGAGTGCGGTGAGGAGGGTGTGGGTCTCGTTACGGCCGTTGTGCATGAGGGGTACGGCGGTGGTGTCGTCGAGGGTGTCGCGGACGAGGGTGGTGAGGGTGGTGTCGGGGCCGATTTCGAGGTAGGTGGTGGTGTTGTGGGTGTGGAGGGTGTGGAGGGTGTCGGTGAAGCGGACG
>NZ_JBICBL010000027.1:0-8835 GCF_043089925.1 Streptomyces sp. NPDC013457
ATGCTGGTGCTGTCGTACCTGGTGCACCGCCTGGTCGAGCAGCCGGTCGGCCGGTACCTGAAGCGCAATCTCGCCCGTATCTGACCCACCACGCGAAGACCCCCCGCCCGGCAGTGCCCGCGCCGGACATGCCGGCGGCAGGAAGACCGCTGCATGTCCGAGCGATCAGGTGTCGGCGACGGGAGCCTCGACGGTCGGGGGCAGAGTTCGGTCCGGCCGACAGGGGTGGGATCACCGCTGCTTCGCCGGGCCGGTGCTGAGCCGTTCGGTGGCTTCGAGTTGATGGCTGCAGACAACCCGGTGGGGCTTACTCTCGTAGGCACGGTGCCGCCTGGTGCCTCGTAGTAGCGCCGTGGAACGCGTATTCACGCCAGTACTCGGCGCCAGCTCATCGATTCACCTGCGCCTCACCTTGATCATAAACTCAACATTTGAACCGGCACGCCCTTGTGATCCATTCGATGCTCTTTCCGAGTGGCATGTCGGCCCGTAAAGAATGGGATTGCTTCGGGGGAAGATTTGGCGTTGGCTAGGCAGCATGACTGAACTGGCTACCGATCGCCTCACCCTGCGTCGATGGCGTGACTCCGACCTCGAACCGTGGGCGAGGATGAACGCCGATCCCGAGGTTCGGGAGCACTTGGGCGACCTCCTCACCCGTGATCAGAGCGATGCCTCTGTGGCGCGATTCCAGGCCGAGTTCGACCAGCGAGGCTATGGATGGTGGGCAGTTGAGGTGCGGGCCACCGGCGAGTTCATCGGCTTCGCGGGCCTAGATCGGGTGGATGACGGCATGCCGTTCAACGGAGTGGAGATCGGCTGGCGGCTCGCTCGCTCGGCGTGGGGCCAGGGCTACGCTACCGAGGCCGCGCTGGCAGTCTTGTCCTACGGCTTCGACACCCTCGGGCTTCCAGAGATCCTCGCCGTGACAACGTCTACCAATCTCCGTTCACAAGCAGTGATGCGCAGGATTGGCATGACCCGGAACCCGGCCGACGACTTCGACGACCCCTCCGTACCCGAAGGGCCACTGCGTCCCAACGTTCTGTTCCGCAAAGCCTCGTAGTGCGAGAGCCTGATGCGGGTGGTTTGCTGATCAAGCTGCGGAGGCGAGAGGCGACGACCCCGACGAATGTCTCTTCACCGCGAATGGGGACGCATTCCAGGACTTGGACAGCAATATCGTCCGGCGCTCCGGTTGTGTCGGCGCAGGCAGGCGTGCAGGGCGCAGGGGCTGCTCTTATGGGACATGTCCTACTGATCTTTTCTTTAGCTCCGTGGGTGCGATAACGTCGTTGGTGGGATCCTGATGGCGTGTCTTTCAAGTCTTCGCCTGTGGTTCCTCCTTTGACGCGGCCGCAGTTGGCCGAGGCGCGTCGTGTGCGGGCGGCCGAGTTGTTCGACCAGGGACGTCCGGGTGCCGAGATCGCACGGATGCTGGACGTCGTCCAGAAGAGCGTGCGGCGGTGGAGACGCGTCTGGGAGGAAGGCGGGGCTGACGGGTTGCAGCGGCGTCCGGCCAGTGGTCGTCCGCCCAAGCTGGACGATGCCCAGGTCGAGCGGGTGCGGATCGCGCTGGAGCAGGGCGCCCAGGCCCATGGTTTCGAGGCTGATCTGTGGACGCTGGAGCGGGTCGGTCTGGTCGTCGAGCGGGTGACGGGAGTGACCTTGTCGCGGGCGTCGGTATGGCGGTTGCTGACCGGCCGGCTCGGCTGGAGTCTGCAGCGTCCCGAACGGCGCGCGGTGGAGCGCGACGAGTCCGAGATCGCCCGCTGGATCGCGCACGAGTGGCCGCGGATCAAAAAAGGGCGGTGAACACACGTGCCTGGATCGTCTTCCTCGACGAATCAAGCGTCTCGCTGCTGCCGCAAGTTCGCCGCACCTATGCGCCCCGCGGCCGCACCCCGCTCCTGCGACACCCGCTGAACTGGAAACGCGCCTCCATGGCCGGCGCCCTCGGCTACCACCCCACCGACCCCGAACGCGGTCCTCAACTTGCTTTCACCTCAAGCCCGGCAGCTATGACACCGCCGGGCTCATCGAGGTCCTGGAGCAGATGAAGGTGTTCTATAACGGAGAGCAGGTCATCCTGGTCTGGGACGGGCTGTCGGCCCATTGGAGCCGAGCGATGCGGGCCTGGGTTGCCGAGCAGGACTGGCTGACTCTTGAGCGAGCCTATGCACCCGAGCTGAACCCGGTGGAACTACTGTGGTCCTCACTCAAGAAACGCGAGCTGGCCAACCTCGCCGGCGACCACCTCGCCGACGTCGCCGACGCCACCGAACAAGGCATCCGCCGGATCAACACCAACCCGCAACTCCCTGGTCCTTCCTCGCCCACACCGGCCTCACCCTCCACCCACCAACCCCACAGAACTAACGAAAAGATCAAATAGGACGGCGTCGAGGCGAGTTGCCGGAGTCAGTTGCCGCTGTGTCCGCCTCGTGACCGTGGCGGGATCAGCGGCGGTGAGCGGATGCTCGATCCAGCAAATGGCCGAGCGGTTGTCGGACGAGAACATGCAGGCCCTGTGTCAGTTCGTGAGTCGGTCGCCCGTGGGGTTGCTGCCGGTGCGGCGTGACATCGCCGGTCGATTGAGCAGGGCGGGCGAGCCCGAGGAACGATATGTCGTTCCTCAAGTGTGGCTCTGCTGGCTGTGATCTGGCAGTGCTGCGGAGCGCTCGGGGAACGGGCGAACTGCCAGGTCACGGATAGTTTCATGCGGCCATAGAATCAGCACCGCGTCCGCTGGGTTGTCAGTTGCATCTGCCGCAGGCGCAGCATCGCTGTCGCAGGGCAAGGGGTGTTCGGCGGGACTCCGTCTTCGACGGCTTCGGGGCCCGATGACGCGGAGGATCGATGACGCACTGATCTTATGCACGTGGTTCTGCGCTCTCAGTCGAAACTTGGAGCGCAGAACCGTACGACAATGCAAGCCTTGCGCGTTCCGACGATCGATGCTGTGACACGCAGTGATCTGTACGGGGGTCAAGGTGGCGCCTGATCTCCAAGTAGCCGCCCTCTACTCCAAGTTCATCGCCGGGTGAGCGGGGTTTCCGATTCAGCGTGGGACAGTTTCTCAGGATTGCGTACGAAGTACAGGCCAGTTATGCGGCCACCCTCGACACGTGCCGCCATGATGCCGTCCAACTGTCTGTCCGAATGGACAGCCAGCGCCGGGCTGCCGTTGACCATGGTGGTACCGAAGGTGATCGGGGTCTGGTTCCTCCCGAGACCGCCGATCAAAAGGCGGGCTACCCTATCGGCGCCGACGATTGGTCGCAGCGCGGCGTGCTTCACACCGCCACCGTCGCCCAAGTAGACGACCTCAGGGGCGAGCACGTCGAGCAGGCCCTGCAGGTCCCCGCCTTCCAATGCTTGCGTGAACAGTTCCAGAGCTGCCTGCATCTTGCTCTGGGAAACCACTTCCCGCGGACGTCGAGCGTCCACGTGCCGACGGGCCCTGTGTGCGATCTGGCGGACGGCTGCTGGGGTCTTGTCGACCGACGTCGCGATCTCGTCGTAGCCGAGGTCGAAGACCTCCCGCAGCACGAAGACGGCCCGCTCGGTCGGCGACAGCGTCTCCAGGACGAGCATCACCGCCATCGAGACACTTTCGGCGAGTTCCATGTCCTGCGCTACGTCCGGCGCGGTCAGCAGCGGCTCCGGCAGCCACGGGCCCACGTACGACTCCCTGCGCCGCGATATCGTGCGCAGCCGGTCGAGGGCTTGCCGTGTCGCAATCCGGACCAGGTACGCGCGCTGGTCGCGTACCTGCTCCAGGTCGACCTCGGCCCACCGCAGCCAGGTCTCCTGCAGGGCGTCCTCTGCATCGGCTGCTGAGCCGAGCATTTCGTAGGCGACGGTGAACAGCAGGTTTCGGTGGGTGACAAATGCGTCGGTCGCCCGGTCTTTGGCCTGATCGTTATTCATCTTCTGCTCGTCTTTCCTCGGCTAACCCGGACCTAGGCAGCCCGCTCGACTGCAACGGGCGCCTCGGCGCGCAGGGCTTCCAGCGCCTTCTGGCGCCCGGCGCCACCCTTCACCTTGTGCAGCTTGTAACCACCAGGCTTGTGTGCCTCCTCGGCCAGGTGCTTGGGGATGCCCTTGACCACGGACTCCTTCATTTTCGCGCCGAGACGACCGTCGATGTTGAACCAGATCGCTACGTCGGACCTGTTGCCGAACTGGAAGATGCCGGTGCTCCGGCCGGTACTGATGCACTGTGCTCCGAACGACTGGTTGAGGGGCTCCGGCTGCTTCCCTTCCAGACGGCTGAGCAGTGTGTCGGCGGCCCGCGCACCCAGCGGCATCGCGAACTGGCAACTCATCCGCAGCGGCAGGCCCGACGGCGCAGCCACGTCCCCAGCCGCGAGGATGCGCTCGTCGTCCACGCTCGTCAGCGTCTCGTCCGTGAGCAGCCGGCCCATAGCGTCGGTGCTCAGCCCGCTGCGCTCCGCCAGGTCCGGCACGCCGAAGCCTGCGGTCCAGATGGTCACCCTGCTCGGCAGTTCACGGCCATCGGCAAGCCGCACAGCTTCACGGGTCACCCCCGTGACCTTCGCATCGGAGCCGGCGAGCACGGTCACTCCGAGCGTCGCCAGCTGCTCAGCCACCGAACGTCGGCCCCGCCGATGCAGGTACGGTCCGAGCGCTCCACCGCAGACCAGGGTCACTGTGCGGCCCTGCTCTGCCAGCTCGGCGGCGGTCTCTATGCCTGTCGGTCCGCCTCCGACCACCGTCACCGCGGCCGATGCCGACGCTGCGTCCAGGACCGGCAGCAGCCGCTGTGCTTCCTCCAGACTGGCGATCGGGTAGGCGAACTCGGCAGCTCCGGGCACGCTCGGATCGGCGCTGCCACTGCCCACCGCGTAGACCAGGTAGTCGTAGTCGACCGCGTCGCCGCTCGCCAGCTCGACAGCACGCCTGGCGGCGTGGATCCTTGTCGCGCTGCCGACCACCAGCCTGACACCCTTCGCTAGCACTTCCTTGTAGTCGATGACGGCGGTGCCGGTCCCGCCGACCATCTGGTGCAGGCGGACCCGGTGAACGAAGTGCGGGCGCGGGTTGATCAGCGTCACGGTCACGTCGCCGCGCTGAGTCAGTCGATTGGCCGCCATCACGCCGGCGTACCCACCGCCGATCACAACCACATCGGTGTTCTCAGGCATGGTGTCTCCTTCGGTTCGAGCAGTTCGAGCACAAGACACCGCCTAACCGACTTCTGTGACAGTGTGTGCGGCAGGTCACACGCGAGAAGGGGGCTCGGGGACTGAACCGTGCCATTAAGCCAGCACCTGGGACCGCGGCCCCAAGGCACTCTGATCGCGCCAGCCCTCGCTCCTTTGGGCCCCGGTCATCGTCATCGTCTTCGAACTCGCCTACTTACGGGTCGCGCCACGGTGGCAAGCCCTCGCGTGAGACGTGCAGCAGTCAGTTGTAGGCCGACTTGTGGCACAGGGGTTGCACGCTGAGGTCTGTCGAGCGGGAGGCGATCAGAGTGGTGTGCGACAGGTGGATGCCATCGTCGCTGATCGCTCCTGTGGTGCGTGAGACGCGCCTCACATTCGCCGTGTGTCACATTACGCCGAGTCATTTCGTCTGGGGTGTAGCCACCTACAACGGCAATGGAGCCCTCTCATGGAAGCACGCCTCAAGCTCTTCGAGAATCTGTTCGCATCCGGGCTCCTAAAGCGCGCCATCGCGGCGGTCGGTCAGGCTGTCAAGGGCTCACCTACGCCTGCCGCGACGCACGAAATGGCAGCGCTTCGTGGCCGTCGGAGCAACGGGCGCATCGTCTTCGACAACACGCACACCAACAAGTCTGTGGTCGCTGGTGGCAGATCAGTTCGGCTCACTCTGGTCATGGCGCTGCGTACGGCCATGGTCCTCGCGGCGGCCAAACGCGCCTCACCGAAGCAGACCGAAACAGGGCAGCCGGAGCGCCGACGCCTCCGACGGCGTCACGAACGAAGTCTGATCGCATGCCATCGAGCACGACGAGGAGGATCGGCTCACCATGTTGGCATGTCCGATCTCCCTCTTGGAGGCCGTCAACCGGCTGAACGTGATAGCCCAGCAGCCTGTCGGCGCCCACAAGACTGGGCAGCTCATATGACCTCACCCATCCGGCCCCTGGTCGGCGGAGACATGACTGGAGGGCGCGTGGTGGTTGTCGTTCAGAGTCACCCCCTCAGCGTTGGCGATTGGGTGTCGGCATGACAAGTAACCAAGCTCTCGCCCACCGTCCCGGCCAGGCCGGGACAGGGGTCACCGTGACCGGAGTACTGGTGGCCCTGTGTCTCTTCGTTTTCGCTGTGGTCAATATCGTCTTCGAGATCACCGACCACTTCGCCGACGGCCGCTATGCCGACTACGCTGCGGCCTTCACTGTGATGAACTGGCTCGTAGTCTTTCTGAAAGTGATCGGAGCGGCGGTCGCCTGGCTGTCGGTCACCAGAAGAGAGCACTTTTTGTCGAAGCCGGTTCTCGCGATGTTGTTGTGGGGTGCCTTTGCAACCCTCGCTGTGTACACCATCGGAAGCGTGGCAGAGGCAATCGGCATCGTCTTTGAGCTTACTGACAACGGTGACCACATCGACCTCGCCGCTACTGCCTATCTGGTGTTCTTCCTCCTGGTGGCAATCGGCTACGGCATCCTCGCCGGCTCTTACTCCCGGCGTCACCACCTCAGTAGGCGACCCGCAATTCTTGGCATCCTGGGCGCGCCGGTAGTACTGGGCCTGGTACTCGTGGCCGTCCCCATGGTGCTGACCGCTGTCGGCATCATGCCCTCGCCATGAGCGGACCAGCCAAGCTGCCGATCGGCGTCTTTCACCGTCGGCTGAGCCACGTGCCCGACTGCTCGTCGGACCGTTCGATGTGCGCCCTCATCGAACGAGGCGTCGAACAGCGTTTGTTGACCCTGCAGGACGCCGTCCCGCAGCGCCTCGTCACGAAGCCTGGCCGGAACAGGTGCCCCCTCCCAGAGAGGCTTGGCCCGCTGCGTGCAGGCCCCTGGACCACGAAACCTGTCCGTGAGGACTCAGCGTCGGCTGCTACTAGAAACTGCGCGGTTCGATGGGAGTGGACGCTGACTGACGCACGGCTGACCGAGGCACCCTCGCCGGAGAGATTGCAGGAGACACAGGAGCCCGATCAGCGAGCGAAAGTGACGAGGAAACACACGAAGGGACCACGATCTTCGCAGCGCCGACGGATCACTTTCTCGCTGGAAGGGTCTGCTGTTTCGGTTCGTGTTCCAGCGGCGGGCACAGTGGCTGTTATGAGCAGGAAGCTACGCGGCGCAGCGAGCTGCCGGCGCGATCGGCCTGGGGAGCCGCTGCGCAGCGGGTACTGACGGGGGCAACGAGGCCGTAGACAGAGGCCGGCCCGAGCGAATGAGGGCTGACTCCTTCGCAGGCCAGCCGGGCAGACCGTCGTGTCGCCTACTTTGTAATGTTCTTGACGGTTTTGCCAGATGCCGAGCCGAAGGTGTCGCGAGTCCCGGAGGCTGCAGCTCGTTCTGTTGTCCATGGCTCTCCTGCCTAACGCCCGAGATCTGCGGCCATAAACGATCTATCGCTCTCGGTGCGCCCCGCCAGTGCATAGATGAGAACAATCCGAACCAGAGATCCCGCTCATGCGGGCCTGAGGAGCCCTTGTGCAACTCGCTGCGATCATCGTTTCGCTGACAATCGCCGGAGTCGGCTCTGCACTGTTCGGCCGTGCCATCGTGCAGATATTCCGCTTTCTCATGCTCGGCCAGCCCGTCCCTGCCGGGCAGAGGACCGACGATCCTGTTGCCCGGACAATCACCGTGATCAGGGAGTTCCTGGGGCACACGCGGATGAATCGTTGGGGAGTCGTGGGCATCGTGCACTGGTTCGTCGCCGTCGGCTTCTACAGTCTGATTCTTACCCTGGCCAACGCTGTCGGCCAGCTCTTTCAGGCTGACTGGACACTGCCGATAATAGGCAGTTGGCTGCCATGGGAATGGCTGGTCGAATTTCTGGGTTCGATGACGGTTCTTTGCATCCTCGTACTCATGACGATCCGGATGCTCAACCTGCCGTCCCGCGCGGGCCGCAAGTCGCGCTTCGCCGGTTCTAAAGGTTGGCAGGCGTACTTCATCGAGTACGTCATCCTCACCGTAGGGCTCTGCATCCTCGTTCTCCGCGGACTCGAAGGGGCATTGCACCACGTGGAGGGCTACGAGGCCGCGTACTTCGTGACGTATCCCCTTGTCGCAATCTTCAGGGGACTCAGCGTCGCGACTTTGGAAACCTTGGTGTACTTGGTTGCCACAGTCAAGGTCGTCACGTCCTTCACCTGGATGATCACGGTCTCGCTGAACACGAACATGGGTGTCGCCTGGCACCGCTTCCTCGGCTTCCCGAACATCTGGTTCAAGCGGAACGCCGACGGCTCCACCGCGCTCGGCGCGCTCCAGCCGATGACGACCGCGGGCGAGGAGATCGACTGGGAGGACCCGGCCGAGGACGCCGTCTTCGGTGTCTCCCAGGTCGAGCAGTTCTCCTGGAAGGGCATCCTCGACTTCTCCACGTGCACCGAGTGCGGCCGCTGCCAGTCGCAGTGCCCCGCCTGGAACACGGGCAAGCCGCTCTCCCCGAAGCTCCTGATCATGTCGCTGCGCGACCACGCGCACGCCAAGGCCCCGTACCTGCTGGCCGGCGGCGGCAAGACGATGGAGGGCGAGGAGAAGGCCTCCGAGGAGCAGCTGGCCGGCGTGCCCGCCGCCGCCCTCGCGGAGGCCGAGCGTCCGCTGATCGGCACCGCCGAGGAGAACGGCGTCATCGACCCGGACGTCCTGTG
>NZ_JBICBL010000028.1:0-7350 GCF_043089925.1 Streptomyces sp. NPDC013457
GGGGCGCAAGCCTGCGCTGGATGATCGTCAGGTACGTGAGATACGGGCCCTTCTCAGAGATCCGGAGATACAAGTAACCGATGTTGCCCGACGGTATGGCGTTTCCCGAACAACGCTTTACCGCTACGTCGGTTCGCCGAAATCATCTGCGGTCGTTTAAGTGGTGGTATTTTCCGCTGAAGTTGCTCAGATAATTTTGGGCGTTATGACTTGGCAGGCAAGTGAAGGATGTCTCCGGCGTACTACGTGTGCCGGACTACCACTGAATAAAAATAGGGAGTTTTCATGTCGGTGCTTTTTTCTGTGAAGGGATGCGTTGGTACCTTGCTGCTGGTTGCGTTGATTGGTTGCTCCAGTACCCCGAAGGCCACGTTGCCAGAACCTAAAGATGTTCCTCGCGAAAAATGGTCCGATGCCATGCTGGTTCTGGAAGCCATGCGCATCGATGGTCAGCGCGATATTCCAAGGGAAATGGTCGGGAACGAAGTAGATAACTTAAGCGCGCCGCGGTCTTCGGGAGGCTCTATAGGTCTAGCGACGGCAGGTTTGGGATACGTGTCACCTCCAACTGGTTTTAGCAGCGCAGGAGCAGCCTCTCTTGGCGTCGGGTTGTTCTTGCTGGGTGGTGGCAGTGCTGGCCCTGTCTATCACTACCAGGTTGCCTGGGTGCCTGAGGAGCTCGCTTCTAACCCGAAGGAGGCGTCTGCGTTGGTCAGGTCAGCCTGGCTTGATGCGAGAGAGAAATACTTCGGTGGAACAATCTCAAAGTTGCGCCATGAGCCTGCTAAGTACGCTGACGGCTCAGGTAAGAAATACGGCAGGCTTGCAGATTTGGCAGCCGGGAATCCTACGCCGTTCGATGCTCCTGCGAGCGTTGCTCCAGCGTTCATCTCGGCCGAGAAAGCCTACGGTCCGATCTTCCTGACCGATCCCTCAGGCGAGCTATTTGCTGACGCTAGCAGAGCTGATAAGGATGGCATGGATGCGCTGGCGGGTATTGCTCGTCACCTGCCCGAATGGATGTATGCATACTATCCTGGACGGAATTGGCCTAAGGACTTCCGACCTGCCGCGATTTACAACAAGAACGGCAATCTCTATTTCATTGGCAAGTAGTTTCTAGCTGAACTACACAGTTGGCGGTAAGCCTGCCAATTATGAAGGGCTTTATCTACGCGATCATTGACAGAATCTACCTAGGAAAGGCCGGGTAAAATGCTCGAAGTAACAGGTGCCGATATTACCAATCTGGGCGATGTCGATTTGCGCACCCTCGTCGCCCGTCTTGCGCTGGCGGAGCTGCGAAAACAGGGCTGTCCCCTGTCGGCGGTCACCGCAGGCGGCAATCAGGACGCTGCGGATGGCGGACTCGATGTGCGCGTGCAGTGTCCCGCGCCGATTGCAAATCCCGACTTCGTCCCGCGGTCATGCACCGGCTTTCAGGTGAAGAAGCCGGACATGCCAGCAGGCGCCATCGAAGGCGAGATGCGGCCGAAGCCCAAGGGTGGCGTCGACGGGAAGCTGCGGCAGGTCATCTGCGAGCTCGCCGCAGAATCCGGCGCCTACATCATCGTCAGTTCGCAGGGGTCTGTCGCGGATAAACCGCTTGCAGATCGGCGTTCGGCGATGCGCGCCGCGCTGCACGATCTTCCCGAAGCCAGTGATTTCCATACCGACTTCTACGACCGCGATCGCATCGCGACCTGGGTCAACGAATATCCGGGCATCGCCGCCTGGGTCCGCAACCGCGTCGGTCTCGGTCTGTCGGGCTGGAGCAGCATCGGGGGATGGACCGGAACGCACGTTGCCGAGGATACTTCCTATCTATCCAACGACAAGGCTTGCCTGACCGATGAACGCTCGCGTGAACGCGAGCAACTGACGATCGCCGAAGGTATCAAGGGCCTTCGCGCCGCGCTTCGCACCCCGAAGCAATGTATCCGGTTGATCGGCATGTCCGGCTTGGGCAAGACTCGTTTGGTCCAGGCGCTGTTCGAGAGCGAGGTTGGTGAGGAGCCGCTCGATCCGAGCCTCGCAATCTATACCGACTATTCGGCCGAAACCCATCCCACCGCGCGCGACATGGCACGACAGCTCGTTCTTCGCGGGCAACGAGCCATTCTTATAGTCGATAATTGCAATCCGGCCACTCACACCGAGCTCACTCGTATCTGTTCGGAAAGCACCAGCAACGTTAGCCTTCTCACCGTCGAATATGATGTTCGCGACGACGAGCCCGAGCGGACCGAAGTCTTCCGGCTGCAGTCCGCCTCGCCCGACCTGGTCGCAGAATGGCTCGAGCGATCCTTCCCGGACGTGTCTGAGATCGACCGGCGAACCATCGCTGACTTCAGCGATGGCAACTTCCGAGTGGCACGCGCGCTGGCAGAAACGCTCGGTAAGGGTGAGACACTGGGCAAGCTCAAGAGCCGCGAGCTGTTCGAGCGAATCTTCCAGCAGCGCAATCAGCCCGATCAGAATTTATTGAATGCGGCGGAAGAGTTGTCGTTACTCTATTCGATCAACGGCGAGGACACCTCATCCGATGGCGAACTCGCGCGCATCGGCGGCCTGCGATCGGTGAGCGCGGCGACGCTTTACGCCGCACTTGCGGAGCTTCGCCGACGCGGCATCGCACAAGTGCGCGGCCGCTGGAAGGCGATCCTCCCACACGCGATTGCAAATCCGCTTGCCACATTCGCTCTCCAACGGATACCGCCGTCGGACTTCGAACGGTTCAGCGCCTCGCTGACGCCACGCATGCAGAAGTCGCTCTCCCGCCGTCTGGGCTATCTTCATGATAGCCCAGAGGCTCAGGCTGCGGTCGCGCGCTGGCTGCGAAGCGATGGGCCGCTCGGGGACCTCGTGACGCGTGGCAAAGAAGGCCTCGAGATCCTGACCAATATCGCCCCAGTTGCGCCAGAGGCGGTGCTGGCGAAAATCGAACACGAACTGGATGGTCCCAACGGGGCAATATTGCTGTCGTCGAACGAGCCGACCCGGTGGCAATGGATCCGCCTCATCAAGACGCTCGGCTATGAGCAGCACATGTTCGAGACCGCCGCGACGCTGCTCGCCCGCTTCCTTGCCGCCGAGCCTGCCGACCAAAATCAAAACTCCGCCCGCGACGCGTTTGCCGAGCTCTTCCACCTGTATCTATCCGGGACCCAGACTCCACCCGAGCAACGGCGCGCGTTAGTGCGTCTGCTGGCGAAATCCGGTGATGCAGACAAGCGCCGCTGTGCATCCGTCGCGCTTGACGCGCTTCTGACCGCGCACAATTTCACCTCGTCGAGCAGCTTCGATTTCGGAGCACGGTCGCGCGACTGGGGATGGCGTCCGAAGCTGAACAAGGACGTGTGGGATTGGTACGACAGCGCTATCGATCTCGCCGTCGAGCTGTCGTCAGTCCTGAATGACGCGCGTATCACGCTTGCCGGCAGTGTGCGCGACCTTTGGCGTTTTGGCGCCTGCCACGACGCCCTGGATCGCGCAGCGAGCACGTTCGTCAAGGTGAAGCCCTGGATCGAGGGCTGGATCGCATTTCGCACCTGCCTCCGCTTCGAAGGCAACGCGATGCCCGAGCCAGTGCGAAAGCGGCTCGAGGCGATCATCCAACGGCTCAAGCCGTCCGACCTCCTCCATCAGGCGCGCGCGGTCGTGCTCAATCGTAGCATTGGCGGCTGGGAAGTTGCGGACGGCGAGCCGGACGATGGGGATGTGATGAAACCGTGGCACAGGGCCGCCCAAATGGCTCAGGATGTCGGCCGGCAATTGGCGCACGATTCCGAGACGCGCGCCGAATTCCTGACCGAGCTGATGGTCGAACCCCATGCCCAGCGCGCGCTCGAGTGCGGGCGCGGCCTCGCCGAAGGTGCGAGCGACCTTGCTGAGATCTGGCGCGATCTGGTCGGTCATTTCGAGGCGGCGGAGTCTAAGAGCCGCAATGCGACTGTGCTCGGCGGTTTCATCTACGAAGCGCATCAGCGTGACACTGGCTTTGCCGAAACCAGCTTGGAAGCCGTGATCGAGAACCCGGCACTGGCCCGCTCGCTTCCTTATCTTCAGGCGCGGATTGGGATCGACGAGGCAGGAATCGCGCGGCTGAGACGCGCGATCGAGAAAGGTGCGCTTCAGTCCTTCGACTTCATGAGCATCGCCAACGGCATCGTTGGCGATTCACCGCCGGAGGCATTAGCTCTCCTGCTGCTCGATATTGCGGATCTGCCGGACGGGGTCGAGATCGCGCTCGATATCCTGCACATGCACTTCTATCGCGACCGCGAAGCCGGCCGGCAGCGCAATCCGACGTTGATCGCGCTCGGCCGCAACCTGCTGCGCCGCACCGATTTCAGCAAGAAGGGCACTTTGCGTGACTATGGCTTGCACACGATCATTCGGGTTTGCTGTACGGGGAGCGACGGTGAAGCGACGGCTCGCGATGTCTGTGCAAATATCCGCGGCGCGATGGAGGTCTGCTATCTTTCCCGCCATGATTTGAGCCATGTGCTGAAGGCGCTGTTTGAGACCCACCCCGCTGCGGGGCTCGATATGTTCCTTCTACCTGAGATGACATCGCGAAACCACCGGCTGTTCGATGCGGACTTCTGCTTCGGCACACCGGTCGAGAACATGGACCCGGCGGTCCTGCGCCAATGGGCGGACCAGGATGCGGCGACGCGCTATACGTTGCTCGGCCGTGCCATCTCGATGTTCAGGCGAAAGGTCGACGACGAGGAGGATAACGGCATCTCGCCGCTGTTTCTCGATATGCTCAATTATGCGCCGGACAAGCGCGCTTTTCTCGGCGATTTCTGGACTCGCCTCCATCCTCGGAGCTGGAGCGGCTCGCTTGCCGACATCCTTGACCGTCGCAAGGCTCAGGTGTTGACGTTCCGCGAAAGCCCGTATACCGATGTCCGGCAATGGGTGGATGCCATCCTCCCCGAGCTAGACCGGCGTATCGATCATGAGCGCAGCCGCGACCGCGAGGGCGAGGAGAGTTTTGAGTGACGTCGTTCAGAACTGGAACAAGCTGTACAGGTCGCCGTCACCTCCGTCGCCGAACGCGCGCGTCATCGAATATTCCTGCGCCTTGAGCGTCGTCGCCTCTGCGCGAATGGCGTCGAGCGTCAGCAGGGCATGGTCGCCGCCAGCGATCGCGATCTCGAGTTCTGACTTCGTTTGCCGCATGCGCAATGACGAATGCTTACACCCATTAGGCAAAGCGGCTTTCACCACCGCTAGCCGCTTCGCCCCTTGTTACGACTGCGCATTCTCGGGCTGCGTCCATATTAGGATTTCCCTGGTCGTGAGGCGAAGGCGCTCAATAAAACGAAGGTGCTCAACACAAGTATTGAGCACCTTCGACGTGCGTTGAGCGCCTTCAGGGAGCGGTGGGAAGCTCCCATGCCCATCCGCCCTGCATACCTGTTTTGTGTGAACGTATACCTAGCTGTTTCTGGGCTCTGCGAAGCGATGCCTGAGAGATGCAAGACGCCTCAGCTAAAGACAGCAACGTAGTGATCGCAACAGGCCCCGTTTGCAACGTCTCCTCAAGAAAGTTGCAAGCTTCTTGAGTGGCTGATGCGAGTCTTGCGCCACCCGTTTGCTCGATAGCAGCCAGAATGGCTTCAGCGCTTCCTTCGATGGCCTCTCCCCATCGGATGCAGGTTGTTTCCAGATGCTCGCCTATAACGACGGGCTCAACGAAATACTCAATTCCTCCGCTATCAATCGAAACGTTGGACTTGGCTCGGACAAGCACCCTGGCTTCTGAATTCTGATCCTTCTCAGCCACCAGTACAGTGCGAGCGAGCGCGGAGAATGCCTGGCTGCCGATGACTCGATTAGCTGCGGAGGACTGGGACGTACCTTTGCTTAGGTGAGATATGCCGAGGACAGCGCAACAATGCCGCTCTGCGAAGTCCACTACCATTTGTAGCCCCTGCCGAACTTCGTTTGCTCGGTGCATATCCCCACGAATGAGATTGATCAGGGGGTCGAAAATCAGCAATGAGACGCCGTTAATCCTTGCGGCTGCCTCATTCAAAAGGGCAAAGTTGGCTGCAGGATCAAATTGTCGCCTGTTCCCACTCTGATCCCTGAGCCCTTCGATAATGTGCACGCGGGTTAGGTCTGCATCTGCAGCCGTAAGGCGAGGAATGATGGTGTCAGCTATACCATCCTCGCCGCTCCAGATTACGACGTTGCCAGCGGTCTCACCTTTGCTGCCGTCTGGCCAGTCACCACCTCTACTGAGCGTGGCGGCCAGCGAGATTGCCAACGTGGTTTTGCCGCATCCACCTGCGCCGGCAAGAATGGATAGCTTTGCCCTTGGCAGCCAGCCTGGCCAAATCCACTGGATCTTTTCCACTGGAATATCGACCGCTGCTGTGAGTTCTACCATCCAGCCTGGCTGTTGAGGTGTTCGGAGCTGCATTACAGCGCCTCCCTTTGCCGAATCCAAGCCTGGACTTCGCTATTACGCCAACCGACGCTGGAGCCGCACAAAAGGCGCTGTCGCGGGAAAAGGCCTTCCGATATTTTGCGATAGATCGTTGAGCGTTTTAAGCCGACGATTGCCTCGACATCGCGCAAACGAAGAATTTTGTCATCGTCGCCGACGTTGTCAGAGTTGCTAACGTGCATTGCCATAGGTTTGAGTCCTAGGTTCTGAAGCGTGGGGCAGCGTCCTCCGGCACTACTGCTAAAAGGGAAAAAGACGGATATCGGCTGGCTATATAGCGAGCACGGGCATCTGCCACACATAGGTATATGCGCGTTTCCGAGATTTATGTTCGGTAGCGTCGGAGGTCGTTGTGGGCTACAGAAGTTCTAGGCCGTGAGGCTTCTAGGGGCAGAACGGTATGAGAGTGTTCATGCCAGATGCGCAAATCAACCGATGGAAGTTGATGCGGCCCGTTCAGCGAATGCGAACGAGGCGAAAGTTTTTAACGTCGTTACCAGGGCGACGTGGCGGACCGTTGCGGATCGATAGGGATCGCTTGGGACGAACGATTTTTAACATGCGAGCATGTCCGATAGCAACTCGCATGCTCCTCTCCTTGGGTGGGTAGGTATCGACCCACCCAAGAGCACAGTTGACAGAGCATTTAGCTCTTTATCGAGTCCAAATAGTCGGCCCAGGTCTGCATCATTTCACGGCGCTCCGGCAAAAAGGTGGTTCGATCGTACGCACGTCCCAGCGGATTTTTTACCGTGTGAGCAAGCTGATGCTCCAGGAGGTCTGGGCGAAACCCCAGTACCTCAGCACCTATGGTTCTCGCGGTCGCACGAAAGCCGTGCCCGGTCATTTCGTCGCC
This sequence comes from Streptomyces sp. NPDC013457, assembly GCF_043089925.1. NCBI lineage: Bacteria > Bacillati > Actinomycetota > Actinomycetes > Kitasatosporales > Streptomycetaceae > Streptomyces > Streptomyces sp. NPDC013457. The sequence goes on from NZ_JBICBL010000028.1 coordinate 7,326, forward strand.
GCTGATGTCCATGCGGCGTAATGCG
>NZ_JBICBL010000029.1:0-6248 GCF_043089925.1 Streptomyces sp. NPDC013457
AGAACATCGGTGGTAACCCGAGCAAGGCGCTGCAAGCACCGATTCATTCGCTGCAACATCACTTGATCAGCGGACTACGTCATCTGGTTCAGCACGAGCTGAAACTTAATCAGCCGGGGGCCGCGGGTTGGTTGACTCAGGACGCGCTGTGGCTGGTCAGCAAGACGGTCACCGACAAGCTGCGAGCTTATCTGCTGTCGCAAGCGATAGAAGGCATTCCCTCCTCCAACCTCGCGGTGTTCGACGAACTCCAGTCACATGGGTTGGTTGAGTCCACCCCAGAAGGCAAAGCCATCTGGACCGCGCTTGTCGCACAGGGAAGCTGGGAGCAGACCTTTACATTTCTTCGCCTTCAACCGGCGTTGATTTGGGGGAGCGAAGACCGCCCCGAAACTTTTAGCGGAACGGTGAGCGTGGCAGTCGATGACCACCCGACTGACGCTCCGGCATCACCAGCAGCGCCGGAGACCGTCAGTGCAGGATCGCGTCAAAGCCCATCGCAGCCCGATCCAATGACGATGGAAAATGCCGACTATCTCGGCACGTTGTTGGATATGTTCGAGCTGGAAGAGTCTGAGGTCAGCAATGTATCGTCAGCAGGCACCCTCGAAATCTCAAATCCTTCATCGGACAACCCTGGTCAGACATTCCTGAATTGGGTCAAGGAAGGGATCCTCAGCCATAAGCTGATCATCAATGACAGCAAGGCCAAAATCCACACGGTGAGTGGTACTGTATTTCTGGTAACTCCTGGTCTCTTCCAACGTTATGTCCAGGAGTTTCCTGGCATAGCCAAGAGGGTCGATCAAGAGATTGAAGAATGGCGTTGGGTACAGAAGCAGTTCGAGAATCTGAAGGTCCACAGGAAGCGAGACAACGGCCTGAACATCTGGGCATGCCAAGTGCAGGGCCCTAGGAAGAGAACCACTCTGAAGGGGTATGTGATTGAGGAACCAAAGCTATTTTTTGAACTGACTCCCCCAGATAACCCCTTTCTAAAAATCGACGATATTGCCTCCACGGGTCACTAACAACAATCCTCCTTCTGCCCAACAAATATATACAACTTTAAACATATATTTATGCATTAGTGAAACGCCACCAACCAGCAACAACACTTTCGCTCAGCACATAAAATCTAAACAACTGGGCAAGGGAGCAACGTATGTAGAATAACTATAGGAAGAGACGGATTCTGCGTTATTCTAAAATGACTGGTATCAAAATGTACCTGCCCTCCCATCATAGAAGGGGAAACAGCTACATCCCCGTTGGGAGCTGGAATGCAATTCAGCCTTTTTGGATAATCGGCGCTAGCAATATATCGGGCCAAATCACCTGCCTCCTTTATCAAATCCAATGGACTAAAAGCGCACATAATTCCATATTCATGACCGACAGCATATTTTCCGTCAATAAAACGATTCAAACCGTCAAAGCAATATTTCCATTTACTACTTGCTGAACCATCTAGTTTTTTGAATTCAAGAACTAAGTGCGGAGTACCTGGAGCGCCTAAAATTACGCGAATATCTGCCCTGGCGATTCGAGAGACATCACCATTGGCGGCGCGGCGCAACTCCCAAGTTTCAGCCTGGAAGTCACAATCCATTCCCCAATCGAAACGACGGTCTTCGTCGCTTAGGGCCTCGCATAGATTATCAGTTAACGTCGGCTCATCTTTCTCAAATGAAATTGCTGATGGCGAGGTTTGCAATAGAGAAGACCAAGTATCACTCATATAAACGAGGACATCAGGTATCTTCGGCCCAGGAAATAGGCGAAACCAAGCTGCTGAGATTGAGGAACTCATAACTAATTGCGCCCCCAAGCTGCGGCCTGAACTGTCTGAACAATCAAGTCAGCATCAGCAAGAGCGGTTCTAGCAAGCCAAAACCGACGCCTTAACGGCTTTACAAAGTAAAATGCTTCTCCTGCAGCAACCAAAATATTGGGGACATTGAATAATTTGCCCTCGGACTCTACCGAATGGTTAGCTTCTAGCCCTGCATAGAGATCACCGATCAGTCGTTGATAAGCAGAATCGGCAACATTAAGCCCACCGGTGCTGGACTCCCCAACAGAAACTCTAACTGCCCCAAAAAAGCCCTTAGCTCCATCTATAACAGCTTCCACTGTCAGCTCTCCCGCGCCTCTGCTACGACTGCGCCAAAGCGCAAGCTCTGTTTTAAAAACAGTTAAATAACGATCAATCTCATCGTTCGACGGTCTATCAAGCAAAGGGGTCGTAAGACCTTGATAGTTTGAAGGTTGAATTGAAGAAGCAATAACGTCGACAGTGTCGGTTATTAGTACACGCTCAGCCTCAGCAAGCATGAAATAATCAAAAACCAAATTATCAAGCTGAACTTTTACTGCATCATATGCTGATTCACGATGCAACTCAGACTCCGCCGAAATCTTATCCAGCAGCTGACAGGACTTAAATATTATTTCCTTTGCAAGCTCTGGTTTTTTGTGCGCCTCCGGCGAGCAAAATGGAAAACGCTCAACATCATCAATCGCAACACGAGGACGCTCACCGATCACCGAGTAACCTGTCATTATCAACATATACGTCGCTATCGGAGATCTAAGATAAATCATAAGAAACTTAAGAAGATTAGCATCAACTGATGCCCCGCCTATTGCCCCAATAGATGAGGTAAAAGCAAAGGGGACTTCTGAATAGATCGCCCTAATAACATAAGATTCAGACAAGCCATCTGGAAATATTACTCTAGGCCCCGAGTAAAGCTTCGCATTTTTTCCACCAGGACTTGCAACTATAGGATAAAAATCTGCAAGCCGAGCAAGTTGCGCATCAGCAGAAACTATTGGATAGACTCTAGGCAATCTATCTGCCGGCATCAACGAGAGATCAGCTAGCACACCTAGTTCGCGATCTCGATTACTGTGATTGGCAGCATGAAATCCTTTTCCAGAAAGCCAAGGACTTTCACGTGACTCCATAGTTTCTTTGACACTCCCAAAACGCTGAAGCCGTCGAAGTAATTTTTGATCGCGCTTTTCCCCCCAATAACTTGAAATAAGCAAGTAGTTATCTTGATATATTTCTTTGGCTGAAATTATCTTTTTATCGGCCTCGTGTAATGCCAGCCGCCCCAACGCCAGTGTTACATCGGTCTTAGGGGCCCAATACTCGACGTACTCACTTCCAAGTGAGATGATTTCGTCTTCAAAGCTTCTCGGCCGAGCCCGGACGACAGCGCATGGATGTTTAGCTGCCGGAAAAAGTAGCCGCCTCACATCAGCAAAGTTTATTATCCTTTCGATTCTTACATCTTCTAGCCAACGCCGTCTAAAATCACCTGATTGATCACTAGCACCAATTACAAGATTTAAAGGCATGATCAAAACAATAACACTATTTACTTTAACACAACTCGTGGCTTTAAAAGCGTATCCAGCTGCAATTTGACGACGCCCAACTGGGTAAGGAGGTACATGTTTACGACACCACTCCTCCCAGACTGGCTTTTCACTATTATCAGACTCACGCCAAGGCGGATTAGATAAAAGAATATCAAACTTACGCTTACCTGAAAATGGATTATCTTCCGAGAAAAAATCTCCGTACAGCTCTCCTTTTTGAATATTTAGACCAGAGCCAACTAGACGAGGAAGTTTTAAGCTATTATCTGTCTGAAGGCGCATTACCTCTTCAGAATCTAAGCCTTCAAGTAGAGAAAGGTATAAACTGAACGCAGTTATCCAGCAAGCCGTTTCATCTATGTCGTTTCCGAAAAGATTTGATTCCATCAGAGCTACGCGTTCTGAAAATGTAAGTCGTCTCCCTCCACTTACTTCCGCATGCCTGAGCATCTTCCTAAATGCACTTGTTAGAAGAATACCAGAACCACATGCTCCGTCATATACGGTGCAACCAGCCGGATTATCAAAGCTCTCAAATGCTTGCTCAGTAACTAGGCTAGCCAAGTGCCGAGGAGTATAATAAGCTCCTAGCGCTCCCTGTCGATCTTTCAACAGCGTCTCATATATACCTGAAATAAGCTCAACTGGAATATGACTAAAATCATACTGCCAGAACGCCCCCTGCCCAGTTTCAAAATCTACAGCCTCTAAGAAGCGCTTTATACATCTGAAACATTGCTCATTGAGCACAACCCAATCTGGGGCGCCACCATCTCTAGAGCTGAGAAAGTCACCATTGAAATCAAATTTTAGTTGGCGTAACAGACTGTCAACACCCTCACCATCTGACTTAGCCACATAATCTTCTAACCTTTCAAGATTATGAGTTGCACGATATCCCTCACCAACAATACCTCTTTGTTCGAGGTAACATAAGAAAATGACTTGAGCCATTAATGCTTCTGCTTGACTACTACCAAGTCCTTCTTTTGCCAACTGCTTGACAACTTGTCTTAAATTAGCAAGCAAACGTTGATCTACCCTTTCCTCCGGCAAAAACCAATGCGAGAGGCGATCCTTAATAAATCCAGACTGCACTTCGTAGGCCGACCAATACCCTTGGGCAACAACAGCCTCACGTGATAGAACCTCGGGCTCAGCTTCTCTATCGTTTACCGAATACGCCACCAACCCATCAGGATCAAGAACAAGAACCACCGATGCTAAGTTCTGATTCCAGACCCGCTGACATATTTGCTCGACTCTTTTCTGACGCGGCAGCTGTAATGTTTGGGAGTCTATAAAGCAAACTGTAGGTACTTCCCCTACACAGAAGACTGCAGACGCGGAAATTCCTCCGCCAATCTCCAGCATTTCCTCAATTTCAGATGCGTAGGGCCTAGTTCCAATACTGTCGCCGGCCCGGTACAGCTCGTGCGGGAACTTTATATAGGCTAGATCGCTAAGCCATTGCTCAAGCAGCATGATTGTTGTCCATAGACCAAAATAGCAATATCCCACTCATGTCGTATCTACTTAACTGCAATGGCTGGAAAAAGATGAAATTGGTGCGACTCATCTGAAGGCTCAAACTCAGATGAAAGGATTTCTAAATGTGGATTCATATTAATTACTAATGCATCACCGTTAAAACTTGAATATTCTCGATACTGATACAGTGTAAATTCACCGCCAGGCTTAATCACAAGCACCGAGTCATATAAAGCGGGGAAGGAATGATTTTTGAGCTTTTGCGCCAGTCCCAGAAACAAATTTTTCTGAGATGTCAGCTCAACATGGAACTTTTCTCTCAACACAACTGCCAGTCGAAGCAAAAGCACTGTCTGCCATGAATACAATGCGCGAGAACCTGGTCCAGACGGCTTCTCATCGGGCACGATAAGGTGTCGACGAGATGTCCACTCCCTCAGCTGGTCTGATGTCAGCCCTGTGAGCGCTTGAACTGCAGCCGCCTTGATGAGTCGCATCAGTTGCCCCTTCGCTCCGCCATACATCCAAGCGGGCATCATACCCACTTAAATTACTGTTATCTATGCTTACCTCGTAGACAAGGCAAGAAACAGTCTGCTGACCTAGATACGCTAAGCACTATTCAACAGCCACTCCAGCCCCCCACCTGCAATCCTGCGCTGTGTACTCGGCAACCCGATGGGCTATCCCAGACGCAACCTCCAATTGAAGGCCAGTCATCATCCGGAGTGCACCCGCATACCAAAAGCCAGGTTTCAACTCCCAGGGGCGGGATAAAGGATCGATGTTGGTGTCTCCCAGCACGCGCGCAACTTCCCTCCACACACACCTCGTTGACGCTGCCTACCTGAGTCCACGTACAATATGCATCACAAAAAATGACCAAAAAAATTTGTGGGAGTAAATGCGGGAGTAATTTTTCAGACATGAAAAAGCCCAACCTTCGCAGATTGGGCTAAGTCATTGAAAAATATGGTCGGGACGGAGTGATTCGAACACTCTATCCCTAGCACCCCATACCATCACCGGCAGACTCCTGCTGCGCGTTCAGAAAATCCATTGAACGTCGACCGCTCTGCGCCATGTATGCTTCTGGCCTAGGTGGAGCAAAGCCGACCTCTAGGGCATCTAATAAATCCGCCCAATATTGCATCATCCTACGTCTCGGCTCGACGTATTCTGCATGATTGTATGCAGCCCGAATTTGGTTGGTATCAGCGTGTGAAAGCTGCGCCTCAATCCACTCTTCTACAAAGCCAACCTCGTTAAGCGCCGTGGAGATGGTAGCCCTGATGCCATGACCGGTGAGCCTTCCTTTGTAACCCATACGGCTAATCGCGGTGTTACGGGTATTTTCACTG
>NZ_JBICBL010000030.1:1992-4762 GCF_043089925.1 Streptomyces sp. NPDC013457
AGGACGAGTCAGAAACCGTTGATGTAGGCGAAGGACATGCGAAAGGTCCGGCGTAGAGGGTAAGACCCCCGTAGCTGAAACATTGACGGCTCGTTTGAGAGACACCCAAGTAGCACGGGGCCCGAGAAATCCCGTGTGAATCTGGCGGGACCACCCGCTAAGCCTAAATATTCCCTGGTGACCGATAGCGGATAGTACCGTGAGGGAATGGTGAAAAGTACCGCGGGAGCGGAGTGAAATAGTACCTGAAACCGTGTGCCTACAAGCCGTGGGAGCGTCGGATACAGCTTGCTGTATCTCGTGACTGCGTGCCTTTTGAAGAATGAGCCTGCGAGTTTGCGGTGTGTTGCGAGGTTAACCCGTGTGGGGAAGCCGTAGCGAAAGCGAGTCCGAATAGGGCGATTTAGTAGCACGCTCAAGACCCGAAGCGGAGTGATCTAGCCATGGGCAGGTTGAAGCGGAGGTAAGACTTCGTGGAGGACCGAACCCACCAGGGTTGAAAACCTGGGGGATGACCTGTGGTTAGGGGTGAAAGGCCAATCAAACTCCGTGATAGCTGGTTCTCCCCGAAATGCATTTAGGTGCAGCGTCGTGTGTTTCTTACCGGAGGTAGAGCACTGGATAGGCGATGGGCCCTACCGGGTTACTGACCTTAGCCAAACTCCGAATGCCGGTAAGTGAGAGCGCGGCAGTGAGACTGTGGGGGATAAGCTCCATGGTCGAGAGGGAAACAGCCCAGAGCATCGACTAAGGCCCCTAAGCGTACGCTAAGTGGGAAAGGATGTGGAGTCGCAGAGACAACCAGGAGGTTGGCTTAGAAGCAGCCACCCTTGAAAGAGTGCGTAATAGCTCACTGGTCAAGTGATTCCGCGCCGACAATGTAGCGGGGCTCAAGCGTACCGCCGAAGTCGTGTCATTGCAGCAATAGGGCCAACGCCCGCTGTGATGGGTAGGGGAGCGTCGTGTGCCGGGTGAAGCAGCCGCGGAAGCGAGTTGTGGACGGTTCACGAGTGAGAATGCAGGCATGAGTAGCGATACACACGTGAGAAACGTGTGCGCCGATTGACTAAGGGTTCCTGGGTCAAGCTGATCTGCCCAGGGTAAGTCGGGACCTAAGGCGAGGCCGACAGGCGTAGTCGATGGACAACCGGTTGATATTCCGGTACCCGCTTTGAAACGCCCAATATCGAGCCCATTAATGCTAAGCCCGTGAAGCCGTTCCGGACCCTTCGGGGAAAGGAAAGTGGTGGAGCCGGCGAACCAAGGTGGTAGTAGGTAAGCGATGGGGTGACGCAGGAAGGTAGTCCAGCCCGGGCGGTGGTTGTCCCGGGGTAAGGGTGTAGGCCGTGTGATAGGCAAATCCGTCACACATTAAGGCTGAGACCTGATGCCGAGCCGATTGTGGTGAAGTGGATGATCCTATGCTGTCGAGAAAAGCCTCTAGCGAGTTTCATGGCGGCCCGTACCCTAAACCGACTCAGGTGGTCAGGTAGAGAATACCGAGGCGTTCGGGTGAACTATGGTTAAGGAACTCGGCAAAATGCCCCCGTAACTTCGGGAGAAGGGGGGCCATCACTGGTGATCGGATTTACTCCGTGAGCTGGGGGTGGCCGCAGAGACCAGCGAGAAGCGACTGTTTACTAAAAACACAGGTCCGTGCGAAGCCGTAAGGCGATGTATACGGACTGACGCCTGCCCGGTGCTGGAACGTTAAGGGGACCGGTTAGTGACCTTTCGGGGTTGCGAAGCTGAGAACTTAAGCGCCAGTAAACGGCGGTGGTAACTATAACCATCCTAAGGTAGCGAAATTCCTTGTCGGGTAAGTTCCGACCTGCACGAATGGCGTAACGACTTCTCGACTGTCTCAACCATAGGCCCGGTGAAATTGCACTACGAGTAAAGATGCTCGTTTCGCGCAGCAGGACGGAAAGACCCCGGGACCTTTACTACAGTTTGATATTGGTGTTCGGTTCGGCTTGTGTAGGATAGGTGGGAGACTTTGAAGCCGTGACGCCAGTCATGGTGGAGTCGCCGTTGAAATACCACTCTGGTCGTGCTGGATGTCTAACCTCGGTCCGTGATCCGGATCAGGGACAGTGTCTGATGGGTAGTTTAACTGGGGCGGTTGCCTCCCAAAGGGTAACGGAGGCGCCCAAAGGTTCCCTCAGCCTGGTTGGCAATCAGGTGTTGAGTGTAAGTGCACAAGGGAGCTTGACTGTGAGACCGACGGGTCGAGCAGGGACGAAAGTCGGGACTAGTGATCCGGCGGTGGCTTGTGGAAGCGCCGTCGCTCAACGGATAAAAGGTACCCCGGGGATAACAGGCTGATCTTCCCCAAGAGTCCATATCGACGGGATGGTTTGGCACCTCGATGTCGGCTCGTCGCATCCTGGGGCTGGAGTCGGTCCCAAGGGTTGGGCTGTTCGCCCATTAAAGCGGTACGCGAGCTGGGTTTAGAACGTCGTGAGACAGTTCGGTCCCTATCCGCTGCGCGCGTAGGAATATTGAGAAGGGCTGTCCCTAGTACGAGAGGACCGGGACGGACGAACCTCTGGTGTGCCAGTTGTCCTGCCAAGGGCATGGCTGGTTGGCTACGTTCGGGAGGGATAACCGCTGAAAGCATCTAAGCGGGAAGCCTGCTTCGAGATGAGTATTCCCACCTCCTTGAGAGGGTAAGGCTCCCAGTAGACGACTGGGTTGATAGGCCGGATGTGGAAGCCCAGTAATGGGTGGAGCTGACCGGTACTAATAGGCCGAGGGCTTGTCCTCA
>NZ_JBICBL010000031.1:0-3433 GCF_043089925.1 Streptomyces sp. NPDC013457
CCATGTAGTGGTACATCACGACCATGACGGCCGCGCCGAGGCGCATGCCGTCCAGGACGTGGAGGCGTTTGGGTTTCCTCCCGGTCGGGCTGGGCAGGGCGCTCGGCGCGAGATCGGGTACACGCGGCGCCGGGGCGACCGGGGTCTTCTGGTTGAGCACTGGCTTCCCCACCTGGATGTGCAGACGCAAAGCGCGGTCGGGCAAGGTGCGCATGGGCGTCCCAGACGCCGGGCGCCGAGCTTCTTCGGCTGGCTCATGCAGCGACGCCGCCTCGCTCTGACATGGAGTTGAGTCACCGGTCTGGCCCCCCGCCGGTGAGATCCTCTTGAATCTGCCTCGTCCAGACAAGCATGAAGAGCCCCGGAAACAACTCCATGCGACGGAAGCGGACGAAAGGCTGAGAGGTTGCAGCGGGCACTGCTACTTGAATGTGTGAAAGGTTCCTCTTCCATACGATAGGCGCCGTGGATGTTCTGCAGTTCATGCAGCTGCCCGCGTTAGATTAGGTTCTGTGCGCTGTGCTGCATAGCGGGTGCCGTCAGGGCGGCGGCTTTACGTCAAGGTTGATGGCAGACCTCCCGGCCTGCGCGGAGGCGGAGCTGTGGGGGCCACCTCGATCTGGGTAGATCCGCCTCCGGCATACCAGGTGTGGGGTGGTTAGTCGGCCGTGCCAGTCGAACCGGACCACTCGAGGGGGAATAGTATTCCACCTCATGGCAATCGCTTCCGGCCCTCCCTCGCATCTCGGCAATCTGACCTTCCACGGACCGCTCTCCGAAGCTCGCGCCGCGCGCATCGTTTTGCGGCTTGCCGCCGTTTCGCCCTCCACCATTCTCGACATCGGCTGCGGCTGGGGCGAACTGCTGCTCCGCGTCCTCGAGTCCGTCCCGGGGTCGACAGGCGTGGGCCTCGACATTAACGCCGAGGACCTGGACCGAGGCAGAGACCTTGCAAAGGAGCGCGGACTGGCCAGCCGGGTCGAATTCAGCGAGGAGTCGGCCTTTGGTACGGCACGAGGGCCCGCGGACGCGGTGCTTTGCCTGGGGGCCGGTCAGGCGCTGGTTGACCCCGGGCAGCCGTACGATCCCAGCGTTGTACTGCACGAGCTACGCCGCTTGGTCCGCCCAGGCGGACTCGTCGTCCTTGGCGAGGGCTTTTGGGATTGCGCCCCGACGGACGAGGAACTTGCGGCTATGTGGCCCGGAGCCCGCGCAGACGACCACCCGCGGCTCGGAGCGCTCGTCGACCTCGCTGTCGAGGCGGGCTTCAGGCCAGCTTGGATCGAGTCAGCGAGTCGTGATGAGTGGGAGGAGTTCGAGTCCGGATACCGCTTCAATACAGAACTCTGGCTCGCGAGGAATCCCGACCACCCACTCGCTGCCGAGACCCGCGAACGAGTCGACCGGCAGCGGTCGTCCTGGGCTCACGGCTACCGCAACGTACTTGGCATGGCGTACCTGACTCTCGTTCCGGTTACCAGAACCTGACCGCTGGCGAATCTGTGGGGAAGAGTGAGTGTCGACTCAGCCAGTGTCGGGGGCCGTTGTTGCTCGATTAGGAGCACAAATTGGGCTGCTGCACCGGTCTCGGTGGCCTACAAGGCTCGGCGCGTTGTCCACACGATGGGCCCTCTCGGTGAGGGACGGTTTGCGGTGCTGCTCCACCTGGTTCGTCGCCTGCTTCGCCGCCCGGATGCGTGCTCCCCGGTCCTGACCTACCTAGGGCCTGTCCCACGGGCCGCGTGACTAAACGCTTTTGAGATCGCTCCCATCCGATGTGGGGCGGGGCGATCTATCCGACGAAGCGTGGGCACGATTGGAGCCACACCTTCCGAAGAATGTGGGCCGGGGCGGGCGCTGGAAGGACCACCGCATGGTGGTCAACGGAATCCTCTTCCGCAAGCGAACGGGCATCCCGTGGCGCGACCTGCCGACACGGTTCGGGAGCTGGATGACGGTGCACGATCGCCACCAGCGATGGTCGGCGGACGGTACGTGGGAGAGTGCTACGGGCTGTGCAGGCCGGCGCGGACGCAGGAGGGCGGATGGACTTGGTCTTTGGTCGGGATCGACTCCGCGTCCTGCCGGGCCCACCAGCACGCCGCAGGAGCCTGTGCCCGACCACCGCGCATCGCCGGCCAGTACCAGGCAAACGAGGTCCTGGGCCGCTCCCGGGGTGGTCTCTCTTGCAAGTTTCACCTGGCGAGTCCACGGCACCGTTACCGATGCATCTCTTGCTCTTTGGCCGCGTACGTATCCCGGCGGACAGTCCTCTAGAGCCCGCTGTTCGGGGGCCGCTTGCCCTGCACGACACTGATCAGCGACTCTGCTGCGGCTGGCAGGCCGGCGAGATGACCAGCCTCTCGGATCTGGTTCTCCGTCATGGCCACGGCCTTCGCCAGTTGGATGGCGTCGTGGATTCCGTTGCCGTCACCGTGGTCGAACATCACGAAGTACCAGCGCACCGACTGGACCGGGTCCGGCTCGGTGCCGAACCCATCGCGGTACCAGCAGCCTGCCGCGTACATCGCCCCGGTGTGGCCTCGTTCCGCAGCCCACAGGTACCAGCTCAGCGCCTCCTCATCCCGATCCACCGTGGAGAGCCGGTCGGAGAGAATGGCGCCGGCCTCGACGAGTCCCTGTCCGGCGGCGCGTTCCAGCAGGCGCAGGGATTCACCGGCGTCATCGGTCTTCTGGGCGAGGTTGAAGGCCGCGTAGATGTCGCCACCCTTGGCGGCAGCACGGAACAGCTCGGCCGCAGCCACGGGATCCTGCTCGACGCCGATGCCTTCGACGAGCATGTAGCCGTAGGTGCGCTGACCTGCCGGATTCCCGGACTCGGCGGACACCCTGGCGTACGTCACAGCCAGTGGCAATGCCGACTCGTCGAAGTAGTCCAGCAGAATCCCGGACAACAGCGCGGCGGCTTCCGCCGATCCAGCATCGGCCAACGCGCGGATCTCGACGGCGGCCTTGGTGGCCCACTCCGCCCCCTCCTTGCTGCCACGCATGGCAGCCAGGACCCAGGCATGGGCCGCGGCGACCCAGTCCCCGGTGCGGGCGGCGGACCTGCCCCGATCCAACAAGTCCGCCACCGCAGGCGGCATAGGCGCACCCGCCGGCGGTTCGATGATCGGCGTCGAATGATGTTCACTGGGGGGCTCGGTCGTGCTGCGGTCAGCCCATCGAACGCCGGAGTGGGGGGCGTCGATGCGGAGCCGGTCGGCGCCGCTCAGCTGCCAGACGGCGCCCGCGCGCATGCGGGCTGGGGAGGCGCGCCACCGCGCACGGAGTTGTTGAGGTCGGCGTGCTCCGACCGCAGCAGGAAACCGTACGTCGCCCTGTGAGGCTGGTCGATCCGCTACCGGGGACTGTGTGAATGGGGTGATGCGTCCATGGTTCATGCCGGCCGGCAGGTCTTTCCTGGAGTCAA
>NZ_JBICBL010000032.1:0-3327 GCF_043089925.1 Streptomyces sp. NPDC013457
CGCGGCCTCCTCATCGTCTCCGCCCTCGCCACCGACTGGGGAACCCACATCACCCCCGACACCCGAGAAGTCTGGGCACGCCTCGCCAGCTAACCTCTCCATCACTGCGGCGACCTTCACACACGGCGACCCCACAGCCAGCGACTTCACCGGCTAGCGACAGCACCATGAGCCAGCTCGAACTACGCGTACGAACGCGCGGTGAGGCAGCAGCGGACTCCTCTCGGACGCGTGACAGTTTCGCCAACAGCCGGACGCCAGGCTGGAGACTCAACCCCAGGCCCCCCGTGCCGGACATGTGTCTCCGGCCGGAGTACGCGTCCAGCACCAAGTCAGCCCTCCGGATAGAAGAGGAAGAGCGTGCACCCGCTGGTGGTCGAGGGGATGTGCCACGTCCCGGCCGGGGCGTGGAGGAAGGTGCCGGCCGGATAGTCGCGCGCTCCATCGTTGAAAATCCCGGCCACCACGTAGACCTCCTCCGGCCCGGGTTCATGGACATCGCGCCGCGGCCATGAGGCGCCCGCGTCCATCTCCAGCACATTCGCGTGAGCACCATCCGGTCCCCGCCACAGAGGACGCAGCCGGATACCGGGGAACAGCTCACGTATCGGGGCCTCAGCAGCAGAGACGGAGGTGTAACCCAGCTGGGCAAGAATCTCAGGGTGCATGCCGGCAACAGTGCCGCGCGGGGCCCGAGGCGGGACAGAGGCCGGGTTGTCACGATGGGGTACTTTCATGCCATGCATCGCGTAGTGGCGCTCGTGCACCCTGTTCAGTCGACGTTCGAACTCGGTTGCGCGGTTGAGGTATTCGGAACGAAACGGTCCGAGGTGCCGCAGCATTACGAGTTTGAGGTGTGCACTCAGATACCCGGCCCAGTACCGACCACGGCCGGGTATGACATGTTCGTGTCCCAGGGCCTGTCAGCGCTCGACACCGCAGACACCGTGATCATTCCCGGCTGGCTTCCGGTCGGTGACCCACTCCCCGGACCCGTCCGCAGCGCGCTTCTGCGAGCGCACGCGCGAGGGGCGCGCCTGGTGACGATCTGCTCGGGGGTATTTGCACTCGCCGGCACGGGACTACTGGACGGCCGCTCGGCGACCACGCACTGGGCACGAGCCGAGCAGCTACAGCGTGAGTTCCCGCGCGTGCACGTGGAACCGAAGAGGCTCTACGTCGATCACGGAGACGTCGCTACCAGCGCGGGCGCGGGCGCGGGATTCGACCTGTGCTTGCACCTGGTGCAGCGGGACTACGGAGCCGCTTACGCCGCCGTGCTTGCACGGCACATGGTGTTTCCGCCCCATCGCGAGGGCGGCAGGATGCAGAATGCGCCTCCGCCACCGCCAGGGGAATCGCTCGACGACCTGTTCATGTGGACCGAAAAGCGCCTGGGGGCATCCCTATCGGTGGGCGAGCTTGCCGCCCGTCTGGGCATCTCCCGCCGTACCTTGGCCCGTCGTTTCGCCGACCAGCTCGGTACGAGTCCGGGCGCCTGGCTGCTCTCCCAGCGGGTGACTGCGGCACGCACTCTTCTTGAGGAGACGGATCTGTCGGTCGAGGCGATCGCCACCCGCGTCGGACTCACCTCTGCGGTCAACCTCCGCCGCCGCTTCCGCGCCCAGGCGGGCACGACTCCAGGCGCCTATCGGCGAGCTTTCCGCGAGGCCAATCATGACCCTCAGGACCTCAGCTGACTCAAGGGCTAGCGTGAACCGGGTCCCCCAGGATTGCGTCCATCAGCTGCGGTGCCGTCACACCTGGGGGTGCTCGAGCTCCCCTGTCGGTGTTGGGATCAAGAACGGCTCCTCACATCTCCCGCAGAGAATCGGGGCCTTGACCAGTATCGATCGCACTACGCGTAGATTGCGGCCGCACCCGCACACGACCTTTACCCTCGTCCCCCCGCCAGAGTCGCCGAAGCGTGCGGCAGGCCCAAGGAAATCGCTCCTTTCCTTGTGTGCGCTTTCGGAGTGGGCATCGAGGGCGATCTGCAGACGGGCGATCGTTGGGCGATACAACCGTTGAGTTTCCGGCAGCATGCGTGTGAGGGAGAATCCAGTGTTGGGGTGGACCTCCGCGGGATGCTCCAACCCCAGTTCGCTGGCGACGGCCAGGAATCGAAGATTGTGGTAACGGCCGGCCCGGGAGGTATCACGAATCCCTCGGGCAGCGGCAATTCCGTGAGCGGCTTCGTGCAGCAGCCGCTCAAAAGACGGTCCGGGACCACACGCGGACACCGTCTCATTGATCAAGGACTCCGGGGCGGCCAGGTCAGGCAACTCGACGTGATGCTGTTGAATGTCGGCCCACGCCACCGCCAGCTCGGCAGCGAGAATCGGATGAGTCGTCATATTGTGATCCAGTTGCGAGATTCCGCCTGATCTACTGCAGCTTCATGTTCAAGGACAGAGGCGTACGCCGTGTCATGCAAGACGCACCAACTGGCGCATGTGCAATGAATATGCCTGCATGTCATGTCTTCTCCCAGGGGCAATATTTGGCTCACGGTTTCGGGGCGACCACGGGAAGAGTGATGGCGAGAGTTGACGGACAGGGTCGTGTGGGCCCGGCCGGCGAACGCATACCACCAGTGCAGTGTTCAGCGTGCGGCTGAGATGGTGGCAGACACCGTCAGTGCGCCCGAATCGCTCCGGATCGGGCCATGAGGCGTGTGTGTATGTTCGCTGGTCTGCTGACGTTGCCTGCCGACTGCACTTTGGAGGCACTCAGCTTTCAGGTGTCTACACGTGAGTTGTGAGTAGACCCGTAAGCACACTGCAGGAAGCCTACATTTCCCGTGGATAGCCTCGCGGATCTGGAGCAAACTTGGCATGAATACGCCACAAAATATGGGACCGTCCACCCAAAATCGCAATCGCGTCGCCACGGCGCTCAGAGCGGCCAAGCGCAAGCGGTTGCCGGGGAAGTCCTGGTGGTCAGAGGCCTCACCTACACCGCCTGGCGAAGTCCGTGCACGACCCCGGACGGTTGGCGTTCACTGCGATGCTGGAGTACAAAGCCGTCAAGAGGAACCTTGTTTGACCGGGACATCAACGCGGCGGTCAAGGCCGCCGGACTGGCGGTGCCAGCCTGCGGAGCGCGGATGGGGCCATGACTTATGCCGGCACAGCGCGAAGAAGCAGGAACCCACCGAGACGGTCAGGCGATCGTCATAGGACTCTCCTCCGGTCAGGGAGGAGAGCGGAAGTCAATTCACCGGCTCCGGCTCCGGGGCGTCCGGCTCGACGTCCTCCGGCTTCGTCTTCACCGAGTCGAGCAGCAGCTGGGCCACGTCCACCACCTGGACGGACTCCTTCGCCT
>NZ_JBICBL010000033.1:0-2869 GCF_043089925.1 Streptomyces sp. NPDC013457
ACGGCACCACCGTCGACTGGCCCACCCTCTTCCAAGGCAACAACACACAACGAGTCGACCTGCCCACCTACCCCTTCCAGCGCGAGCGGTACTGGCTGATGCCCTTGGCCGACGCGCCGCGGAACTCGCCGACGGACGATGCGTTGTTCACCGTCGAGTGGGAGGCCGCCGCCGGACGCGACGACGTCCGCCCGCGCCGGTGGGGTGCGCTGGCTTCGCAGGCGGATGGCTTCGAGCACGGCCTCGTCGCCGAGGAGTTCGACGGTGTCGAGGCTGCGGCGGCCGCCGCAGCGCAGATCGACGCTCTCGTCGTGCCGTGGGTGCCGGGGGACCTGTCGGAGCCCGTCGCCTCCGTTCACGATGCCACGGCCCGCGCTCTCGAACTGCTGCAGCGGGTGCTGGCCGACGAGCGCCTTCCGGAGCTTCCGCTCGTCGTACTGACGCGAGGCGCGGTGAACGCCGCACCCGAGGACGCGACGGATCCGGCGGCATCGGCGGTGTGGGGGCTCCTGCGTTCCGTGCAGACGGAGCACCCCGGCAGGATCGTGCTCGTCGACACCGACGGCGCCGCCCCCACCCCGCAGCTGCCCTCGCTCCTGTCCTCGGTACTGACGGGCGGGATGACCGAAGCAGCCCTGCGGCAGGGCACCGTACTGACTCCGCGGCTGCGCCCCCTGCGCTCCCTGGGCCGCCGGGCTGCTCCCGACGCACCGAACCAGGCGACCTGGTCCACCACCGGCACCGTTCTGATCACCGGTGGTACGGGTCTCCTCGGTGCGGCCGTCTCCCGGCATCTGGTCCTGGAGCACGGCGTCACGAGCCTCCTGCTCGTCGGCCGTGGCGGTGAACAGGCAGGCGAGGCAGAGGAATTGACGGTCGAGCTGAAGGAACTCGGCGCGGATGTCACCATCGCCACCGGCGATGTCGCCGACCGGGACGCTCTCGCCGCCCTGCTGTCGGGGCTCCCGGCGGACCGTCCTCTCACCGGTGTCGTCCACGCCGCAGGTGTCCTCGACAACGGTCTGTTCGAGACCCTGACCCCGGACCGGCTGCACGCGGTGCTCCGCCCGAAGGTCGACGGCGCATGGAACCTCCATGAGCTGACCCGTGACATGGAACTCACGGCGTTCGTGCTGTTCTCCTCGACCGTGGGGGTCTTCGGCGGTCCCGGTCAATCGAACTACGCCGCTGCCAACGCCGCCCTGGACGCCCTCGCCCACCACCGTCAGAGCCACGGCCTGCCGGCGACGTCCATCGCCTGGGGGCTGTGGGAAGGAGGCGGCATCAACGGCCGGTTGGACGACAGGGACCTCGACCGGTTCGCGCGGAGCGGTTTTCGCGTGACCGACCGGGCACAGGGACTCACGCTCCTCGACCGGTCCCTCGCCTCGGGCGGGCCGGCGGTGGTTGCCACCCCGCTGGACGAGAGGGAGATACGTTCCGGAGGCCAGATCCCGCACCTGCTGCGCACGGTGCTGCCGAGCGGACCGGAGCGGCACGCTCCTGAGGGGTCGGTGCCCGAGCCGTCGCGGACGGAGCAGTCGCCTACGGAGCAGTTGGCCACGGAGTTGGCCGCGCTGTCGCCCTTGGAGCGGGAGCAGTGGGCGCTCGCTCTCGTGCGCGCCGAAGTGGCGTCGGTCCTCGGTCACGCGTCGTCGGAAGCCGTGACCTCGGAGCGCTCGTTCCAGGACCTGGGGCTCGATTCGATGACCGCCGTCGAGTTGCGCAACCGGGTCAACGCGGCCACCGGCATCCGTCTCCCCGCCACGGTGGTCTTCGACCACCCGAGTCCCGCTGCCCTCGCCGGCCACCTGCTGGAGCGGCTCGGGCCGGTCACCGGCAACGCGGCGCGCTCGGCGCTGGCCGAACTCGACAAGGTCGACGCCCTGCTCGCCGCGGAGCCGCCCCAGGAGGAGGAGCGCGCCGAGCTCACCGCACGGCTGCAGGCTCTGATGGCGAGGGTGAAGCGGCCCGATGCGGGGTCTCCGACGCGGGAGGAGGACGACCCGCTCGCATCGGCGTCCGCGGAGGAGCTCTTCAGCTTCATCGACTCCCAGCTCGGCTGATCCGTACAGCGACGCCCGGCCGACCCGCATTCCTCCGTACAGCGGCGCCCGGCCGACCCGCATTCCGACGACTCTCGCCGTTCCTGTGCCTCAAGGAGAAATCGATCCTCTATGACCAACGAAGAGAAGCTCGTCGAGTACCTCCGGCGGGTGACCGCCGATCTCCACAAGGCTCAGCAGCGGCTCGCCGAACTGGAAGGCGGCACCGGGGAGCCCATCGCCATCGTGTCGATGGCCTGCCGCTTCCCTGGTGGGGCGACCTCGCCCGAGGAGCTGTGGCGGCTCGCGGCGGAGGGCGTCGACGCCATCACCCCCTTCCCGACGGACCGCGGCTGGGACCTGGAGAGGCTCTACGACCCCGACCCCGAGACGCCGGGTACGTCGTACACGCGGGAAGGCGGGTTCCTGCACGACGCCGCGCTCTTCGACGCCGCGTTCTTCGGCATCGCACCGCGCGAGGCCCGGGCCATGGACCCTCAGCAGCGGCTGCTGCTCGAAACGGCGTGGGAGACGATCGAGCGGGCCGGCATCGACCCCGAGTCCCTGAAGGGCAGTCGTACCGGTGTGTTCGCGGGCGTGGTGGAACAGAGCTACCTGGGGCTCGAAGGGCCGGAGGAGTCCGAGGGCTATCTGCTCACCGGCAAGCTCAGCAGCGTCGCCTCCGGGCGTATCTCCTATACGTTCGGCTTCGAGGGTCCGGCGATCTCGGTCGACACGGCCTGCTCGTCCTCCCTGGTCGCCCTCCACCTCGCGGCCAACGCACTGCGCCGCGGTGAGTGCGACCTGGCGCTCGCGGGCGGCGC
>NZ_JBICBL010000034.1:0-2824 GCF_043089925.1 Streptomyces sp. NPDC013457
GCGGGTGATTCGGGTGACGGTATGCAGCTCACGGGTGACAGGTTCACCTCGGAGACGGCGTCGTTCGGGAACGACCTCTCCACGCTGCCGAACTTCCCGGCCGAGATCCGGGCTCCTGCTGGGACGCTGCCGGGTGTGTCGTCGTTCCAGTTGCATTTCGCCGACCATGACATTCTGACGCCGGGGGATGCCCCGAACGTGCTGGTCGCGATGAACCCGGCCGCGTTGAAGGCGAACATCGGTGATGTGCCGCGGGGCGGCGAGATCATCGTGAACACGGACGAGTTCGCGAAGCGGGCGATGGCGAAGGTCGGCTACGACACCTCTCCGCTGGAGGACGGTTCGCTGGACGGCTATCGGGTGCATCCGGTGCCGTTGACGACGCTGACGATCGAGGCGTTGAAGGAGTTCGGCCTGTCGCGGAAGGAGGCCGAGCGGTCGAAGAACATGTTCGCGCTCGGGCTTCTGTCGTGGATGTATCACCGGCCGACCGAGGCCACCGAGACGTTCCTGCGGCAGAAGTTCGCGAAGAAGCCGCAGATCGCCGAGGCGAACGTGGCCGCGTTCCGGGCGGGCTGGAACTTCGGCGAGACGACCGAGGACTTCGCCGTCTCCTACGAGGTCGCTCCGGCGACGAAGGCGTTCCCGGCGGGCACGTACCGCAACATCTCCGGGAACCTGGCCCTGTCCTACGGTCTGATCGCCGCGGCCCGTCAGGCGGATCTCCCGCTCTACCTGGGCTCCTACCCGATCACCCCGGCCTCCGACATCCTCCACGAACTCTCCCGGCACAAGAATTTCGGTGTGCGCACCTTCCAGGCGGAGGACGAGATCGCCGGGATCGGGGCGGCGCTGGGGGCGGCGTTCGGCGGCTCGCTGGCGGTGACGACGACGTCCGGGCCGGGTGTGGCGCTGAAGTCGGAGACGATCGGGCTCGCGGTGTCGCTGGAGCTGCCGCTGCTGGTCGTGGACATCCAGCGCGGCGGCCCGTCGACGGGACTGCCGACGAAGACCGAGCAGGCGGATCTCCTGCAGGCGATGTACGGGCGTAACGGTGAGGCTCCGGTGCCGGTGGTGGCGCCGCGGACGCCGGCGGACTGTTTCGACGCGGCGATCGAGGCCGCCCGGATCGCACTCGCCTACCGCACGCCGGTGTTCCTGCTCTCCGACGGCTACCTCGCCAACGGCTCGGAGCCGTGGCGGATCCCCGACATCGACGAACTCCCCGACCTGCGGGTCCAGTTCGCGACCGGACCCAACCATGAACTGGCTGACGGTTCGGAGGTGTTCTGGCCCTACAAGCGTGACCCGCAGACCCTCGCACGGCCGTGGGCGGTACCGGGCACGCCGGGTCTCGAGCACCGGATCGGCGGCATCGAGAAGCAGGACGGGACCGGGAACATCTCCTACGACCCGGCCAACCACGACTTCATGGTCCGCACCCGCCAGGCCAAGACCGACCGCATCACCGTCCCCGACCTCCAGGTGGACGACCCCGACAACGCGAAGACCCTGGTGCTGGGCTGGGGATCGACCTACGGGCCGATCACGGCGGCGGTGCGCCGCATCCGCCGCGACAAGGGCGCGATCGCGCAGGCCCACCTGCGCCACCTCAACCCCTTCCCGCACAACCTCGGCGACATCCTCACCCGGTACGACAAGGTCATCGTCCCGGAGATGAACCTCGGCCAGCTCGCCACCCTCATCCGCGCGAAGTATCTGGTCGACGCACGCTCACACACCCAGGTCAACGGCATGCCGTTCAAGGCCGAGCAGCTCGCCTCGGCACTCAAGGAGGCCATCGATGAGTGAGACACTCCTGAACCTCGTGCCCAAGACCGAAGCCGCCCAGACCATGAAGGACTTCAAGTCCGACCAGGAAGTCCGCTGGTGCCCCGGCTGCGGCGACTACGCCGTCCTCGCCGCCGTCCAGGGCTTCATGCCCGAACTCGGCCTCGCCCGCGAGAACATCGTCTTCGTCTCCGGCATCGGCTGCTCCTCCCGCTTCCCGTACTACATGAACACCTACGGGATGCACTCCATCCACGGCCGCGCCCCCGCGATCGCGACCGGACTGGCCACCTCACGCCGTGACCTGTCGGTCTGGGTCGTCACCGGCGACGGCGACGCCCTGTCCATCGGCGGCAACCACCTCATCCACGCCCTGCGCCGCAACGTGAACCTGAAGATCCTGCTGTTCAACAACCGGATCTACGGGCTGACCAAGGGCCAGTACAGTCCGACGTCCGAGGTCGGGAAGATCACCAAATCGACGCCGATGGGCTCCCTCGACGCCCCGTTCAACCCGGTCTCCCTCGCAATCGGCGCCGAAGCCTCCTTCGTCGCCCGGACCGTCGACTCCGACCGCAAACACCTCACCGAAGTCCTCCGCCAGGCCGCCGACCACCCCGGCACCGCCCTCGTCGAGATCTACCAGAACTGCAACATCTTCAACGACGGCGCCTTCGAACCCCTCAAAGACAAAGACCAGGCCAGGGAAGCGGTCATCCGCCTCGAACACGGACGGCCCATCCGCTTCGGCACGGACGACTCCAAGGGCGTCGTCCGCGACCACACCACCGGCGACCTGAAGGTCGTCGCGGTCACCCCCGAGAACGAGAGCGCGATCCTGGTCCACGACGCCCACGCCGCCTCCCCGACCACCGCCTTCGCCCTCTCCCGCCTCGCCGACCCCGACACCCTCCACCAGACCCCCATCGGCGTCTTCCGCTCCGTCCGACGCCCCGTCTACGACACCCTCATGGCCGACCAGCTGGAGACCGCCATCGAGCAGCACGGCAAGGGCGACCTCGGCCAGCTCCTC
>NZ_JBICBL010000035.1:0-2773 GCF_043089925.1 Streptomyces sp. NPDC013457
TCACGTCCAGAAGCAGGACGTCCTTGACCTCACCCTTCAGCACACCGGCCTGCAGGGCGGCGCCGATGGCCACGACCTCGTCCGGGTTCACACCCTTGTTGGCCTCCTGGCCACCGGTCAGCTCCTTGACGAGCTCGGCGACGGCCGGCATACGGGTGGAGCCACCGACGAGAACGACGTGGTCGATCTCGGACAGGTTGATGCCCGCGTCCTTGATGACGTTGTGGAACGGCGTCTTGCAGCGGTCCAGAAGGTCGGCGGTCAGCTGCTGGAACTGAGCCCGGGTGAGCTTCTCCTCCAGGTGCAGCGGACCCTCGGCGGAGGCGGTGATGTACGGCAGGTTGATCGACGTCTCGGTGGAGGACGACAGCTCGATCTTCGCCTTCTCCGCGGCCTCGCGCAGACGCTGGAGAGCCATCTTGTCCTTGGCCAGGTCGACGCCGTGGCCGTTGGCGAACTGCTTCACCAGGTAGTCGACGACGCGCTGGTCCCAGTCGTCACCACCGAGGTGGTTGTCACCGTTGGTCGCCTTCACCTCGACGACGCCGTCACCGATCTCCAGGAGGGACACGTCGAACGTGCCGCCACCGAGGTCGAAGACGAGGATCGTCTGGTCGTCCTTGTCCAGGCCGTAGGCCAGGGCGGCCGCGGTCGGCTCGTTGACGATGCGCAGGACGTTGAGGCCCGCGATCTCACCGGCCTCCTTGGTGGCCTGACGCTCGGAGTCGTTGAAGTACGCCGGGACGGTGATGACCGCGTCGACGACCTTCTCGCCCAGGTACGCCTCGGCGTCGCGCTTCAGCTTCTGCAGGATGAAGGCGCTCATCTGCTGCGGGTTGAAGCTCTTGCCGTCGATGTCGATCTTCCAGTCGGTGCCCATGTGGCGCTTGACCGACCGGATGGTCCTGTCGACGTTGGTGACCGCCTGGCGCTTGGCGACCTCGCCGACGAGCACCTCACCGTTCTTCGCGAAGGCGACGACGGACGGCGTGGTCCTGGCACCCTCGGCGTTGGTGATGACGGTGGGCTCGCCGCCTTCCAGAACGCTGACGACCGAGTTAGTCGTGCCCAGGTCGATGCCGACCGCACGTGCCATTTCAATTCCTCCAGCTGACTGACTTGAGTGGATCTGACTCAAGGATGCATGACGACCCCCGACGCGTCAACAGACCTGAGCGTGGGTGGCTCAACTCTTCACCCTGACAGTCGCTCAAAAAGGCGTCCAGGGGCCCGCCGGGGCGCGTCATTCCCCGGTTCGGGGCCCTTCGACATGAGAGAGTCCGGGGTGCCCCTGCCGGGCAAACCGGGCGTATCCCACGAATATCCCATGAATGTCACTCGAAAGGGTGTGGGGAATGACGGCCAAGCGCACACTCGACCTCTTCGGCGGACTCGCCCTGCTGGCCGCCCTGTCCCCTGCGTTCGCCGCCGTCGCCCTCTCCCTCGCGGTGACGACGGCCGGCGCCGGCGGGGTGCTGCGCCGGCGGACCGTCGCGGGCCTGGGCGGTCGGGCTTTCACGATGCACACGTTCCGCACGAAGGGCCCGCTGGCCGGAATGCCCCTCCTGGTCCATGTCGTACGGGGGGAGATGTCGCTCGTCGGCCCGTGCCCGCTCACCCCCGGGCACCGCGAGTGCGTCGGCGAGTCCCGCCGGAGACTCACGGTCCGGCCGGGGATGACGGGGCTCTGGCAGATCAGCGGACGCTCGGAGCTGCCCTGGGAGGAGCGCGAGCTGCTCGACCTCCACTATGTGGACCACCACTGGCTCGGGATGGATCTGGGCATCCTGGCGCGTACGCTTCCAGCAGTCCGCAGGCGTCGCGCGGCGAGCGCCTCCACGGCGGGGGAGACCCGGTCGGCAAGGCTTGCCTGAGCGACACAGATCACCGCAGGCGCCGCTACAGCGCGGAGCCGTGACGGGGTAATCTCAGCACGGACTGAATAAGTTACCGCTTAGTAGCGCCGGACTCGCCACACTGGGGAGTACAGGCGCTCCGCCTCGCAGGCCCGCCCGAGGAGCCCCTCATGCAACTCGCCGCGATCATCGTGTCGATCGCCATCACGGTGGTGGCCGTCGCGCTGTTCGGCCGCGCCATCGCGCAGATCTACCGCTTCGTGAAGCTCGGCCAGCCCGTGCCCGCGGGCACGCGCACCGGCGACCCCACACAGCGCACCATCACGCTGGTCAAGGAGTTCCTCGGCCACACACGCATGAACCGCTGGGGCATCGTGGGCGTGGCGCACTGGTTCGTGGCCGTCGGCTTCTTCTCGCTGCTGCTCACCATCGTCAACGCGTTCGGCCAGCTCTTCCAGGCCGACTGGCTGATCCCGATCATCGGCGACTGGCTGCCGTACGAGATCTTCACCGAGTTCCTCGGCCTGATGACCGTCCTCGGCATCGTGACCCTCATCGTGATCCGGCAGCTGAACCGGCCGGGCGGCGCGGGCCGCAAGTCCCGCTTCGCGGGATCCAAGACCGGCCAGGCGTACTTCGTCGAGGCGGTCATCCTGATCGTCGGCGTCTGCATCATGACGCTGCGCGCCCTGGAGGGCGTCCAGCACCACGTGACGAGCTGGGAGCCGGGCTTCTTCGCCTCGTACCCGCTGATCGCGCTGCTCGACGGGCTCGACCTGAGCACGATCCAGCACCTCACCTACTTCTTCGCGGCGCTCAAGATCGTCACGTCCTTCACCTGGATGATCACGGTCTCGCTGAACACGAACATGGGTGTCGCCTGGCACCGCTTCCTCGGCTTCCCGAACATCTGGTTC
>NZ_JBICBL010000036.1:0-1161 GCF_043089925.1 Streptomyces sp. NPDC013457
CTCCGGGGCGTCCGGCTCGACGTCCTCCGGCTTCGTCTTCACCGAGTCGAGCAGCAGCTGGGCCACGTCCACCACCTGGACGGACTCCTTCGCCTTGCCCTCGTTCTTCTTGCCGTTCACCGAGTCGGTGAGCATGACCAGGCAGAACGGGCAGGCGGTGGAGACGATGTCCGGGTTGAGGGACAGGGCCTCGTCGACGCGCTCGTTGTTGATGCGCTTGCCGATCCGCTCCTCCATCCACATCCGCGCGCCACCGGCGCCACAGCAGAAGCCGCGCTCCTTGTGGCGGTGCATCTCCTGCTGGCGCAGGCCCGGGACCTTGTCCATGATCTCGCGCGGCGGCGTGTAGACCTTGTTGTGGCGGCCCAGGTAGCAGGGGTCGTGGTAGGTGATCAGACCCTCGACCGGCGTCACCGGGATCAGCTTGCCCTCGTCGATGAGGTGCTGGAGCAGCTGCGTGTGGTGGATGACCTCGAACTCGCCGCCCAGCTGCGGGTACTCGTTCGCGATCGTGTTGAAGCAGTGCGGGCAGGTCGCGACGATCTTCTTCGCCGACTTCGGCTTCTTCGTCGACTCGTCCTCGTCGTCCTCGCCGAACGCCATGTTCAGCATCGCGACGTTCTCCTGGCCGAGCTGCTGGAACAGCGGCTCGTTGCCCAGGCGGCGGGGCGAGTCACCGGTGCACTTCTCCTCGCCGCCCATGATCGCGAACTTGACGCCCGCCATGTGCAGCAGCTCGGCGAAGGCCTTGGTGGTCTTCTTGGCCCGGTCCTCCAGGGCGCCGGCGCAGCCGACCCAGTACAGGTAGTCGACCTCGGTGAGGTCCTCGACGTCCTTGCCGACGATCGGGACCTCGAAGTCGACCTCCTTGGTCCACTCGACGCGCTGCTTCTTGGCCAGGCCCCAGGGGTTGCCCTTCTTCTCCAGGTTCTTGAGCATCGTGCCGGCCTCCGAGGGGAAGGCGGACTCGATCATCACCTGGTAGCGGCGCATGTCGACGATGTGGTCGATGTGCTCGATGTCGACCGGGCACTGCTCGACACAGGCGCCGCAGGTGGTGCAGGACCACAGGACGTCCGGGTCGATGACGCCGTTCTCCTCGGCGGTGCCGATCAGCGGACGCTCGGCCTCCGCGAGGGCGGCGGCGGGCACGCCGGCCAG